>NZ_JAPZSP010000024.1 GCF_027531705.1 Flavobacterium sp. | reverse complement strand
TGACTTTTTGTTTCTAGGTATTTTTTTTAAAAATCTCAGTTTCATTTCAAAAAAAATAACGAAAACTTCGAAAATTTGTTAGTAAAATCTTTAAAAATACAAAAAATCTTACTTTTTATATTAATGCTAAGCCCTAAATTTGCACAATTGTAATTAATATAGTAGTGATATTTTACTCAAAAACAAGAATAAAAGTTTGATTCAAAAGAGATTATGCAACAGAGAGTTTTAGTAATAGGAGATATACACGGTGGTTTGCTGGCTTTGCAAGAAGTTTTGGTAAATGCAAATGTTAGCAGCAATGATAAGTTGATATTTTTAGGAGATTACGTAGATGGTTGGAGTCAATCGCCACAAGTGCTTGATTTTTTAATAAACCTTCAAGAAAAACAACAATGTATATTTATTAGAGGAAATCATGATCAGTTACTATTAGATTGGTTACAAAATAGCGATCCAAGGTTTAATGAAGAAATGTGGTTTAAACATGGAGGTGAAGCAACGGTGAATGCTTATAAACAAGTTTCTACTGAAAAGAAGCAAGTTCATATTGATTTTTTAAAATCCTTACAGAATTATTATATAGATGAACAAAACAGATTATTTGTTCATGCTGGTTTTACAAATTTGAATGGTGTAGCTTTTGAGTATTTTCCAAAATTATTTTATTGGGATAGAACTTTATGGGAAACTGCTTTGTGTCTTGATAAAACTATTGAGACTTCAAGTCCATACTATCCTAAAAGGTTCACTAATTATAAAGAAATATATATCGGACACACACCAGTTACTAAAGTTAATGAAACAATCCCATTAAATTATGCCAACGTTTGGAATGTAGATACAGGAGCAGCTTTTATCGGACCTTTAACTATTATGGATGTGGATTCTAAAGAATATTGGCAGAGTAAACCTTTAAATTTATTGTATCCAGACGAAAAAGGCAGAAATTAAAAAAACTTATTATCTTTGACAAAATTTTAAAACGAAATAGATATGAAAAAAATTATTACTTTATTAGTTGTCCTATCAGTAGGTTTTGTTAACGCTCAAGCGTTTAAAGGAAAAGGAGATTTCAAAGTTCAAGTTGGTGCACATTTACCAGAAAAAGCAACAGGAATTCACTTAACTGGTGATTATGGTGTTGGTGAAAACATGTCTATTGGTGTTGCAGCTTCTTATTTAATGGGTTTTTCAGGAGGTATTAAAGCTTCAGATGTTGATTTTGGGGATAAAATTGATGTAAGAGCAAGATTTAATGCAAATATTGGAAATGTATTAAATATTGATGATAAACTTGATATTTATCCAGGTTTAAGCTTAGGTATTAGAGATTTCGGCGGACATTTAGGAGCAAGATATTTCTTTTCTGATGGATTTGGTGTTTACACTGAATTTGGAACGCAATTGGCTCAATATGATTCTGATGACAAAGGATTTTTTATTGCTAATGTAGGTGTTTCATTTAATTTATAAAATCCAACAAACAGTATAAAAATCACGAATTAAGCTCAAAATTTAATTCGTGATTTTTTTTATAAAACAAAATACTAAAATGAGTATAGATAAAAAGTTATACGAAAGAAGTGGTTCTAAATGTGAATTATGTGGTAGCTCAGATGATTTAAAAATTTATTTAACCAAAGAAGAAGCTATGTCGGTTGACAATTCTGTTTTGGTTTGTACAACTTGTAAAAATCAAATTGAGAATGTAACAACTACTGATCCAAACCACTGGCGTTGTCTTTCTGATAGTATGTGGAATGAAAACAAATCAGTTCAAGTTGTTGCTTGGAGAATGCTAAATAGATTAAGAGCTGAAGGCTGGCCACAAGATTTGCTTGATATGATGTATCTTGATGATGAAACATTGGTTTGGGCAGCAGCAACAGGCGAAGGCGAGGATGAAGAAGGGAAAATTGTTCACAAAGATTCAAACGGAAATATACTAAAAGATGGTGATTCTGTAGTTTTGATAAAAGATTTGGACGTAAAAGGAGCCAACTTTACCGCAAAACGTGGCGCTGCCGTTCACAATATCAAATTAGTTTGGGATAATGCTGAACATATAGAAGGTAGAGTCGAAGGTCAACATATTGTAATCTTAACTCAATATACTAAGAAGACAAAATAATATCTTTTAATTAAAAATAAAAAAGGATTCAATTTAGCGTTGAATCCTTTTTTGTTTATTGTGGTGTTAACTTAATTTCTATCTGCTTCGGTATAACATGACAAACATCGCGAGTAACAGTTATCACATCAGAAACATAGTTTTCATAGCCAACTTTTGTAACAGTTAGAGTATAATTACCTGTTCTTTCCCAAGCGCCAAAAAAAGTGGTTTGTGTTGGAAAGAAAGATTCTAAAAGTTCAACATACAACCCATCTGTTGCTTCTACGATTACACCTTCATTCAAAATTTGATTGGTGTTTAAATCTTTTACGGTAACGTTTAATCCTGCCTTTGCTTCTGTTGTGCAAACAATATCATCAATATCATCAATATTATCGTCATTCTCGCAAGTTGAAGCAAGTAAGAATGGAAGACATAAAACGAATGCTAGTTTTTTCATAAATTATAGTTTTTAACAAGATGCAAAAAATATAAAAAGGTTGCGTAAAAAAACCGACAATTAAGTCGGTTCTTTATTTATAAATCAAATTTAATTCCTTGTGCTAGTGGTAAACTTGTTGTGTAATTGATTGTGTTGGTTTGTCTTCGCATATACGCTTTCCAGGCATCTGAACCAGATTCTCTACCGCCACCGGTTTCTTTTTCTCCACCAAAAGCGCCACCAATTTCTGCTCCAGAAGTTCCAATGTTTACATTCGCAATTCCACAGTCAGAACCTGCTACCGATAAGAATGCTTCAGCTTCACGAAGATTGTTGGTCATAATGGCAGAAGATAAACCTTGCGCTACACCATTTTGAATAGCAATTGCATCATGAACATCGCCTGTGTATTTAAGTAAGTAAAGTACTGGTGCAAACGTTTCGTGCTGTACAATTTCGAAAGAATTATTTGCTTCAGCAATCGCTGGTTTTACATAGCAACCACTTTCATAACCTTCACCAGAAAGAACGCCGCCTTCAACTAGAATTTTTCCGCCTTCGGCAACTACTTTTTCTAATGCTTTGTTGTACATTTCAACAGCATGCGTATCAATTAGTGGTCCAACATGATTGTTTTGATCTAAAGGATTTCCAATTCTTAATTGATTGTAAGCAGAAGTTACAGCATCTTTTACTTTATCATAGATACTTTCGTGTATAATTAATCTACGAGTTGAAGTACAACGTTGACCAGCTGTTCCAACAGCTCCAAAAACGGCACCGATAACTGTCATTTTGATATCTGCATCTGGCGTTACAATGATTGCATTGTTTCCACCTAATTCTAAAAGTGAATTTCCTAAACGAGCCGCACATGCTTGGGCTACAATTTTACCCATACGAGTAGAACCTGTTGCAGAAACTAAAGGAACTCTCTTATCGTGAGTCATCATTTCACCCACTTTATAGTCACCATTTATTAAACATGAAATTCCTTCGGGAAGATTATTTTCTTTTAAAACCTCGGCAATGATATTTTGACATGCAATTCCGCATAAAGGTGTTTTTTCAGATGGTTTCCAAACGCAAACATCTCCACAAATCCATGCTAAAGCCGTATTCCAAGCCCAAACGGCAACTGGAAAGTTGAAGGCAGAAATAATCCCAACAATCCCAAGTGGATGGTATTGCTCATACATTCTGTGTCCAGGACGTTCTGAGTGCATTGTCAAACCATGTAATTGACGAGAAAGACCAACTGCAAAGTCGCAAATGTCAATCATTTCTTGTACTTCACCATAACCTTCTTGCAATGATTTTCCCATTTCATAGGAAACTAGTTTACCAAGTGGTTCTTTGTATTTTCTTAGTTTTTCTCCAAACTGACGGACAATTTCTCCACGTTTTGGAGCTGGCATTAAACGAAATGTTTTGAATGCTTCAGTCGCAGTTTGCATTACTTTTTCATAATCTTCGGCAGTTGTTGTTCTTACTTTTGCAATAAGTTGTCCATCTACTGGCGAATAACTTTCTAGAATAGCACCATTAGAAAAGTGATTGTTTCCTGTAGAAGTTCCTTCGTTTATGGCTTTTACACCTAGAATTTCTAATGCTTCGGTCATGCCGAATTGTTGAGCAATTGTTGACATTTGTATGTTTTTATTTGTGATTTATAAATTTTTGGTAAAAATAGTGGTTTATTTTGAATTTTTGGTATTTAGCCCAGATAGAAATGGAAAGCTTTTTGAAAAAAAATGCTAATTTTTCTTGGCAGAAAAGAGCGACCATAGAAGCTCCTTTTGTGGCTTAGAAAAATAGTGTTTATTTTCAAAAACTTGAAATGTATAGCTGGATTTGCTTAAAGAAATTAAACATGAAAGGAACAAAAAGAGCTTAATTTCTTAAATGTTTATTCTAGGATTCGTAGTCTTTATCTATAAATCTTGGGTCAGATTGCATTATAGTTCCACATTTTTGACACGTTCTTTTTTCTTCAGAATTGTAAAATTCTTTAAAATGTGAAAGAAAATCTTTTTCAATATTGTGTAATTCAAAATAGACTTCGTGCAATTTGTGATTGCAATTGTCGCAAAACCAAAGCAAACCGTCTTTTAAACTTAAGTTTTCTCTTTTTCTTTCGATAACCAAACCAATTGAGTTTTCTGTTCGCGATGGTGAATGTGGCACTTTGGCAGGCAGCAGAAACATATCTCCAGCAGAAAGCTTCATAGCTTTCTTTTTGCCATTTTCTTGAATGTAAACTGTTATTTCACCCTGTAATTGATAGAACAATTCTTCGGTTTCGTTGTAATGATAATCTTTTCGGGCATTTGGACCACCAACAATCATTACAATATAATCGCCAGAATCTACATAAAGGTTTTTATTAGAAACTGGCGGTTGAAGAAGATGTTTATTTTCTTCTATCCACTTGGCTAGGTTGAAAGGTTTTTGAATTGACATAAAATTATTTTTTACGAAATTACTAAAAAATAAAAAAGGCTGGCAAGAACCAACCTTTTAAAAATTATTTTACTTCTTTAATAAGATAGACATATACTGGAAAGTGATCACTAAAACCTTCTTCGGTAGCAGAATGTCTTAGTGGATAACCTTTGTACTGTCCAGTTGTTTGTATCATAAAAGGTTTGTTATAAATTCCAGCTTTCCAATATTTGTATGTGCTTGAGTCGCTATTTATGAATCGTTCACTAACCATAATTTGGTCAAAAATATCTCCAGAATCTCTGTAAAAAAGAGAGGCATGACCTTCTTTTGCCATTTGCTCAAATGGATTGTATATATCACCAGCTGATTGTAGTTCCGATTTTTTGAGTTTAGCACCAATTTCAACTTTTACACTTTTATTATAAGAACCATCATTAAGGTCGCCCATAGTTATGATTTTAGCATTAGGATTTATTTTTACTAATGAATCCATGATTTTTCTATTAAGTGCGCCAGCAGCTTCTCTAAAAGGTGAACTTTTCTTTTCACCACCAGAACGAGATGGCCAGTGATTAACAATAATATTAATTTCTTCACCATCTAGAAATCCTGTAACTAATAATTGATCTCTAGTATAAACTCTTTTTGAAGAAAGATCTTCTGCAATAGCATCATCTGTAATTTCTTCTTTTTCTTCTTTTTTAGATTTTTTTTCTTGATCCTTATATATGTATAATGGAACATTAGTATAACTAGTTAAGGTAAAGTTTTTCTTTTTGTATAAAAGGCCAACATCAATTCCTCTTTTGTCGGGCGAATCAAAATGAACAACTCCATATTGTTTATCAATGAGTAGTGGTTCTTTTACTAAATCTTCTAGAACTCCTCTATTTTCAACTTCGCAAACACCCAAAAAAGTTGGAGATTCTTTTTGTTGGTCGTTTGTTCCAATTTCGGCAATGACTCTTGCCATATTTTGAAGCTTTCTTTTATATTTTTCGCCTGTCCAGTTTTGAGAACCATTAGGCAACCATTCTTCGTCGTTATTCGGATTGTTAATTGTATCAAACAAATTTTCTAAATTATAAAACGCAACGGTATGAATTTTATACTTTTTAGCCTGTGCATTTGCGCCTTGCATTGCGAATAAAACAATCAAAAGGGCAATAAGTTTATTAATTCTCATAAATTCGATATTATTATACTGTAAAGTTATTTACAAATTCTCTGCCAAAAGTATATAATATTATTAAATGATGTACATTTGTACCGTTAAGAAATTAATTCTTGACAAAAAAATGTAAATTAATTTTATTCTATTTATGAAAAAACTTGTTATTAGTACATTATTTGTAATGCAAGTGTTATTTGTTTTTGCCCAAACAGGAACGGGAGTTTCAGGAAAAGTTTTGGATTCTAAAACACAAAAACCATTACAGAATGTCGTTACATCCATTCAAAACACAAATTTAACTCAAATTACAGACGGATCAGGAAAATTTGTATTCAAAGGAGTACCTGTTGGAAATCAGTTACTTCAAGTTAGAAGTCAAGGTTACAAAGATCAATTATTACAAATTGAAATAGTAGCAGGAAAAATGATTGATGTCGGAATAGTTGTTTTAGACGAAGACATCACCGAAGAACAGCAAAACAGCTTAATTACTATCACTGATAATGATTTGGGTGATGATAATAGTGGTTCAGAAAGCACATCGGCTTTATTACAAGCTAGTAGAGATGCTTTCCAACAAGCGGCTGCTTATAATTTTGGTCAAGCACGTTTTAGCGTTCGTGGTATCGATAATGAATATTCTACTGTTATGATTAACGGTGTTTCAATGAATCGATTATCAGATGGAAGACCACAATATAGTAATTGGGGTGGTCTAAACGATGCAACTAGAAACCAAGAATTTACAGATGGTTCAAAACCTTCTGATTATACTTTTGGAGGAATTGCTGGAACGCAAGAAATGAATACTCAAGCTTCAATATATAGAAAAGGAACTAGACTTTCTTTCTTAAGCACAAATACCAACTATAATTTTAGAGCAATGGTTACACATGCTTCTGGAATGGATAAAGATGGTTGGGCTTATGTAATTTCTGGAGGAAGACGTTGGGCAGAAGAAGGTCATTTTGACGGAACAACTTATGCTGCTAATTCATTATTTGCAAGTGTTGAAAAAAGAATAAATGCAAATCATTCGTTAAACCTTACTTCAATGTATGCTCAAAACAGAAGAGGGAAAAACTCTCCAAATACTGATGAGATTACAAATTTAAAAGATTTTAAATATAATTCATATTGGGGTTGGCAAGAAGGCGAGAAAAGAAATTCTCGTGAAAAAGTAGTGGAAGAACCAATAATCATCTTAAGCCATTATTGGAAATTAAATTCAAAATCAAAATTAAATACAAACGTTTCTTACCAAACTGGTAAAATAGGTAATAGTAGAATAGATTTTCAGGCAGTTGACAATCCAGATCCAACATATTATAAAAAACTACCAAGTTATGCTACGACCAATTTTATAGATGGTGTTTATAGCCCTAATTTTGTACAAGCTGAAGGATTAAAACAAGGGTTTTTATCAAATCCGCAGTTAAATTGGACTGCTATGTATAATGACAATAGAAAACCTTTGAATATTAATACTGGGAGCGTTTTTGTGTTATATGAAGACAGAACTGATGATACAACTGTAACTGCAAATTCTATTTTCTCAACTAGACTATCCGACAATATTGTAATGAACGCTGGAGCAACTTTTACAAATTCAAAATCAGAAAACTTTAAAAATTTGTTAGATTTATTAGGTGGAAACTTTTATAATGATGTAAATCTTTTTGGAGTTGGTTCAGAACAAGATTCTGATACAAACAATCCAGGTAGAATTGTTGGTGTAAATGATAGATATGGTTACAACTACAATATAAATGCAACTAAAATTGATGCTTTTACTCAATTCAAGTTTACTTACAAAAAAGTTGATTTTTACTTAGCACAAACCTTTTCAAGAAATTCTTATCAAAGAGAAGGTCTTTACAGAAACGGATTTAATCCAACTAACTCTTTTGGTAAAAGCGATAAATTACATTTTGATAATTTCGGTTTTAAAGGTGGTTTAACTTATAAAATTTCAGGAAGACATTATGTTGATTTTAACGGTGTTTATATGAGTAAAGCACCAAATACAAAAGATGTTTTTCCTTATGCAAGACAAAACAACAATAGCACCGAAAACATTTCTAATGAAGGAATTAGTAGTATGGATTTGAGTTATATTATCAAAACTCCTAAATTGAAAGCCAGATTTACAGGTTTTTTTAATGAAACCAAGAATTCTACAGATGTAGCTTTTTATTATGCTGATGCAATTAATACAACTGGTACAACTGCTGCAGGAGAATTTGTAACCGAAGTAATAACTGGTCAAAACAAAAGAAATATTGGTATTGAAGCCGGTATAGAATACCAAATTACTTCAACTATAAAAGCAACGGCAGTAGCAGCATTTGGAGAATATAAATATACAAATGATTCAGATATTAAACTTTTGGCTGATGGAATAGTTGAACCAATAAATGATGACACGGTTGCTAAAATCAAAAATTATAAAGTTGCAGGAACACCTCAAGAGGCTTACTCAATAGGATTAGAATACCGTGACCCAAAATTCTGGTGGATTGGAGCAAACGCAAACTATTTGGCTAAAAATTATGTTGATGTTTCTCCGTTACTCAGAACTAATGATTTTTATGACAAATCTGACAAAGCGTTATTTCCAACAAATCAAAACTTAGCTGACCAATATTTACAACAAGAACAATTTGACTCGTTTATGTTGTTTAACGTTGTAGGTGGAAAATCATGGAGAATTGGTCAAAATACACTTGGGATTTTTGCTAATGTAAATAATATTTTAGACAAAGTATACAAAACAGGTGGTTTTGAACAAGCTAGAAATGCTACATATAGTGAATTGTACAAAGATTATCAAGGTCCAAATCGTTCTTTTGGCAATAAATATTTCTATGGTTATGGAAGAACATTTATGGTAAACGTTTATTTAACTTTTTAAATAATAAAAATATGAAAACTATTTTCAATAAAATTATAGCAATCACAACTTTGATGACATTGTCGGTTAGTTGTGTAAATGAGACATTTAATGATCCTATTCAGGCAGACTGTGTTAATCCTTCATTAGTAAAAACAAAAGAAGTGTCAGATGTTTATGCAGTTGCAATCAACCCAGTTGCAATAGCGCCAAGCACAATTCCAAACACACCAGAATACACATCAGATGATGTTATCGAAGCCTATGTTATTTCAAATGATAAAGGAGGGAACTTCTTTAAAAACATGTATTTTCAGCCAATAGATGGTTCACGTGGATTTATTATGTCGGTAGATGACGACAACATTTATAATGAGGGTTTTGAACCAGGAAGAAAAGTTTATCTTAAAATGAAAGGACTGCACTTTGGTAATCCATCTGATTTTACAAGAGGGTTAGTTTTTGGTGCAAAACCAACAGATATATATGATGTTGATAGAATTCCGACTCTTGAGTACAAAAAATATTTAATTCCTTCCTGTCAAATTGTTGATGAGGAAACAATAGTACATAAAATTACTCTTGCCCAAGCAATAAGCGATACATATCTTAATACACTTGTTGAAATTAGTGATGTTCAGTTTGATGATGTTGCAATTACGGGAACATATAGCAAACCTGATTTTGATACAAGTCTAAAAATAACAAATGGCTCTACTACTCTAGATGTTAGAACAAGTAAATTTGCTAAGTTTGCTGGAAATTCTGTTGCAAAAGGGAATGGAAAAATAAGAGGAGTTCTTGGAAAATATAATAATGGTTTTCAATTAATACTGAGAACCGAAAATGATGTTAAGTTTGATAAACCAAGAGTATTGTCACCATCCTTACCTTTAGGTGGTACTAATATAACATTCTCAGGAACTCTAAATGAGCCATTTACTAGTTATGCAATTGATACGAAGTCTTTCCCAAACTATATAAATGATAGAAGTTTTGGAACAAAATATTGGTTTGTTAGGGAATTTTCTGGTAATAGATATTTAGAAATGAGTTCTTTTGCTGGAACAAATAATCCTGGAACTCCAGCACAATGCTATTTTATAGTCCCTGTTGATTTTACTGCAGCAAATTCATTAACTTTTTCAGAAAAAATCAGATTTAATAATGGTAATGCTTTGAATGTATATTATGTGAAGCAACAAGATTTTACAGTTGGGTTTTTAAATGTTGCTCCGTTTGTAAACATTACTTCAAGCTTTAATATTACTTATCCTGGTACTAATTCATCAGAAAGCAATTTTAATTCTGCCGGAACCTATAATATTCCAACTAGTTTGACAGGAAACGGTTATTTTGTCTTTGAGTACGTTGGAACAACAACTATTACAACAACTGTTCAATTAGACGACATTGTAATAAATTAAAAATTTATAAATCCAATAAAAAAGGGTTGCGTTTTATACGTAACCCTTTTTTTATAAAAGAAATTTAAAAGCAAAATCTTCAATTTTTGCATCTCTAAAACTTATAAACTATCTTTGCGCCTTTAATTTGAAATACTTACAATGAACAAACTATTAATAGTAGGAACGGTTGCTTTTGACGCTATCGAAACGCCTTTTGGGAAAACAGACAAAATTTTAGGTGGTGCTGCTACCTTTATCGGACTTTCAGCTTCACATTTTAATGTAAAATCTGGAATTGTTTCAATAGTTGGTGAAGATTTTCCTCAAGAATATTTAGATTTACTAACTGCAAGAAATATTGATATTTCTGGAATCGAAATCGTAAAAGGTGGAAAAACATTTTTTTGGAGTGGAAAGTATCACAATGATATGAATTCAAGAGATACTTTGGCAACAGAATTAAACGTTCTTGCCGATTTTAATCCAGTTGTTCCGCAAGATTTTAAAAACGCCGAAGTAGTAATGTTAGGAAACTTGCATCCATTAGTTCAGTCAGGTGTTTTAAAACAAATGACAACAACTCCAAAATTAGTAGTTCTTGACACAATGAATTTCTGGATGGATTGTGCTTTGCCAGAGTTATTAGACGTAATCAAACGCGTTGATGTAATAACAATCAATGATGAAGAAGCACGTCAACTTTCGGGAGAATATTCTCTAGTAAAAGCTGCTGCTAAAATTCACAAAATGGGACCAAAATATGTAGTGATTAAAAAAGGAGAACACGGTGCGTTAATTTTCCATAACGAACATATTTTCTTTGCACCAGCATTGCCACTGGCAGATGTTTTTGATCCAACAGGAGCTGGCGATACTTTTGCAGGCGGTTTTTCAGGATTTATTGCGCAACAAGGTGATGTTTCATTTAACACAATGAAAACGGCAATTATTCAAGGTTCCAACTTAGCATCATTTTGTGTAGAAAAATTTGGAACAGAAAGAATGTTAGAGCTAACAGAATCGGAAGTCAAAAATCGATTAAAATTATTCAAATCATTAACACATTTTGATATAGAATTATAATAACTTTATGCCTCGAAATTTTCGGGGCATTTTTATTTAAAAACAACAGCACGGACAAGTCGCGACTTGTCCCTAAAACAACTACAATACAATGAGTGACGCAATCAAACACGAATGTGGAATTGCACTTTTACGATTAAAGAAACCGTTAGAATTTTACAAAGAAAAATACGGTTCAGCTTTCTACGGAATTCAAAAAATGTATCTCTTAATGGAGAAACAACACAATAGAGGTCAAGATGGCGCTGGTTTAGCTTCTATCAAACTTGATGTAGAACCCGGAGAAAGATACATAAGTCGAATTCGTTCAAACGATGCACAACCAATTCAAGATATTTTTGCTCAAATAAATGGCAGAATCAACGAAGAATTAACCATACATCCTGAATATCAGGAAGATGTTCAACTTCAAAAAGATAATATTCCTTATATTGGCGAGTTGTTTCTTGGACATGTTCGATATGGAACATTTGGTAAAAATAGTATTGAAAGCGTTCATCCTTTTTTACGTCAAAACAATTGGATGCACCGTAACTTGATTGTGGCAGGAAACTTCAACATGACCAATGTAAAAGAGCTTTTTACAAGTTTAGTAGAATTAGGTCAGCATCCAAAAGAATTAGCAGATACCGTAACGGTTATGGAAAAAATTGGTCATTTTCTTGATGATGAAGTAACCGATTTATACCAAGAATGTAAAAATAATGGGTTATCCAAACGAGAAGCTTCTCCAGTTATTGCTGCCAAATTAGATATTGCCAAAATATTAAAAAGAGCTTCTCGTGGTTGGGATGGCGGCTATGCTATGGCAGGATTGTTAGGTCATGGAGACGCATTTGTATTTCGTGATCCGGCAGGAATTCGTCCTGCATATTTTTATGAAGATGATGAAGTTGTAGTCGTTGCCTCAGAAAGACCTGTTATTCAAACGGTTTTTAATGTTCCTTTTGAAAAAGTACAAGAACTTCCGGCAGGTAATGCATTGATTATCAAAAAAAATGGAATTGCCACTTTAGAGGAAATCATTACGCCAACTATAAAAAAAGCTTGTTCATTTGAACGAATATATTTTTCACGCGGAAGCGATGCCGAAATTTATCAAGAAAGAAAAAAATTAGGAAAACTAATTCTTCCTGCTGTTTTAGAAGCTATTGATAATGATACTGACAATACAGTTTTCTCTTTTATTCCAAATACCGCCGAAACTTCTTTTTACGGAATGGTAGAAGCGGCTAATGATTTTTTGAACCAAAGAAAAAACCAATTTATTCTAACCAATCGTAAAACATTAACCAAAGAAAAATTAGAAGAAATTCTTTCGGTAAAAATTAGAACTGAAAAAATTGCGATTAAAGACGTGAAACTAAGAACTTTTATTACTGAAGATAGTAGTCGAGATGATTTGGTAGCGCATGTTTACGATGTAACTTACGGCGTTATCAAACCAACAGATAATTTGGTAATTATTGACGATAGTATTGTACGAGGAACGACATTAAAGAAAAGTATTCTGAAAATGATGGACAGACTAAGTCCTAAAAGAATAGTTGTTGTTTCTTCAGCGCCACAAATTCGTTTTCCTGATTGTTATGGTATTGATATGGCTCGTTTGGAAGGACTTGTTGCATTTCAGGCAGCGCTTGAATTATTGAAAGAGCGAAATCTTTATCATATTGTTGAAACAGTTTATGAAAAATGCAAAACACAAGAAAATTTAAAAGACAGCGAAGTTATAAATCATGTAACCGAAATTTATGCGCCTTTCACCGATCAAGAGATTTCAGATAAAATTGCTGAACTATTAAATCCTAAAGACATAAAAGCAGAAGTGAAAATTATTTTTCAGACAGTTGCTAATTTACACGAAGCTTGTCCGAAAAACTTAGGCGATTGGTATTTTACTGGCGATTATCCAACACCTGGAGGAAATAGGGTTGTGAACAGAGCTTTTATCAATTTTTATGAGGGAATTAGTGCTAGAGCCTATTAAAAAAAGTAGAGTTATGCCATTCAACGATTTTTATAGCTTTTTGTCCTATATGTTTGTTGTAAAAATTTGTTAAGTATATATTTGGTCTACCATAGCATTAGTAGGTTAAGTTTATGGTAGATTTGGGGCAAAAAAGGTGAAAGCAATTTCACCTTTTTTATTTTAGTTAACTTCCAAAAAATTAGTCTTTCATTTACTTTTCATTTCTTTTTTAAAACCTCAAATTATACTATTTATTTCTCATTTTGATGCAACAAAAAAAGCATCTTAATTGATATTTATATTAAAAGAACCTTTGTAAATTGACTTTTTCTCATTTAAAATAACTTCTATTGACTATTTGAAAAGTATAATTACACTATCATTTGACTGTATTGTAAATATAATACTAATAACCAAGGCTGTTGACACCAAGGAATGACGTATGTTTGCTACATCATAAAATTAGTAGGTTAATCTTGTGGTAGATTTGGGGCAAAAAAGGTGAAAGAGATTTCACCTTTTTTATTTTGTAAAAATTTAAAATAAAAAAAAGGATTCAATATTTGAACCCTTTTCTTTAACCTTTTATAATAAAGCTAAAATCTATATCCGATAGATAATCCACCTCTACCCACAAAAACGTGGTCATAGAAATCATTTTTATCTGCATTCAATAAGTTCCTTCCAAAACCTGCATTTATTTCAAAAATCACACCTTTTTTAGTAATCCATTTTGAACCTATACCAAAACCTAATGCAAAGTCAGTATATTTTTCACCTTTTTGTGTTACGTAATTACTTCCATATACTGGATCATACGTTGGATTATATACATAGTATTGATAATCTTGAGTAGATATTGAATTTAGCATTCCAAAACCTTCAACATAAAAACCTGCCGCATATTTTTTTCCAAAATAGAATCTATAGTAAGGAGTCAATTTAAATTTGGTTTCTATTTCTTTATCAGCAGCAAAACCCATCGATAGTCCAACAGCCGATTCCTCATTAATAATTCTTTCATATGTAAACTCAGGAAATCCAGCTAACGTAGAAATAGCATTAATTTTTAATTCATTTTTGGGGTTTGCGTTTTCTGTTGATGTTGTTTCTTGAGCAAATGAAAAACCATTTACTGCAATAACTAATAAGATTATAATTTTTTTCATTTTTTAGTTTAAAATTTGTTTACAAAGAAACGCAAAACTAAGCATATTATTACATTTTTTTCACCAATCCTATTTTCAGCTTTTCGTCAAAACTACTTAGTTTTTGATTTTCACTTTCAACCGTAAAAATAATTGTTTCTCTTTCTGGGTTTTTAGGATACGTTTTAATTAGCAATTCCATAAAGAAGGTTCTATTATAAATGGCTTCTTTGAAAAAGGTTTGAATGTTTAAGTTGTATTCTTTTAATTTTGGATTTTCTCTATTAATTGGAATTCCGTAGGCGTTTTGATAACTTCTTTTCGGTTTTGTTTTTCTCAAAACTTCAAGAGTTTTATCATCGATTCTTAAAAAAATGGTGCTATAAATGAAATCTGCTATTTTTACGGGATTGTTTTTTAAATCTACCCAACTCATTTCTAAATAAGTAAAAACATCTTCATAGAAAGAATCTGAAAATGTTTTTATCCACTCGAAGGCAGGATCGGGTTTATGTTTGATAAAAAAATCTTTAAACCTTTCTTTAGTATTTTCCTTGTAAAACGAAAAGCCTGTAGCTTCATCAATTAGGTTTTTAATAAATCTATTTTCTAAAAAAGCAATAATTTTATCAGCAATTTTTCCTGTTTTTAGCTGGTTTAAAGATAAATATCCAGCATTTTTAGCTTTTGCAATTGTGGTTATAATTTCAATAAAAAAATGGGCATTGTAACCTAAATAGCTTTTCTGTTTTCCTTCATCGTTTGTATGTGTAAAAGCAATAGGATAAGTTAACGTTTCAACAAATTCATCAGAAAGAACAACATAATTTTTTATTGAAACAAAAAAATCTAACAGCCATTGTTCTGATTTCCCTTCTTTGCCTAATGCTTTTTCGAGTTTGTTTTTTTCAACAACACGAATATAATCGTTTAAAACATAAGCGTCTAACTCGATTGTTCCAAGTTTTAGTTTTTTTGTCGGCAAACCAAATCTAACAACTCTCATAATTTGTTATTGTTTCTTTAAAAGCAAAAGCCACTCTGACATTTTTAATTTTTCTTTCTCTACCGAAGAAAGTGTTATTGTTTCAGGTTCTTTTGTCTCAATAATTAGTGGCTTAGCAACTTTTACGATTACAGTTTTTTCTTTTTTAACTGTCGTTTTTCTAGCTTTCTTTTTCGATTTTACAATTCCGTTATCAGCTTCGAGATATGCTTTGATACGTTGCATCATATACCAAGCTGTTTTTTGAGTAATTCCAATTTCTTTTGCTAAAAAAACCGAAGTCATTCTTGTTTTTCTATTTGAAAGCATCCAAATTGAAATAAACCATTTCTGAAGTGGAATTCGAGAATTATGAAAAATGGTATTGGTTTTTACATTAAAATATTTTCCAGTGTTTCGACAACGGTATTTGTGGTTTTTGCAGAAATATACTTTTGAATTTTCATCAAATGGGCTTATTATGTCTTCTTTCCAGCGAAGTTGCTCTAAGTGTTTTATACAGCTTTCTTCGTTTGGAAAAGTAGTGGTTATATCATTTCGCGATAAAAAGTCTATTGATAACATTTATACTAAGTTTAGTTTACCAAAAATAGTATAATTTGTGTATTATAATAAGTAATCTGCTTATTTTTATAAACCATTTTTCAACACAGCAGTAGTTTATCGATTTTTTTTGCACTTAATGTTTTTTTGTTAACAATAGCGCCAAACCTATCAACAAGAGTTAAATAGTAAACAAAAAACTAGTAAATTAGCAATCTAATTGAAAAAAAGGTCCCAAGCCTACTCAAAATTTAAATGACAAAATAAGCTTTATTTTGTTTCTACTAATGCTTTGCTGTGTTTATAGCAATAGCATTATATGAAATTAACTTATATCATTATCGATGATGACACTCAAAGCATTTTAAAAACGCAAGCTGTTGCTTCTCGTTTTCAAAATCTTGTATGTGTTGCTACAGCAGCTAATTATAGCGATGGTGTAAATTTAATTTTAGAACACCAACCCAAAATTGTTTTTCTCGAAATCGATCCTTCCGATAAAGAAAGTAATCTTTCATTACATATTATTAACGAGTTACACCGTTATTTAAAAGTTATCCCAAAAATAATTATCACAACTAAGTATAAAGATCTTGCACATGAAGCTCTTAAATACGAGGTGTTTGATTACTTTACTAAACCGTTAGGTATTAATGAGTTTAGAAAAACTCTACTTAAAATTGAAAAAAATTGCCAGTTTCAAGAAAAAGAGACTAAACAATCATTCGGACTGTTAGAAACAGCAATTTCAGATGATACTTTTGCTGAGAGTAATTTTATAGTTGAGACAAAATCAGATTTGGTTTCTGAGACCTTTTTTGAATTTGAGAAAGCGATAGAAGATAATGCTGGCAATAACCAAGGTGAAACAACTGAGCAAGTTGAAGCTATCGAAGAAAATCTAGAAATTGCAACCGACGAAACATCTAAAAAAGACAAACCACTTATTATTTGTGTAAAATCGTATGGTGATTACCGATTTATTGAAGCTAAAGATATTTGCTATTTGCAAGCCGATAATAATTCAACTGATATTCACTTGTATAATGGCGAAATGATAACAGCGTTTAAAACACTGAAACATTTTGAAGGTGTTCTTAAATCACCTTTTGTGCGTATTCATAACAGTTATATTGTCAATATTGATTACGTTTCAAGAATTCATACAGGAAATGCCGTATGTTATATCAAACACACCACAATCAAACTTCCATTTTCTAAGTCTTATAAAGAAAATGTAGATTCTATTATTAGTAGTATTACTAATGGGAATTATTTAGAGATTTAGTTTTTCCTATTTCTCAATTTACCTTCAAGCAATCCTTTTGCACCTATTTTTGATTTTTCTCAAAACAGTATAATCGAATCTATTTGTCAGTAATGTAATGCTAAAATCAATATTTTTTGCTATCAAATATTTTTTAAAGTATTGAAAATAAATGTTTTAATATTATAATTATACGTTATTTACACTAGAATTTGTGCAAAACTAAACAATCCTACTGACTACCCTTTTTTTAAATTACATTCACTATCAAATGGCTATATTCTACCACAAATACAATTTGTAAGGTATGGTAAATTAATGTGTTATATAAATTTACAAAGTGAGAAAGAGATAAAACTCACGCTGAATTTTCATCTAATTAATTAATAACATAAAAAACCCCAACATTATGAAAAAAGCAATTTTAACTTTCGGTGTATTCTTTACAATGGTTGTATTAACGTCTTTTAATGAGCCAAAAACAGAAAAAGTAACTATCTCTAAAACTACTACTGAGATTGGTGGAACATCAACTGGAGTGAAAGTATAACAACTACTTCCATAAAAATAACTTAAAGATGCATTAATGCATCTTTTTTTTTATCTTTATCAAATGTTTTAAAAAATAAATTTTTGAAAAAGGCGCAAATATTTTTAATTTTTTTGTTGATTTTAGGTTGTAGTAAAAAGAAAAACTTGAATGAAACTAAACTTATATCAAAAGATTCTATTGGAACACTTATTAAAGATGGAGAAAAAACATCTTTAACTAGAGAAAAAAGAATTTCTTCATTAAACAAAAGTTTTGATTTAATAATAAAATCTGGAAATTCGTTAAATAACAGAAATTTGTTAGCCGAAATTTCAGAACAATATTATAAGTTGGATGAGACAAAAATGCAAGAAAAAACCAGTAAAGTTTTACTAACTTATGCTACTTTATCAAACGACACTTTAAATATTGCCTCATCTTATAACCTTATAGGAAAGTCCAAGTTAGATTTATATGAAATAGATAGTTCATATTATTACTTTTTGAAGGCTGAAAAACTTTATCTTATATTGAAAGACAGTTCTGATATTGCCAAAAATTTTATAGCAAAATCAAATCTTCTATACAGTACTAACAATTATTTAGAAAGTGAACAGTCGGCAATTGAAGCTTTAAAGTTCATCAACAAAGAGAAAGACTTAAAAAGTAACTACTTGGCTAACAATCTAATTGGACTTTCATCAAATGGTCTAAAAAATTATTCTAACTCAATTATATATTTAAATAATGCGCTTCAAATTGCGTTAACAATTGATACTTATGAAAAAAAATTTTATGTTCCTATTTCATTTAATAACATAGGTTTCTCCTATCAAAATAATAATGATCATATAAAAGCCATTGAATATTTTAAAGAAGGTCTCAAAAGTAAATATCTACTTCCTGAAATGCCCGATTTATTTGCTAACTTAACTGATAATTATGCTTATTCAAAATTTAAGTTAAAAGATTATAGTGAACTACCTGGTCTATTTCATTTATCTTTAAAATTAAGGGAAAAAAATCAACTTTATGATGGAGTAATTTTAAGTAAAATACATCTTTCAGAATATTATAGAGAAATTAATGATAGCATAAATTCAAAAAAATTTGCATATGATGCATTAAAACTAGCAAAATCTACTAAAGTGTCTAGTGATATTCTCGCGTCATTAAAACAACTATCAAACGTAGATATAAAAAACGCTGCAAAATACTCTCAAGAATACATTCGCCTAAACGACAGCGTACAAAACGAAGAGAGAAAAGTAAAAGATCGCTTTGCAAGGATTGCTTATGAAACAGATGAAATTATTCAACAAAAATCGGAGCTTGAGGTTGAGAACCGTAATCTAATTTACTATTTATTTGCTACTGCTGGAATCTTTGCACTTTTATATATTGTTAGATCACAAAAAGCTAAAAACCGTGAACTCGCTCTAAAACAACAACAACAAGAAGTAAATGAAGAGATCTATAATCTTATGATTTCGCAACAAGCTACAATTGAAGAAAGCCGTGCAGATGAGAAAAAGAGAATGGCACAAGAACTTCATGACGGTGTGTTGAGCAAAATGTTTGGTACAAGACTTAACTTAGATAGTTTGAATGATGCTAAAGACAAGGATTCTATCGATAGAAGGTATACTTATATTCAGGAATTGAAGAATATCGAACAAGAAATTCGAGAAATTTCTCATGACTTAAGCTCAGAAAAAGAAAAATTAATTAATAACTTTGTTGGAATTGTATTAAATTTGCTTGAAGAGCAAAAAAATTCTTTTACAACTAAGTTGACATATTCTTTTGATAAAAATATTAAATGGGATATGTTAAACAATATTGCTAAGATTAATTTGTATAGAATTCTTCAAGAAACGTTACAAAATTGTAATAAATACGCTAAAGCAAAAGCGATAAATGTTGATTTCAAATCGGTAGATGAAAACATTGTTTTAACTGTTAGTGATGACGGTTTAGGATTTGATTTAAACAAAAAGAAAAAAGGAATAGGATTGAAAAACATGGTTGCAAGAGCCGAGGAATCTAGTGGTAAATATGAAATTAATTCTCTCATTGACCAGGGAACTTCAACAACCGTAATAATTCCATTAAATGCCCCAAAACCAAACCAAACTTAGTACAAAATGTCAAATATTATTAACCTTCTTATTGTAGATGATCATCCGTTTATCATCGAAGGCTATAAGCATGGAATAAATGCATACAAATCAAAAGAAAACTACCAATTTAATATTTCCCAAGCTAAAAACTGTGAAACAGGTTATGAAGCAATAATGAATGCCGAAGTACCGTTTGATGTTGTATTTTTAGACTTGAACATGCCAGCATACGAAGAAAAAAACATTTTTTCTGGCGAAGATTTAGCTTTACTTATTCAAAAACAAATGCCTGATGCTCGACTTATCATGTTAACCATGACTAATGATATGGAAAAAGTGCTTTCGCTTATTGATACTGTAAATCCTAATGGTCTAGCTATAAAAAATGACCTTGGACATAAAGAGTTATTGCTCGGTTTTGATAAAATAATGAAAAACCTTCACTATTATAGTGATTCTGTTGTGAAGTTGTTAAGCAAACCACAATATGAAGGATACGATTTTGACCAATTTGATAAAGAGATTCTAACTCAAATTTCAAAAGGAATTAAGCCAAGATATTTACTAAAATATGTTCCGCTGACTTCTGAAGTCGTTATAAATAGAAGAAAAAATTTATTCAAAGTACTTGGTGTCAAAACAGATTTAGATCAAGATTTATTGGATAAAGCAAGAAAAAAAGGATTGTTATAAAAAAACAAAAAGCGTTCTATTACGGAACGCTTTTTTTATGTAAATAACTATATATTATTCTTCTAAAGCATCCCAACCTCTAGCTTTCAACGGAATTTTAGTGTTGGCTCTTGTAATCAAATGAATGCCTTCGGTTTCTTCTGTTAAATGTCCAATCACTGTAAAATTTGGATTTCCTTTTATTTTGTCAAAATCTTCCAAAGCAATTGTAAACAACAGTTCATAATCTTCGCCACCATTTATAGCAACGGTTGTGCTGTCGATAGTAAATTCTTCACAAACATTTATAAACTGAGGATCAACTGGAATTTTTTCTTCATAAAGATTACAACCCACTTTCGATTGTTTGCAAATATGAATAATCTCCGAAGACAATCCATCAGAAATATCAATCATAGCCGTTGGTTTTATTTCTAAAGCAAAAAGCAACGTTCTTACATCAGTACGAGCTTCAGGTTTAAGTTGTCTTTCTATCAAATACGAATAGGCGTCTAAATCGGGTTGGTTGTTCGGATTTACCTGAAAAACTTGTTTCTCACGTTCTAAAACTTGTAAACCCATATAAGCTGAACCTAAATCCCCAGAAACTACAAGTAAGTCTGTTGGTTTAGCACCATTTCTATATACAATTTCTTCTTCATTAGCTTCTCCAATAGCCGTAACCGAAATAATTAAACCTTTTTGAGACGAAGTTGTGTCGCCACCAATTACATCAACATTATAGAATTTTGCAGCCAATGCAATTCCTTCAAACAGTTCTTCTAAAGCTTCAAGCGGAAAACGATTAGAAACCGCCACAGAAACTGTTATTTGTGTTGGTTTGGCATTCATTGCGCAAATATCAGAAAGATTGACTACAACAGCTTTATAGCCTAAATGGCGCAAAGGCATATAAGACAAATCAAAATGAACACCTTCAATTAACAAATCGGTTGAAACAACTGCTTTTTTATCGCCAAAATTCAAAACAGCTCCATCATCACCAATCGACTTTAATGTGGAAGGTTGTTTGGCTTCAAAATTTTTAGTCAAATGTTCAATTAATCCAAATTCGCCTAATTGTGAAATCGATGTTCGTTGCGGATTTTTATCTTCTATCATGGTAGTGCTCAATTTTTATGCAAAGGTAATCAGAATTTTTGGATGTTGGGAGTTGGATGATAGATGCAAAATTTGGAATTTGGAATTTCTTTTTTGGAATTTTAAATAATTACCTTTGTCACATTATGAAAACAATTCACTACAAAAATATAAACGTTTCTTTTTCTGACACTGGAAAAGGAACAACAGTTGTTTTACTTCATGGTTTTCTCGAAAATCAGTTGATGTGGAATGACATTATGCCTGAATTATTACTTAAAAACCGTGTGGTGACTATTGATTTATTAGGTCACGGACAAACCGATTGCCTGAGTTATGTTCACACTATGGAAGATCAAGCCGATATGGTGCAAGCGGTTTTGCATGAATTAAAAATTAGAAAAGCGATTTTTGTTGGACATTCAATGGGCGGTTATGTTGCGTTGGCTTTCGCCGAATTATATCCTGAAAAAGTAAAAGGCTTGGTTTTGATGAATTCTACTTCGTATGCCGATTCAAAAGAAAGAAAAGTTAATAGAGACAGAGCCATCAAAGCCGTAAAGCAAGATTACACGACTTTTGTACGACTCTCAATTGCGAATTTATTTAGTGAAGAAAACCGTGAAAAACTTGCTTTGCAAACAGAAAAAGTAAAGTTAGAAGCTCTAAAAACGCCACTTCAGGGAATTATTGCGGCACTTGAAGGCATGAAAATAAGAAAAGATAGAGAGGTTTTGTTTCACCTAACTGACTATCCAAAATTATTGATTCTTGGCGAAAAAGACGGCGTTTTAAATTATGATGAAAACCGTCATCAAATAGAAAATACTTCGGTTGAATTAGTAACTTTTCCTGATGGACACATGAGCCACATTGAAAATAAAGAAGAATTAAAAGTAGTTTTGAAAGGTTTTTTGAAGAAGGTTTAGGGTTTAACCACGAAGATCACAAAGAAGGCACGAAGTTCACGAAGTTTTGCTATATTTTCTCTTCAAAAGGTTTATTTTCATCTAAAATCTCACTTAATAACAAAGCAATTTCGTCTAAATAATTGGTCAAAATTGAATCCTTGATTGTTGTGCTTTCGTTTTTGTCTTCTTTAAAAATAAAAGGTAAAAATCCTGATTTTAAGTTTTTGAATGATAAAATTCCAGCTTCTATTGGTTTTTCATTTGCTTGTTTTTCATACATAAAAGCATAAGCCAAAACTTGAATGATTTTGTCATTTTTGATTTCTTCTGTTAATCCATTCCATGATTTTAGGGTAACGTTTCCTTTTTCAACTTTACCGGTTTTGTAATCAATTATTCTTATGATTCCGTTGCGTTCTTCTATTCTATCTACATTTCCTTTTATCAATACTGGAAATGGCAATTTAGGATGATTTAATTCACGCTGAAAAGTTTGTTCGAGAGCAATTATCTTAATAGCATCACCACTTTTGATGCTTTCTAATTCCAGTTTAAGAAAATTGAATACATTTCGTTTAGCCACTTCAAAAGCGAGCAAATTTCTACCTTTTTTGATTTCGCCTTCTTTGTAAACCAATTTGAATTGTTTCAAAACTTCCTCATCTAACTTTTCTAAGCAATTTTTAATATCTTTTTCGCTCAAAAACTTTCCGATGAATGGTTCGTATAAAAACTTTAAAGTTTCATGAATAATCGTTCCTAAAGTGTTTAGTGCAATGTTTTCTTCAACTTCTTCGACTTCTCGAATATGTAGAATTTTTTGAAAGTAAAAATCAATCGGATTTCGAATATAACTTGTCAATGCCGATGGTGAAAATCCTAAAGCAGCTATTTCTTTCAATCGAGTCATGACACTTTCAGACTTTGGGATTACTAATGGTTGATAAGCTATTTCGGGCAAAACAGCATTGTAAATTTCATCAGTAATGGTGTGATTTGGTTGTTTTTCGACTTCTAATTGTGTTATAAAACGACTTTTTTCGCCAGCATCTAATCCTTCGCTTTCTGTATTATAAAGTAAGTAAATGTTTTTGGCACGTTGTATCAAATGGTAAAAGTGAAAAGTGTAAATAGCATCTTTTTCCTTATAAGTTGGCAAACCTAATTCTCTTTTCACATCATATGGAATAAATGAATTCATTGATTTTCCTGCTGGAAATTTTCCTTCGTTCATTGAGGTTATAATGACTGTTTCAAAATCTAAAACGCGACTTTCTAAAACACCCATAATTTGCAATCCATTCAAAGGTTCACCTTCAAAGGAAACTTCAGCCAAATCGATAACTTGTTTGTAGATGGCATATAAAGTTTCAATTTTATCGATATTATCATGATTTGAATAATAAGTGTTCAGTTTATTAATGGTTTTAAAAATTGAAAACACAAAAGCTTTACTTATTTTTTCATCTTCATTATTGTTACTCAAATTGTTTTTGATGGTAACCAACAAAGTTGAAATAGATTCAAGAACTTCAATTGAACCATTTTCCCATTTTGTAAAAAGTAAATTGAATAAATTATTCGGATTTTCAATAAGTTCATAAAGCTTTTTGTGGGTTATGAATGTGTAATTATTTTGATTAATAATGCTTGCCAATTTGTTAGCAAAAACATAAGGTTCAACAAGTGGATGTGTCAAAATATCGAGCACATCTTTGTAATAAAACACATAGCTTGCTCCGTTTCGAGATAAAGCATTGGTGTGTAATTTGAATAATTTTGCAATCAAAACTTGCGCTGGATTGTTTTTACTTGAATAACCCATTGTTATATTCAAAGCTTCAACAGTTGATGGTAAAGTGTATAAAAGCGGCACTAATAAACTTTCTTCTCCTAAAACAATCGCTACTTTATCTAACTGATTTTGGTGATTTTCATTGATTATGTTTTCAATAAGTTTTCCAGTTATTTTGGCTTGACCAATAGTTTTGGGTGTTCCAATAATATTGATTTTTTTTTCTTTAGAAAAATCGGTTGCAATCCATTCAAAAGGATTTGATTTGTAATATTTCCAGTTTTCTTTATAGCGACGAACAAACAAACCTGCATCATGATAGGAATCTTTCAAAAATGTTTCATCAATATCCCAATATATTTTAGCTTGACCATTTTCTAGTAGGTGTTGAATTATCTTTTCTTCAGAAGCATTAAGCGCATTAAACCCTGCAAAAATTATTTTTTTATCTGAAATAGAATTTGAGAATTGAACTAAATTATTGGTTGCTTCACGATATATTAAACCTTGGTAACCCACTTTTTTTTGAAGCAGATGACTATAAAGTGATTGGTAATAATTAGGTAGAAGTTTCCAAAAATCAATATATTTTTCGAGTAAAGGTGTTTTGTTTTCAACTTCTATTCCCCATTTTTTGATGTCTTCAATATCTTTAAGATAAGATAAAACATGCATTGGATCGAGTAAATAGCGATCAATTTCGTTAAAATCTTGTAATAATGTTTTTGCCCAATTGGCAAATAGTTCAAATTCTTGTTTGTTTGGTTTTTCTGTTATAGAAAGATAAACTTCATAAAACTCAAACAACAATTCGATTGGATCAATAGAACGAATACCAGCAATTTCTTGAATAAAATCTTCAATACTGATAATATTTGGCGATAAAATGGTATTGTCAGCTTTTTTCTTTAAAGCTTCGATTAAGAATACTTTCGCTCTTTTATTCGGCAAAATGATATAAGTATTCAATAAATCATTCGAATAATCATCGATTACTACTTTTGCAATTGCATCTAAAAAAGAGGTATTTGTCATTCTATAAAAATAAAAAAAACGCCCCGATAAATCGAGGCGTTTTCAAGAAATATTTTAAAAGAAATTATTTTACTAATTTCACTTCAACTCTTCTGTTGTTAGCTTTACCAGCTTTAGTTTTGTTAGTATCGATTGGTTTAGTTTCACCGTAACCAGCAGATGTTAATCTAGAAGAAGCAATTCCGTTTTCAACTAAATAGTTTTTAACAGCAGCAGCTCTATTATCTGATAATGTTTGGTTAGCAGCATCTTTACCATCGCTATCTGTATGACCTTCGATTGCGAAGTTAGAGTTTGGATACTCTTTTAAGATAGAAGTAATAGCTTGTAAAACTGGGTAAGTTTGTTGTTGGAATGTAGCTTTGTTAGTATCAAATAAGATAATTTTAGCATAGTCATTCAATTTTTTAACAACTTCATCACTTACTTCAGGACAACCTTTGTTAGCAACAGTTCCTTTTACAGTAGGACATTTGTCATCTTTGTCAAGAACTGAGTCACCGTCAGTATCTGGCCATGGACAACCAGCGTTATCTTTAGGACCTTTTACAGTAGGACATTTGTCTGAAGCATCAGTTACACCGTCACCATCAGAATCTGGACAACCATTAAGAGCAGCTAAACCAGCAACTTCTGGACAAGCATCATCTTTATCAGCAATACCATCACCGTCAGTATCAGGACATCCGTTTAAAGCAACTAAACCAAATACGTCAACACAAGCATCTTTGCTATCAACGATTCCGTCACCGTCAGTATCAGGACAACCTTGGAATTGTTTTAAACCAGCAACTTCTGGACAAGCGTCATCTTTGTCATAAACACCATCTCCATCAGTATCTTTACCTCCAAATTTGAAAGTAAGACCTGCGAAATGTTGCATGTGAGTTGGTACGTTATCTGCTGCACCTCTCATAGCTGAATCTTCCATTGAATGTTTGTAAGTTGACTGCCAAGAAAGACCAACCATTTCTGTAAACCAGAAAGTTAATCCTAAACCTCCATTTACAGTACCATAGCTAGCATCACCTAACCAAGTATAACCACCACCTATGTGAGCAGATGGTTCAACAACTTTACTTAAATACTTACCGAAGCTATATTTAATAACTCCATCAGCTGCATAGTAGCTTAAATCACCAGGGTTAACAACTGGATAGTCTCCAGGAACTGTTGGACGTTCTCCAACAAATTTAGAAATTTTGTTAACCGATCCAGTAACTCCAAAAGAGAAATTACCACCAACATGTTTTGTTACATTCAAATAAGATACAGAAGGGATAATGTTCCAGTAGTTTTTCACATTAAAAAACTGAGAAAATTGATCTTCCATTTTTGAGGCAGCACTAACTCTAGCACCGTCTACTGCGTTTGCTCCAAAGGAAATTGCCCATGGGTTGTCACTGTCTTGCGCTTGCGAACTTAGTCCAGCAAACAATAACACTACAGCAAATAATTTGTTAAGATGTTTCATACTTAATTTTGTTAGATTACAATAATTTAATGCGACAAAAGTAACACGTAATTTTTTAACTGCAAAATGAAAACTAAAAAAAAACGTGTAAAAGGTTATAAAACTTGTAATTATACAACATTTAATGCTTTGCCGACCTCAATAAATGCTGAAATTGCCTTGTCTAAATGCTCCTTAGTGTGAGCCGCTGACAATTGAACTCTGATTCTTGCTTTTTCTTTTGGAACCACTGGAAAGAAGAAACCTATTACATAAATCCCTTTTTTTAGAAGTTCGTTTGCCATTGTTTGAGATAATTTTGCATCATAAAGCATTACTGGAACAATAGCAGAATCTCCATCAATAATATCAAATCCTGCTTTTTTCATTCCTTCTTTTAAATAATTAGTATTCCATTCTAATTTATCTCTTAATGAGGTATCTTTTTCTAAAAGTTCAAATACTTTTATAGAAGCTCCAACAATTGCTGGTGCCAATGAATTAGAAAACAAATAAGGACGAGAACGTTGACGAAGAATTTCAATAACTTCTTTTTTAGCTGTTGTGTAACCGCCCATTGCACCACCAAGTGCTTTGCCTAATGTTCCTGTAATGATGTCAACTCTTCCCATTACGCCTTTTGCTTCAAGCGTTCCTTTTCCTGTTGCTCCGATAAATCCAGCTGCGTGACATTCGTCAACCATAACCATTGCATGGTATTTATCCGCCAAATCACAAATTTTGTCTAATGGCGCAACTAATCCGTCCATTGAGAAAACACCATCTGTTACAATAAGTTTAAAACGAGTTCCAGCTTCAGTAGCTTTTATAAGTTGTTGTTCTAAATCTTCCATATTGGAATTTTCATAACGGTAACGTGCTGCTTTACACAAACGAACACCATCAATAATAGAAGCGTGATTCAAACTATCAGAAATAATACAATCTTCTTCTCCTAATAATGGTTCAAAAACTCCACCGTTGGCGTCAAATGCTGCTGCATATAATATAGTGTCTTCAGTTCCGTAGAAATTGGCGATTTTTTGCTCTAATGTTTTATGAATATCTTGAGTTCCACAAATGAAACGAACTGATGACATTCCGAATCCGTGCGAATCTAATGCGTCTTTAGCCGCTTGAATAACTTCTGGGTGTGATGATAATCCTAAATAGTTATTGGCACAAAAATTTAATACTGTTTCACCATTAACGGTAATTTCTGCTCCTTGTGGTGAAGTAATGATTCTTTCTTTTTTGTACAAACCATTGTTTTCAATAGTTTGTAACTCGTTTTGCAGGTGTTGTTGAATTTTTCCGTACATATAAATGTAGTTTATTGTTTGTAGTTTTTTTGTTTGTGGTTACAAATGTAACACTTCAATTTTTTCTCCTATATATATAAGTGCTTTTTTATTGACTTTATAACCCATTTTTTCAATAGCTGTTTGGTAATTTTCTAATTGTTGCTTGTATTTAGGTTGATGCGAACCTGTTTTATAATCGAGTAAATAAACTTCATTTTTCTTGGAAATAACCATTCTGTCTGGTTTTACCAAATTTCCTTCTTTTTGAATGATGGTTTGCTCGTTTAAAACTAGGTTGTCTTTATCAAAATAATTTTCTAGTTCTGAATGATTTACAATTTCACTAATGGTTTTGGCAACCATTTCTTTTTGATTATTGGTTATTAATCCGTTTTCGAGAGCATTTGTGATAGCAAAATCAATATCTTCTTTGGTTTTTACAAAAGATAGAATTTCGTGAATTAAATTTCCATATTCAATGGCTTCTTGCTGATGAGTTCCCCACATTATGGCTTCTCGTTGGGCAATTTTAATGTTTTTTGGATTTAAAATTTCTGAAATCGATTCGATTATTTTTGAAGTATCAACATGTTCTTTGGTTGCAGATAGTTTTTCAGCATTTCCAAAGGCATATTCTAATTTATTTTCATCAAAAACAGATTGATTTTGCAAATATTTTATAAAAAAAGAAGCCATATTGCTAGGATATTCGCCATCTTTCTTATGTTTTAGCTGTTGCGAAATCACATACAATTGTTCTTCTGCACGAGTAAGAGCAACGTATAAAACGTTAATATTATCTAGCAATTCTTCTTGTTTTTTGGAATCATAAACCGCTTTTGCGGCTTCGCCAAAACCTTCAACCGAACTAGTGTTGTCTATTAATATTTTAGGTAATTCGACTGCTTCTTCTTCATTAGAAAGCCATAATTTGTCTTTAGGTTTTCGAGTATAATCTTCTTCGGCAAAAGGAAAAATTACAACGGGAAATTCCAATCCTTTTGATTTATGAATGGTCATAATACGAACAGCATTAGTTCCTTCGGGCGACGGAATGCTAAATTTTTCAGCATTTTTATCCCAATAATTCAAGAAATCTGAAATTCCAGCTTGGTTGCGAATGTCTCTTTCCAAAACAATGTCAAGGAAATATTGGATGTATGAATTCCCAACTTTTAAATTCAGAAATTTTGTAATTAAAATTTCGACCGCTTCATAAAGTGATTTTTTTCTAATATTTTGAAACGATAAATTCACATGAAAACTTTCAAGCCAATTTTCAAACTCTTTTTCATTTGTAAACGACATTCCTTTAGCAATAAAATCGTGAATAGGCATTTGGTCTTGACTATTTTGAGCCAAATAATTCAAGAACTGCGCTTTTGATTCTAAATCGGCATTGTTTTTTAGGTATTTTAACAAATGAATAATCAATCGAACTTCTGTCGCATTTTGAATCATCAAGGTTTCCGATGATAATAACGGAATATTTTGCTCGGTCAAATAATTGGCAATAGCAATTCCCTGATCGCGTTTTCGAGTCAAAATGACAATATCTTTATACTCAAAACCTTCTTTTAGGACTTTTTGAATTGTGTTTAAAGTCGCCAAAACGAAAAGTTCGGTTTTATCTAGTGCTTCGTCGTCGTTTTCAAATTCATTTTTATCGATTATGGGTAAAAAAGAAATGTTCATATAACCGCCTATTTGGTTATTAGATTTCTGAAAACTATGATTTTCGTATAAATCTTTATAAGCTGCATTGTCAAATTCATTTGATAACAACTTGAAAAACTGATTATTAAAATCGATTATCTGCGAATAACTTCTATAATTTTTATCTAAATGAAACTGCTTTTTATCGGGATTATTAAACGGATTTTTGTCTTTACTTAACTCGATAAATTGCTCTGCTTTTCCGCCACGCCAGCGGTAAATAGATTGTTTTGGGTCGCCTACAATCATCAACGTTCCTTTTTCGCCATCAATTTCGCCCGACAAAGCGTTGTCTATCAGCGGAATTAAATTTTGCCACTGCATTTCGGAAGTATCTTGAAATTCATCAATAAAAAAATGGCGGTAGCGTTCACCCAATCGTTCATAAATAAAAGGTGCTGGTTGGTTTTGAATTTCTCGATGAATAATAGCATTAAACTCAGCAATGGAAAGCACATTTTGTTCTTCCTGAATTTTAGCTAACTCATTGCTTACGGTATTTAGCAACGAAAGTGGCGTAATATTTTTTAGAAAGGCTTTGTAAAAATCTCTTTTTTCAAAATTTTTGTAAATTGTATCTAAAAACTCCAATAATTGTGGAATTACACTTTCAATAATGGCAGTATCTTTAGCTGTTTTATTGATTTTTATAGCATCAAATTCGTGATAGGTTTTATTTTTTGGGTTAAATTTTCCGTCAATAATACTCTGAATATGTTTAGGAAAATATTCGCCTGAAAATGATTTTGTATCAATTCCGTTTTGGTCAAAAATGGAAATAGCATTTTTAGCTAGATTGATATTTTCTGCTTCTAATTGTTCACAAATCTTGGCAAGACGTTTCTTGATTTCTAAAAATTCGGAAATTGTTTTGTTGTGAAAATGCGTTATCTCTTCTCGATTATTCTCGTTTAGCAACAATCTTCCCGTTTCTAGAATTTCCCGCGAAATATCCCAACTTTTATCGTCATCGGTTTTTTCCATGGTGAAATCGATGAGTAACTTAGTCAAGGTTTCGTCTTCGCCCGCTTGCGCAATAATGGCATCGACTGCTTCGGTAAGTAAATTTTCGGTATCGAGTGTTACTTCAAAAGTCATGGGTAAATTCAAATCGTGGGCAAAAGCTCTAATGACACGATGCGTAAATTTGTCGATGGTAGAAATATCAAAAGCGGCATAATTATGAATAATATGCTTGATGATTTGTTGCGATTTGACCTTAATTTGATTGACAGAAAGATTGGTTTCTATTGCCAAATCATGCATAAGGTCTGACGCTTTTTTGTTGGGTTCGTCTTTTGCAAATTCGGACAAACTGCCTACAATACGGCTTTTCATTTCGTGAACGGCTTTGTTGGTAAACGTAATGGCAAGAATATTTCGATAAGAATCGTTTTTGCTTGATGAAAGAATGATTTTGAGGTATTCTTTAACCAAAGCATAGGTTTTTCCTGAGCCAGCCGATGCGTCGTATATGGAGAATGAAGGTCTTTGCATTAGGTTTTTATTTTTGAAACGATTGTTGATCTTTAGAATTTTCTAGCCCTGATAGTAGTGGAAATCCTTTTCTTTTTTTCTTTAAAAAAGAAAAGATTGCAACGTATAGCAGGTTAAAGCTCATAAAAAATATCATTTCTTTATTTGATAAATATAATTCAATTTTGAATCTTCTCCATAATATTCTACTTCAAATTCATCAATTTTTGTGGCGCCTATTTTTTCTATTGCTTTTTGCGAACGAATATTAAAAGCTCCTATGTGAAAATAAATAGTATCAACATGTTGAAAAGCATAGTCCATCATAAGTTTTTTCAGTGCCTTGTTGTATCCGTTGCCCCAAAATTTTCTACCTATAAAAGTATAACCTATTAAAACTGATTTTTCATTTTCGTTATAATCATAAAATCGGCTACTACCAATAGGCTCGTTGGTTTTGGCGTCGCGAACAAAAAAAGCACCTTTCGACTGAATGGCACCTTCAAAAAAGTTTTGGAAGACTTCTTTTTGATAACGCAATTTATTAGGATGTTGTTCCCAAATGAGTTTGTCAGAAGCAACCGAATAAAGTTCGTCAAAATCATTTTCATTGAGCGGAACTAACTTGATTAATTCGTTTTCTAAGTGCCTTGGTTGTTGAATAAATTTCATTAAGCTAACTTTAAAATAAATAGTAGTTATAATTTTATAAAATTATACAATAAAAATATAATAATTTTTGAAGTTAAATGTATAAATTTGGATTCAATTATTTACTAATTTAAAAAATATATCATGGCATTTGAATTACCACAATTACCTTACGCTTACGATGCGTTAGAGCCACATATTGATGCCCGTACGATGGAAATTCATCATACAAAACATCACAATGCATACACTACCAACTTAAATGCAGCTATTGCTGGAACAGATTTAGAAGGAAAATCGATTGAAGAAATTCTGAAAAATCTAGATATGACCAAAGCAGCTGTTAGAAATAATGGTGGTGGATTTTACAATCATAACTTATTTTGGACTGTAATGTCACCAAATGGTGGCGGATTGCCAAAAGGTGATTTGCTAGCAGCAATAGAAAAAGATTTAGGTTCGTTTGACGAATTTAAAGCTGCATTTGCTAAAGCCGGTGCTACACAATTTGGTTCAGGATGGGCTTGGCTGTGTGTAAAAGATGGAAAATTAGAGGTTTGCGGAACTCCTAATCAAGATAATACGTTGATGCCAGGTGTTGGTTGTGGCGGAACTCCAATTTTAGGAATGGATGTTTGGGAGCACGCATACTACTTGCATTATCAAAACCGTCGTCCTGATTATATTGAAGCTTTTTTCAATGTTATCAATTGGGATGAAGTAACAAGAAGATACAACGAAGCTAAGTAATTTTAGATTTGTGTTAAAAATAAAACCCCGTTTCGGTTGAAACGGGGTTTTTTATGTTTACATCTTCATCAACCAATTCTTAACCGAAACTTCATTTTCTATAATGTCTTTTAGTTCCGAAATGCCCACTCTATCTTGTTTCATCGAATCTCTGTGGCGTATGGTTACGGTTTGATCTTCTAGTGTTTGATGGTCAACTGTTATACAAAATGGTGTTCCTAAAGCATCTTGACGACGGTAACGTCTTCCAACTGCATCTTTTTCGTCATAAGAAACATTGAAATTCCATTTTAAATCTTCTATTATTGTACGAGCCACTTCTGGCAAACCGTCTTTTTTAACTAATGGTAATACAGCCGCTTTTGTTGGCGCTAATACTGATGGTAATTGTAAAACCGTTCTTGTTGAACCGTCTTCAAGTGTTTCTTCTTTTAATGAATTGGAGAAAACAGCTAAAAACATTCTATCCAAACCAACTGAAGTTTCTACTACATAAGGTGTATAGTTAGCATTGGTTTCGGTATCAAAATACTGCATTTTTTTACCTGAAAATTCTTCGTGCGCTTTCAAGTCGAAATCGGTTCTTGAGTGAATTCCTTCTAATTCTTTGAAACCAAATGGGAAATGGAATTCGATATCAGCGGCAGCATTGGCGTAGTGTGCTAATTTTTCATGATCATGAAAACGGTAATTTTCTTTTCCTAAACCTAACGATAAATGCCAGTTCAAACGAGTAGTTTTCCAATACTCGTACCATTTCATTTCTTCACCTGGTTTTACAAAAAATTGCATTTCCATTTGTTCAAACTCACGCATACGGAAAATAAATTGTCTTGCTACAATCTCATTTCTAAAAGCTTTACCGGTTTGAGCAATACCAAAAGGAATTTTCATTCTTCCCGATTTTTGAACATTCAAGAAATTTACAAAAATTCCTTGTGCTGTTTCTGGACGTAAATATAAATCCATTGCACTTTCAGCAGAAGCACCTAGTTTTGTTCCAAACATTAAGTTGAACTGCTTTACGTCTGTCCAATTACGTGAACCGCTTTCTGGACAAGCAATTTCTAATTCTTCGATTAGTGCTTTTACATCTTCTAAATCGCCATTTCCTAATGATTTACCCATTCTTTCCAAGATTTCTCTTTCTTTAGAAAGGTATTCCATCACACGTGGATTGGTTGTTTTGTATTGTTCTTCGTCAAAAGAAGCACCAAAACGCTCACGGGCTTTTTCGATTTCTTTTTTGGCTTTCAGGTTTAATTTTTCCGCATAATCCTCAATTAAAACGTCGGCTCTATATCTTTTTTTCGAATCTTTGTTGTCTATCAATGGATCATTAAAGGCGTCAACGTGTCCTGATGCTTTCCATGTGGTTGGATGCATTAAGATAGCTGCGTCAATTCCGACAATGTTTTCGTGCATTTGCACCATTGCTTTCCACCAATATTCACGGATGTTTTTCTTAAGTTCAACACCGTTTTGTGCGTAGTCATAAACCGCACTTAATCCGTCGTAAATTTCGCTTGACGGGAAAATATATCCGTACTCTTTTGCGTGCGAAACTACATTCTTAAATAAATCTTCTTGTTTTGCCATAATGGTGCAAAAATATAAAAAGTGAACTTAAAAAATAACTTTATTGTAAATTGAATCAATCAATTTTATACATTTATACTTTCAAAACTATTTTTTCATGTTTGAGAGTCTTGTAAATCTCTTTTTTCCCAAGGTTTGTATGGGTTGTAATTCATTTTTGTTAAATAATGAAATTACAATTTGTACGGTTTGTCGTCACGAAATTCCTTTAACCAATCACCATTTGAACGAAGAGAATGAGGCGAAAATGAAATTTTACGGGAAAATCCCAGTCGAATTTGTCGCTACTTTCCTTTATTTCAACAAAAAAGGAATTGTGCAAGAACTAATTCACAACCTAAAATATAGAGGTCATCAAGAAATAGGAACTGCAATAGGAAATTGGTTTGTTGAAGATTTGAAAAACAATAAAATCATACAAACAGTTGATGAGGTAATACCTGTTCCGTTACATAAAAAACGACTCAAAAATCGAGGTTACAACCAAGTGACTACTTTTGCTAAAACAATTTCAGAAAATTTGGGACTGGTTTACAATGATGAAATTTTGTCCAGAAACATCTATTCAACAACACAAGTTTATAAAAACCTTTTGGGTCGAACTTCGGTTTCATCGGCAACTTTTGGAGTTACATTTTCTGAAAAAAATCACAACAAACATTTTCTTTTGGTTGACGATGTATTGACGACAGGCGCAACACTTGAAGCTTGTGCCAGAGAACTTCTAAAAATCCCAGGTGCAAAAGTTAGTATTGTTTGTATGGCATTGTCGCATTAATTCTTCGGGCCATTAATATAAGTATCAAAATAACCACATTCGCGGATAACTTCTTGGTAATATTTGGTGTTGAAATATGATTTTTTTAGGTTTTTAAAACCATTCCAAGCTAAGAAATTTACTTCTGTTTCTTCTTGCTCATACCAGTTTGTGTAAGTTGTATAATATTTTTTGTTGTAATACTCATTTCGTTCGCATTTGGCCAACATATAGTGGCATTTGGCTTTTTGTTCATCGGTTTTGGCAGCAGCTAATGCTTTTTCGTAATATAATTTTGCCAAAGAACAATCGGAAACCATTTTTTTAGACGAATCTCTAAAATCATAAGGTGACGATCCATAACCCATTATATTTCCTTCGTGAAATGAACGTGCATTTCCAAAATGAGTGATGTTGTAAAAGGCGTTTGCAGTTAACATTGCGTTTGTGTAAACATCTTCTTGTTTGGCTATTTTATCTTGCATTTCTTTGATAGTAGTAAGAAATTCAATTTCAGAATATTTTCGTTTTTGATAAGCAGCATGATCACAATCGTGGCAATCTTTAATATTTCCGTTGAATGGATTTCCTAAAAATTGGCTGTGTTGAATACTATCGGTTTTTTGCATAAAAGCAATTGCTTCTGGAATTTTATTTTGAAAAGTTGCTTTTACAGCTTCATATTCATATATTTCAGTAAGTTTCACATTATAAACGTTGGCAGCAATTTTTTCAATTTCAGATTTGTTTTCTTTTGACATAAAAGCTTTCATGGCATCTAAGTTAGCTTGATTATCATAAAAATCATTGTTTCTGTCAAAAAGCTCCGCCATTACAGTATTTTTTTGACTTTTGTACAAAGCCGACAAATATCTTTTGCTCCAAGCAGAAGCATTGTTATATCTTAATTCTCCAGCGGTATCGTATTTTAGTTCTTGGTAAATCCATTTTAAATCAGGCACAAGTAAAGCTTCACTTTTAGTATTCATTTTATCGGTTTTACTTACATTGTTTATAAAACGTAATAGTCGTAACTGATTGATAGCTAGATTTTTTTTTGGCAATTGTTTTTCGGCTTTATCAAAATAACTTTCGGCTTGACTGTAATTTTGCGTTAGAGTTTGCAAGTAACCAGCAGCACAATTCCATAAATAGGGTTTAGACGTTTTTCCTGCTTTTGCAATTTTGTCAACCAATGCTATTGCTGTGGCATTTAGAGCTTCTTTGTTGGTTTTTTTCTTTTCTTCTATTGTTTTATTTTCAAAAGAATTATCAATTTTTCCTTCTTGAATGTTGACTAATCTTGTCAAAAGATAATCTAAATGTTCGCTTTCGGGTTTTAAATCATAAATTTTCTCAATAGCTCTTACTTCGTCATTATAGTAACCTTGAAGTGCCCACAAAGCTGCTTTTTCTTCATTGGTTTTAGCCATTGCCAACGATTGATTCCAGTCGGTTTCTTCTTGTGGATGAAAGCAGTAAGCCGTTACAACACGCATCGTCGGACATTTGTCGAAAACTATACTGTATTGGTAATTGGAATGTGCGTAGTTTTTATTTTTATAATTTATTCCAGCTAAATAAGACAATCCTCTGTAATACAAGGTGTTTTTGGGAACATCATTTTGCGTTTTGTTGAAAAAAGCGACTGTTTTTTCGTAATCACCTTGGTAAAAAAGTGCTTTGATAGTTTGAAACCAATAACGATTTTTAAGAAAACTATCTTTTTCGGAGTTGTATCTTTTTTCAAAAAGAGAAATTAGTTTTCCATCAACCGTTTTTTGGTTCGCATTACTGTCATAATCCCAGTAGTTTTCATTGGTAGAAGCATCTTCCAGTTTTTTGGCAGCATCTAAAAATTCGATAAAACTTTTAACTTTCTTGTCTTTATAATCTATTTTCGATTCCCATTTTTTGGAAAAATCAGTTGGTTTTTTGGTTGAAATAAATTTGCTAATTCCGGTTAATTCCGTTGCACTTGAGTCGACTGTTAGGAAGAATTTCAAAGTTTCTAAATCAATTTTTTTATCGAGATAATTGCTCCAATCTGAAATTATTTCGTCATTAAAACGACCGTTGTGAGCGGTGTCAAACCCATAATAATCGCGGGTATAAAACACGTCAGGCGACAAAAATAGCGGAGAATACGATTTTTCTACAAAAACTTCGGGTGCAAAATTGGAGTTGTCATCCCAAAAATCCCAATCGCCGCCAGCGCAAGCGTAAATAATCGTATAAGAAAATAAGCCAATGGCACTAAAAGCTATTGCTAATTTTTGTAAAAATGTCGTTTTCATATTGTTGTGTATTGAATTCGTCTAAATCGTAAAAAATAATTTCGTTGGGATTTTGTTTTAAATTTTCTTTCAAATCATCTGTCATTTCTAGTAAATCTTCTTCAGAAATGCTTTCAAATTTTAAAATATCGTATGTTTTATAATAAGTTCCACCTTTAAAACAAGGATTTTTCGCCTTGAAAAAAGTTTCATTTACCTGAACAAAATTAGTATCTTTCTTTATATTTTCAATGCTAATTTTACTTTTTAAACCAGTAATTTTTCCATCTCTTATATGAATTGCCCATGTGTAAATAGGAAGCGCAATTTCAAGTTGCAAAGGATATTTCTGAATGCTTTCGAGGTATTTGTCAGCGATTTTTTTGTCGTAAATAGAATTTAGCGAATCAGGTGCAATTTTTCCCATATTGTAATACATCAAAACTGCTTTGTCCACATTAGGAACGCCCGTTTTTTGGTAATATTTTATTTGATGTAAACGAATAGTCGCCGAAATTTTGACCTTAGCCACTTTTTTGAAAGCTTTAATAAATTTGAAAAAACGGTCTTTGCTAGTCAATGTCCAATCGCAATCAAACTGTACTTCATCAATAGAAATATTGTTTTTAGCATTTATTTGATTGACAAACGAATTGGTTTTGGTGGCTAATTCTTCAAGATTAATTTTCGGATTTAGGAAAACTTTATTTTTAATGTAAATCACAGGAACAACTTTGAAACCTGTAGTTTTTTCTTGAAATTGAATAGGTGCTTTCGGAAAAGCCTCGTTGGTTTTTTCTAGCAAATCAATATCAAAATAACGAACATATAATTTTTGAACCTGATTGTTTTTCAGAATTGTTTTCTCCGATTCAGAGAATTTGAAAACGGTTTTCCAGTAATAAAAAGAAATCGTAGGCTTTTCTTGTTTTTGGCAAGAAAGGAAGAGCAATAAAAATAGGAGTAAACCAAATTTTTTCAAGAGTGATACTGTATTTTCGAGTGTAAAATTACATAAAAATGGGTGTGAGAATAAATAATGATGAAAAAATAATTGTCTGTATTAATAATTCTATAAAAAGTTTCAATAACAATAAATATAATTGTTATTTTGTAGCTAGTTAAAAAATACATTCTGTTTTGAAGAATTATATAAAAATTTTTGCAATTCTTTTCTCGATTCTTATTGCTAGTTGCGCCAAGCGTGGCTCTATTAGTGGTGGACTAAAAGATACGATTGCACCAGTTATGAAGGTTAGTTTACCCAAAAATTTCAGCACTAATTTTACTGGAAAAACCATCAAACTGACTTTTGACGAATATGTGAAACTAAAAAATGTAAACAAACAATTGATTGTTTCACCTCCAATGACAACGGCTCCCGATATTTCGCCAACAACGGCTAGCAAGTATATTACCATCAATATAAAAGATACGTTGCAACCAAATACAACCTATAGTTTTAATTTTGGGCAAAGTATAGAAGACAATAACGAAGGCAATCCGTACAAGCAATTCAAATATGTTTTTTCGACAGGAAGTTATATAGATTCATTGAAGTTGAGCGGAAAAATTAAAGATGCAATCGACAAAAAAACCGATAATTTTGTGTCTGTTCTATTGTATGAAATCAATGAAAAGTACAATGATTCGGTGGTTTACAAGCAGAAACCAAGATATGTTACCAATACGTTAGATAGCGCAACAACTTTTCAGTTAGAAAATCTAAAAGCTGGAAAATATCTTTTGGTTGCCATGAAAGATGTGAATAATAATTTCAAATTTGATTCTAAAACAGAGAAAATTGGGTTTCATAAACAATATGTTACAATTCCGAATGATACACTTTACGAAATTGAATTGTTCAAAGAAAAGCAGGCTTTCAAATCTGTAAAACCTTCGCAAGCTTCGAATAATAGAGCTTTATTAGGATATAGCGGCGATTATAAAGGTGCGAAAGTGACGCTAAAAAAAGGAAACGAAATCATTCCGAGTACGGTTTCTAAGTTTCAGGAAAAAGATTCGGTTCAAGTTTGGTTTAAACGTGCTGATATGGATTCTGTTTCTGTAAATGTTACCAAAGACAAGTATTCGGCAGATTATAATTTGAAACTAAAAAAACAAAAAGTCGATTCGCTTAGCATAACCCCAAAACAAAACGGAATTTTAAATTTAAGAGATAAATTTGCTTTGAAAACTTCGATTCCGATAACCAAAATTGATAATTCTAAAATCGCTTTTATCAATAAAGATTCGGTTGCAGTTAAATTTGAAACTGCTTACAACGAGTGGAATCAAGAAATCGAATTCAATTTTGAAAAAGAACCTTTGGAAAAATACAAACTCAAAATTTTGCCAGGTGCTTTTGTAGATTTTTACGAAAAAGAAAATGATAGTTTAAAATTTATCTTTTCGACCAAAAACGTAACCGACTACGGAAATCTTAGATTAAAACTCGAAAATGTAAAATCATTTCCAGTAATTGTTGAATTGACCAACAAAGAAGGCAAGGTTTTATATACCGAATATGCCGAAAAAAGTGGTCAAGTAAACTTTGATTTAATCGAACCAGCCCTTTTTACTTTGCGAATTATCTACGACGAAAATGGTAATAAAGAATGGGATTCTGGTAATTTTATAGCCAAAAAACAATCGGAAGAAGTCATTTATTTCCCAAAAGAAATTGACATAAGGGCCAATTGGGATGTCGAACAGGTTTTTGATTTGAAGAAATAACTTATTGACTTGTTTTTTTGCTACTGATTAGATGGATTAACACTGATTTTGTTATATCAAGATTGTAAAATCCTTATAACCTGTGAAAACCTGTGGCTAAATGATTTATTTAACGTGAGTTCGACGTAAGCATATTTAAATTTAGACACGAATTACACGAATTATTTTTTAACAATTGAATTTCATGAATTAAAAATCTGATAAAATCAGATTTTATTGGTGTAATTTTCTATCATCAATTTGTGTAAATTAGTGTAATTCGTGTAAAATGGTGAATGTTTCTTTGGTTTTTATATCGAACTCACGTTATTTAAGTTCAAATTCATCTTTATCGTTTAGAAAAGCTAATTTACTTCGTGTCTCGTCTTGTTTTTCTTTGTCTATTTCTACAATGAAAACGCCATCTTTTTCTTGAGGTTCTACCAAATAATTTCCTAAAAAATCGATGGCTTGTGAGTGACCAACATAGTCTAAATTGTTGTTGTCGTTTCCTATTCGGTTAACGCCAATTACGTAACTCATATTTTCTACTGCTCGTGCTTTTAGCAAAATATCCCAAGCATTTACGCGAGGTTTTGGCCAATTGGCAACATATAGTAGTAAGTCATAATTCTCAACATTTCTTGCAAAAACTGGAAAACGCAAATCATAACAAACAAGCGGACAAATTTTGAAACCCTTGTAAGTAACAATCAATTTTTTCTTGCCAGAAGTGTAAACTTTATCTTCGCCAGCAAGTGTGAAAAGATGTCGCTTGTCATAAAATTCAATTTTGCCATCGGGAAAAACAAAAAGCAATCGGTTGTAATAGTTTTCATTTTCTGTAATGACTAAACTTCCCGTAATAGCGCAATTTTTCGCTTTTGCTAGTTTTATTAGCCAAGAAACGGTTTCGCCTTGCATGGTTTCAGCAACCTTTTTCGGATTCATTGTAAAACCAGAAGTAAACATTTCGGGTAAAACAATCAAATCGATTACTTCATTTATAGAATTGATTTTTTGCTCGAAATTAGTTCGGTTTTCTGTTGGATTTTCCCAAACGAGCGTTGAGTTAAGCAGGGCTATTTTCATATGGTAAAGTTAAAAAAAAACTTCCGTCAAATTAACGGAAGTTTTTAGTTGTGATTTATTTTACCATAATTTTTTTGACTCTACCAAATTGATTATTTCCAAGTCGGATGAGGTAAACGCCTTTTGGAGCGTAACTCATGTCTAAGTTGTAACTATATTTACCTTCTTTGTTTTTAACTTTATCTAAAACAACACGTTGCCCGTTAGTGTTATAAACAGTAAAAACAAGTGGATTTACTTCTAGAGATTTTTCAAGTGAAATTTCAAACTGATTATTGGCAAGTGATTTTACAACTAGTTCAGTATTATTCAAGTTATAATTAGCAATAGCTAGAGTAGGAGTAATGGTAACTAAATAGTCTTCGGTTTCACCATAAGTTGTTCCATCACAAGCATCGTCAGGAACGTTATTATTCCAGTTTGTTTTGGCGCGCATCAAGTGTTGACCAAGAGTTGCAGTCTCTGAAACAGTCAAAGAAGTAGTTTCGGTATAAGTTCCAGAACCTTCGTTTGCTCCAAGTTCATAATTTGTAACTACTTTTTCATTTGTTGTAAAAACAAAATCATCATTATAATCAATCCAAACTGATACAAATTGGCTTCCATAATCGGTTGAGATAGTTAAATCATTAGTGCTTCCTTGAACTAAATCGGTAGAAAGATTGGTAAAATCGCTGTAGCCATTTGCACCACATTCTGAAGCATTATCAATAGTACCTAGCTGAAATAATCGTAATCCATCACCCGATGTACAATCGGCGTCTGGTTGGCAATTTGATTTAGTAATAACTGTCGAAAATGAATCGTTGGAATTATTACTATCGGCTACTAATGCAGTTGTTGCTGAAAGATTGTGAATACCTAATGCTACAAAATTACCTGTTTGTGTAAAAGTATAATTTGCCGAACTATCTGCTGGAATTGTACCAGTAAAAGTTTCGTTTACGGTTGTACCATCCAAAGTATAAGAAATAGGAAAATTAGATTGAGCTTGCCCACCAAAATTCTCTACGGTAACCGTTATGCTTTCCGTTGCGGTTAAATTTGTTCCCGAAACAGGTGAAGTTATAGCCGATACACCAACGTCTTTTGGGTTTAAATGTATAACTGTTTTAGTAAAACTATTGTTAGAATTGTCTTCATCGGTAGTCATTGCAGTTGAAGCAATTATTGTATAGGTTTGTCCAACAGTTCCTAAATTTGCTGTGGCAGAAAAAGTATAAGTTGCGTAACCAGCAGAAGCAATTGTACCTGTAAATGTTTCAGTAATGACTGTTCCACCATTTATTTGGTAAGAAACAGGAAAGTTAGAAGCTGCATTTTGACCATAATTAAAAATGGAAATGGTAACAGATTCTGAAGCAGTCAGTGTAGCATTATTTGGGTTTGTTATAGCTACAACACCAACATCATTGGTAAAGTTAGGTGCAATTTTGAAAACACCTACAACATCTTTTCTGCCAGAGTTCATATATTCATTGCAGAACCAAAATGATTTACTATCAACAGGATCAAGTGCAAGTTTGCTATAATCACCATAACGAGTACCTGGAATGTTTTGATTTCCAATAGCGATAACATTTTCTTCGATAGTCATTACGCCAAGCGGATCATTTGCATATCTTCCTGTATAGCATGAACCAACTTTTTGATTTACAGTTCCACCCATACTTGTATAACCCATTCCAATATTTCCTTGAATGTCAATTCCCATACTTGCATTCCAAGCATGTTTGTTATTTGGAGCCGTGTAAGTTCCTTCTTGATAAATAGACCAAGGTTGTCCATCACCAGATTGACGTAATTCGAACCATCTTACACCAGCTTGTTTGTCGGCATCAGTTTTAGTGTTTACCACAAAATTGAAAACTGCTGAATTATGAGAAGGGAATTTTCTAAATTGAGCTTGATTCATTACAGTTGCCTGAAGTGCATCAATTGAAGCACCACCATTTGGTTGCGCAAGATTTTCCCATGCTCCATCATCAAAAACTGATGTGAAAGCAGAAGTAGTAAGAGTTTGTGCAGTCGAAATAGTTGAATTTGAAGGTGTTGACCAATTTACATTTACTGACCATAGTTTTAAATGATCTTCGGTAACTCCAGACCAAGCATCATCTTGCATATAAACAATTGGCACATTTCCGGCAGCAGGAAAGTTAGAACTAGTTACATTAAAGGCTTGTGGACTGTAGAATCCGCTTGTTACTATTCCTGGTAAAGGAAAACCAATAATTTGTGCAGTTGTGTCACCAGTTAACATTTTGCTTCTTTCTAAAGCATAAATAACTTCTGTAGTTGATGCTGAACCTGAATCTTTGTTAGCAGTTAAATAATAACCGTCACTCCAAATAGAAAGTTTTTGATAATCGGTATTCATTGGAAAATTATACACATACCAACCACCAGTTACAGGATTTGATGTTTGACTAACAGCTACTTGTACGCCATCGCCTAAAAAAGTCATGACAAATCTTTCGGCTTGAGTATCGTATGAACAAGTTAAATCACAACAGCCACTTTCTGGAAAAATATTACTAGTGTCTAATTGAGCAGTAAGAGGATTTCCAAGTTTGTCAAAAATTCTAAAGCCTGTATTGAAAACTAAAATATAGTGGTCGGGACCAACGGCACCAGCTGGATCGGTAGGTTGCGATTCGGAAGCGGCACCATCAAAAACGATGCTGGCACTTCTACCTTTTAGCTTTAAATTGTTTTTGTTTTCTTTGGCTAATGGATCATTTCCATACGGAAAACCTTTGCCATAAACGGCTTTGTTTTTACCAGATTTTTTATCTTTTGCCTCACCAAGATTTACAGGAGCAGGAACAAGATTAGTTCGAGAAGATAAACTCTTAACGATGGTCATGTGGCTTGCATTCTTTATAAAAGTTGGATTGCTAGCCACTTGAGCATTTAGCTTACATTGTAAAAATATAGCTAAAGCAAGAAGTGTAATTTTTAATTTCATTTTTCTAGATTGTTGTTTGTTAGGCAAATCTAGGTATTTTTATTTTAAAGAAAGAATTCTTTTTCACAATGAATTACAAGTATAAATCAATTTGATATTTTATATTTTTCCTCTTCAGTGCTCAATTTCCAATTATCGGTTCTAAATGGAATTGTTGGAAAACCTTCGTTGTTAAACAAATTACATTCGGAAGCATCACCAACCCATCCAAAACGAATTGCGATTGGGTTTGGAACTTTATTGCATGTTAAGACAATTCTATTCTCAATAATTTCTGCCTTAGCAAAATAAAACACATGATTTTCACCAGCTACTTCAAAACCTTTTATATAGCCATATTTATCAGGTGTAAATAAACCAGAACCTATATTTTCAAAAGTTATATATGTTTTTCCTGCTTTATTTTCAAAAGATTTGAAAGTTGGTCCATTTGATGTTACTTGTTTAATTAGATTTACTTCATCATAAACACCATCAAGTGCTATTGAAGCCAATCGTTTTCCAACATCTTGTTTGTTAGTTGGATGAATATCTTTTGGATTGGTAACTAAATCAGTAGTGACAACCATTCCAGTGTTTTTTAGTTGCAAAGTATTGGTTTGTGCTTCTCTCAATTCTGCCCAAGAACAACCTTCATTGCTGTTTCCTTTGGTAAGAAAACTTGCTAATTGTACAAAATAAAAAGGAAAATCTGATTTGAATTTTGAACGCCAATCTTCAATTAATAAAGGAAAAGCTTTGTTGTATTGATAAGCTCTTGAAGTATTGCTTTCGCCTTGGTACCAAAGCACACCTTTGAATGCAAATGGAATTAGCGGATTAATCATTGCATTATAACAAAGTGATGGAAATTCGTTTTCGTTTACGCCGTTTTTGATGGTTTCAACTTGAAATTTCCAAGTTCCATTTAATGCAATTTGAGTTTTTTCAGAAATTAATTTTAATTCTTCATTATTTCCATAAATTCCGCCACCACCGCCGTTATCGATTACTCTAATTGCAATTACATTATCACCAACTTTTAGAATTTCTGATGGAATTTGATAAGCTCTTTTTATATCCCAACCAAAGGTTTCCCCGACTTTAATTCCATTTACAAAAGTTTCATCATTGTCATCTATAGCAGGAATTTCTAATGTAATAGACTTGTTGTTTTCGGTTAATGTAAAATGTTTTCTGAGCCAAACTACTCCATCAAAATCCCCTAAACTTTGTTCTTCCCAAGCGGTTGGTTGTTGTAAAGTGAGCCATAAACTGTCATCAAAATTTAAATCTTTATAAAATGGAACCTTTTCAGTTGAGAATTTAGTTTTTTGAAGAGTTTCAATTCTATTTTGAGCAGCTACCATTTTTAAATCTAATAGAGTATTGAGATTGACTTTTGGCATTTGAGCAATCATTTCTTTGAATTCAGGACTACTTTCAAAACCTTCACGACTTATCCAAGTTTCTATATTAGTTCCGCCCCATGAAGCATTTATTATACCAATTGGAATGTTTAGTTTTTGATTTAATTCTTTTGCGTAGAAATAACCAATTCCTGTAAAATCGGCTACCGTTTCTGGTGAACAAATTTGCCAAGATGCATTTTTTAAATCTGAATTGGGAATTGAATTAATTTCTTTAGGAATTTTGATATGTCTAATTGTTGGAAAATTGGCATTTGCAATTTCTTCTTTCGAATTATTAGATTGTCCAACAGTCCATTCCATATTAGATTGCCCTGAACAAAGCCAAACTTCACCAATTAGAATATTTTTTATTTCAATTTTTGTTTTTCCTTTTATTGAAAGAATAAATGGACCGCCAGCTGATTCATTGTCTAAATAAACTGACCATTTTCCTTCTTTATTTGCGATTGTTTTTTTAGTTTGATTATGAAATTTTACCGTAATTGCCTCATTTGCTTTTGCAAAACCCCAAACAGGAATTTTTACATTTTGTTGCAAAATCATGTTATCCGAAAAAATAGAAGCCACTGAAGTCTGCGCTTGAATAATAATTCCAATAAATAGGAATAATACGATTATGAAATGTTTCTGTTTCATTTATTCTATTATTTAAAAAAACCTACACAAACGTAATTTGTTTAGGTTTTACATAAATCAACTTATAATTTAATAAACAAGCGTTTGAATCGCATTTGGCAAAATAGTTACTTCTGTAGCTGTTTTTCCAATACATAAATTGTATGTTACTTTTTTGTTACTGTTATTAAGAACAACTGTAATTACTTTTCCATCTTTATTAAGGAAAGAAGTTGTGAGCAAATTACTTCTGCTTGAAACAGAACTAATTCTTTTGGCATTTTTTCCAATAAATTTTGAAAAATGACCTATAAAATAATAGGAAGGTGTGTATATTAAGTCACCAGTTTTGGTATCACCGTGAATAGGAGAGAAGCAGAAATTGCCAACATGATTTGGCCCACCGTTTTCATCTAATAGAATATTCCAGTCTGTCCAACCAACAGTTCCGTTATTAAAATCATTTATCATCGATTTTCCATAACGCATCCCATTTGCCCAAAGTTGGTATTTAGTTGCATCAAATTTTTCCACACAACCTTCAGTAAATAATAGGTTTTTATTTGGGTATAATTTATTCACTTCACCAACGTTAGATGACATTGGTTCACCACCTGTCCATGTTTCGTACCAGTGAAAACCAACACCCCAAACATATTTATTTGCTTCTGGATCGTCTAAAATTGTTGTGGCTCTTTGTACTAATAAGTCACGATTATGATCCCAAACAGTGATTTTTTTATCGCCAAGACCGGCTTTTTTTAGAGTTGGCCCAAGATAATTTTTTAAAAAATCACGTTCTTCTTCGGCAGTATATATGCAAGATTCCCATTTTTGTGTTGCCATTGGTTCATTCTGAATGGTTAATCCCCAAATTGGCATTCCTTCTTTTTGATAAGCATTGATGAATTTTACATAATAATTAGCCCAAGATTGATAGAATTCAGGTAATAATTTTCCGCCTTTGAGCATGTTTTTAGTATCTTTCATAAAAGCAGGCGGTGACCATGGTGATGCATAAAATTTGACATCAGAACCAATCTTTTCTATAGCTTTTTTGATAAGTGGAATTTTGAATTGCTTATCATGATCAATACTAAAGGTTTTTAGAGCAGCATCACCTTCTTCTACGTAAGTGTAACTTTCTGAACTAAAGTCGCAACTGTGAATGTTTGTTCGCAATAAGGTATAGCCAATTCCATTTTCTTTACTGAAATAGGCATCAAGAAATTCTTGTTGTTTTGCAGGAGTTAATTTTGCAAAAACTTCGGCAGAAGCATCCGTAATTGCGCCACCTATTCCTAAAAAAGTTTGAAATTTTTTATCCGGATCTACAAATATGCAGGTTTGCGTTTCTAACGGTTGTTTTAATGTTGTGAACTGTAAATTAGAATCGGTTTTGGCTAATCTTAAACTTGTACTATCAGCCGATGTGTATATAGTTACTGATTTGTTTTTGGTAGAAAAAGGGATAGCTTTTACAGTTTTTTTATTTTGACCAAAAGCAATAACTGAAAGTAGTAGAAATGATGTTATAATTATTTTTTTCATTTTTATTTATTACCATACAAATGTTCCAACTGCTCCACCATCAAGTGAAACGGTTACCCATTTGTTATTATATTTTATATTGAATGTTTCCGCAGTATTTCCATCGTTTTCAACAATAAGAACTTTTTTGCCTGTTGGAGTTTTAAAAGCGACATTGTTTAAGTTTCCTGAAATATTACTTGCAATTCTAACTGAGCCAGTTGGAACAAATTTCGAAGCGTGGGCGATGATGTAATAGCCTACATTTCTTATATAATTGTCTGCATTTGTAATTGTTAAAGCGCCTTTACACATTGTACAACCGCCAGGAGTATGAGGATTAAAACCTGAGTCGTTGGCCAAATTCCATTCTAATGCAATTTTACTCCAATTTCTCATAGAACCAATAATAACGTTTTTTGAATGCCATTTTAAATCTCCTTCAAAAGAACTATTCGAACCTGTCCATTGTTCAGTAAAATATATATTTTTATTAGGAAATGCATTATGAACATTACTTAAAACAGAAATATCGCCAGCATATAAATGGAATGCTGAGCCATCAACATAGGTATTTGCTGTAGAATCTGATAATACTGTTAAAGGATATTCTGGAACATCACAATTATGATCGTAGGCAACAATTTTAGTTGTAATACCTGACGATTGAAAAGCTTGACCTAAGTGATTTTTTATAAAATCGGTTTGTTGAATAGCAGTCATTAACAAACTCGGATTGTTATTTGGATTCAAAGGTTCATTTTGAGGAGTTATTGCATCAATTCTTATTCCTTGAGCTTGCATTTGCTGAATATATTTTACAAAATATTGAGCATATACTGTATAATATTGAGGTTGCAAACTTCCACCTACAGAACTATTATTATCTTTCATCCAAATAGGAGGTGACCAAGGCGCAGCCATAATTTTAATGTTGGGGTTTATTATGAGAATATCTTTTAGTAAATTAATTAATTGACTATCTGGTGTCAGACTAAAATTTGATAAGTTAATATCAGTTTGGCCATTTGGCATATCATCATAAGAAAAAACAGAACTATTTAAATCGGAAGCACCAATACTAATTCGTAGATAACTTATAGCAATGGAATTATCAGCTGTACCAAAAAGTTCTTGTAATAATTCTTGTTTTTTTGAAACTGATAACTGATTAATAACTTCTGCACTACCACCCGTAAGTGTATATCCAAAACCATCTATTGATTGAAAGGTTTGATTTTCATTAATTTCAATAGTTGTATAGTTATTATTGTTTGTATTAAAATTAAGATTATTGGTTTGTTTTTGTAGTTTGATGGATTCGTCTGATTTTGTAACCCAATAATCAACTTCACTTGTAGTGGGTTTTGTTGTTGAATTTGGTATATCCGAAGATTGAGCACAGCTATATAAAATACTAGCTATAAGCACCTTAAATATTATTTTAAAACTTTTTTTTGTCATTTTTTGTTGTGTTTTATTTGGATTAAAACAGGCAAATGATCAGAAGGATATTTCAAATCTTTAGAATCTGATAAAATTGCGTATTTTAATACTTTAATATTGCTATTCTTTGAAATAAAAATATAATCTATAAGTTTTGTTACAGGTTCATTATGTTTAAAACTATTAAAAGTTCCAGACGGACCAAAGGGTTTTTGTTCGGATATATCACGACTGTCTATCATTTCTTTTTTAAGATTGATAATTCGTTCCTCAGTTGGTTCCGAGTTAAAATCTCCCATAAAAATTACGGGATATTTATTTTTATTTAAAAACAGAATTTTTGAAAGGATAAGTTGGAGGCCTTTAGTTCTGGCTTCTTCACCTATATGGTCAAGATGAGTATTGAATACCCAAAATGTTTTTTTAGTTTTTTTGTCATTTAATAAGGCATAGGTGCAAACTCTATTATAAGCTGCATCCCAACCTTTAGAAATTGTATCAGGAGTTTCTGAAAGCCAAAAAGTGCTTTCTTGTATTACTCTAAAACGATTTTTTTTATAAAAAATATTGGAAGATTCGCCTTTGCCAATACCTTCTCTGCCGGTTCCGACAAAATTGTATTGATTTAATGAACTTGCAATATCGATTACTTGACTTGGAGTTGCTTCTTGAATTCCGAATACATCAGGTTCATAAAATTGTATTTGAGATATAAAATAATCTTTTCTATTAGTCCAACTATTTTCCCCATCCGAATCTAGATTTAGACGAATATTATATGTCATTATGTTCAATAATTGAGCATTTACTTGATAGCTCAATATATTAAAAAATAGAAGACCTGTTATTGTAATTACTTTTCTCATCTTTTTTACATTATCCATCAAAGCTTCTAGCAAATTTATAGTAGAAGCTATTAATGGACAAATCAACTTAAACAAAATAGTATTAAAAACACTAAAACTAAATATTAATCCATTAATAAGAACGCTAAAAGATTTTTTTAATAGAATTGGGAAACATTTTTAAAGTATATGTAAAAAATTAAATTCTTCATTTATTTCAAAATGTACTTTTGAGATTCTATTGTAGCAGTTCAAATTAATGGATTAAATTAACAAAAATTAATATCCAGGATTTTGAGTTAATAGTGCATTAGCATCCAATTTATCTTGAGGAATAGGCCATAAAAGTCTATTCGCATTGATGTTTGATGCAGATGACAAAACATTTCCATTACCATCTTTTTGTTGTGACAATACTTGAATAGCTTTCCCCATTCTTTTTAAATCAAACCAACGATCACCTTCAAAAGCTAATTCCATTAATCTTTCTTCAAGAATTTTATCAATTGCATCAGATTGACCAGTAGCACTAATTGTTGCAATTCCAGATCTTGTTCTTACTTGATTTACCAGCGACATTGCACCAGTTACATCACCAGTACTTGCCAAAGCTTCAGCTTTCAATAATAAAATATCGGCTAAACGAGCAATATAGAAGTTTTGATTACCGTTAGTATCTCTCATTTTATAAGCAAATGGATAAGCTGTTGAAGACCAATAGTTATCAGACCAGCTAACATTATCTCTAGTTATAGTAGATGCTAATCTTTGAGTATCACCATTACTAGTAAAAGCTTGAACTAAAGTATGAGAAGGAGCATTAAATTTTTTCCAATCTGTTCCTAAAAACATGAAAGTATTCCATGCTCCAATTGGACTACTCCATCCGTCGCCATTAATTTCCCAAATTGATTCAGCATTTCCTTCGTGCGCGCTATCAAAAAGATGATCAAATGTAGGTAAAAGGGTATAACCACCACCAATAACAACATCACAATGTTGAATTGTTTTTGCCCAATCAGGATTTGGCATTGTAGCATAAACTTTTGCAAGAAGAGCGTGAGCTGCCATTTTGTTAGCTTTAAATTTATTAGAAGCATCTGGAGCTTTTTCTATTGCAACTAAACAATCTGCTATGATTTGCGCATATACTTCATTAACGGGTTTTCTTGCAGGAAAAAGTTCATTGAAAACTTCGTTGAAGTTATCACTTGAAATTGAAAAGATTGCAGTTTTAGCAATTGGGCAATCGCCCCATAGTTGAACCGCTTGAAAATGATTTAAGGCCCTAATTAATGAGGCTTCACCAACCATCTCATTTTTTCGAGTTGTAGTTAGGTCAGTTGCTTGGTCAACATAATTGATTACAATATTACATGTATTTATATTATTATAAATATCATTCCAATCACCTTTCATTTGAGAATTAGTAGATAGCATTTGATAAGCTTCATATTGAAAAACAGCAGGATTATCTGCGCCAATATAGGCATTGTCAGATTGCCCGTCACCTGCTAATAGAAAATCTAGTTGCCAATAACCTGACCCAAAAGTTCCATATACTGCATTCATTCTAGATTCGGCAGCTGCAGCATCTTCTATTACAATGCCATTATTAAGCGTGGTTGCTTCCTCTGTAATAGGCTCAGTATCTAAATAATCGGAACAAGATGTTAAAAACAACACCATTGATGCAGTTACTATTTTTAAATAATTTTTAAATATTTTCATGATTATATAGTATTAATATTTTAGTATTAAAAATTGGCTTTTACTCCAAAAATAAATGTTTTCACCTGAGGATATGTACCCAAATCAATACCTTGACCAATTCCGGTAGCATTATTAAAAGCTCCAACTTCTGGGTCAAAACCTTTATAATCTGTTATTGTATATAGGTTTTGTCCAGTAACATATAGTTTTACTGTATTTAATTTCAATTTTTCCAATTTAAATTGATAACCTAACGTGACAGCTTTTAATCGGAAGTATGAACCATCTTCTACAAATCTGTCTGAAACATGTAAAGCACTTGCATCATTAGCTTTTGGAACATCGGTAATTTGACCAGGTGTAGTCCATCTGTTTAAGACTTCTGTAGATTGATTGTTGTAGTTATTCATCAATGTTAAGTCCATTCTTGATGCGTTAAAAATATCTCCACCTTGCGAACCCGTAATAAGAGCATCTACACTAAAACCTTTATAACTAAAATCATTACTGAACCCAAAAGTGTAGTTTGGGTTTGGATTTCCAATATTAGTTCTGTCATCAGGAGTTATAGTTCCATCTCCATTAACATCTTTGTATAGCAATGTTCCTGTAGCTGGATCAACTTTGTCAACTTTGTAGCCGTAAAAACTTCCTAAAGAACTTCCTTCAGTTAATAAAATGACACTTTCTCCCAAAGAAGTTAAGTTTTGAAAAGGCAATTTTTTTAATAATCCTAATTCAACTACTTTATTATCGTTAAAAGAAATATTAAAATTTGAATTCCATTTAAAGTCACCTACCAAGTTTCTTGTGTTCAACCCTAACTCCAATCCTTTATTTTCGATTTCGCCAGCATTATAGTAATATGGTTTTGAAAAACCAGGAAAATAAATAATTTGAAGTAGGTCTTTAGTATTCTTTTTATATATATCCGTTGTGAGTCTGATTCTATTATTAAATAAAGCCAAATCTAAACCTAAATTAATGTCAGTAGTTGTTTCCCATTTCAAGTCTGAATTACCAATTTGATCCAGAGTTGTTGCATTTGACAGAGGATTAGTGTAATTTAAATCAAAGCTGGAATAAGCTGGTAATCCAGATAAGTTACCTGTTTTTCCCCAACCTCCTCTAAGTTTTAATTCACTAATAGTGTTTATGTCCTTTAAGAAATCTTCATTTGATACAATCCAAGCTGCGGAAACTGCTGGAAAAAATCCCCATTTATTTCCTTTTGCCAATTGTGACGCACCACTTTCTCTAAACACCCCATTTAAAATATATTTGTTTTTAATAGTATAGGTTATTCTTCCAAAATAAGAAAGACTTCTAACCTCATTTTCTCTATTTTCGAAAGATTGATTTTTTGCCGCATTGATGTCATAACTAGTTTGTTCAACAGAAAACCCTGTTCCAGAATTTGCATCTTTTATATACTTGTTTTTTTGCATTGACGTACCACCTAATAAGGTTAATTCTGAATTATCGAATTTCAATGCATAATTCAAGGTGTTTTCAAAATTCCAATTAGTATTGTTTTCTAATGTGTTACTTCCTCTACCTTTATCAGATGTAGGATTGTTGTCTCCATTTCTCCCCCAAACATTGCTGTATGGATCAACAAACTGTAAATTGTTGGATCTTGTCCAATCTAAAGATACCATAGGCTTCCAAACCAAATTGTGTAAAATATTGACATCAAAACTAATACTGCTCAAGTATCTGTTTATATCCGTTGTGTTTTGTCTTGATAATAAGGAAACTGGATTTTCCCAACCAGATTGATAAGGATTTTCAGCATATTGACCATCTTTAAATCCATCTTTATATGATCCGTCAGGATTTGTATCTCTAATATTTAGTTGTGAACCCCAAATAGGCAAAAATGAAGGAGTTACTAAAGCACTCATAACTGCACCACCTTGTCCAACACTATTATTATCACTAATATATGAGCCATCTGATTGAATAACATTCATACTAACATCTGTTTTCAACCAAGAATAAAGTTCTGCATTTACATTTATTTTTCCAGAGAATCTGTTAAATTTTGATGGGTTTATTATACCTTCCATTGTTTGATACCCTAGAGCTCCATATAATTTTACTTTATCAGTTCCTCCAGCATAAGAAAAATTATAATTTTGATCGATACCAGTTCTTAAAATTTCATCTTGCCAATCAGTATTTATTCCTGTATATTTTGCCTCGTTTGCAGTTGTTACATAACTTGGATTAATATCATTGAGTAATAATTTATAATCTGATAAATTTAGAACATCTACATTATTGACTGCTTTTGAAGAACCTAAATAGGAACTAAATTGGAAATCATTTTTATTTGACTTTCCTTTTTTTGTAGTAATGATTACAACACCAGTTGAACCATTAACGCCATAGATTGCAGTTGCAGTTGCATCTTTTAGAATTGAAAAATCAACAATATCTTCGGTGTTTAAACCAGAAATATCTTTTGTTTGAACTCCATCAACAACATACAGAGGAGAGTTTTCAGAATTTATAGAACTTAGTCCTCTAATCCTTACATCAAAACTTGCTCCCGGTTTTCCCGAAGTTTGTACAACATTTACTCCTGCTGCATTTCCTTGAATGGCTTGAGCAACTGATAAAATAGGACGGTTATCAAAAGCATCAGCTTTTATTGTTGAAACAGCATTTGTTAAATTTTTCTTCTTCTGAGTTCCGTAACCTACATTGATTACAACCTCTTCTAATATGTTTTTGTCTTCTTCAAGTGAAACTTTCATCTCACCATTTGTAATTGAAACTTCCTTAGTAGCAAATCCTAAATAGGAAACTACTAAAGTTGTTGACGAAGAAGGCACGTTTAATGAGAACTTTCCTTCTAAATCTGTTGAAGTGCCTACAGTTGTTCCTTTTGCTACTACATTAGCACTTGCTAGTGGAAGCCCTTTTGATGTTACAATACCAGAAACTTTTTTCTGAGCTTGTACAGATACAATCAAAACGAAGAACATAGATAATAGGAAAAAATTATCCCTAAACCTGTTTGAAAATAGTTTTAAATTCATAAGTTTTAATATTAAAATTTGTTTTGTTTTTTTATTTCATTTAGCACAATGAAAAATGAAATTATTGTTACCACAATATTAATTTTTGTTTAGCGAAAACGTTGTAAATTTATTACACTTGTTTTACGTTCCTAAGATATTTGATTACTGTTTAAATACTTTTTTTTTTATAAATTATTATTTTTTAGCATTTTAATTAAAAAAAATAATTCAAGCAATCTCTCTAAAATTAGTATATTTGTTTTTTAATAAAAAAAGAGCTAAATAGAATTAGTATTTTTCAGATTATATATACATGTTAAAAAAGGTTTTTTTTATTTGGATATTTTATGCTTCATTAGGGTTATGTCAGACTAAGCATATAAACGATTTGGTACAGAATAAGTTAGGAACACCTAAAATTGTAAATTATTATAGAAATGATTTTAAAGCCGATCCTCAGTTTTGGACAATGTGTGAGACTAATGATAAATCTCTTATTTTTGGAAATAATGATGGCGCATTAGTTTTTGACGGTGAACATTGGCAAAAAGTTTATTTGCCAAATAATTCGTCTGTTAGAAGTATTGTTAAAACATCCAACGGTAAAATATATGTTGGTGGTTATAATGAGTTGGGAACTTTGCAAAAAAATAAATTTGGAGACTACTTTTACAAATCTCTTGTTACAGAATTTCATTTAGAAGATAAAAATATTGAAAATTTATGGCAAGTCCATCAATATGATAAATTTATAATTTACAGATCATTCTTAGAGCTAATAGTTATTAATGGAAGTAGAGTTACTCAATTACCTTCTAACAAATCCTTTTTATATTCAGCAAACGTTAGAGATAATTATTATGTTCAAGATTCAGAATTTGGAGTTTATAAATTGAATTCTAAATCAGTAAGCCTTGAACTTGTTTTTGATAATTCTATTTTTCCTTTAGATGAATTAGCTTCTATTCTTCCGACAAAAAATCCAAATATTATTCTTCTTACTTCAAAATCGGGTTTTGTTTATACTGGAGATATTTCTAAAAAAGCAATTATTGACAAGAACTATCTTTTTTCTGGTGTAAAAAGCGATCAAGTTATTACGGGTATTTGCCTTGATAATTATGATTATTTATTTGGAACGTTGAGTTCTCGAATTATTAAATTGAACAATTTGGGATTTATTAGTAGAGACAATGAAATTTCTGCTGGGCTTTCTTATGCTTCAATTCATTGTTTGTTTCAAACTGAAAATAAAAATATTTGGGTTTTACAAAATAATGGATTGAGTTTTTTAGATTTCAAATCTCCTTTTATTTCAGTTTTTGATGGTGCATCAGTTTATGATATTCTTGTAAAAGGAAATACGGTTTATGTTGCCACAAATAATGGAGTGTTTTATTCCAGTTTTTCATCCGTAAATAATAATTTTAATTTTGTTAAAGTTGAAGGACTTCAAGGGCAAAGTTGGGCTATTCAAGATATTGACAATGAAATTCTTATTTCTCACGATACCGGAATTTATAAGTTAGAAAACGGAAAAGTCCAAAAAATAGGAACACAAACTGGATTTTGGAAAATTACCAAGATTAAAGAAAAATCAAATTTATTCCTTGCCTCAAATTACAACGGATTATACTTAGTTGAAAAACTAGGAAAAACTTGGATAATTAAGAACAAAATAAAAGGTTTTGACGAATCTAGTAGAGATATTCTTGCCGATTATGAGCCAAACACTTACTGGATTTGTCATGGTTACAAAGGTGTTTACAAGGTTCATTTTAATTCAGATTATAGTCGAATTGATGCTGTTGATCATTTTACAAATAAAAACGGATTTAAATCGCCGTATAATATTAATGTCTTTAATTGGAAAGGCAAAATTGTATTCACAACCAATACCGGAATTTATACTTACAATAATCTAACTAATAAATTTGAACCATATTCTGCTTTGAATAAGTTATTTGATACAACTAAAAATACCAGAAAAATACTTGAAGCAAATTCTAAAACTTGGTTTATTCAAGATGATGAAGCTGGTTATTTTTATTCAAATATTGAAAATCCTAAACTCAATAAAGATTTGTTTCTTAATCTTAAAGGAAGCTTTAATCGTGGCATGGAAAGTATTTATCCAATAAGCAATAATAAAGTTTTTTTTGGCACAAACTCAGGTTTATATCTGTACACAATTTTCAATACTAAAGCAAAAGATAAGTTTCCAACAATTATTTCGCAAGTTAATTATACTCATAATCAAGAATTAAAGTTAATTGAAATTGATTCTGAAAATAACCAAATTACACTTCCAAATCAAACAGACATTTTGCGTTTTGAGTTTTCTTCGCCCAAAATGATTTCGAGTACCGAGATAAATTATAGTTATAAACTTGAAAATGTAGATGAAAATTGGTCGCCTTGGCAAAAAAACGCTTTCAAAGAATATACACATCTTCGACCAGGAAATTATACTTTTATTGTAAAAAGCAGAAATTTAGCTGGACTTGTTGGCGAAGAAACTTCTTTTCAATTCACCATTTTGCCAAAATGGTACCAAACTAATTTAGCCTACTTTATTTACTTGTTAGCAGGAATATCATTTATTTATTTTCTGTCGAGATATGTTAGCAAGAAAATTGCTTTTGAAAGATTAAAATCAAAAATTGAAGTCAAAAAAACACAGCAACTTCTTGAATTAGAAATAGAAAAGCTAAAACTAAAACACGACAAAGAAGAAATCTACAAAGATAAATTAACGCTCGAAGAAGATATAATTGGCAAGAGCAAAGAATTAGCAAACTATACGCTTTTATTAAGTCAAAAAAAGAATGCTTTTAATGATTTACAAGATGATTTAAAACAACTTAGAGAACTTCTAAAAAGTGAAGAATCTAGAAGAAAAATAACTGAAATTTTTCAAAAACTCAATCAGCATAAAATTGGGGAAGAATACATGGAAATTTTTGATGTAAACTTTGAAAAAATCCATCATGATTTCTTTGAAAAATTAAAGCAATTAGATCCAACCATTACCAAACGTGAATTGCGTCTTTGTGCTTTTGTAAAAATGGATTTAACCAACAAAGAGATTTCTCCATTGCTAAATATTTCTACAAGAGGAGTTGAAACAGCTCGTTATAAAGTAAGAAAGAAATTGAATGTTTCTCATGAAGAAAACTTCACAGCCTTTTTAGAAAAAATAGCTACAACTTGAAATTAATTTTTTTTTTTAAATTTCCATTATCATTTATCAAGGAAAACCCTTAGAAAAGAAAAACAGCAATTACCCTGAAAATTAATTGGTTGTCTAATAGTAGCTTGCACTTATAAATCAATAAGTGTTTGAGCATGAAAAAAAGCTATTTTCTTCTACTATTCTTTTTAGGTATAAAATCAATTTTTGCACAAGTTGGAATCAACACAACTACGCCCAATGCGCAATTAGAAATTAAGTCAAGTGACCAAGCAGCACCAAGTAACACAGACGGAATTTTAATTCCAAAAGTTGATGTTTTTCCTGCTACAAACCCAACGGCTACTCAACAAGGAATGATGGTTTATTTAACTACAACATCAGGAACTGATTTACCTGGATTTTATTATTGGGATAATTCAGGAACACCTTCATGGAAACCCATAGCAGGAACTAATATAGGTACATTAGACCAAGCTTACGATTTTGGAGGAGCAGGAAACGGAAAAACCATTACTGCTGATGCAGGAGCAGTAACTATTGATGGTACTGATGGTTTGGTTTCAACAGGCGTTTATACTAGCGGTGCAATTGCACCATCTGGTCCGGGAACTCGAATGGTTTGGAATCCAAGAAAAGCAGCTTTTAGAGCAGGTGATGTTGATGGAACACAATGGGATGATGAAAATATTGGTATAAGATCAGTTGCTTTTGGGCTAAGAACAACTTCAAGTGGTAACTCTTCTTCTGCTTTTGGTCAATTTTCAATAGCTAGTGGTGCTGTTGCCACTGCTTTTGGACGTTCAACGGCTAGTGGTTCATTTTCAACATCTTTTGGATATTCTTCTACTGCTAGCAATCAATTAGCAACTGCTTTTGGATTCAATACAACCGCAAGTGGAAATTTTTCTACTGCATTTGGATATGAAACAGAAGCTAGTGGAGATTATTCGACTTCGGTTGGAACACATTCTACAGCAAGCGGAAATTTTACAACTGCTTTAGGATGGAATACAACCGCAAGTGGAAATTTTACAACTGCATTTGGTTACGATACTGAAGCTAGCGGAGAATTTTCAACTGCTTTTGGACAAGTGACAATCGCAAATGGAAAATTGTCAACTTCATTTGGAAGATCGAACACTGCTAAAAGTTATGGAGAAACGGCTTTAGGAATAGGCGCAACAGATTATACACCTTCAACTAATGGCGATACTCAATTTAGAACCCCCAATGCTACTGATAGGCTATTTGTAATAGGTAATGCAATAGATACGAATGACAATGATTTCATAGACGCTAGCGAAAGAAGCGACGCACTAGTAATTCTTAAAAACGGGAATGCAGGTTTTGGTTCTTCAACACCACAAGAAAGGCTTCATTTAGTAGGTAATTTAAGAATGGTTGATGGAAATCAAGCCATTGGCAAAATATTAACTTGTGATGCCAACGGAACTGCAACTTGGCAAAACCCTGCTGTTAATGCTTGGGGTTTAATAGGTAATTCAGGAACAAATCCAATAGCTAATTTTATAGGAACTACAGATAACCAAAGTTTGGCTTTTAGAACCAATAATATAGAAAGAGTAAGAATATTAACTACTGGAGAGTTTGGAATTGGTACAACTGCGCCATCAAGAAAATTACAAATTACTGAAAACACACCTTCTACAATTAATGGTCAGCTATATATTGAACAATCTGGAACTGGTGATGCTTTTATGCATTTTGGAAATACAGGTGCTAGACATTTTAATATGGGATTGGATACTTCTGCCGAATCTTTTAAAATAAGTACAGCAACAACTGCTCCAGGTGCAGTTTCTGCAAGTACTTTAATCACATTACAATCAACTGGGGAATTTGGACTAGGAACCGTAACACCTGATAGAAAACTAGAAGTTTCAGGCACAGCAATAGGTTATGCTCGTATTACAAGCACAAGTTCTTCAGATGTCGGTATTGAACTCAAACGTTCAGGTTCAGACTGGCAAATGCGAAACGACACAGGTGATTTGGTTTTTGCACAAAGTAATGACGATTTAGCAACAGTAACCGATGTGGTTCGTGTAGGCGGTGGTTCTTTTACTCCAGTTACTGATAATGCTATTCCATTAGGACAAAGCATAAGAAGATGGACATCAGTTCATGCAGTAAATGGTGTTATTCAAACTAGTGATGCTACTGATAAAAAAGAAATGCTACCGTTGTCATATGGTCTAGAAAAAATAAAAAGTCTTCGACCAATTTCTTTTCAATGGAAAGATGCTAAAATTGATAATTCTTCCACACATTTAGGTTTTGTAGCACAAGAAGTTCAGCAAGTTTTACCCGAAGTTGTTGTTGATTATGACTGGAAAGAAATACCTGAAAGTCAAGAAAAAACTTGGGAAAAAACAGAAAAATTAGGAATGAAATATGCCGAAATCATCCCTGTTTTGGTAAAAGCTATTCAAGAACAACAAGTAATTATCGAAGAATTGAAAACTAAAATTGAAGCATTAGAAAAAAAGTAAAGTTCAATTCGTTTAAGGGAAAACCCTTAGAAGTAAAAAACAGCATTTACCCTTAAATCTAATTGATTGGTTTATAGTAGTTTGCGTTGGTAAATCAATAGTATTTTTTGTTTCAATAATTTAATATCAACAACATGAAAACACTTTTAAAAAATTTAATTACTTGTTTGCTATTTGCAATAATGAGTACTTCTTGCTCAAACGACAATGAAGAAACTGCGACTACTCTTGCTACTACCGATGTCTATATTGGAGGATCTACTAGAGGCGGTAATAATGTTCAAGTACCAACTATTTGGAAAAACGGTGTTCCTACTATCTTACCATCATTACCAGATGTTCAAACCATTGTTGAAAAAATTGTTGTTAGTGGCAATGATGTTTATGCAATAAATAGTTCGTTTAATGAAGATGGGAAAATTTTAGTATGGAAAAACGGTGTGCTTATACAAACTATTCCAAATAATTTTCCAATTGATTTAAAAGTAGATAACAATGATATTTACATATTAGGTAAATCTAACAATGTTTTCAAATATTGGAAAAATGGTGATGAAACTATTTTAACAAATAACTCGAGCTTTAATCAAGTTTTGAATATGGAAGTGCTAAATGGAGATGTTTACATTGCAGGCTCAGAGCAAAATGGTACTAGTAGCGTAGCAAAATTATGGAAAAATGGTGCTGCTACAGTAATTTCAAATCCAACATTACCCACTTTAGTTAATGGGTTGGATATAAATGGGAACGATGTTGTTGTTTTACTTCGCGAAACGTCTCTTTCAAACACAATTTCATTAAAAACATGGAAAAATGGAACAATCAACACAATAGAGACTGGGATTTTTAACGATTTTAGTTTTGGTACTGGTGTCGTTCAAATTAGTTCTAACGATATTTATGTTTCAGCAAAAGTACCATTAAGTAATTCATCTTCAAAAATCGTTTTTTGGAAAAATAATATCAAATCAGATATAACTTCTGGAACTTCAACCTCCTCTCTTTTTGATATGAAAGTGAAAGGAAGTGATGCTCATATACTTTTTTCTGAAAAAAATCCTGATGCTACAGGTAAAATGGTTTTAAAACTTTCAAAAAACGGTCAAACTACAATTCTAACAACCGATGCACAAGGTGATGTCTTAAACGCAGCAATGTCAATTTCAAATAATGGAAATGTGCATATTTCTGCTCTTGGCAAATACTTTATAAATAACACATCAGTAGGATTAGAAGGGCTTTTCTCAAGAACATTTTCCATTTTCACAGTAAATTAAAAAGTTATAATTATGAAAACAACAAAAATAAAATCGATATCAGTTTGCTTTTTACTCTTGTTTTTATCGGCTTGTGGACAAAACAATTCGCCAAAAAAGAATAAACCAACAGCTAAAAAGATGAATTTGACTAGCGGAATATTTACAGGGAAATATATTGCGTCTTATGAAAACGCTTCTATATCGGCAGAGTTGACAGAAAACAAAACTGTAGTAAAAGGATTTTTTTATATGGATGGCGTTCAAAACGAATTGATTGCCATTAGCGATAGAAACACCATGGCTGGAAAATTAAAGGATAAGAGTAAAAATGTGTATTATGATTTTACAGCAAATTTAAGAGACAACATACTTCGTTTTTCTATCACTTTTCCTGAATTAAACAATCAAGTTGTTGAACTACTACTTACCAAACAAGGATATACTTCTGGTGGTGAAAATAATCTAACTATTACTAACGGAGATTCCAATATAACTACCTCCGAAACAACTAATAGTTCAAGTTCAAAACCAAGTACTCAATTAAATTCAAGAGCAAAAGACAGGAGACTCATAGGCACTTGGCGCTATACCGAAGTATTGAGCAGTGGCGGTTATGGAGGCGATTACGCATCGGCAGCAACAGACTATTTTATTCAATTTAAACCTAATGGTGAATGTTTGTCATGGTCAGGCAGTAGTGCTGGCGGAACAAGCGATGTTACTTATGAAAGCAGAGGGAACGGCAATGTAACCACAGAAGGGTGGTACACAGAAGGGAAAAATGTAGTTTTTTATGATTTAAATACAAATGAAGAGGTAAGCATTCCTTTTCTAGCAGATGAAAACAGATTTTTATTAAAAGGTGGCAGTACTAAAATATATCAAAGAGTAAATTAAAAATAATTTAAAAAAACAATAATCATGAAAAAAAATGCACTAAAACGGATTATACTTCTATTGTTTCTTCTGAATGCAATAGCAACATTTAGTCAATGTTGGAAACAAGTTTCAGCAGGAAATAACTTTACATTGGCTATTAAAAACGATGGAACGCTCTGGGCTTGGGGCAGAATTCAAGGTGATTATGGTAATCAACAATTACCCATACAAATAGGCACTGACACCGATTGGAAATTTGCAGAAGCTGCATCAGAATACACACTCGTAATAAAAAATAATGGCACACTTTGGGGTTGGGGTAAAAACCCAAGTGGTCAATTAGGAAATGGTACCCAAACAGATGTTATGACCCTAACGCAAATAGGTAGCGACACCGATTGGGAATCTATTAGCGCTTATTACACAACGTTAGCTTTAAAAACAGACGGAACCTTATGGGTTTGGGGTGGTACTAATTTTGGATTGACTCCTCCGGTACTTTCACCTCAGCTCGTTGGAACAACTTCAGATCATTGGAAAAGTATTTCTAGTCACAATGGTACTTATGCAGCTATAAAAGTAGACGGTACGCTTTGGTTTTGGGGAAACACGCAACCTTATTTACCCTCTCAAGCACAACAGGTTACTTCTTCCATTACTTGGGATAAAGTAGTCTGTGGCGCAGGATTTCGTTTAGCTTTAAAAACAGATGGTACTTTATGGTCTTGGGGTTATAATTTTTACGGACAACTTGGTCAAGGAAATACCACGGATACTCAAATTGTAACACAAATAGGTTTAGCAACAGATTGGAAAGATATTGCTGCTAGTTATATAGGTAGTTTTGCTCAAAAAATTGATGGTTCCGTTTGGTCTTGGGGTCTTAATGCAAGTGGACAATTGGGCTATGGCTTTGAAGGCGGTTCGTTTTCTACACCAGCCCAAGTTGGTATTGCTACTGATGTGAAAACATTTGATGCAGGTGAAGATCATATTATGTATTTAAAAAATGATGATAGTATGTGGGTTTGTGGTTCTGATTATCTAGGACAATTAGGAAATGGCAATTCTTTATATTCACAAGCAACACCCATTGCTATCGCCTGCGCAGGAAGTCTAGCAACTAATGATTTTGTTGCCAATGAACTTTCTATTTTCCCAAACCCAACAACAGGAATAGTAATCATTTCAAATGAAGATAATCTTAGCATTGATAAAATTGAAATACTTGATATTTTAGGAAAAACCGTTTCTGTAAAAACCAACAACACTTCTCAAGTTGATATTTCTCATTTATCAAATGGCATTTATATTTTCAAAATCTATTCTGGAGAAACTGTTTTTCAAAAGAAAATAATTAAACAATAATCAACAAAACCAATAATCATGAAAAAAATTACATTATTACTTTTATTTATTAGTGCTTTTTCACAAGCGCAACGGTTTGATTGGGTTTCTACAGCAGGATATTCTGGTGTAGCAAATAGTTTTTCGGATGCAATTCCTATAGCAAGAGACTCACAAGGAAATATTTATATGCTAAATGGAGCAAACGGTCAGCAAATATGTCAAGGTGTAACGGCTGATTCGTTTTCGGGAACAACAACTGCTTTTTTGTATAAATTCAATGCTTCAGGAGTGTTGCAAAATATCAAACGTATTGGATTTACGCCATTAAATTTGCAAATAGGAGAAAATGATAATGTGTATGTTTTAGGTACGTTAAGTGGAACAAACTCATTAAAAATTGAAACCGAAACATTTGTAGGTGTTGCTAATAGAAATTATATTATCAAGTTTGGTGCAACTGGCAATTTGCTTTGGACAGCTTTTAACAATTCGAGTGGTCCACTATCGGCATCACCTATGTTGCAATTTGCCAACAACCATATCTATTTTCAATCGGGAAATTTGGCTATTAGTAAATTAAATACTGATGGACAATATGTTGCCACTTTAACAGCGACTTCTTTTGTTCCAGCAACAGCAAATGTTGGCGTTTCTTTTAAAGGATCGGGAGTTTTATCCAATGGAGATCTAGTTTTTTCGGCAGAATCTAGAGGCACAATTACTTATGGAACAACTACATTAACCCCAACAGGCAATCAATTTCTTGAAACAGCAGCATTGACTATTAGAACTACAGAAAATTTGAGTTTTGTTTGGGCTAACTATACCAATGGACTAAGATCACCAGATAACAATCAAATTCCAATGACAGTAGGCAATGACAACGGAATTTATATGGGCGTACAAGTCATTTCTTCGCTAACAGCTGGTACAGACACGATTACAAATACTGGTAGCAGTATAGGTTTTGGAGGTATTTTAAAAATGGATGCAGCTGGAAATAAAATTTGGTTAAAATCTACTACTCAAAGAGCTCAAACATGGGCTTTGCTAAATAATCCTGACGGTAGTGGTGTTTTTTGTGCTGGAGAAGTTTTTGGAATTCCAACTTTGGCTTTAGGTAGTACAACTCTAAATCCAGCAAACGGACCATCATTTGTTTCCAAAATTGATTATAATGGTGTTTTTCAAAATTCGTTTACTTTTGGTAGTGTGTCAGGAGCTTTTGCAAAATCATTAGCTACTAATAATCAAGGTGTTTTTTATGTTAGCGGAAGATTAAATTCTACTACAAATCCTATATTTAGTTGCATCGCTCGCGAAGGTCACATAGGCTCATATCTAGGAACTTTTACAGAACAACCTGATAGAGCACCAACACCGACTATAAATGTTAGTGGAAATACACTAACTGCATCACCTGCTTTTACTGGAACTATTCAGTGGTTTTTGAACGGTGTAGCAATTTCTGGAGCCAATTCTCAAACTTTAACGATTACTCAAACTGGTAATTATAGGGTAACTTATGTTTTGTCTGATTATAATGCTTGTACATCAACTTCATCTGTAACCACGATTTCAAATTTAGCAACGACTGATTTTGAAAACTCAACAAATTCAATTATAGTATTTCCAAACCCAACAAAAGGAATTATTACAATTTCAAATGAAGATAATCTTAAAATAGATAAAATTGAAATACTTGATATTTTAGGAAAAACGGTTACTACCAAAACAGAAAATACTTCTCATGTTGATATTAGTAATGTGGCAAATGGTATTTATATTTTCAAAATCTATTCTGGAGAAACTATTTTTCAAAAGAAGATAATTAAACAATAAATAGTTAGTTTTCTTTGTGAATGATTGTAATCTACTCTTTTTAATGCCAAAAGAGTAGATGCAATCTATTTATTTCTTAATTTTAACACAGTAAAACAGTTAGTTATGTTTAAATATTTTATTTTATTTTTTGTATTCTTCTCAACAAATGTACTTTCTCAAAAAGACACACTACAAATTTTAAAATTGATAGATGATGCAACCAATCTTGAGGTATCCAATCCTAAGGCTTCTTTAAAATTATACGATAAAACCTATTTACTTAGTAAAAAAGCTAATTATAAAAACGGCATGTATAAGTCGTTAATAAACAGTGCCTTTCCATATAGTAATATGGGTATGTATGATTCTGCAATATATCGTTTTAATAAAACAATTGCCTTTTGCAAAAAAAATAATATCGAAATCGGTGTCGCTAAAAGTTATGCAAATTTAGCTAACACGTATCAATACAAAGGCGAATATCCAGAAGCAATAAAAAATTATGTTAAATCTATCAAAATATTTGAAAAAACTAAAGATAGTGCCTTAATTAGTCAGAGTTATCAAAACCTATCAGCGGTTTATACACAATTCATAAACAAAAAGTTAGAGTTCTTTTATCTAAAAAAAGCTGAACAATTTATGCCTAAAGCCAATAAAGTGCAATTAGCGTTATTGTATGGAGACATGGGACTTGGGTATATAAGATATAATAATTTTGCTGAAAGTTTATCTTATTTCAAAAAAGCCGAAGCAATTGCTGTCAAAGAAAATAATAATGAGTTATGGTTTTATGTTACTCGAAATTTTGGTGAATATTATAGAATAAAGAAAGAGTATAAAAAAGCTATTCCATATTACGAAAAAGCATTTAAACTTGCTGATTCCGCTGTTGATATTATTCGAAAAAATGATTTGATGTACATTGTTAGTGGTTTATACCTCAATGATGGCAATTATTCCAAAGCTTTGGAGTTAGCCAATCAATCCTTAGAACTTTCAAGAAAAATTGGTGCAAGTGAATTTGAATACAAAACATTAAAACGTCTTTCCGAAATTCATAATAAACTTAACCAACCTCAAAAAGCTTATGATTTTTTAGAAAAAAGTTATGCTCTTAAAGATACTGTTTTTTCTCACAATCATTTGGAAGAAACTACTTTACTTCAAACCCAATTTGAAACCGAAAAAAAAGACAAGTCTATTGCTGAACAACAGGTTAAACTCAAAAAACAAGAGTTAGATTTAATCAAAAGCCAAAAAGAAAAACAACTATATTTTATAGCAAGTTTAGGTTTAATTTTACTTTCGTTAGGTATTTGGTATTTCTACAGACAACGCCAAAAAATAAAAAATAAGGAAATAATTGCTTTACAACAACAACAAGAGATTGCAAAATTAGAAGCCTTAATTGATGGTGAAGAAAAAGAAAGACGTAGAATTGCTCAAGAATTGCACGATGGTTTAAATGGTGATTTATCTGCAATTAAATATAGATTGTCCACGCTAGAAGAATCAGGTTTAAGTGCTATTGATACCGAAAATTTAACCAAAGTCATCAATATGATTGACGAATCGTGCGCACAAGTTAGAAGCATTTCTCATAATTTAATGCCGTCTTCCATTTTAGATTATGGTTTGTTAGAAACCGTTAAGGAATATTGTATCAAGATTAATAATTCTGATAATTTCAAAATTGACTTTCAAACTTTTGGTAATTATATTTCACTTTCCAAAAAAACGGAAACGGTAATTTACAGAATTATTCAAGAATTGGTTACCAATATTTTAAAGCATTCCAAAGCAACAGAAGCTATGATTCAATTCAATTATAGAGAAGACGAACTTTTTATAACGGTTGAAGATAACGGAATTGGTTTTGATAAAAACACTATTTCTAACGGAATTGGTCATAAAAACATTAAAACAAGAATTGATTTTCTAAACGCACAATTAGATGTTGATAGTTCTTCTACGGGAACTTCTTACACTATTTCTATTGATTTAAATAAAGTAAAATGATTCAAATAGCCATTACAGACGACCACACAATTGTGATTGAAGGCATCAAAAACATGCTAAAATCTAACAAAGAAATCGAAGTTTTACAATCTTTTGAAAACCTAAAGGATACTTTTGAAAACTTGAATGATTCTGTTGAGGTTTTGTTGTTAGATATCAATTTACCAGACGGAAATGGGATTAACGCTTGTAAAGAGCTTTTGGAAAAGCATAAAGATTTAAAAATCATTGCCTTAACCAATTTTGAAGACAGCATTTTCATCAAACAAATTCTAAAAAATGGTGCTATGGGTTATTTGCTAAAAAACACTAGCAAAACCGAACTTACTGAAGCTATAAAAGAAGTAAATAACGGTAACCGATATTTGCCAAAAAAAATTAGCGATATTCTATTAAATGATTCAATAGGAATTGAAAACTCGAGTTATTTTATTCCAAAATTAACTAGTAGAGAAAAAGAAATTCTGGCTTTAATAATCAAAGAATACACGACAGATGAAATTGCAAATGAACTTTTTGTTAGCAACAAAACAGTAGAGTCGCATCGAAGTAATTTAATGCAAAAATTAGGAGTAAAAAACTCGGCAGGATTAGTTAGAGTTGCCTTTGAAAAAGGATTGGTATAAAAAACGCATCCAAATTAATGAATGCGTTTGAGATTGTTCTTTGGTCAGAATGACAAAAAAGCTAATTATTTCAAACTTGCAGAAAGATATTCTCTATTCATTCTTGCAATATTTTCTAATGAAATTCCTTTTGGACATTCGATTTCACAAGCACCAGTATTGGTACAGTTTCCGAAACCTTCTTCATCCATTTGACGAACCATATTTAGAACTCTATTTGTAGCTTCTACTTTTCCTTGAGGTAATAATGCGTATTGAGATACTTTTGCTCCAACGAATAGCATTGCTGAACCGTTTTTACAAGTTGCAACACAAGCACCACAACCAATACATGCTGCAGCCATAAATGCTTTATCGGCATCGTCTTTAGCAATTGGAGTTGCATTTGCATCAATAGTATTTCCTGATGTGTTTACAGAAACGAAACCACCTGCTTGTTGAATTCTATCGAAAGCACTTCTATCTACAACCAAATCTTTAATTACAGGAAATGCTTTACTTCTCCATGGTTCAACAAATATGGTATCGCCATCTTTGAACATTCTCATGTGCAATTGACACGTTGTGATTCCTGTATCTGGACCGTGTGCACGACCGTTGATGTATAAAGAACACATTCCGCAAATTCCTTCACGACAATCATGATCAAATGCAATCGGCTCGATACTATCATTGATTAATTGCTCGTTTAATTGGTCTAACATTTCCAAAAACGAACTTGCTGTAGAAACATCATTCAATTTATATGTTTCTAAATTTCCTTTAGCTTTGGAGTTCTTTTGACGCCAAATTTTTAGGGTAATATTTATATTTTTTGCTGCGCTCATAACTCTATTATTTGTAATTTCTTGCGGCTATTTTGATAAACTCGTATTTCAATTCTTCTTTGTGAAGCTCTTCTTTAGTGATATCATCACCTTTATATTCCCAAGCGCCAACAAATGAGAAGTTTTCATCATCACGTAATGTTTCACCTTCAGAATCTTGATATTCTTCACGGAAATGCCCTCCACAAGATTCGTTTCTTTGTAAAGCATCCATTGCCATTAGTTGACCTAAATCAATAAAATCGGCAACACGTAATGCTTTTTCTAACTGTGGATTTAACTCATCAGCGTTTCCAGGAACATTTACATCTTTGTAGAATTCTTCTTTTAAAGAAGATATTTCAGCAATAGCCTCTTTTAAACCAGCTTCATTTCTACCCATACCAACTTTGTTCCACATAATTAATCCTAAACGTTTGTGGAAATGATCAACCGATTTAGATCCTTTATTGTTCAAGAATTTATCAATAGAATCTTTAACTCTATTCTCAGCATCAACAAATTCTTGTGTATCTGTAGAAATCTTACCAGTTCTAATTTCGTCTGCCAAATAATTAGAAACTGTGTAAGGAAGAACAAAATAACCATCTGCTAAACCTTGCATTAAAGCTGAAGCTCCAAGTCTGTTAGCGCCATGGTCAGAGAAATTAGCTTCTCCAGCTACGAAACAACCAGGAATAGTAGATTGTAAGTTATAATCAACCCAAACTCCACCCATTGTATAGTGAACCGCTGGATAGATTTTCATTGGAGTTTCATATGGATTTTCGTCCGTAATTTTTTGATACATTGTAAACAAGTTACCATATTTCTCTTTTAACCATTGTTTCCCTAAAGAAGTAATTTCTTCTGGAGTTGGATTATGATTTCCTTGCGCGTAAGCAGCTTGTTTTCCTTTATTTTGGATTTCTGTAGAAAAATCTAAATAAACTCCTTCATTAGTGTCGTTTGCTTCAATTCCTTTTCCTTCGTCACAAACTTCTTTTGCTGCTCTTGAAGCCACATCACGTGGTACTAAATTACCAAAAGCAGGATATTTTCTTTCTAAGAAATAATCTCTATCTTCTTCTGTTAATTGTGTTGGTTTTAATTTTCCTGCTCGAATTGCTTCAGCATCTTCTTTTTTCTTAGGAACCCAAATACGCCCTGAATTACGCAATGACTCTGACATCAAAGTTAATTTTGCCTGATTTGTTCCGTGAACAGGAATACAAGTTGGGTGGATTTGAACAAAACATGGATTTGCGAATAACGCTCCTTGTTTATGAACTTTCCAACCAGCAGTAACATTACTTCCCATAGCATTTGTAGAAAGGAAATAAACGTTTCCATAACCTCCAGAAGCAATAATAACAGCATGAGCAGAATGTCTTTCTAATTCCCCTGTTATCAAGTTACGAGCTATAATTCCACGAGCTTTTCCATCTACTTTTACTAAATCTAACATTTCGTGACGGTTGTACATTTTTACACGTCCAAGTCCGATTTGTCTTGATAAAGCTGAATAAGCTCCTAATAATAATTGTTGTCCGGTTTGTCCAGCAGCATAAAAAGTTCTTTGAACTTGTGTTCCACCAAATGAACGGTTATCTAACAATCCACCGTAATCTCTAGCAAAAGGAACACCTTGCGCGACACATTGGTCAATAATGTTTCCTGAAACTTCTGCTAAACGGTGAACGTTTGCTTCACGAGCTCTGTAATCACCACCTTTAATAGTATCATAGAACAATCTAAAGATACTATCGCCGTCATTTTGGTAATTTTTAGCAGCGTTTATTCCTCCTTGAGCAGCAATAGAGTGCGCTCGTCTTGGCGAATCTTGAAAGCAAAATGCTTTAACATTGTAACCCATTTCACCAAACGATGCTGCTGCCGAAGCTCCAGCTAAACCTGTTCCAACAACAATAATATCAATTTTTGGTCTGTTGTTTGGTGCAACTAATTTTAAATGATCTTTATAATCGGTCCATTTCTGAGAAATGTGTCCTTCTGGTATTTTAGAATCTAATTTCATATTGATAACTGATATTATTGATTAAAATGATGAAATAATGCAATAAAAATAAATCCAAACGGAACAATTATCGCAAATGCATATCCTAATTTATGTAATGATTTTGAAAATTTGTTATTAAAACCCACAGATTGAAACGATGAATTAAAGCCATGCCATAAATGTAATGAAAGCAATATAAAGGCAATACAGTACAAACCAGTACGAACTGGGCTTTCAAATTTGTGAACTAATTCTTCATAGTATCTTGCGGTGTCAACTGTATTTACGTCAACATATTTATACACTATTTCATGTAACCAGAAATCGTACATGTGTAAACCAAGAAATGCTAAAACAACAAGTCCCGAAATAATCATGTTTCTTGAAGCCCAAGAAGCATTTGCAGCACCATCATATTTTGCATAACCAACTGGTCTTGCATTTCTATTTTTAAGTTCTAAAACAATTCCCATTACGAAGTGAAAAACAACACCAGCGATAAGGATAGGTTGCATTACAAATTGAATTAGTGGATTGTAACCCATAAAATGAGAAGCTTCATTGAAAAAATCTTCGCTAAAAACAGAGGTTAGATTTATAAAAAAGTGAAGTGCTAAAAAGGTAATTAAAAAAAGTCCTGATAGTGCCATTGCAACTTTCCTAGCAATAGACGAACTCAAAAATGTAGATTTTGCCATAAGGTTGTTAATTTGTTTTAAAAAAGTAAACAAAAATAAACCAAATAGGAAACAACTACAACCTTTTCGCTATAATTTATAATGATTTTAAAGTAAATTTAATCAAGTTTAACAACTGTTTAGTAACGAGACATTTACGATTAATGTGTTTTCGTCATATCTACATCAACAACTATAATAAAATCAGCTTTTCCGTGGTTTTCTTTTTCTAAATCTTTTACGTCTTTTTGTTCAACAGTAGCAATTGTCATAATCGAAACTTCAGGATCGCGTTCTCTTATGTACCAACTTATTCCTTCAAAGTTATCACTGTGATAAGTCCCGTTATAATGTACAAAAATGTAGTTTTCTTTTAGATTTTTCAAAATAAAATAAGCCATTGTTGCATCTTTTATAGCTTGCGCTTTTGGCATTTTATCGCCAGCATGATTGCCTTCCATTTTTAGCATGTCTTTATAACCAGGCAATTCTCCATCAAACTCAATAGGCAATGGTGCCATTAACTTTTTTTCTTCAAAAGATATTGTTTGCAATTCTTCCAATCCTTTTTTGTAAACCATCGATGCGTATTTTCGAGGAATATTGGTGGCGATAAATGAGATTTTTTTGTCTTTGGCAAAATCAACTAATGGCTTGTAATCGGTTTTGTAGTTTTTCCATAAACGAGCCGTACTGTCCAACACTTTTTGATTTATTTTTCCATTCAAATAGTTGTTTAACTGGTTTTGATTATCGGTTTCAAACATCTCTGCACCAAGAACCAATCCTTTTTTTGTAAATAAATCTTTTGTAAATTCATATTGTAACCAATGCACAATAGCATTGTCATGAAGTTCGCCAAATAAAACAATTCTACTTTTTTGAGCGGTTTTTACAATTTTCTCATAAGAAGTTTTATTTCCTTTTGCATCAAAAATTTCATAGGCTTGTTTGTCCTGACCAAAACTTGTGGTTGCAAATAAAAAAGTAAGTAGTAAAGTAGAAAATTTCATGTTGGGGTTTTAAAATTTTAAGCTAAACTAGAAATATTTTAAAAGCAATCAAAATAAAATTAAACTATTCCTAAATTTAAGCATCACTTTTTTTGAATTTCATAAAAATGCTTTTTGAACTTGTTTATTGAAATAAAATCGTCTTTCTTTAGTTTATAGAGTTGTAATTTTGTACTTTATAAAAACTCCAAAAACAAAATGAAAATAGGGATAGATGCCATTGCTTTTGATGTTGCTCAAATTCATTTGCCAATAAAAACACTAGCAACGGCCAGAAATATTGAAGCCGAAAAATTAGAAAAAGGACTTGGTTTACTCAAAATGACTTTGTCCGATGTACATCAAGATACTGTTGTATTTGGTGCTAATGCTTTGACCAAATTAATTCAAAACAACCAAATTAATTTAGCCGAAATTGCTCGAATTTATGTCGGAACCGAAAGCGGAATTGATAGTTCAAAACCAATCGGTTCGTTCTTGGTAAGTTTGATGGAACAAAAATTTGGTGAAAACACACTTTCCGAATGCGATGTAGTTGATTTTACTTTTGCTTGCATTGGCGGTGTTGATGCGCTTCAAAACTGTATTGATTTTGTACGACTGAATCCAACTAAAAAAGCCATTGTGGTTACTAGCGACATTGCTAAATACGACTTAAACTCAACTGGAGAATATACGCAAGGAGCAGGCGCATTGGCAATGTTGATTTCTCAAAACCCTAAAATTATCGCTTTTGAAAATATCTGGGCAACCAATACTAAAGGTGTTTTTGATTTTTTCAAACCTTACCGAACAATTTCAAAAGAAAAAATTACAGGAAAAACTACCAACGAATCTTGGTTTGACAATTTAGAAGCCGAAATCGAAATTCATAAAGACCAACCTGTTTTTGACGGACAATATTCCAACCAATGCTATATGGATAGAACACGCAATGCTTATTTTTCATTCAAAAAAAATAAAAACACTTCTGAAACCCTATATACTTCTTGGAAAAGTATCATCATGCATTTGCCTTATGCTTTTCAAGGCAGACGAATGCTATCTGAAATCTATGCGTTAGATCATCAAACGCCAATTGTTGATGGAACAGAAGAGGTCGCAACGTATCAAAATAAACTAAAAGAAACCAGTAAATCGCCAGAATATCAAGCTTTTGTAACAGAAAAATTGCAGCCTGCTGAAATTGCTTCTTCGTTAATAGGAAATTTATACACAGGTTCTATTTTCATGGGATTACTATCAACATTAGCTCATTTTTATGATGCTAAAAAAGAAGTTGCTGGCGAAAAATTTGGATTTTTAGCCTACGGAAGCGGTTCTAAATCAAAAGTTTTTGAAGGCATTATTCAAGAAAATTGGAAAGAAGCCATGGGCAAAGTATCGTTATTTGAAACTTTAGCAAAAAGCCAAGAAATCGATTTTGAAACCTACGAAAGACTTCATAAAAAAGAACAAAAACAACCTATAAAATTGCCTAAAAACGAATGGATTTTAGACCGAATTGAAACAGAAATTCCAAATTTAATAGGTGCTCGTTATTATAAATGGGTTGACTAAATAGTATCAAAAAGTCAACACAAATTGCACTAATTTTCACAAATTATATAGTCTGTAGAAATGGATTTCACGAATAGTAATAGGATTTTTAGTGTAATTTAAAGATAATTGCTTCGTGTAAATTGGTGAAATTCGTGTGAAAATAACCAAATTAGTGTTTTTTGGATATTTTTGTAGCATGAAGCCAACAAATTCCGAAAGCAGTTTTTTAGAGTATTTACAACTTTTTGTCGATTGTAAAACCGATGAAATGGTTCGTGATATCAATACTGCTAAAGATAGTTTCTCAATTTCACATCTCAAAAAGAACGATTTTTTTGTAAAAGAAGGCGAAGTTTGCCAACATTTTTGTTTTGTAGAAAGCGGCATTTTGCAACATTCCATTTTGATAGACGACGAAGAAAAAACTTCTTATTTGGCTTTACGAAATTCGGTTACGACTTCATTGAACAGTTTTTTATTTCAAAAACCTTCTCGAAAAAGCATCAAAGCCATTGCCGATTGTAAATTATGGATTGTTGATTTAAAAACATTCAAAAATTTAATCGAAAACAACAAAGCGTTTCATCAATTTTATTACAACGTCATCGAAAAACAAATTTGCTTAATCGATGATTACCGTATCGATTTACTAACGTTAACACCAGAAGAACGTTATAAAAAACTACTTGCAACTGAATCCAAATTACTACAAGAAGTTCCATTACACTATCTAGCTTCTTTCCTCGGTATTTCGTCGCGTCACATGAGTCGTATTCGTAAAAACATAAATTAATAGCTACCACAAATTCGCAATTTTTTTTTCTCTTAATCTGATTTTAATTTGCGAATTTGCGGTTAATTAAAATAACGCCATTTGGCTACAACTTGAACTCAATTATTCCTTAATTTTGTTTAAAATAAATGCTTTTGACTATTCACTAATTACTAATTACTCAAAAAATGAAATACCATCAAATAGACCGTGATTTGTTTATTAAAAACAGAGCTAAATTCACGGCACAAATGAAACCTAATAGTGTTGCCGTTTTCAATTCGAACGATATTTATCCTGTTTCTGCTGATTCTACTTTGCCTTTTGCACAACATCGCGATATTTTTTATTTAAGCGGAGTTGATCAAGAAGAAAGTGTTTTGTTGCTTTTTCCTGATGCGCCATACGAGCATTTGAAAGAAATTTTGTTCTTAAAAGAAACCAACGAACACATTGCTATTTGGGAAGGCGAAAAACTTACTAAACAAAGAGCGTTTGAAGTAGCCGGAATTAAAAGTGTGATATGGTTGCAAGATTTTCATAAAACTTTGAAAGAAGTGATGACTTATGCCGAAACGATTTACATCAACACCAACGAACATTATCGTGCCGTGATTGAAACAGAAACTCGTGAAGCGCGTTTTATCAAATGGTGGAAAGAAAATTATCCAGCGCATAAAGTAGAAAAATCAAATCCTATTTTACAACGAATTCGTTCTGTTAAAGAAAGTGAAGAATTAGATTTGATTCAAGAAGCTTGTAATATTACTGAAAAAGGATTTCGTAGAATTTTGAATTTCGTAAAACCAAACGTAATGGAATACGAAATTGAAGCCGAATTTGCGCATGAATTTTTGAGAAATCGTTCAAAAGGTTTTGCTTATACACCAATTATTGCTTCAGGAAATAATGCCAATGTGTTGCATTATATCGAAAACAACCAACAATGTAACGCAGGTGATTTGATTTTGCTCGATGTTGGTGCAGAATATGCTAATTATTCAAGTGATATGACCAGAATGGTTCCAGTTTCGGGACGTTTTTCTGACAGACAAAAAGAAGTTTACAATGCCGTTTTACGTGTAAAAAATGAAGCAACAAAAATGTTAGTTCCGGGAACTTTATGGAAACAATACCATGTAGAAGTTGGCAAGATAATGACTTCAGAACTTTTAGGTTTAGGATTAATTGACAAAGCCGATGTTCAAAACGAAAATCCAGATTGGCCAGCGTACAAAAAATATTTCATGCACGGAACATCACACCACATGGGATTAGACACACACGATTACGGATTATTACACGAGCCAATGCAAGCGAATATGGTATTCACTGTTGAACCAGGAATTTACGTTCCAGCTGAAGGTTTCGGAATTCGTATTGAAGACGATATGGTCATTCAAGAAAAAGGTGAAGCGTTCAACTTGATGCGCAATATTCCGATTGAAGTAGATGAAATTGAATCGATAATGAATTCTTAAAATGTAGTTTAAGAGTTTATAGGTTTAAAAGTTTAAAAGCGGTTTGCAGTAATGTGAACCGTTTTTTAAACACAACAAGGTACAAAAGTTTTATCTTCTGTGCCTTTTTCTTTTTTTTGTGACTTTTGTGTTTGAAAACTAAACCGACGGAATTACTTCCACAACCATTTCGTTTCCAGCTTTGTCGTAATAACTACAAGTCATTTTATCCATTACAACAATCCATTTTTCTACGCCCGATTTTGCGCAGTCGTTTAGAAAAGTCATGTAATCGGTTTTGCCTTGTTGATGCGCTTTTAAATCAGATTTGAATTGCTCGATATTGCTTTTGTCTGTAATTGTTAGCGTTTCTGAAAAACCTTCGGAAGCAATTTGAAAATCATCTTTTCCGTAATAATTGGTGTGATTGTCAAATACAAATGTTTCAAATGAAGTTACGCCAAGCGCAATAATGTTTTGCATGTATTTTGGGAAATCGGCGCCGCTTTTTACTTTGGAATGAGCGTCTTTTATTTGTTGAATTGTGAACATGGTTTTTATTTTTCAGGTAATTTATAATTAGGTATAATATGTTTATCTGATTTATGAACTATTTTTAAACGCATTAAAGCTTTTTTATTAAAATGTCTAGAAATGTTTTGTGTCAATTCTGTAAAATTATCATTTTGTCCATCTTTATAATAGAAAATTTTTATCAATCTACAATTGTCATTTTCAAAAATTGAATTTAATAAAGTTCTATCTGATAAACCACAAGATGAACCCATGATAAAAACTTCAAATTTTTCACTTTCTGTAAAATCTAATAATCTTTTATAATTCGAATTTTGAAAGTATTGAAAAGATTTAAAATTCTTCAAATATTCATTATCATCAATATTTTCAATTAATTTATAGTCATTATCCATTTCATCACCAAAACCAAAGTTTATTCTATTATCATTCGTATTACCTATAAGACCGTGTATATAGTTAATATCAACTTCTATTTCAGGATTACCTTTTAAATAGTCATAATATTTATTGAGAGTTGGAGTGTAATTAAATGTCAAGAAATGAATTTTAATCTTAAGTTCTTTTATGCTGATTATATCCTCAATCTGCTCTCTGTCATTTTTTGAAAACGACTCTAAATATTTTGAAATTTGAATTTTATCATTTGTCAATAATTCTGGAAAAAAAATATCGTGAAATTTAAAAAAATCACCAGCTGAATCGGGATATTCATTGAAAATGAATTTATTTATTACTTTATCTTTTAAATATTTTTCTAAAAGATTTTTTACTTGTTCAAATTCTTCATTTAGTTTTTCAACTTCCTTTTTTTGTTGCTTTTTCCAATATTCCTCTGTTTTGGAAACGTCCAAACATTTGGATTTCACTATTTTTTTTAACTCTAAATAATATAAATTTTCAATATCCACCCAATTTTCAATACTCTCATTGTTAATTTTAAGAAAGAAATCATTTTTTATTCTAAAAATGTCTTTCATATTATGAATAGCTACACAATTTTCATCATAAAAATTATATTTATTATCCTTACAATATTCTACTAAATTTGACTTAAAATCCTTAAAATTTTTTATCTCACCATAATGCTTATAAAAACTATCGTAACTATCGTTAGTTATTACAATTTCTTTATAAAAATCACTTTTACAGTTTTCTTTAAAATTTAGCCAAAAATCATCAATAAAATCTCTATACCTCGTTGGCAAACCATGTGCCAAATCAAATCCGTTTCCAATAATAATTAATCTGTTCATAAAGCAAATTTCCGTTTCTCAAATATACTTAATTTTCTTATAGAAATTATAAAATCAATAAATTTTCAATAATTTTTAATGTTCCCAAAACCTACTGACAAACTGTTGTCACTTTCTGTGTTTAGCTTTGTGCCATAATCATTTAAAAACAAAAAATATGAACACTACAGCTCAAGTAATCAGTCCAGAACATTTGCTAAAACATTGGCAAGGGCATCGTGCTTTAACTCGTCACGTTATCGAAGCTTTTCCCGAAAAAGATTTTTTTGAATTCTCTATTGGCGGTATGCGACCGTTTGCCAAAATGGCTTCGGAGTTATTGTCTATTGCTGCACCAGCGCTAAAAGGTATAGTAAATCGCAATGAGCAACCTTACTCTGAACAACAAACCGAAACGTTGACAACCAAAGCGCAATTTTTGCAAAAATGGGACGAAGCAACCGAAGAAATCAATCAGTATTGGAAACAAATTCCGATGGAAGATTTTGGTAAAAATTTTAATCTTTTTGGGCAATACGAATTCCCAATTATCGAAAACATTTTCTATTTTATTGATAACGAAATTCATCATCGTGGTCAAGGTTATGTATATTTACGAGCCTTAGGAATTGAACCGCCATTTTTTTGGACAAGGGAATAATTTTAGTAGAAAAATCAAAAAATGACAATTAGGAAAGAAATTGAATTGGTTGCAACTGCCTTTGTAAAAGCTGGAGATAATAGCGATGTGAATTTGTTAGAAGTTGTATTACACAAAGATTTCAGAGTTATAAGCAGCGAGTTTATGGGAAAACCTGGTGTAACGATACTTGATAAAAAGCAATACATCAACAACATTAGAAAAGGTATTTTTGGCGGAAAACCACGCAAAATGAAAATTGAAAAAATTGATTTTTTTGAAACTATTGCTACTGTTAAACTTCGTTTAGAAAGTGCTGAAAACAGTTTTGTTTCCTATAATTCTTTGGTTTTAGATGTTGATGACAGATGGAAATTGATTCATAATATCGCTGTTGTCAAAGCCAAGAATGAAAGTTAATTGTCTAAAAAAATAACCAAAAATCCCAAAAGCAAAATGATGTTTTTGGGATTTTTATTTTAAAAGATGCTCTTTGTATGTTTCTAAAAGTTCAAGCGTTCTGTCTTTTAAACGTTGTGGTTCGATGATAGTTGTATAATCAGCAAACATCAACAACCATCTCGGAAAAGCGTTTTCTATATCGCGACTTAAGAAAGTCATTTCTACATTTTCGCCAATTGTTTTTTTAGAAATAAAGCCATGGTATTTCTTTTCATTGGAAAGATATTTGGCAATTTTTTTATTAACTAAAAGAACGACTCTTGTGGTTGGACATTCATTTTGTTTGTTTAGATAGGTTTCCAAAGAATTATGTTCTTTAGAAAATGGAATTGCGGTTTTGCTGATGCCTTGAATTCGGTCGGCTCTAAACTGTCGGTAATCGTTTCGTAAATGACAAAATCCGAAAACATACCAATTATTATTGTCGTGAAAAATGCCAACAGGTTCGATTATTCTTTCCGAAGTTTCTTCTGCTTCATAGGCTTGATAAAGTAATTTTACTTGTGTTTTATCGGCAATACTTTTGAAAAGAATGGTCATGGCATCGGGTACATTTTCATTAAATAATTTTCCAGTAGGTTGCTGAATTAAAACTTTCGACTCGATTGTTGAAACCCAATCTTTATCAGAATTTTGCAATACTGATTTCAATTTGAACATTGCCGATGCATAATGTTGCCCGAGTTCTTTGTCGATAAAAGTTTGCATTAATTTTTCGGCGGCAATAAAGCTACTAGCTTCTTCACGAGTAAACATAACAGGTGGCAATCGGTAGCCATCTACCAGAGAATAACCAACGCCAGCTTCACCATAAATAGGAACGCCCGAACTTTCTAGCGAACGAATATCGCGGTAAATGGTTCGCAAACTAACCTCAAAACGATCAGCCAATTCTTGCGCTTTCACAATCCGCTTGGATTGTAATTGAATAAGAATAGCTATTATTCGGTCAAAACGTTTTGGAGATTCATCAAGCATGAAAAGTCATTTAGTCAAAGATAAGAATTTTATAGTAAATGATAAAATCAATAAATTGTCGCATCTTTACAACAACTAATTTTTTTCAGAATGGAATCGCTACAAATTGTAACATTAACTATAAATCCTTCGTTAGACAAATCAACTCATTTTACAGGATTAATTGCCGAACAAAAAATTCGTTGCGAAAAACCACGTTATGATGCTGGCGGTGGCGGAATAAATGTGTCGAAGGCTATTTCTAAATTGGGCGGAAATTCGACATGTGTTTATACTTCGGGCGGTTCTTCTGGAGAAATGTTGGAAGATTTAATTGCAAATGAAAAACTAGAAAGCCGTGTTATCAAAATCAAAAATTGGACAAGAGAAAACTTTATAGCTTTTGAAAATACAAGCAAAGCACAATACCGATTTGGATTTCCTGGAAATGAATTTTCGGATGCTGAAAAAGATAAAATTCTTCAAACTATAAAAGAGTTGAAAACCGATTATTTAGTAATTAGCGGCAGTTTAAATGAAGGTTTACCAAGTGATTTCTATAAAAAAATTGCAGCTATCGCTAAAGAATCAAATGTAAAAGTAATTGTTGACACATCTGGCGAAGCTTTGAAAAAAGTTTTAGAAACTGGTGTTTATTTAATTAAACCCAACATAGGAGAATTGGCAAAATTAATTGGCGTTGAAAGATTAGAATTACCAGATGTAGAAAAAGCGGCAAAACAACTAATTGAAAATAAAAGTGCCGAAATTGTTGTAGTTTCACTTGGAGCAGACGGTGCCATTTTAGTCACAAAAGACGAAACACATTTAGTAAAAGCACCAAAAGTAGAAAAGAAAAGCACAGTTGGCGCCGGAGATAGTATGGTTGGCGGAATGGTTTGGGCATTTTCACAAAACAAAATCTTAAAAGAAGTAATCCAAATAGGCGTTTGTTGCGGAACAGCGGCCACCATGAACGAAGGAACACAGCTTTTTAAAGTTGAGGATGTGATGCGGTTATTAAAGGAAATCTAACAAAAAACCCAACAACTTTAGTTATCGGGTTTTACATTATACAGTATACAATTTTACATTATACAATCTCTTAATCATTCAACTTCAAAACCGCCATAAACGCTTCTTGTGGAATTTCAACATTTCCTACTTGACGCATACGTTTTTTACCTTTTTTCTGTTTTTCTAATAGTTTTCTTTTACGAGAAATATCGCCACCATAACATTTTGCGGTAACGTCTTTACGTAAGGCTTTTATAGTTTCACGAGCAATAATTTTGGCGCCAATAGCTGCTTGAATTGGAATGTCAAATTGTTGTCTTGGTATTAATTCACGTAGTTTTTCGGTCATTTTTTTACCAATATTATACGCATTATCTTCGTGAATTAATGCAGAAAGCGCATCAACCGTTTGTCCGTTTAAAAGAACATCTAATTTTACTAATTTAGAAGTTCGCATTCCAATTGGAGAATAATCAAATGACGCATAACCTTTAGAAACCGTTTTCAATCTATCATAAAAATCGAATACAATTTCGGCTAGTGGCATATCAAAATTTAATTCTACTCTTTCAGTTGTCAAATAGGTTTGATTGGTAATTTGACCACGTTTTTCTATACATAAACTCATTACATTTCCAACAAAATCGGATTTAGTAATGATAGTTGCTTTGATATAAGGTTCTTCAACTCTGTCCAAACGAGAAGGTTCGGGTAAGTCAGAAGGATTGTTTACTACAAAAGATGTTTCTGGATCTTTTTTGGTGTAAGCCAAATACGAAACGTTGGGAACAGTTGTAATTACTGTCATGTCGAACTCGCGCTCCAAACGTTCTTGGATGATTTCCATGTGCAACATTCCTAAGAATCCGCAACGGAAACCAAAACCTAATGCTGCCGAACTTTCAGCCACAAAAACTAACGAAGCGTCATTCAGTTGTAATTTTTCCATTGAAGAACGCAATTCTTCGTAATCTTCAGTATCAACAGGATAAATTCCGGCGAAAACCATTGGTTTTACATCTTCAAATCCCGTAATCATATTAGTAGTTGGTGTTTTGGCATCGGTAATTGTATCACCAACTTTTACTTCTTTGGCTTCTTTAATTCCCGAAATTAAATAACCAACATCACCAGCAGAAATCGAGTTTTTAGGAACTTGATTTAACTTTAATGTTCCCACTTCATCGGCAAAATATTCGTTTCCAGTTGCCATGAATTTAATTTTTTGACCTTTACGGATTTCGCCGTTTTTCACTCTAAAAATTACTTCTATTCCACGAAACGGATTGTAATGTGAATCAAAGATCAAGGCTTGAAGCGGTTCATCAACAACACCTTTTGGTGCAGGAATTTTTTCGATAATGGCTGCCAAAATATTTTCAACACCAAAACCAGTTTTTCCAGAAGCGTGAATAATATCTTCTAATTTGCAACCTAATAAATCAATAATATCATCGCTAACTTCTTCAGGATTAGCACTTGGTAAATCGACTTTATTTAAAACCGGAATAATTTCCAAGTCGTTTTCAAGAGCCAAATATAAATTAGAAATCGTTTGTGCTTGAATACTTTGTGCAGCATCAACAATCAAAAGCGCACCTTCGCAAGCCGCAATCGAACGCGAAACTTCGTATGAAAAATCAACGTGTCCAGGCGTGTCAATTAAATTTAAAATATATTGTTCACCTTTATAAGTGTATTCCATTTGAATAGCGTGACTTTTTATGGTAATACCACGTTCGCGCTCCAAGTCCATGTTGTCAAGCAATTGTGCTTTTTCTTCACGAGCGGTAACGGTTTGTGTGGCACCAAGAAGTCGGTCGGCAAGCGTACTTTTTCCGTGGTCAATATGTGCAATAATGCAAAAATTTCTAATATTTTTCATGCTTTAATATCAAGTTCAAATTTCAATTGCAATTTTAATGCAATTAATCTGCAAATATAGACTAAAAGTTTTGATTGTAGATTGAACAATAACTAATGTTGATTGAAGAATAAAATTTTTATCTATTGTTGAATTTTGCATTGTAAAATGTGGTGTCTTTTTCAGAAAAAAGGACTCTTCGGTTGTCTTCATTTTGAAATTCGAAAGTATCATTTACAACAAATTTTACTTCTGTAAATTTATAACCGGTTTCACCAGTTATGGTGATTTGATATAAACTATCTTTTTTAATTTCTTTCATTTCGGTGTCATAATCCCAAGATAAAGGTTTGTCGTTTCCTCGAATTCCAACTTTTTTTACGTTTTTAATTTCAGAAACGTCTAATGAGAAAACGACAGTTTTTTTATAGGTTTTCTGAACACAACTTGTCATCAATAATGAAAATACTATTGCGATTATTGTAACTATATTTTTCATCTTATGCTTTATTTTTAGTTAGTAAATAGTCAATTCCAAATCGTCCTGAACCCACAATTAAATAGAACATGGCAACCCATAGAAATCCCATTGCGGCAAGGCAATTCCATAATCCGTTTTGTATTTGTTGCATGAAAATGGCGACTAACATTGTGCAAATAATAAGGAAAGAAGTAATGCGAGTTTGAAATCCGAATACCAATAACAATCCGCCAACTGCTTCAGCAAAAGCACCCATCCAAGCAAAAAACGCAGGAGCAATGGCAAAGATTCCACCATAACTCGCAACATCATTTGGAAACCAAAAAGCGACTTCAAATAATCCTAAATTCTTGTCGACAGGTGACCATGGCATTCCAAATTTATCAGCGCCAAAATCAAAGGCAAGTAAGTAACCACAAACGATTCGTGGAATAATTAAAAATAAATCTTGTGACCAATGAGGCAACAATATGGGTTTTGTGATTTTAGTTAGTAGTTTCATATATTTAGAAATTGATTTTTGAAATTGAAATTGAAATTGATTTTTGATTTTGATTTATGATTTTGATTGATGATTGAAACTTTAGTTTATAATTAATTCTCCGTTACCTGATTTTTTGGATTTGGAGTCAAATTTTGCTTTTCCTTTATTAGTGATATCTCCATTTCCGGATAGTTTGGCAGTAAGTTCTTCAGATACATTGGCGATTAAATTTCCGTTTCCGGTGCTTTTTAATTCTGCTTTTTTGGCTACTAAATTTTCCGCGTTTACATCACCATTTCCAGTTTTGACTATATCAAGAACATCAATTGATCCACTGATTTTACTTTCGCCATTTCCTGTGTTTTCTAATCTGAAATAACGACCAAGAATATTTTTTACGGTTAAATCACTATTTCCTGTATTTCTTATTAAACTTACTTCAGGCATCGTGATTTTGATTTTGACGTTGGTATCTTCAACATACATTTGATTGTTTTTATTTCCTTTAAATTGAATTTTTAATTCATTTTCAGAAACGTTTTCAGAGAAACTCAAAAGATTCTCAAGATTATCATCAATAGTTACTGATATGCTCCAAGTTTTTCCTATTTCAACTTCAATCTTTCCGTCTATATCCTCAAAAGACAGTTTGTCAAAGTTTTTGTAATCGTAAGTTTTAGTAATTGTTTTTCCTGAACCTTTTAATTGTGCATTTGCAAAAGTTGAAGCTAAAGTCAACATAATGGCGATGATTAGTTTTGTCATGATTTAAATTTTTAATGATTAATAACAGGGCAAAATTGCGGCATTAATCGTCGTGAATCGCTTCAAATTATGATTTGAGACCTACTAAATAGACCTTAAATAAAAAACCTTGTAAAGCGTCATATTTACAAGGTCATTTTGAAAGTATCCAATCATGAAAAGTTGATTTTTATGAAATTATCCAGCATTTTCATAAGCCATTTTTATCCAATCAATTACCTCTTGGTCAATTTCAGAAACGTCATTAATATTTATTTTGTGTGAACAAATTCCATTTGGTTTTTCGTTTTCGAGTTTGCCTTTGGCTTCAACACCTTTTAGATTGAAACCGATTTCAAAACGTGTTTTTGAGGCTGGATTTAAGATGACAAATTGTTTTTTGCGTTTCAAACTTACATAAGTTTTCTTGGGTGCTATTTCAAATTCGCCTTCAAATTTTTGGATTTCAGCGATTAGTTTGTCATACCATGGTTTTAAATGTTCTTTTCCTTTGTATTGACTTTCGATAAAAGCAGTTGCATCGTTTGAAGAATCGGCATCTGAACCTAATACTTTTAAAGCAATTTCACTAGCATATCCATGTGTTACATTATGACTTTCTTTTAAGAATTTTACAATTTCGCCATGTTTAGCCAAATTTTCTTTTGCAATTATGTCTTTCCATTCTTCTAAAGTGTAACCTGTTTTTTCTTTCAGGTTGTCGATCATTGTTTGTACTGTTTTGTCCATGATTTTTAGTTTTTTAAGATTCAATTGATTTTTTTAATAGGTCAAGTCCTTGTTGGTTGGTTTTAACCATTTCGGCTTTGGCACCAAAAAGCCATAAGAAAAAGGCATCTACTTGACCAGATTCTAATTTAAAAGTTTCTTTCACGATTACACCATTAGCAGTTTCTGTAAAATTATAATCAAAAGTAGGTTTGGCTACAAATGGTTTTTGAATGTCACATTTTTTACCAATAAATGTTCCTTCATCTATTTTGATAATTTCTTGGTAACCAACATCTTCTCCGCCATTTCCAACCCAATGGTATTGCGAACCAACTGTGCCATTGATCCCTTTAATTTCATATTTTTGTGATGGATCTTGAACCAAAAATGGCGACCATTTTGGGAATTCTGCCAAGTTTTTTACTCTATTAAAGATGGTTTGTTTGTCACCTTTTATAGTGGTTTCTGTGATTATTTCTATAGATTTTAAATCACTGGCTTTGAACATTCCAAAACCTATAAATGCTACTAACGTTATTGCGATGATTGATACTACTTTTTTACTCATGATTTTATATTTTATATTTTTGGAAATCGTGAATCTTCGATTTCATGATTTCTGGTTTTTAAAAATTAAATAATTAAACTCCAAATTGTGTTAAATGATGGTCTAAATGCTTGTAATAAAAGTTGTTCCATTCTTGCTTGGACATTACACCAAAACCAGGATGATCTTTACCATCAAAATAGTTTTCGCCTTTAGATACAAATTGATGTAAGTTTTCAATTAATTGTTTTTTTTCTTTATCGAAATTTTTTACTTCTTTGATTAACATTTCTTTGGCTGTAGAACTATTTTTTGCTAAAGGTTTTTCATTTACAAATCCTTTTTTGACTAAATTTTTAAGAATAAATCGTATAAATCCATTCGATTTTTTATAGTTTTCATCCAATGCCATTTCATAACTTACGTTGCAATGTGCCATCATTTGGCTAGCATCCATTTTGCCCCATTTTGGTTGGGTTGTTGCTGATAAATTGTTAATTCTTGTTGTAAATTTTTGAGCAACTGCTTCTGTAAAGATGTTTTCTGTTTTCATTTTAAGTTAAATTTAATTGTTTAAGAATTTTATTTACATTGGTTGAATTGATCTTACTTCTACATTGCCACCCATATTTAGAATTGGACAATTTTTAGCGATTTCAGTCGCTTCATCTATTGTATTCACCGAAACTATTAGGTTTCCGCCCAGTGTTTGTTTGTCAGAAACATAAATTCCATGTTCTATTGATTTGTCCGCAGCAACCTTTGTTCCTTCAAACCCCAATTGGTATGTACTTACTAATTTACCTTGACCAGCAAGGTTTTCAAAAAATGCGCCCCATTCTTGTTGCATTTGATTCATTTCTTCCTGCGATGGTTGGTAATCGAAGTTTGGCTCGAAGCGAAACAATAACATAAATTCCTTTTTAGTTTCCATTTTAATTGATTTTAATTGTTAATAAATATTTGATTTAAAGTTACATTGGTTGAATTGATCTTACTTCTACATTGCCGCCTATATTTAGAATTGGGCAATTTTTAGCAATTTCTGTCGCTTCATTAATAGAGTTGGCTTTTACAATCATATTGCCAGCAACAGTTTGATTGTTTGACAAATAAATTCCGTTACTTGATTTTTTATCTGCAAAAATTTGATTGCCTTCAAAACCCAATTGATGTGTGCTTACCAACTTTTCCTGAATAGCTATGTTGCCAATAAACGAACCCCAACTTTGTTGCATCTCGTCCATTTCAGATTGTGTTGGCACATAATCGTTAGTAGGTTCGTAACGAAACAATAACATAAATTCTTTTTTAGTTTCCATTTTTAAATTTGTTTTAGTAATTAATATTGAAGCAAATTTATTGCGGTATAGGAACGTGAATCTTGCCATAGGACAAGAAAATAGTTTTTAACTAAATTTTTTTAATTTTTTGAAAATTGTCCAATGCAGAAACATAATCATTGGTGGCGCAAAGGCTGGAATGATACAAAAAGGCCAAGTCGCTAATGTGTCAACACCCATAGAACCTGTATCAATGGAAATTTTGGTCAAAGCATTGGCTGCAATTGCAGTAAAAAGAATATCAATAAAACCAAAAACATTCCAGATATAGGTTAGTTTTTTTGCGTTTGGATTTTTATTTTGAATAGCTTTTGCAACAAATAGTGAAGTAATTGCGGCAATCATATCTCCACAACCTGCAATCAAAGCAAATGGTTTTGGAAGAGCATCATAAAAAGCAAGGATTATAAAAAATACGCCAATAACTCTAAAAATATGGAGTTTTACTAAATTTTCGAGATTTGTGTTTTCTAAAATAGTTTGAAATTTTTGTGTTTTTGCAACCACCATAAATAACAAAAAAGCAAATGGAACTGTTGTGATTAATAAAACTTTTGGTGGAAATAAAATTTGATTGAACCAACCCAAGTAACTTGCCAGATATACATAAAGAATGTAGAATATAAAGAACACTAATGAAATTGGAAAAATTATTGAATTATTTAGTTTTTTGCTTTCAATTCGAATAAAGTTTAAAATCAAAATAAACGGCAACGGAATTGCAATTAAAAAGGCAATCGAAACCCAATTTGGAACGTAGTAATGTATCATAATTTTTATTTGTTATCGGATATTTCTTTTCGGATTCTACTTAATGATGTATCGGTAATTCCTAAATAGGTCGCAATTTGTTTCAAAGGAACATTTTGAATAATGTCTGGTTTGGTTTTCAAAAGATACAAATACCTGTCTTTTGCTGCATCGGCAATTATAGAAACTGAATGGTTTTTGAGCTCAAAGAAACCATTAACTAATCGGGTTCGACCTACTTCTCTAAAAGCTTCAATGCTGAATAATTTCATAAAATTATCAAACGAAATTTTCCAAACAACACAATTAGAAATAGCTTGGAAATGTTCTCGACATTTGGTTTTCATAAAATACGAATGCCAATCGATGACAATATCAGAACTGCTAAAAAACTTTGTGGTAATGTCGTTTCCTTCTAAATCAATTACATAGGAACGAGCAAAACCACTTTCAAGGAAATAGTAAAAATTGGCAGTTGTATCATAATCGATTAAAAAATCATTTCTTTTAACTTCAAGTCGTTTGTATTGACTAAGAATTAATTCAAAATCTTCGGGCTTGAAGTTGTCTTCATTAAAAATGGTTTTTAAAAAATGGTTTTCAGTCATTTTTGTTATGGTTTTAAAATTTCTAAGTCAAAATTTTATTTTTCAAAAGCATGAATAATGCAATGCATAAACCAACTAGAATACTTATAAAAAAGTATGAAATTACACTCATAATACTTCTGATTACCAAACTTTTTTTTGTGTAGCCGTACTCCGAAAAAAATTGTCGGTAAAACCAATAATTATAGATATAAGAACCAAGAGAAATAACCGCTAGAATTAGTCCCAACCCAGAAATATTGGTATAAAAGATCGAAATTAATGTAAATAAAATCAGAATAAGTAACTCACCAGCAGTTTTGTAGGAGTTTAAAACAAAATGTTCAGTTAAGTTCAATTTGGCTTTTTTGAACCAAAAAAATGTAATGATGGAATAAAATGGTATCGTCATTAACAAAATCAGCTTGGGATATTTTTGAGATATATTTTCATACTCTTTCATAAATCCCTGATTATCGGGCATAATGTCCGACATTTTGACTAATGAATAGCTACTTAAAAAATGAGAAACTGCAATGATTAGTACCAAAAGTGTGACAAAATTGAAAATTTTGACGCGTTTTCCTTGAATAAATTCTCTTATAGAATGTCCAGGCGATGTAAACAGCATTTTGATTGTGTAAAGTATGCCTTTGTCAACATGCAAAATACCGTGAACTAAATCATGTTCAATAAAATGTTTGACAGAATATTTATGCACAGTCGCTTTTTGTCCGCAATTTGGGCAAAAATTTGAAGCTACCTCGTGGTTACAATTTAGACAGTGTATCATAATTTTAAATTACGAGATTGAATTTCTTTTTTAACTTCGTCGTACTCTGGTTTCGCATTTCTAAACCAATAAGCAAATAATAAAGGTGTAAAAAGTAAAATTCCAAAACCGTTTTTAATAGCGCTCCAAACCGCAACGCCAATCATCATTCCGACTATAAACGCTGCTGTTTGGTAATTTATTTTTCGTTTTTTTGCTTCAATTTGAAGTTCTTCGTTTGTAAGTTGTGTTAGGTTTAGTTTTTTCATTTTAACTTATTTTACAACTTTAATTACATTTTCTTTAGCATTTTCAGTCAAGATATATTTGGTTTCAAATTTTAAAAAATCATTTTCTGAAATACCACTTTTAATGATCGAACTTTTAAAAAAAGCATAATCAGTTTTTGTAGTTTTATCAGATTTTAAAATAGTTTGCAACCAATTCCAAACTTTTTGTTTGCCTATTTCTTTTTCTAAAGCGGTTAATAAAAGTGGTACAAAATAATAACGATAGCTTTCACTAATTTCATTGTTTTTTATTATCGATAATGGTTTTGGATTTAATTCTTTTACTTCAACCAAATATTCGGCTATTTTTCTTTTATAATTATTTTCTCCCAAAACTTCTTTAATTGTTTGCAATGCTAAATATTCTGTAATTCCTTCTAGAAAAATCCACCTTAATTCAGAATTAGGTTCTATAACTGTTCCAAAATAATAATGCCCGAGTTCGTGCGCAAAATATTCAATATTGGCTGCGTCGTTTAATTCGTTCGTTTTATCAGAAAAATAACTTTTCACATTATATTTTTCTGGACCAATTATGGCAACTGTTGGATAGGTAACAAACATCCAAGCATTTTTTTTAGAAATTGGTGTTGTATATAAGTAAGTTACAGGATTCCCGTAAGGTATTCTTAAGTTATTTTCATAAAATTTAATTATTTTATCTGTCCAATTTGATAAAACTGTTTCTTGTTCGGGTTTTAAATCAGTATTGATAAAAAAAGTGTTTTTATTTTTAGTGAAGTCAAATATTCCTGCAAAGAGCAATAATGAAATGGGTTGATTGGATTTAAAATTAACTGAATTGCCGCTTTTTGGTGCAGCACCATTCAAATATATGCTACTGCAATCCGAACAGTTTACTGTTAAATCGTAAGTAACTTTACTTATTACAACATCATTATCAATATCATAAATTATTGGATACCATGCAGATTGTTCGGTTGTACGAATGGATTTTCCGTTAAACGCAATATTCCCTTTCCAGTCGCCTCGGTTATTTGCTTTTAGTGTATCACTTATTACTGGAAATTTGCCGACATAGTTTATTTTAAATTTTTCGGGTAATAATCGAATTTTTACATCTCCATCAGGTATATAATATTGAAAAGCTTCTGCTGATTTTTCATCATCAAAATACTTAATATTTGGATAATTAAATTTGTCTTCAGCATCTCTTAAATATCTTAAATTTAGCCCTGAATTCAACCAAAGACTATAATTTTTAATTTTAGGAACGTTTGAATATTCTAGATTACTTTCGATAGTTCCGTTTTTAATAGAAATAGAAACTTCACCTGATAAATGCGGAATTTGCGCAAATGTAAATTGAAATATTAGCAATAAAATGATTATCTTTTTCATAGTTATCTCTTTTTTTCCATGACCTCTTTCAACTCTACAATTTTATAATTTGAATCATGTTTCAACAAATCTAAAAACATGGTGATGTGACTTGCGCCTGCCAAAACCATAATTCTATTATCTGAACTTTCGGTTTGTTTTTGGATATTAGCTAGCATATATAAATTACGTCTGTACCATTCTGAAGCTAAAAAAGCGCCAACATAAGTACCTAGTTTATCAGAATCATTAATTTTGCCAACATACCACGGAATGTCAATTTTTCTGAGTTCTTCACTATTGTAGTAATACAAACATTTTAAAAGATCATTTTCGGTAAAAAGTGCATTTGATTTTGTTTCTGTATTTTTTATATCTAGCATAACCTCTTTTTTAAAATTTGGAAGCCTTACAGAATCTGCAAATTTCATAACACTATCAAAATCAAAACTAGTTTCTTGATAATCGATGGCAAATACTTTTTTTAGATTTGATTTTTTCGCTGCTCTAAATGCCAATTGTACTATTTCGTTTTGTACATAAAATTTTCTTTTCGGGTATTTTTTGGCTACATATTCAAAATAAGTTCCCTCTTGATATTTGTTATAGAGAGTATCTAAAGCCAATTGATCTTTCAGTTCCCATTCGGTAAAAATTTTTGTAGGTTTGAATTTCGCAATTGCTGTGGAAATTTCTTCCAATTGCTTTTGGGGCTTTTCGCCCATAATATCCAGAACCTTGTATTGAGCAACATCCAATCCGGGATTATTAAAATGATAGGTTCCTATGACTAAAATTTCGGTTGGTTTTTTTTGAGTTTGGGCTGTAATAAATTGTGAGGCGAGGATAAATAGTGCTATTTTTTTACTAATTGATTTTTTCATTTGATTGATGATTGAAACTTTGGTCATGTAAAATAAGTGGTATTCAAAACAATAAAATTGTAAAAATGTAAACTATGTTAAATCCAAAGCCATTTTATATCTTCACCTTTATTACAATCAATGTTTTTAAACAAATCTTTTGGAGCCATTCCTGTAAATGATTTAAAATCTTTGATAAAATGGGATTGGTCGTAAAACGTACTATCAATTAAAAGACTTGATAGGTTTTTGATGTTTTTTTTATTTTGAAATTGATTCAAAGTATTTCTAAATCGATGAATTTTTTTATAATCAGAAGGTGTTTTCCCCAAATGTGAAGTAAACATTTTAAACAGATTTTGTCTTGATGTTAAACATTTGTCCGCAACTTGCTGAATAGTATGTTCCATTTCATAATCTTCTAATAAATCAATTGCTTTATAAAGAAAACCACTTTCAAAAGAAGTCAATTTTGAAATCCAATAGTTTTCTACTATATCCTTTGCTTTTTCAATTTCTGTTGTTTCCAATACAAGTTGCATTGTTGGCAAATAATCATCATAAGGATCAAATGTTTTAAAAGAATCATCTAAATAATCTTTCAATTTTCTATTAAGAAAATTATTTATACCTAGCGGTTTAAAATAAGTGGTTAATTCTCTTATATTTCCCTTGCATTCAACATGTATTGGTTTTGTATAATTGGATATTATTGTCGAAAAACAATTTTGTTTGCTATCTTCAGTTAGAATAACTTTTCCTCTTAGAAATTTGAAACCACATCTATTCGTAACTGAAACAATGCTATAATTATTGGGAAAAGTAAGATAGCTATTATCTGATTCGCCATTAGTATTTGTTAAGAAGTAATATCCTTCAATATACTTTTGCAGTATAGGATTTTTGGGCTTGTAGTATTCGATAATCATTTTTAAACCTCAATTAAAGTTGTTGCAAAATTCTTAAGGAGTTTTTAGATTTTTTTAAATCTAAAATAGTAGCAAAAATGTAGAATTTATAAAACAATGAGGTATGGAATCATAATTCAACACCTAATAAGGTCGTAGAATTTGATTTTTTATACTCACTAGGTGTTTGGTTTGTGATTTTTTTGAATGTCGTAATAAATGTTGATTTTGAATTGAATCCAACTTCATACCCAATTCCCATAATATTGAGGTGGTTCATTTTAGGATTTACTATTAATTTTTTTGCTTCTTCAATTCGGTATCCATTTACAAATTGATTAAAATTTTCACCACTACATTCATTAATAATAAAAGATAAAGCATGGGCAGAAATTTTTAAAGTACTTGCTAAACTGAAAAGTGAAAGTTCAGAATTCAGAAAAGGTTTGTCGTTCTGCATTACCACTAATAATTTTTCGTAAACTTCTTGCTCTTCAAAATTGACTTCCCTTTTTTTAATTTTTTCTTGTTTTTTTTCTTCCTTAATTATTGTTCGAATTTCTTTTTTAGAAATATCAGAAAAGGGAAAAATTTCTTTTTGTTTCATTGCATTATATCCAATAAAAAGAAGGCTAACCAGTAGTAATGAATTAATCATAACTGCACTTTGAGTAAAAATATAAATAACAAAGAAAAATGAAAAACTAATAATGATATATAAAATGTGTTTTAACCATTTTAAGTCAATTCCCTCGATGTTAGAACTGAATTTTTTAATGTTTTGATTGTGTTTTTCAATTTCTTTAAAGCATTGCCAGAAGTAGATGATAAATTGTGAAGGTAAAACAATATACATCAAAAACTGATTAAAGTATAGTAAGAAGCTGGAAGAAATGGTCTTGCTAATTACCATATTACCGTTTACAATTTGTGTGGAATTTTGTTCAAAAATTATAAAAAGTAGACCAAATATGAAATGTAAAAAGTATATTGGTTTCCATTTTTTTTTGGGCTTTATGAAATAAATAATAGTAAAATAAAAAATTGGAACAATACAATATCTTGAAAAGACATAAAATTTTACAGTTCCAAAATCTAGATTGTTGTAATAAAGAAATTCATCAATATTCATTAAAAAAATACAGAAAATGAATAAACTCAGCCATCTATTACCAGGAATATTATGTTTATTTGGGTTAAAAAAAATTAAAAGAGTAATCAGCAAACTTGACCCAGCAATTAAATTAACAAGTAGTTGATTCATAGTTTATTTTAAATATTTAATAAGTATTCTTTAGGCGTTTTTCCAGTATTTTTTTTAAAAGCGCGGTTGAAAGTCGCTTTAGAATTAAATCCACAATCATAAGCGATTCCTAATAAGGTTGATTTTTTGTGTTCGCCATTGCTAAAACTATTTTTTACGGCTTCAATTCTATAATTATTGATACAATCGTTAAAGTTCATTTGAAATCCTTGATTGATGGTTTTGGAAATTACAGAAGCATTGGTTTCTAGTTTTTTTGCCAAATCGGTCAATGTTAATTCCGGATTTTGATAAAGTTTTTCCTCTTGAATTAAGCTTTCAATCTTAGATTTCCAAAGAGAAATTTCTGGCGAATTCGTTTCTTCAAATGTTTCGTGCGCAATATCAATTACTGACTCAACTTCATTGGAAGTGTTTGAATCCAATAAAAGAATTGGATTTTTATCAAATAGCGAAACTTTAAATGGAATTGTGGCATTTGTGGGATTAGAATATCCAGTGATAGCAATGTAATACATAACAATTGAAAAGAAAAGATAAAACCACCAACTTCCTTGATAGGATTTTATTTCGGGATAAAAATATCCGATAATTTCAAATAGAATAGGTAAAAGCAACATCACTAAAAAGGCAATCAAATAGTTTCTAATCCATTTGAACAACACAGAATCAGCATAACTTACAACTTGAAACATTAATTTTTTATAGACATTATAATATCGAATACTCAAAAAGAAATAGATAATCATAGAAAGTAAACCCAATTTTTGATACCATTCTTCAAAGTCTTTGTCCATTCCATCTGCATAAAAATAGTAATCTTGTAAAATTAATTGGTCATAAACCCAAATAACTACAGAATAAACTAAATATAAAATTCCGGGTAATAAGTGTAAAAAGTTGTTTTGGGTGAGTCGAAAGGATGGATTGAGTAAACTTTGAGTATAAAAATAAATCAATGGACCAATAAAAAATAACTGCTGAAAAGGCATATAAAACATAAAATCTCTGTAAGGTTGATTGTCATACCAACCAGCAAAGCCAAGCATCCACGGAGCAATAAATAAGCTGCATAAAAAAATAAAAAGACTTAACCAATAATTGGATTTGTTTTCGGTTTGAATCGCTTTTCTTAGTAGTAAAGCGCTATAAATCATACCTTGTGTGAAGGAAATAAGTAAAAGCGAACTGTAAGATCCAAACTGAAAAAGCATCAAATAGTTTTTGTAAAAATAATTATTAATTTTAAATGATTGTCACACATAAGATTAAATTTCATAACTAAATATTCTTAACTATCTTTGCAAAAAAAATAGTTCAATGCCCAAAATAGGCAACATCATATTACCAGATTTTCCGCTATTACTTGCGCCGATGGAAGACGTGAGTGATCCGCCATTTCGTAGGTTGTGCAAATTGCACGGTGCAGATTTGATGTATTCTGAATTTATTTCTTCGGAAGGATTGATTCGTGATGCTGTAAAAAGTCGTCAGAAATTAGATATTTTTGATTATGAACGTCCAGTTGGAATCCAAATATTTGGTGGCGATGAAGAAGCGATGGAAATGTCCTCACGAATTGTTGATACTGTTCAACCCGATTTGGTGGATATCAATTTTGGATGTCCCGTAAAAAAAGTAGTTTGTAAAGGCGCAGGCGCAGGCGTTTTGAAAGATGTAGATTTGATGGTGCGTTTGACAAAAGCGGTAATTAAAGGTACAAGTCTTCCGGTAACGGTGAAAACGCGTTTGGGTTGGGATGAAAATTCTATAAATATTGATGAGGTTGCAGAGCGATTACAGGATATTGGTGTTCAAGCTTTAACAGTTCACGCGAGAACTCGTGCGCAAATGTATAAAGGGCATTCTGATTGGAGTCATATTGAACGTGTAAAAAACAACCCTAGAATTACGATGCCAATCTTTGGAAATGGCGATATCGATTCTCCAGAAAAAGCATTAGAATATAAAAACAAATTCGGTCTTGATGGTATGATGATTGGTCGTGCTGCCATTGGTTATCCATGGATTTTTAATGAAATTAAACATTATTTCACAACTGGTGAACATTTAGCAAAACCAACAATTGCCGATAGAGTAGAAGCTGCTAGGAACCATCTAACGTGGTCAATGGATTGGAAAGGTGAACGCCTTGGAATTGTAGAAATGCGTCGTCATTACACGAATTATTTCAAAGGAATTGCGAATTTTAAAGAGTTTAGATTAAAGTTGGTAACTATAGAAGACCCAGAAGTTTTGTTTAAAGCTTTAGACGAAATTCAAGAAGTTTACGCTGATTATCAGGTTTTTTAATCCAACAATTTTTTAGTTACTCTACTGCTTGCAATAAAACTTGCAATAAAACCTAGCAAGACAATAGTTGTAAATACAATTAGTACATTTTGAATACTAAAAACAATCGGGTAAGCCAAAGTTGGCGTAATCATGATAAATTGAAATTGTTGCTGAAGTAATACAATTATAATTCCTAATAGTAAACCAATAATTCCGCCAAAAACACTTAGTAACGTTCCTTGTAACAAGAATATTTTACGTAAATTTTTGACTTCTGCTCCAAGGTTGTAAAGTGTTTTCAGATTTTCTTTTTTGTCCAAAATCATCATTATTAACGCGCCAATAAGATTGAATAACGCGATAATAATTACTAAAGTAAAAATCAAATAAACTGCAATATTTTCGGTATTGAGCATTTTGTATAACGAATCATTGAGTTGTGCTCTATTTTTTACCGTTACTTTATTATTGAAGATAGATTGAAGTTCTTTTTTAATAATTTCTTCATCTGAATTAGGTCTCAATTTCAATTCGATAGCCGAAATTTGATTTGATTTGTATTCGAGTAAATTTTGCGCTAAGCCTAAATCCGCATATACATATTTGCTGTCCAAATCTTCACTTATAGCATATATTCCAACTGGAGCAATAGTGGTTTTATTAAAAGCTTGTTCAGGATTTTCTATGGCGCCTTTTCCTGGTCTTGGAACAAAAACTTCAAATGGATGATTAAATTCAAATAATCCTAACGATAGTTTTTGCGAAATTCCATAACCAACCACTACTTGTGTTGTATTGGGTTCGAGCCAATCGCCTTGAAAAATAGTTTTTTTTACATCGTTTACTTTGCCATAAGAAGCATCAACTCCTTTGAGATAAGTAACAATTTCTTTTCCGTCAAACATAAAAAGTACTCTGTCTTCTAGAACTTTGCTAGAAGCTGCAATGCCATTTATTTTTAGAAGTTTTTCGTTTTGTATAGCAGAAACGTAAAATGATTTACCCAATGTAGCGCTAACTTTCAAATCAGGGTCGGAATCATTACTGAAAGACAAACTAAAATCTTTTAATCCACTAAAAACGGATAAAACCACAAACAAAGCCATTGCACCAACGATTATTCCAAGTGACGCAATTCCATTTATAATGTTTATTGCATTGTTTTTGCTGGCACTTTTAAGGTATCGTTTGGCTATGTATAAAGGGAAATTCAATTTTTTAAAATTTCTTTCTACGTTCTAATAAGTCACGATTTTCAATTGGATTCTCTTTCATTTTCAGAGCATTATCGATTTTTTCAATATAATCTAATGAATCATCGATGTAAAAAGTCAAATTCGGAACTTTACGCAATTGCAATTTAACACGTTGTGACAAATCGTGTTTTATTAATGGAGTATTACTTTTGATAGCAGCCAATGTTTCAGCAGCTTTTTCTTGCGGAAAAATACTCAAATGCACGGATGCTACTGACAAATCGGTAGTAACGACAACTTTAGAAACAGAAATAACCAAATTAGAAATTCCGTTTTTTCTTATTTCACCTTGCAAAATATCTACCAAATCTTTTTGTAGAACGCCACCAATTTTTTTCTGTCTATTTGTTTCCATGCTGCAAAAATACAATTTTTAAATTATAGTAGATAAATCTAAACACGACTTATGACAAAAATCATTAGTAGTTGCCAGATTGAATTATTAACTTTGCTATCAAATAAGTGAATCAATGAGAAAAATCGAACATATTGGTATTGCAGTAAAAGATTTAGAAACGTCAAATTTAGTTTTCGAAAAATTATTTGGAGCACCTGCTTACAAACAAGAAGAAGTCGCAAGCGAAGGTGTGAAGACCTCCTTTTTTATGAATGGACCTAATAAAATAGAGTTATTAGAAGCTACAAATCCGGATAGTCCAATTGCAAAATTTATAGAAAAAAAAGGAGAAGGAATCCATCACATAGCTTTTGATGTAGAAGATATTGAAAAAGAAGTAATCCGATTGAAAGGTGAAGGATTTGTAGTTTTAAATGAAATTCCAAAAAAAGGAGCTGATAATAAGTTAGTGGTTTTTTTGCATCCAAAAACAACAAATGGCGTTTTGGTTGAACTTTGTCAAGAAATTAAATAAATTTTGGCTAAACGAATAAGAATCAATCTTTTCAGAATTATTATTTTCAGTATAATTTAATTTTGAACATTAATACTCATAAAAAAGTTGCAACAAATCAAAAATAGTAGTAATATTGCAACCTCAATAAAGGTCCTATAGCTCATTCGGTTAGAGCAACTGACTCATAATCAGTAGGTGCTTGGTTCGATTCCAAGTGGGACCACCTCCAAACCGTTTAGAATTTTTCTAGACGGTTTTTTTATAAAATGAAGTAGAGATTGTTATTAAAACGTTTTTTTTTTTGAGTTTTAATCAAAAAAAATTTTTTTTTCCATTTGAAATTGTATTTTTGTCCCTAATTTAGAGATAATTTCAATTTGACAGAAGTTTAATTTTGTTAAGTTTAAAATTTATTTAGTTTTACAATCTTATGAATAAAATAGTGAGTAAGCCATTTTTTGCAGTTGTATTGTTTTTTGTTACAATTGCTTCACAAGCTAAGCAAGGTCCGCCGCCGCCGCCGGCTGCTCCGCCTGTTGGTTTGCCTATTGATGGAAATATATATGTCTTATTAGTTGTTTCCTTAGCTTTCGGAATTTACAAAATATATAACAATAAAATGATAAAAACTTCAAAGTAAATTTGAAGTTTTTTGTTTTTTACTAGTAGTTACTTTGCAATTTTGTAATGTACTTACCAATAACATCAAATTCTAAATTTATTTTTGTTCCAATTTTTATAGACTTGAAATTGGTGTTTTCATATGTGTATGGGATAATAGCTACACTAAATTCATTTTTTTTAGAATTCACAACGGTTAAGCTCACTCCATTTACAGTAATTGAACCTTTTTCAATAGTTAGATTCTTCAAATCTGGGTTGTATTCAAAAGTAAAATACCAACTTCCGTTAGCGTTTTCAATATTTATACAAGTCCCTATTTGGTCAACATGACCTTGTACAATGTGGCCATCAAGTCTGTCTCCAAGTTTCATAGCTCTTTCTAGATTGACTAAATCACCAACACTCCAATCACTTAAATTTGTTTTTTGAATCGTTTCTTTAATAGCAGTTACTGTATATTTTGAATCTGAAATTGACACAACAGTCAAACAAACACCATTATGTGCAACACTTTGGTCTACTTTTAACTCATTTGTAATCGAAGAAGCTATTGTAATATCGTAATTATCCTCGTTTTTTCTTATTTCTTGAACTGTGCCAAGTGTTTCTATTATTCCTGTAAACATTCTTGTTTTATTTTACTAAATTTGCAACTTCAAAAATAGCAATAAATAACGTTTACAAATGATAAAAAAGGCAGAAAATATAATCGTAGGAATTTCAATTGGAGATTTAAACGGTATTGGAAGCGAAGTCGTGCTCAAAACTTTTGAGGATTCAAGAATGTTAGAGTTATGTACTCCAGTTATTTTTGCTAACGTAAAAACAATTTCTTTTGTTAGAAAAAGTTTCGAATCAACAGCAATGCTTCACGGAATTGATAGATTAGACCAGGTAGTTGTTGGAAAAATAAATGTATTAAATGTTTGGAGAGAAGGTTTTGATATTAATTTTGGAGCTAATGACGAAACAGTTGGGAAATATGCAATAAAATCTTTTGTTGCCGCAACCAAAGCTTTAAAAGAAGGTTTAATAGATGTTTTAGTTACCGCACCAATCAATAAGTACAACATTCAGTCTGAAGAATTTAAATTTCCAGGGCATACAGATTATTTGGATAGAGAATTAGAAGGAAATGCTCTAATGCTTATGGTTCAAGATGATTTGAGAGTTGGTTTGTTAACTGATCATATTCCTGTAAACGAAGTGGCAAAACATTTAACAGAATCATTAATAACACAAAAAATCGAAACCATCAAAAAAACGTTGATTCAAGATTTTAGCATTAATAAACCAAAAATTGCTGTTTTAGGATTGAATCCACATGCAGGTGATGGTGGTGTTATCGGAAAAGAAGAAGAAGAAATTTTAAAACCGACATTAAAGAAAATATTCGATAAAGGAACATTGGTTTTTGGGCCTTTTCCAGCGGATGGTTTTTTTGGAAGTAATCAGTATGAAAAGTACGATGCAATACTGGCAACTTATCATGATCAAGGATTAATTCCGTTTAAAACATTGTCTTTTGGTAAAGGCGTAAATTACACAGCAGGTTTAAATAAAATTAGAACTTCTCCAGATCATGGAACTGCTTATGAAATTGCTGGGAAGAATATGGCCGATTTTAATTCGTTTAAAGAAGCTGTTTATCTGGCAATTGATATATTTCATTCGAGAAATCAGTATGAAAGCATAAGCCAAAATCCAATGAAAATAAGGGAAAAGCAAGAAGAAAAAAAATATTAAATAAAAAAAATGCTTAACAGTTTTATTTATTCAATAATTTTATATCTTTGCGCTCCCATAAAGTAGGGAAAATTGATATTGAAATGAAACAATTAAACGAATTCCTAATTCCTTTTGTTGGTTTAAAATTAGGAAAACATAAGTTTGAATATCAAATAAGTAAAGCGTTCTTTGATAACTTTGAGTATGACGATTTTGAAAGTTGTGATATCAAAGTTGAGGCAGTTTTAGAAAAGAAAAGTACAATGCTCGAACTTGATTTAAAGCACAAAGGAACTGTTCATGTTCCATGTGATTTGACAAGTGAGATGTTTGATTTGCCAATCAAAAGCAAAATTAGACTAGTTGTACAGTTTGGAGATACATTTAATAATGATAATGAAGAATTATTGATTTTGCCACATGGCGAACATCAACTAGATATTTCTCAATACATTTATGAAATGATTGTTCTTTCAGTTCCTCTAAAACGTGTTCATCCAGGTATAAAAGATGGAACTTTAAACACTCCAGCTCTAGAAAAGTTGAAAGAACACACCATCAAAGAAAATAAAAAAGAAGTAAAAGAAGAGAATACAGACCCGCGTTGGGACAAACTAAAAAATCTATTAACGGATAAATAATATAGTAAAATGGCACATCCTAAGAGAAAAATTTCCAAAACAAGAAGAGACAAGAGAAGAACACATTATAAAGCTACAGTTGCTCAAATTGCAACTTGTCCTGTAACTGGAGAAGCACATTTATACCACAGAGCTTACTGGCATGAAGGTAAAATGTATTACAGAGGTCAAGTAGTTATTGACAAATCTGTTGCGCTTGCGTAGTGTTTTTTTACAATTATAAACATGGACTCTCACATTTGTGGGAGTTTTTTGTTGTTTATAATTTTAACTAAATAAGCATTCAAAAAACTATTTCGTATAATTTTTTTTTGTAATTTCCACCACTTGTAGCAAATCGATTTGGTTTGCTGTGAAACTAATTAAAACTTATGAATACTATTACATCTGCAATTACTGCTGTCGGTGCTTATGTTCCTGATTTTGTGCTTTCTAATAAAGTGTTAGAAACAATGGTTGATACCAACGACGAATGGATCACCACAAGAACAGGTATAAAAGAAAGAAGAATTTTAAAAGGAGATAAGTTAGGAACCTCCTTTTTAGCAATAAAAGCGGCTCAAAATCTGATTGAAAAAAGCGGTCTAGATCCTAAAGAAATAGACATGGTTATTGTAGCAACTGCTACGCCAGACATGCCAGTTGCAGCAACTGCAGTTTATGTAGCAACACAAATTGGTGCTGTCAATGCTTTTGCTTACGACTTGCAAGCAGCTTGTTCAAGTTTTCTTTACGGAATGTCAACAGCTTCTGCATACATTCAGTCAGGAAGATATAAAAAAGTATTATTAATTGGAGCAGATAAGATGTCTTCAATAATTGATTATACCGATAGAGCCACTTGTATCATTTTTGGAGATGGTGCTGGAGCAGTTCTATTTGAACCAAATACTGAGGGTCTTGGTTTACAAGACGAATTTTTAAGAAGTGACGGAATAGGTCGCGAATATTTAAAAATTGATGCAGGCGGATCAATTCTTCCTGCTTCTAAAGAAACCGTTGAAAATAGCCAACATTACGTTTTCCAAGATGGGAAAACAGTATTTAAATATGCTGTTACAGGAATGGCTGATGTTAGCTCAATAATCATGGAACGCAACAATCTTACTAAAGATAGCGTAGATTGGTTAATTGCACATCAAGCTAACAGAAGAATAATTGATGCAACTGCTAGCAGAATGGAATTAGACGAAAGTAAAGTTCTTATTAATATTGAAAAATATGGTAACACAACTTCGGCTACCTTACCATTATTATTAAACGATTTTGAAAGTAAATTCAAAAAAGGAGATAATCTAATTTTTGCCGCATTTGGTGGAGGTTTCACTTGGGGATCGATCTACCTTAAATGGGCTTATTAAAATACAAACAAACTAAAAATTAAAAACAAATAATTATGGATTTAAAAGAAATTCAAAACCTAATCAAATTTGTATCAAACTCCGGTGTTGCCGAAGTAAAATTAGAAATGGATGATGTAAAAATCACCATTAGAACTACTTTAGAAGGGAATTCACATGATGTAACTTATGTGCAACAAGCACCAATGCAACAAGCTTTGCCTCAAGCAGCACCTGCAATTGCTCCAGTTGCCACAACTCCAGCTGCTTCTGATGAAAATTCTAAATATGTAACTATAAAATCTCCAATTATTGGTACTTTTTATAGAAAACCAGCTCCAGACAAACCAATGTTTGTTGAGGTTGGAAGCTCAATTGGTAAAGGAGACGTTCTTTGTGTAATTGAAGCAATGAAATTATTCAACGAAATTGAATCAGAAATTTCTGGAAAAATTGTAAAAATTCTTGTAGATGACATGTCTCCAGTAGAATTTGACCAACCATTATTTTTAGTAGATCCATCGTAATTTAAATTCCAATATTTTAAATTCCAAATTCCAAAAATTTTGACTTTAGAATTTGGAATTTGGGTTTTGTTTATTGAATTTTAAAAAACAAATTATGTTTAAAAAAATACTTATTGCCAATAGAGGTGAAATAGCACTTCGTGTTATAAGAACTTGTCGTGAGATGGGAATTAAGACAGTTGCTGTTTATTCTACAGCTGATGCAGAAAGTCTTCATGTAAAATTTGCTGATGAAGCCGTTTGTATTGGTCCTCCTCCAAGTAATCTTTCTTATCTAAAGATGTCAAATATTATTGCTGCTGCCGAAATAACAAATGCAGATGCAATTCATCCAGGATATGGTTTCCTTTCTGAAAATGCTAAGTTTTCAAAAATTTGTCAAGAACACGGAATTAAATTTATCGGTGCTTCTCCTGAAATGATTGATAGAATGGGTGATAAGGCTTCGGCTAAGTCAACTATGATTGAAGCTGGTGTACCATGTGTTCCCGGTTCAGTAGGGATTTTAGAATCATACGAACAAGCTGAAAAATTAGCAAGTGAATTTGGTTATCCTGTAATGCTAAAAGCAACTGCTGGTGGTGGCGGAAAAGGAATGCGTGCCGTATGGAAACAAGAAGATTTACTAAAAGCTTGGGAAGGCGCTCGTCAAGAATCTGCTGCTGCTTTTGGAAATGACGGAATGTATCTTGAAAAATTAATTGAAGAACCGCGTCATATCGAAATTCAAGTAGTTGGTGATGCTTACGGAAAAGCATGTCACCTTTCTGAAAGAGATTGTTCAGTACAACGTCGTCATCAAAAATTAACAGAAGAAACGCCTTCGCCATTTATGACAGATGATTTGCGTAAAAAAATGGGTGAAGCTGCTGTAAAAGCTGCCGAATATATCAAATATGAAGGTGCTGGAACAGTAGAATTTTTGGTTGATAAACATAGAAATTTCTATTTCATGGAAATGAATACCAGAATTCAAGTAGAACATCCAATCACCGAACAAGTTATTGATTATGATTTGATTCGTGAGCAAATTATGGTAGCGGCTGGAATTCCAATTTCGGGTAAAAATTATTTTCCAAATCTTCATGCTATCGAATGTCGTATAAATGCTGAAGATCCTTATAATGATTTTAGACCTTCTCCAGGAAAAATCACAACGCTTCATGCGCCAGGTGGTCACGGAGTTCGGTTAGACACACACGTTTATGCTGGTTACACAATTCCGCCAAATTACGACTCAATGATTGCTAAGTTGATTACTACTGCTCAAACAAGAGAAGAAGCTATCAACAAGATGAAAAGAGCTTTAGACGAGTTTGTGATTGAAGGTATCAAAACCACAATTCCTTTCCACAGACAATTAATGGATGAACCAGATTATGTAGCAGGAAATTATACTACAAAGTTTATGGAATCTTTTGTAATGAAAGATCCTGAATAAATAGAAAAGCCTCACTTATAATGAGGCTTTTTTCATATAAATTAAAACCCCGACTTCAATTGAAATCGGGGTTTTCTATTTTTATAACTTCGTACTTCGTATATTGACTTCGTACCTTTATTAATATCTGTAATACTCTGGTTTGAATGGTCCAGCAACTTCAACACCAATATATTCTGCTTGATCTTGACGTAATGTTTCCAATTCAACGCCTAATTTAGCTAAGTGTAAAGCAGCTACTTTTTCATCTAAATGTTTTGGTAACATATAAACGTCGTTGTTGTAAGCTGCACTGTTTTTCCATAACTCGATTTGAGCTAAAGTTTGGTTTGTAAACGAATTACTCATTACAAAACTTGGATGTCCAGTTGCACAACCTAAATTCACTAAACGACCTTCAGCTAAGATAAGAATATCTTTTCCAGCGATAGTATATTTATCAACTTGTGGTTTGATTTCAACTTTAGATGCACCGTGGTTTTTGTTTAACCAAGCCATATCAATTTCGTTATCGAAGTGACCGATGTTACAAACGATAGTTTTATCTTTCATTTGCTCAAAGTGCTCACCAAGAACGATATCTTTATTTCCAGTTGTTGTAATGATGATATCAGCATTAGCAATAACTGTGTTTAATTTTTTTACTTCAAAACCGTCCATTGCAGCTTGTAAAGCACAAATTGGATCAATTTCAGTTACAGTTACAATTGAACCTGCACCTCTAAAAGAAGCAGCAGTTCCTTTTCCAACGTCACCGTATCCACAAACAACAACTCTTTTACCAGCTAACATAATATCAGTTGCACGACGCACAGCATCAACAGCAGATTCTTTACAACCATATTTGTTATCAAATTTCGATTTAGTAACCGAATCATTAACGTTAATTGCAGGCATTGGTAAAGTTCCTGCTTTTACTCTTTCGTATAAACGGTGAACTCCAGTTGTAGTTTCTTCAGATAAACCTTTGATTCCAGCAACTAATTCTGGGTAACGATCAATAACCATGTTGGTTAAATCTCCACCATCATCAAGAATCATGTTCAATGGTTTTCTATCTTCACCAAAGAATAATGTTTGTTCGATGCACCAGTCAAATGACTCTTCATCTAAACCTTTCCAAGCATAAACCTGAATTCCAGCAGCAGCAATAGCAGCAGCAGCTTGATCTTGAGTTGAGAAAATATTACATGATGACCAAGTAACTTCAGCACCAAGTGCAATTAAAGTTTCAATTAAAACTGCAGTTTGAATAGTCATGTGAAGACATCCAGCAATACGAGCACCAGCAAGTGGTTGTTCGTTTTTGTATTCAGCTCTTAACGCCATTAACCCAGGCATTTCAGCTTCCGCCAATTCAATTTCTTTTCTTCCCCAAGCTGCAAGGTTAATATCCTTAACTTTGTAAGCTACAAATGGTAATGTTTGTGTACTCATCTATTATGTATATTTGTTTTTTTTATAATTTGGTGCAAAATTACAACATAGGTTTTGATTTTAATAATTTATTTTAAAATTTGTGAAATGTTTAATTTCATAATCTTTTGAAAAACAACAAAATACTAAATGCCACTACATAAAGTCGTTTATTTATCGAACAATACGAAACTGTATCTCTGGAAGATTACAGAAGAATTAGACTTGTTATTAAGTGAAGTAAAACTAAAAGATTCTTCAAAAGCTCGTTTAGAAAACATGAAATCGGAGAGCCATCAAAAAGGTTTTTTAGCCGTAAGAATGTTATTGCAACATCTAAACTATACTGATTTTGATTTGTATTATGATTCATTAGGCAAACCACATATTAAACCACAAGGTTGTAGTATTAAGGACGTTCATATTTCCATTTCGCATTCGCATGAATTTTCTGCAATTGCCATTAGTGATGAAAATATTGGTTTAGACATTGAAAAATTAAAAGAAAAAACCTTGAAAATTGCACCAAGATTTATGGATGTTTCTCATCTAGAAAATTTGAGTGACGAAGATAAAATCAAAAAAGCAACCGTAATTTGGGGAATAAAAGAAAGTATTTTTAAAGTTAAAAACGAAGTTGGAATAAGTTTTCCCGACCATATTTCAGAAACTCCATTTTCACTTGAAGATAAAACAGCAAATGCAACATTAAAGTTCAACAACAATACCGAAGTTTCGGGAGAAAATTTCAAAATCCAATTTGATTCCATTGAAGATTATATCTTTGTTTGCGCTTTTAAAAAATAAAACTGCAACTTTGCGCCTTAGCGTCTTTGAGAAAACCACATGATAAACATTTACAATGAAATACTATTAGCAAAATCGGAAGCCAAAAAACTTCTTGCTATTCTCATTGATCCTGACAAAGTCTCGATTGAAAGTACATCAGAATTAACTCAAAAAATAAACCAATCGCCAGCAACTCATATTTTTGTTGGAGGAAGTTCTTTTGATGGAACACATTTAGATGAATTAATCATTGAATTAAAATCGAAAATTAATTTACCAATTCTATTATTTCCTGGAAATCCTTCTCAAATCTCTAAAGAAGCTGATGGAATTTTATTTCTAACCTTATTATCAGGTAGAAATCCAGATTATTTAATCGAACATCAAATAAATGCTGTTCCAATTCTGAATAAAACCAATTTAGAAGTGATTTCTACAGGTTATATTTTAATAGAAAGTGGTAATGAAACTGCCGTTGAACGCGTTAGTAAAACCAAACCTTTAGATAGAAATAATCACCAATACGCATTGCAAACAGCACAAGCGGGAGAATTTATTGGCAATAAATTAATTTATTTAGAAGCTGGAAGTGGTGCAGCATTATCTGTTCCACAAGAAATGATTACATTAGTTTCTCAAAACATAAAAATTCCGTTGATTGTAGGTGGAGGCATTCGTTCCAAACAAGAGATTGAAAATACTTTTTCTTCTGGAGCAGATATAGTCGTTATCGGAACAGCTTTTGAAAATAACAGTAATTTTTTTGACAACTAAAAATGATAGACTTCCTTATTTCACAATATAAAAATGCTTCGACAAATCAAATCTGTTTGGAGTTTTTAGCGTTTGTATTCGGAATAATCAGTGTCTATTGTGCCAAAAAAGAAAATATTTGGGTTTATCCAACGGGATTAATTTCAACAGTTATCACGGTCTATTTGTTGTATCAAGCAAGTTATTTTGGCGATATGACTATGAATGCTTACTACTCCATAATGAGTATTTACGGTTGGTATAAATGGATGTCTAAATCTAAAGAAACTGAATTATTGATTACGAGAACCAATTCAAAAGAAAAAATAATAGGATTTATTTTTTTTATTCTCACAATGTTTATCACTTATTTAGTTTACAAATTTTTCGATTACAAACTTGAAATTCCTAATTATATTGATATTTTTACATCAGGAATATTTTTTACAGCTATGTGGTACATGGCAATCAAAAAAATAGAAAGTTGGACTTTGTGGATAATTGGAGATTGTATTGCGGTTCCATTATTTGCTCACAGAGGTTTGGGAATGTTGTCGCTACAATATTTAATTTTTACAATTTTAGCTATTTTAGCTTATTTAGAATGGAAGAAAATCTTAAACAATTACAATCTGAGATAATCAAGATTGCAATGTATGGACCAGAATCTACTGGAAAAACAACTTTGGCAAGTCAATTAGCGGAAGTATTCAATACAATTTGGATACCCGAATTTGCACGCGATTATTTGCAAGATAAATGGGATTTGAAGCAAGAAATTTGTTCCCAAGAAGATTTAATTCCTATAGCAATTGGGCAAATCAAACTAGAAAATGAAGCACTTTCTCAAGCTACTAAATTTCTTTTTTGCGATACTAATTCTTTAGTTACAAAAGTTTTCTCTGATATATATTATAATAGTTGCGATCCAATTTTAGATCAAGCGGCACTTGTGCATGACTATGATTTAATTTTCTTAACTGACGTTGATATTAAATGGGAGCCAGATGATATAAGAGACAAGCCAGACGATAGAGAAACGACTTTTGCAACCTTTGAAAAAACAATTAAACAATTTAAAAAACCCTATATAAAATTATCTGGAAACAAAGAAGAACGATTAGAAAAAGCTACTAAAATTATAAACGATCTAGCTAAAGCAAAACAGTTAGGTTTCAATTCATACGATTTTATCGAAATTTATAATAGAAAAATAAATGCCGAAACCATTGAATTTCAATTTAATATCCTAAAAAATGGTATTCCCAAAATAAATCTTGATAGAACAGCCACCATAAATGATGGAATTATCATAATATCAAAAGAAGAAGCTACTTATTTTTCAAATTATTTTGATCAGAAAAAAGAAAATCTCAAGCTCAAAAAATTCGTTCCAGCATCGGGTGCTGCCAGTAGAATGTTTAAATTCTTAAATGAATTTTTGAATGAATTCAAGCTTGGTGAAGAAAGTATAAATGCTTATATAAACAGAAAAAAAGAAAAAAATCTGCCCGTTTTTTTGGTGGCAAAAGAAAAATTTCCTTTCTATAATGATATTTTGAAAGTAGCTAAAGCATCATTACCTGATTTTGATTCGTGGGAAAAAGACACACGTGATTTTGGATTTATTAAAACAATGCTTTCAAATAATCATTTTGATTATGCCAATAAGCCAAAAGGAATCTTACCTTTCCATCAGTATAAATCTCATGTTGCGTCGGCAATTGAAGAGCATCTTAAAGAATGTTTATACTATGCAACTTCTAATGCCAAATCACATCTGCACTTTACCGTTTCTGAAGAACATCAAAAAAGTTTTGAATCAATTATTAACGATGTTAAGCCAAGACTTGAAAACAGTTCAAATGTTGCAATAGAAGTTAAATATTCGTATCAAAATAAATCTACAGATGTTATTGCTGTAGATATTGATGGAAATCCTTTTAGAGATGAGAACAATCAGATTCTTTTCCGTCCGGGCGGTCATGGTGCTTTGATTGAGAACTTGAATAATCTAAATGCGGATATTATTTTTATAAAAAATATTGACAATGTAATTCAAAATCATGCTGATGAAATTGCTCTTTACAAAAAAGCATTGGCAGGAGTTTTAATTCAGTATCAAGAAGTGATTTTTAGGTTTATGAAAATTTTAAATTCTCAAACCATTTCCAACGAAGAAATTGCCGAAATCGCTGATTATATAAAATCAAAACTGAATATTTCTATAAAACCAGATTTTGTAAAATATACCAAAGAAAGCAAAGTAGAACATCTTCAAACTATTTTAAGCAGACCAATTCGTGTGTGTGGAATGGTAAAAAATGAAGGCGAACCAGGCGGAGGCCCATTTTGGGTAATAGATAAAAAAGGAAAAACATTTCTGCAAATTATCGAATCTTCTCAAATAGACACTAAAGATGAAAATCAGATAAAAATATTTGAAAGCGCCACTCATTTTAACCCTGTTGATTTGGTGTGCGGAATAAAAGATTACAATGGGCAAAAATTTGATTTAACAAAATACATTGATGCTAATTCTGGTTTTGTTGTAGAAAAAAATAAAAATGGAAAACCTTATAATGCATTCGAACTTCCGGGACTTTGGAATGGTGCCATGGCAAAATGGTTAACCATTTTTGTAGAAGTACCATTAATAACTTTCAATCCTGTGAAAACGGTTAATGATTTGTTGAAACCAGCACATCAACCTATAGATCAATAAAAATGGAAATTGAAAAAATAATTTCTGAATTAAGTTTCAAAGCCGTTAGAAGTTCTGGCGCTGGCGGACAAAATGTGAATAAAGTTTCGTCTAAAGTTGTTTTGACTTTTGATTTGCTTAATTCACAATCGCTTTCTGATGAAGAAAAAGAACTATCTCAAAAGAAATTAAAATCCAAATTAACTTCTGAAGGAATTCTTATTTTAAATTGTGATGAAGACAGAAGTCAACTAAAAAATAAAGAAATTGTAACCAAACGTTTTCTCGAAATCATAAAAAAATCGTTAATCATTCCAAAAGAAAGAAAAGCTACAAAAATCCCAAAATCAGTCATTGAAAAAAGACTGAAAGACAAATCAACCAATTCAGAAATAAAGCAAAACAGGAAAAAACCAGAGTTGTAAAATTGCAATATCAATTGCAAAAAACAATATCAATTTTTAGATTTTCTGTGATTCCGAGTTCTGTCAAATAAACATAAAACAAATCCTTTTTTAATTTTCTTTCATTGATATTGCAATTGTCATTGATATTGAACTATCTTTGCCCTGTCTCAAAAGGGGTGCTCTAAATTACGAGCTGAGATTATACCCAATGAACCTAGAACAGGTAATGCTGTTTAGGGAAAAGTGACAAAACAGAGTGCACGCTGACCTTTGTCACAGGAAACAAACATTTTTATTTTTTAACCAAGAATAATTACCTCTTTTTATTCGTATAAATTATTTTACGAATGGAATTTTTATTTAACCAAAACTGCGCAAAAAGCGTATTGAAAAAAAGGGTTTTAACTCTATTTTCTATTTTCTATTTTCTATTTTCCAACTTCATTTTTAGTCAAGAAAAAGATTCAACCAAAGTAAACCAACTTGACGAAGTTTTAGTTTCGGCAATTCGAATTACCAAAAAAACACCTATAAGTTTTAGCGATTTAGACAAAAAAGAAATTGCGAAACGAAATTTAGGACAAGACATTCCTATTCTAATGAATTATTTGCCTTCTGTTGTGACGACTTCTGATGCTGGAAACGGTTTTGGATATACTGGAATTCGAGTTCGTGGTAGCGATGCAACTCGTGTGAATGTTACAATCAACGGTATTCCTTACAATGATTCTGAAAGTCATGGTACTTTTTGGGTAAATATGCCCGATTTTGCTTCGTCTGTTGAAAGCTTACAATTGCAGCGAGGTGTTGGAACATCTACTAATGGTTCTGGAGCTTTTGGTGCAAGTTTAAATATGCTGACTGATTCTTATTCACAAAAAAGTGCTGGCGAAATTTCTAATTCTTTTGGAAGTTTCAATTCGCGTAAGCATACTGTAAAATTCAGTTCGGGATTGATGAACGATCATTTTGAATTGGCAGGTCGAGTATCTAATTTAAAATCAGATGGATATATCGACAGAGCTTCTTCCGATTTGAAATCTTATTTTCTACAAGGAACTTATGTTGGCAAATCAACTTTAATCAAAGCTTTGGTTTTTGGTGGAACAGAAAAAACATATCAATCATGGAACGGAATTGATGGCGAAACTTTAAAAACGGACAGAACTTTTAATTCGGCTGGAATTTTTACAGATGAAAATGGAAACGAACGTTTTTATGACAACGAAACCGATAATTACCAACAAGATCATTATCAGTTACATTGGAATGAAAAAATTACTAAAAATTGGTCAACTAATTTAGCTTTTCATTATACCAAAGGAAAAGGTTATTTCGAAAACTATAAAAATGAAGAGCCAACCAATGATTACAACATTCTAACAACTGGAATTGTTGATGATGGTTATGGAAACTTAGTGCCAGGAACTGATTTAATTCGTCAAAAATGGTTAGACAACGATTTTTATGGCGCGACTTTTTCAACAAATTATAAAAAAGAGAAAATCGATTTCATTTTTGGTGGTGGTTGGAACAAATATTTAGGCGATCATTTTGGAAAAGTAATTTGGGCAAGAAATGCGTCTTCTTTTGAATTGGGCGACACTTATTATGATGATTATGGTTATAAAACTGACGGAACTATTTTTGCAAAAGCCAATTATCAGTTAACTAAAGAAGTAAGTCTTTTTGGCGATTTGCAATATAGAAGAGTAAATTATAAAGCCAATGGTGTTCAAGAAAGTTACTTGAATGAAACCTTTCATTTTTTTAATCCAAAAACAGGATTGACTTATTCAGTAAACTCCAAAAATGAATTTTATTTTTCTTTTGCGATTGCTAATCGTGAACCTAACAGAACTGATTACGAAGGCGGAGCTGCTAAACCTGAAAAATTAAACGATTTTGAACTGGGTTGGCGTTATAATTCAAACAAGATAAAATTCAACACCAATCTTTATTACATGCTTTACAAAGACCAGTTAATCTTGACTGGGAATCTTGATGATGTTGGAAATCCTATTCGATCTAATAGCGAGAAAAGTTATCGATTAGGGCTCGAGATTGATGCTACAATTTCACTTTCAAAAAAACTTATAGTTAGACCAAACATAACTATTAGTGAAAATAAAAATCAAGATTTGGATGTAGCTGGAGAAAATTTTGGAAACAAAAACATTGCATTTTCGCCAAGTATAGTTGGAGGAAATAGTATTGTTTTTCAACCATTTGAAAGTTTACAAATTAATTGGTTATCAAAATTTGTAGGCGAGCAATACATGAACAATATCGAATCGTCAGAGTCTAAATTAGAAAGTTATTTTGTAAATGATTTAAATATTACTTACGAATACAAAACTAAATCGGTATTCAAATCTATTGTTTTTTCAGGATTAATTAATAATATTTTGGATAAAAAGTATGTTTCAAACGGCTATATGTATGATATATATCCTTACTATTATCCACAAGCAGGAATTAATTTTTTAGCAGGAATTACGTTGAAGTTTTAGTTAGAAACCACCAAGCTCGTTGGGCTTAATACTTCAACTTTATAAGGCTTCATAGCATATTGCGAAGAACCAACACCTGTAAACAAACTATATTCTTGGTTATCGCAGTTGCATTTTGCGTTCAATCCGCTTATAACCATTGTAGAACAGTCACTCGGATACTGATTAGGGCAACTGGCTTCCCAAGCTCTAAAATCGGTATCCGATACTTTCATTACGATGATTCCTTTTATTCCAACAGTCTCTACATTAATATATAAAGGCTGCATGTTAAAGTTTAATTTAGAATACGAAGCAAGGTTAGTGTTGATAGGAAATGTAAACGAATAATTAGGTAAATAAGGATTGGTATTTCTTACTTTGTCTTTTGTACAACCATTTATAAAAGGAAGCAAAATCAATGCTAGTAAAAGATTTTTCATTTTTTAGAATAATTTTTTGACATAACAAATTTAATTTATTTAACTTTGAATCCGATATGATTAACATTTAATTATACAACAAAATAAAATTTAGTTATCTTTGTACTAAGGAATCCCGTCGAGAATGGGATTTTTTCTATTTATATAAACGATGAAATTATGAGCACAGTATCTTATTACACCGCAGAAGGATTAAAAAAATTAAGAGAAGAATTAGATCAACTTAAAAGTATAGAACGTCCAAAAGCTTCACAAGCCATTGCAGAAGCAAGAGATAAAGGCGACTTGTCGGAAAATGCAGAATATGACGCTGCCAAAGAAGCACAAGGAATGTTAGAAATGAGAATTGCCAAATTAGAAGAAATTCATTCTAACGCAAGACTTATTGATGAAACACATCTTGACGTTTCTAAAGTTTTGGTTTTGTCTAATGTGAAAATTAAAAATCAAGCCAACGGAATGGAACTAAAATATACTTTGGTTGCCGAAAGTGAAGCCGATTTAAAAACAGGAAAAATATCTGTAACTTCTCCAATTGGAAAAGGTTTACTAGGAAAATCAGTAGGTGAAGTTGCCGAAATTACAGTTCCGAACGGAACTTTAAAATTTGAAATTTTAGAGGTTTCTCGCGATTAATTCAATTTTGTCACACTGAGCGCAGTCGAAGTGCTTTTCAAAAATCAGTCTTCTGAACCAACTTCTAAACTCTTAACCTTTTTAAACTCCTAACCTTAAAAAAATGAGTTCAATTTTTACCAAAATAGTAAACGGAGAAATTCCTTGCTACAAAATAGCCGAAGACGAAAATTATTTGGCATTTTTAGATGTAAATCCAAATGCAAAAGGACATACACTTTGTATTCCGAAACAAGAAATCAACAAGATTTTTGACATGGAAGAAGAGCATTATTTAGGATTAATGAAGTTCTCTAGAAAAGTAGCAAAAGCACTCGAAAAATCAGTTGATTGCAAGCGAATTGGTGTTGCTGTTGTTGGTTTAGAAGTTCCGCATGTTCATGTGCATTTAATTCCGTTACAAGATATGGACGATATGCGTTTTCAACGAAAAGTTGCCTTATCTAAAGAAGAATTTGAGGCAATAGTTGCGTTGGTTCAAAGTAATTTATAAGAAAATAAAAAATTAATTAATTCCACAAATTTGCTCTTTCATGTGTAAGTTTGTGGAATTTTTTTTAATTCAATTTATATGAAAAATATTCTCTTTGCATTATTGTTTTTCTTTCAACTAAACACTTATAGTCAAGAAAGAAGTTTACACAATTATTATTGGAACGAATATGATTCTTATGAAGTAATTATTGGAGCAAAGAATTGTTATGTTCGCGAAAATCCTTCAATAAATGCCAAATTGATTGATTCTTTGCAAATTGGCAAACCTATTAAAGTGATTAAGTCAACAGATAATGAATTAGAAATTAAAGGTTTAAAAGTTTCTTGGGTAGAAGTTGAATATCAAACTAGTTTAGGAACAATTGCCAAAGGTTTTCTGTGGAAAGGATTTGTTGCTGTTGGTTTTCATAAAGAAGGTAATTACACTTATTTAACAACAATAGACAAAGTTGAAAAAAAACTAGAATCTGAGAATTATGAAGTCGATAATTTTTCAATTACAGTAAAACTTTTAGACGAAAAAAATGTGATTATTGGACAAAAAACTACCAAAAAAGCTATTGGTGATAGTCGCTATTTTGAAAACAAAACCATTGGAAGTCTTGGATTAAAAGAGTTGAAAAACATATACCGAATTAGTTTTAGCGGAGAAGCCTGCGGAATTCCATCATTCTATTATTATTTTGGTTGGAACGGAAAAGAATTTATAGAATTGCCTGAAAAATATGAAGTTGGCGATGCTGGCGTTTTTTATCATTCGGAAAATTTTATCTTTCCAAAAGAAGTTGGCGGAAAACCTGATTTTATTATAAAGACTATTGAAGAAGCAGTGAATGATGATGAAACAGGAGAAAAAAACACTTATGTTTTTGATGTTACAAAACACACTGAAACCTACAAATGGGATGGTCAAAAAGCAGTTTTTGTTTCAAAATCTAAACCAAAAAAGTTCAAGAGAAAAGAGAATTAACTTTGTTATTGACCTATTATAAAATATTCAATTTTCTACTTTTTTTGCTAGCGCGAGCTTCTAGCTCGTGCCCACAACAACTTATAAAACTTTTATATTTTGAGTATATAAATGCACGAGCTAGAAGCTCGCGCTAGCAGTGAAAGTCCCTTTTTAGGGATTTTTTTGTTTCTTAAAACTAACTTCCATAATAGTTCCTTTTCCAATTTCTGAATCGAAGACTTTTATTTTTCCTTTGTGGTATTCTTCTACAATTCTTTTGGTTAGTGATAATCCTAATCCCCAACCGCGTTTTTTGGTGGTAAAACCTGGTTCAAAAACACTTCTAAACTGGTTTCGCGGAATTCCTTTTCCAGTATCCGAAACGTAAATTTTTACTAATTTCCCTTCCTCTACAATTTTTACTGTTAGTTTTCCTTTTCCTTTCATAGCATCAATCGCATTTTTTACCAAATTCTCAATGGTCCAACTATGTAAGGCTGAATTTAAGGGAACAATAATTGGATTTTTTGGTGCTTTAAAAGAAAATTCAACTTGTTTTGAAAACCTCGATTGAAGATACGTGTAGGAATCTTTTGTTTCTTCAATAATATCTTTGGGTTCTAAAACTGGCTCCGAACCAATTTTGGAAAATCTATCGGTAATGGTTTGTAGTCTAATAATATCTTTTTCGATTTCTGAAACGGTTGTTTCATCTACATTATCGGCTTTCATAATTTCGAGCCAACCAATTAATGAGGATAATGGCGTTCCTATTTGATGAGCGGTTTCTTTTGCCATACCAGCCCAAAGTTTGTTTTGGGTTGCCATTTTGGTGCTTTTGTAAAAATTGTAAACAACTGCTCCAAACAAGAAAATAATCAATAAAAGTGCTACAGGATAATATTTTAATTTGCTCAAAAGTGAAGAATCACCATAATATAAATACTGAAATTTTCCGGGAATATATTCAATTGCAATAGGTTCGTTTTGATTTTTTAGCTGTTGCAAAAGTTTTTTGAGCTTGGTCTTGTCTTTTAAAATTGTTTCTTCAATATTGACAGTATTGATAATCGAATCATTTTGTGTTTGAATAATCGGAATTGATGCGTTTTGAATAATTTCAAGCGGCAATTCTAAATCCGCGTTTACATCGACACTATTAATTTTCTTTTGAGCAATTGCCCAATGACTCATTTTTACACGCTCTTCATTTTTAAAAATTTGAAAAAAAGTATAGGTGTTCCATAATATTAATGAAACAATAATAAAGGAAGACAAAATTAAAATCCAACGAGTAAGACTCTTTCTTTCGGAAAACTGCATGCACTAAATTTTGTTTAAAAGTAATGAATTTTTTTAAATTGAAATTGAATTTTGAAATTGTCATTGCAATTGAATCCTTATCTTTGTTCAAATTCAATTTTTATGTTAACACTTGATCCAAAAGAACTTTCTCCGGTAAAATTGCAAGGGTATTTGCAAAGTGCTATTGCGCCGAGACCAATAGCTTTTGCTAGTACAAAAGATAAAAATGGCAAAGCTAATTTGTCGCCTTTTAGTTTCTTCAATATTTTTAGTTCAAATCCGCCGATTTTGGTTTTTTCGCCTGCTCGACGAGTTCGTGATAATACCATAAAACACACGTTAATCAACTGCGAAGAAACGCGTGAAGTGGTTATAAATGTTGTTAACCATGCTATTGTACAACAAATGTCGTTGTCGAGTACAGAATATCCAAATGGTGTGAATGAGTTTTCAAAATCAGGATTAACAGCAATTCCATCTGAAATTGTGAAACCTTATCGTGTGGCTGAAAGTCCGGTTCAGTTTGAATGCAAGGTCAATCAAATTATACCGCTTGGAACAGAAGGTGGCGCAGGAAATATGATTATTTGTGAAGTAGTAAAAATGCACATTAGCGAAGATGTTTTAAATGCCGAAGGACAAATTGATCCTTTCAAAATAGATTTGGTATCGAGATTAGGTGGCAATTGGTATTCGAGAGCAAAAGAAGGACTTTTTGAAGTAGAAAAACCTATTGCAACATTAGGAATTGGCGTTGATATGATTCCAAATTTTATCAAAGAAAGTAGTGTTTTCGACGGAAATGATTTGGGAAAATTAGGAAATGTGGAAGCATTGCCAAGTGAAGAAGAAATTACTATATTTGTCAAACAAAATTTTGAAATAAAAGGTGTTATAAGTGCTGATGATGAGGTAAAAAAACACCAATTAGCAAAAGAATATTTAGATAAAAATGAAGTGCTAACCGCTTGGAAAGTGCTTTTAGCAAAACAATAAATTTAGAATAATTATGGAAGTTTTAGGAAAAGTAAAAGTAGTTGGCGCTGAGCAACAAGTAAGTCCAACATTTAGAAAAAGAGAATTGGTTGTAACTACAGACGAGCAATATCCGCAAAGCATTATGATTGAATTTGTTCAAGATAAAAGTGATTTATTAAAT
>NZ_JAPZSP010000009.1 GCF_027531705.1 Flavobacterium sp. | reverse complement strand
TAACTGTTCAGAAGAACTTCACCAACAAAACAGAAGATCAGAGTTTATTATTACTAGAATATAATATTAAAAATAATCAAAATAACAAAAAGCCACTTAGTAATAAGTGGCTTTTTTTGGGTAAAAAAAACCACGTAATAGAGAATACATGGTTAATTTTCAAAAAAAATCTAAAACAACTAAAACAAACTATTTCTTCATAAACATATTAGTATAATATTTTTTACCAGTAACTGGATCTATTGTAATAGATATTCCTACATGAGTATAATCTCCATCTAAATTAGCTTTGTGACCTGAACTTAATAACCAAGCATTTAAAACTGTTTCTGGTTTAGAAAAATTATAAGCCAAATTTTCTCCAACTTTTATTGCTCCAAGAACTTGAATAATATTGTTTGATCTTTCTTCAAAATAATCATGATTAACAACATTTTTTTCAATCATATACAAGTTATGTTCTTGTGATTTATATGAAATATGATTAATTATACTAAGTGCATTTTTACCATGACTAACTCTATAATTATTAATTAAGTCAACCAAGTGTGTTTCATCTGCAGAATAAGTATAATCAGTAACTAATTGTGCATTTGAATCATCAACTAAATCTTCAGAGTCATTTGAGCAAGAAATGGTTGTAAAAGAACATACCAAAATCAATAACGATGTAAGTAAATTTGTTTTCATAATAGTTAGGTTTTAAGCAAAAGATAGATGTGGGGCAAAAATCTTTTTATTGATAATTCTTGTAATAATTTGTTATACAATACTACAAATAAAACCGCTTAAATAACAAATAAAATCGATGAAATACATAATTCATTATTAAAAATAAGATTATTCTTTTATATTTATAATTTGAAACAAAAAAATCCCAAACGAATTTGGGATTTACTATACAATTTAGATTTAAACTATTTTTTAAAATTTGAAATACCTTGTTTTAACCAATTTTCATATAAACTTACATCAGGATTGTAACTTGTAGTTGGTGTGATTGCATTCAAATTATTACCATCTAAATCAACTAATACATATAATGGTTGTGTATTGGTTTTATACTTTGTAATCATTAGATCAGTCCATTTATCACCAATAGTTTCAATTTCGGAACCAGTTGATTTAGAAATATGCTGCTCATTTTTTGGTAAAGGACGTTTATCATCTGCAAATAAAGAAATAAGGACAACTTCGTCTTTCAATATTTTTAATACTCGCTCATCAGACCAAACATTGTTTTCCATCTTTCTACAGTTAACACAAGCATGTCCAGTAAAATCTAATAAAACAGGTTTCTTAACTTCTTTTGCATAAGCCATCCCTTTATCATAGTCTGTAAATAAAACTAACTTATGTGGACCTATTTCTGCTCCATCAGGAAGTTTTTCTCCGCTAACAACTGATGAACCGCCTACTCCATTTGGACTTTCACTGTAAGTTTCTGGTGGTGGAAATGCACTGATTAATTTCAATGGTGCACCCCAAAGCCCTGGAATCATATAAAATGTAAACGATAAAACTAGTATTGCCATAAACAACCTTCCAACAGAAATATGAGACAATGGCGAATCATGTGGCAAAGTAATTTTTCCAAGTAAATAAATTCCCCATGTTCCAAAAATGGCTATCCAAATCGCTAAAAAGGTTTCTCTTTCAAACCAATGCAATTGTAGAACCAAGTCGGCATTTGATAAAAATTTGAATGCTAAAGCTAACTCTAAAAATCCTAATGAAACTTTAACAGTATTCAACCAACCACCTGATTTTGGCAACGAATTCATCCAACCAGGAAACATAGCAAAAAGCATAAACGGTAACGCCAACGCAGATGAAAAGCCTAACATTCCAACAATAGGTGCGATTCCACCTTTAGAAGCAGATTCTACTAAAAGTGTTCCCACAATTGGTCCTGTACAAGAAAACGAAACTATTGCTAAAGCTAAAGCCATAAATAAAATACCAACAATTCCACCTCTATCAGCTTGTCTATCAACTTTATTTGCCCAAGAATTCGGCAACATAATTTCAAAAGCTCCCAAAAATGAGGTCGCAAAAACAACCAATAAAACAAAGAAAATCACATTGAACCAAACATTAGTAGATAAAGCATTTAAAGCATCTGCTCCAAAAATTCCAGTAACAGCTAATCCCAGAACCACATATATTAAGATAATCGATATTCCATAAATAATGGCATTTCTTTTTCCTTCAGCTTTTGTTTTACTTTGTTTTGTAAAAAAACTAACCGTCATTGGAATCATTGGAAACACACAAGGCGTCAACAATGCTGCAAATCCGCCAAGAAAAGCTAGAAAAAATATAGTCCAAAGTCCTTTTTTCTCTTCTTTTTTTGGAGTTTCAACTACTTTTGCTGGCTCTTCACTAACAACTGGTTTAACTTCATCTGTTTTAGCAGAAACCTTGTCTGTTACAACTTTTGCAGTATCTAAAGTAGTATTTGTTGCAACTACATCTTCTTTAACTTGAATAGCAGGAATATCAAACACAAAGTTTTTCTTATCATTTATACACGCTTCTTTACAAGCTTGGTATTCAAATTCTAGTTTGATTTTAGTTGTTTTAGGATTGGTAACTTTTACTTTTTGAGTCACTTTTACACTGTTATCAAAATAATATTCATCAACACCAAAAACATCATTAAAATGTTTCTTGTATGGACTTTCTTTGGCTTTTCCTATTAACTCATAATTTCCTTTTTGATCTTGAAAAGTCAAATACATTGGTAATGCGCCACCGTCTGGAGTAAACTGAGAATAAACATGCCAGTCTTTTTCTATCGTTCCATTTATAACTAAATTGAATTCGTTATCGGACACTTTTTCAACTTTAGTTTTCCATTTTACTGGCTCTTTTATTTGAGCGGTAACATTTAATAATGCAAAAAATGCAATTATTGCAAAGGTTATTTTTTTCATTTAATTCTAATTTGTACTATGTTGTTTGTGTTTGTTTCAACTTTAAATCGTTCGTCTTGTCGCTTGCCAATTACCCAAATAATCTGATTATTAGAACACAATAACCAAACTTGTGATTTGTCAATTAAAGATAATTTTTCATCCTTAAAATACTTGCTCAACTTCTTTTTTCCTTTCATTCCAAGTGGATAAAAATAATCGCCTTCACGCCATTTTCTTAACATTAATGGAAATTGAATTTTATCTTCATCTACAAATATACTATTTGAAACTGAAATGGTAGTGTCATCTATGTTACAAAACTCAAATTTTAAGGGAATATTAACTTGATTTTCTTCTTTATAAACCAAAAACACTTCTTCCAAATCAATTTCATTTTTTGGCGAAAGAATTAAATAATCTCTATCTTTCAACAAAATAAATTCCTCACAAAAAACTTGCTTTCCAGATTGTGCATTTACCAAATCAGCAATATCTGACCAAGCAGTGAAACCAAAATCTTTTAACCATTGAAATAAATAAGCATTGTAATTTGGTAACTTTAACAATTCCTTTAAATTGATTTTTAAAAGATTATCTTGCTCTTCAACTACAATTTTATAAACCAATTTTGAAGCGTCTTCAACCAACGATTGTGATTGTTGCAAGTTTTCAATTGTTTTATCGAAAGAGGAAATCAAATTCGGTTGCAATTCTTTTAGTGTCGGAATTACATCATGGCGCAATTTATTTCGCAAATATTTATCGGAAGCGTTACTCGAATCTTCTCGCCATTTAATTTTATTTTCATGAGCAAAATCTTCAATTTCTTTTCTTGAAAAAGGCAAAAGTGGTCGAATAATTTTATCATTCTGTACCGGAATTCCTGTCAACCCTTCTAATCCTGTTCCGCGAGTGAAATTGATTAAAAAGGTTTCTAAACTATCATCCAAATGATGTGCGGTCAAAATATAATCGCAGTTTTCTTTTTCTAAAAGCTCATAAAACCAATCATAACGCAACTTTCGAGCGGCTAGTTGAATGGATAATTTATAATCTTCTGCGAATTTCTTAGTATCAAATTTTACTGTAAAAAATGGGGTTTTTAGTTTTTCACATACCGAAATTACAAAACTTTCATCTTCATTACTTTCAATATTTCGAAGTTGAAAATTGCAATGTGCTACGGCAAAACTATATTTTAATTCATGCAACAAATGAACCAAAACCATGCTATCAATTCCGCCACTTATCGCCAAAAGAAGTTTTTTCTCTTTTAGAAATGGGAATTTTTGATTTAACTGATTTTGAAATTTGATAAGCATGTCCAAAAGTAGCAAATTATTTCTATTGAAGCACTTCAAACATGGCTTTGGCTTTTAGCAAACATTCTTCATACTCTTTTTCTGGTTCAGATAATGAAGTAATTGCGCTTCCAACAGAGAACGAAAGATATTGTTTTTTAGAATTATACAAAATACTTCTGATAACAACATTAAAATCAAAATCGCCGTTTGGAGCAAAATAACCAACAGCTCCACTATACAATCCACGTTTGGTTTCTTCCAAATTTTCGATAATATTCATTGCTGAAATCTTTGGTGCACCCGTCATGCTTCCCATTGGAAATGTAGTTTTAATAATTTCTATTGGCGAAGTAGTATGTTCAACATTAGAAACAATGGTAGAAATCATTTGGTGTACTTGTTTGAATGTATAAATGCCGCACAATTCCTCGACTTTTACCGAATCTTTTGTAGCAGTTTTAGACAAATCATTTCGTACCAAGTCAACAATCATAATATTTTCTGAACGTTCTTTTGGGTTTTCTAAAAGTTCTTTTTTAGAATTTTCATCCATTTCTAAATCATCAAATCGCTTTGAAGTTCCTTTTATGGGTTGCGAAATCACTTTGGTTTCTTGCTTTTTCAAATAGCGTTCTGGCGATGCCGACATCAAATATTGCTTATCATTTTTGAAAAAAGTAGCAAATGGTGGTTCCGAAATAGCATTCAGTTTTTGATAAACATCTAATGGTTCAATTTGAGCATTTTCGGCATAAAATTCCATGCAAAAATTCGCTTCATAAATATCGCCTCGATGAATATGCTCAAGCATTTTTGAAACTTTTTCGAGATATTTTTCTTTGGAAATTCTTTGCTTTATAATGTTGGAAGATGGAAGTTGGAAGATGGAAGTTGAAGTCATAATTTCTTCAAAATCATCCTCAACCTCATCATCACACATATTTAAATAACAAACTTCAACTTGATTTTCTTTAATTAAAAATAATTTCTTTGGTTGAAAAAAATACAAATCTGAAAAATCCAATCCGTCAAAATTAGTCGATTTTAAATCTTCACTATCATTTTTTAAATCATACGACAAATACCCAAATAACCAATCTTTTGTTTGACTTTGGTATTGATGCAAATCTTCAAAAGCATTGTGAAAATCAGTTTTTATAGAAGTAAAAGCATCAACAGCCAATACGTAATTGTAACTAGAATAATTTTGATGGTATTCATTAGAATCTAAAAAAACAACTTCTCTAAACTTTTGCGACCAAGCTAACAACTGCGATTTGAATTCGGCAGCATTAGAAATAGTTTTAAAAATGGATGTTCTCAACGAATCGCTTTTTAGGGTTTTCAAAAGTACAAAATTAAAATTCTTAGTTAAGACATTTACAAAAATCTTGGCACAGTTTTTAGTAGTGAATTAATTAGTTAAAAACCAATTAAATCCATCCTACTATTGAATAAAAATTACTATTTCCATTTTTAATTAACAACCCTTTAATAGTAATTTTTTATGAAAACAATTCCAAAAATTGGTTTGGCGATTTTGTTAGTAACACTCGCCTATTCTTGCAAACAATCTGATAATGCATCAGTAAGCGAAGAAATGACTTCGGCAGATGTTGTTTCGTCTTCGGCTGCGGTCGAAAAACCAGATTCAAAACGACAATTTATTCGAACCGCAGATGTTAAGTTTCGTGTCAAAAATGTTCCGCAATCAACTTATGCGATTGAAAATGCTACAACTAAACATGGTGGCTTTGTAATTTACACCAACTTACAAAGCTCTATTTCTGAAACAGAAACTTCCAAAATTAGTCAAGATAGCTTGGTTGAAACTACTAAGTATTCTGTTGAAAATAATATTACAATTCGTGTTCCTAACACACAACTTGACACCGTTATCAAAACTATTGCAAAGCAAATTGACTTTTTAGATTATCGAGTAATAAAAGCAGACGATGTTTCCTTGCAACTATTATCGAATGAATTGGCTCAAAATCGTTTAAAATCTTCTGGAAATCGTGTTACAAATGCTATTGATTCAAAAGGTAAAAAACTTAACCAAATTGTAACCAGTGAAGACACGTTAGAATCTAAAAAAGAGCAACTTGACAACAAGAAAATTGAAAACTTGTCATTGCGCGACCAAGTCAATTTCAGCACATTGACACTCAATATTTATCAAAGAGAAACCGTAAGACAAGAAAAAATTGCCAACACCGAAAACAAAATGATTTCGCGATCACATTTAGGCATTAAACTTTGGGATAGCATCAAATCGGGCTGGTTTATTCTGGAAGATATTGTTTCATTCATAATTCAGTTTTGGACAATTATTTTAATCGGAATTGCTATTTGGATTGTAATTAAAAAATTTAAAGCAGCCAAAAAATAAATCTTAATTTCATTAATAAAATCTCGTTTTATACAATCGTATTACGAGATTTTTTTATTTACATTAGCATCAAATTTTGAAAAAATGATTCCGCAAATAAAACATACTGAAATAATTCTTTATGTAAAAGACCAACAAAAAAGCACCGATTTCTATCAAAAAGTTTTAAGAAAACATGCCGATTTGAATGTTCCTGGAATGACCGAATTTATTGTAAATGATTTTTGCAAACTCGGATTAATGCCAAATGATGGAATTGCAAAAATAATAACGCCTACTTTACCTCATCCAGATTTAGGAAATGGAATTCCAAGATGTGAATTGTATTTTATAGTTGAAAATCTTCAAGAAGAATATCAAAATATTAAAAATTTAGATGCAAAAATAATTAGCGAAATTGAAACTCGAAATTGGGGCGATACTACTTTTTATTTTTCTGATTTAGATGGTCATGTAATTGCTTTTGCAGTAAACAATTAAAAAAGATATTGATTAACTTATTATTTATACCCAATATTTTCATTCAATTCTATTCCGCTTTTCATAAAATTTCCGCTACCGCGAGCTACTTCACGATTTTTTTCGTCATACAAAATAGCATCAGCAATAAAAAGATTTTTTGATTTGAATTTTAATTCGCCAACTGCTCTAATATTGCCAACTTTCACTGGACGAAGTATTTGGATATTGAAAGAAGTTGTATAAACAAATGAATCTTGAACAATTGAATTCACTGCAAAATAAGCCGCATCATCCAACATTTTGAAATAAACCGAACCGTGCAAAGAATTTCCAGCATGAAAATATTTTGGTTCCACTTGCATTGAAATTTCAGCTTTCTCAGAAGTAACTTCAATTTGTACAGAATAATAAAGTTCTTGATTTATCAAACCAGATAAGTACATGTTTTGGAGTTTAATGAAATGTTCTTGGTTTGACATAGCTTAAATTTTTTCTTGCAAAGCTTTTATTTCATCACGCAATTTGGCAGCTTGCATAAAATCTAATTCTTTAGCAGCTTTTTCCATGGCTTTCCTAGCGTTTCTGATTTTTTGCTCTATTTCAGGTTTTGATAAATACAAACTTTCAGGTTCAGCAGCTTTTAATGCTTGGTTTTCGTAGTATTGTGTAGAAACCGAGTTGCTTCCTAATGCACTTCCTAAACTTTTATTCAAGGCTTTTGGAGCTAATCCGTGTTTAGTATTGTAATTAATCTGCTTTTCACGACGGTAATTGGTTTCATCAATAGTTTTTTGCATCGAAGCCGTGATTTTATCGCCATACATAATTGCTTTTCCATTTACATTACGTGCGGCACGACCAACTGTTTGTGTTAGTGAACGATGACTTCTCAAAAATCCTTCTTTATCGGCATCTAAAATTGCAACAAGCGAAACTTCGGGTAAATCCAAACCTTCACGCAATAAGTTTACTCCAATCAAAACATCGAATAAACCTTTGCGCAAATCTTGCATGATTTCTACTCGTTCCAAAGTATCCACATCGGAATGAATATAACGGCAACGAATGGAAACTTTAGTCAAATATTTCGTCAATTCTTCCGCCATTCTTTTGGTTAAAGTGGTCACTAAAACACGTTCGTCCAATTCACAACGAACTTGAATTTCTTCAATTAAATCGTCAATTTGATTCAAACTCGGACGTACTTCTATAATTGGATCCAATAAACCTGTTGGGCGAATGACTTGCTCTACATAAATTCCTTCCGATTTTTGCAATTCGTAATCAGCTGGTGTTGCAGAAACGTAAATCACTTGGTTTTGCATGCTTTCAAATTCCTCAAACTTCAACGGACGATTATCCATAGCAGCAGGTAATCTAAAACCGTATTCCACCAAATTTTCTTTACGGCTTCTATCGCCACCATACATAGCATGAACTTGTGAAATCGTTACGTGACTTTCATCCACAACCATCAAAAAATCATCTGGAAAATAATCCAACAAACAGAAAGGTCGAGTTCCAGGCAAACGTCTATCTAAATAACGAGAATAGTTTTCAATTCCAGAGCAATAACCTAGTTCTCGAATCATTTCCAAATCGAAATTGGTTCGTTCTTCCAATCGTTTTGCTTCTAAATGTTTTCCGATTTCTTTGAAATAATCGACTTGTTTGACCAAATCTTGTTGAATATCCCAAATCGCTGCTTGCAGAACATCTGGCGAAGTCACAAACATATTGGCTGGATAAATATTCAGTTTTTCATATTTTTCTAAAACCTGAGAAGTTTTAGCATCAAAAGCTTCAATTTCTTCAATTTCATCTCCAAAAAAATGTACTCGAAAAGGTTCGTCAGCATAACTTGGAAAAATTTCGACAATATCACCTTTTATTCTGAAAGTTCCAGGCGTAAATTCAGCTTCGGTTCTAGAATATAAACTTTGAACTAATTTGTGTAATAATTTAGTACGAGAAATGATTTGGTTTTTTTCAATTGAAACCACATTCTTTTGAAATTCAACTGGATTTCCAATTCCATACAAACAAGAAACTGAAGAAATTACAACTATATCACGACGACCAGAAAGTAAGGCAGAAGTTGTACTTAATCGAAGTTTTTCTAATTCTTCATTAATAGATAAATCTTTTTCAATATACGTTCCAGTAACTGGAATAAAAGCTTCTGGCTGGTAATAATCGTAGTAAGAAACAAAATATTGCACCGAATTATTTGGAAAAAATTGCTTGAATTCAGAATACAATTGTGCCGCTAATGTTTTGTTGTGAGCCAAAACTAGCGTTGGTTTTTCTACATTTTGAATCACATTGGCAACGGTAAATGTCTTTCCAGAACCAGTAACTCCTAATAAAGTTTGGTACTTATCGCCATTGAGAATACCATTTGAAAGTTTTTCAATAGCTTGTGGCTGATCGCCAGTAGGTTTGTAATCGGATACAACTTGGAATTTCATTTATTATAATTTCAATCTATCTGGATTTTGTCTTGAATCCCAAACGGATAATATAATGATTTGATTTTCATTTAACTCATAATAGACAATATGATTTTCAATGATTAAACCTCTAACATTAATTATATCTGTCTTCTTACCAATTGTTGGTTGAAAAATTAGAAGATTTATCTCAGATTGTATTTTTCTATAAAGATTTAGAGAATATGTTTTGGTCTTATTTCTAAAATTATAAAATTCAAGAATATACTTTAATTCAAATTTAGCATTTGATGTCCATACAATTACTGTTTTAGCCATTTTTCCATTTCTTCATTAACAGAATCATTTGAAAAATAATTACCCTCTAAATATTCTTTTTGAGATTTTTTTATGGAACTTTTTTGGTCATCAGAAAGAATTAAAATACTTTCAGATTTGCTATCCAAAATAGTATTAATTGCCAATAAAAAAGATTCATCGTTAATTTCAGATATTTTAGAAATTACTAAGTTTTTCAATTCAATTGTACTCATAGCTAAAAGTTTTATACAAATTTAAACAAAAGTTTTTATCAAACCGTAAACTTCCACTCTTTCTGCTGTTTTTCGCTCAAAAATGTCCAAGCAACAAAACGACTTATTTTTTGCCCTTGTTCCATTTCTATTGTTTTAATTTCGACGGCACCAACTTTGTTTAGGGTTTTATAAATGCTTCGCAAATTATCTTTTTTGGAAACTAAAGTCGTAAACCAAAAAACTTGCAAGGGATATTTTACACTTTCATAAATCATTTGAGTGATAAAACCAATTTCGCCACCACTACACCACAATTCAGCATTTTGACCACCAAAATTTAGAATAGGTTTAGAAGATTTTTTTACTTCTAAATTATTGACTTTTCGTAAAGATGCTTTCGTAGCTTCCTCTTGCGACGAATGAAACGGTGGATTGCAAATCGTAAATGCAAATTTATCTTCGGGCAAAATAATATTTTTAAAAATAAATCTTGGTTCAACTTGTAATTGCAAACTTATTGCGTCAATTAGCTTAGGATTTTCAGTGATTATCTTTTTACAATTTTGAATTGCATTTTCATCAATATCGGTTCCAACAAAACTCCATTGATAAGTTTCATTTCCTATAATTGGATAAATACAATTGGCTCCAATTCCAATATCTAAACCAACAATTTCTTCACCTTCAGGAATTATTCCATTATTAGATTCGGCTAATAAATCGGCTATGTAATGAATATAATCGGCTCTTCCAGGAATTGGCGGACAAAGATAATTTTGCGGAATATCCCAATTCTGAATATCATAATCTGAAATCAAGATTGCTTTATTCAGCGCTTTTACAGCATTTGGATTAGCAAAATCAATAGTCTCTGAATCGTGTTCATTGATAAAAACAAACGGTTTTAAATCAGGATAAATTGCAATTAATTTTTTAAAATCGTATCTAAATCTATGGGGATTTCTTGGATGTAAGGTAGGTTTTTCTATTTCTATTTTACTCATCATTTTATCATTTCTCTATTTCCAAATATAAGAAACTTTAACAATAAAATTATATTAAACTAAAAGATTATTAATTTGTGCATATTGCAACAACATAATTGTTTTAGCATCTTTAATTTCGCCTTTTTTTATCATTTGCAGAGATTCTTCAAAAGTAATTTCTAAAACTTCAATATTTTCTTGTTCATGATCTAATCCACCACCATTATTCACCTTCATAGCACTTGAATATTCGCCAACAAAAAAATGAATAATCTCTGTTACTGAACCAGGCGACATGTATACTTCAAAAACTTTGCGTACATCGTTAATTTTGTAACCTGTTTCTTCCTCGGTTTCCCTTTTTATACAATCTTCAGGATTATCTTGGTCCAAAAGTCCAGCGCAAGCTTCAATCATCATTCCGTCTTTATTTCCGTTCAAATAAGTTGGCATTCTAAATTGTCGCGTTAAGATAACTGTTTTACTTTCTTTGTTATAAAGCAATATAGTTGCTCCATTTCCACGATCATAAACTTCACGAGTTTGTTTTTCTATTAGATCATTATTTTTTTGATATTCAAATGTTATTTTTTTAAGAATATACCAATTGTCCGATAACAATTCTGAATCTAAAACTTTGATTTTTGGGTTTGCCATGAGAATTTTTTATATGTTTTATAACGCCATTTTCTTGAAAATCTTATTATTATGTTAATTATTTCAAAACTAATTTTTTACGTTTTAAAATTCTTATTTTTATTCAAAATTTGAATCATGATTTCTTCTAATAATGGATTTTTTAAGAAAAAAAGAAAGTTTAAAAAAATCTACTTCCTTTTTATCTTCATTTTCACTTACTTAATATTATGCCAATCATGCATGAAAATGAGGATGAATTCAAAGAAAACAAAGGCATTTTTTGAAACTACAAATACCGATTTCATTGATAAAACAGTAATTCTAGGCGAATATAAAATTCATTATCTGCAAACGGGAAATAATCAAAATCCCACTTTATTTTTTGTACATGGTTCACCAGGAAGTTGGGATGCTTACAAAGAGTATTTAAAAGATACATTACTGTTACAAAAATATCGAATGATAGCTATAGACCGACCTGGTTTTGGGTATAGCAACTTTAGTAATGCTGAGGATTTACAAACACAAGCCAAAAGAATCACATTATTTTTAAAATCGATTGATAACAAAAAACCGATTACATTAATTGGTCATTCGATGGGCGGACCAGTTATCACTAAAATGGCAACTCTCGAACCAAAATTATATGCAAACCTCATAATATTAGCAGGCTCGGTGGATCCAAAAGCAGAAAATCCTGAAATTTGGAGAAATTTTATAATGAAAAAACCTATTCGTTATTTAATTCCCGGCGCTTTACGACCTTCTAATGATGAACTTTGGTGGCTAAAACACGATTTAGTTACCATGAAAAAAGATTTAGGAAAAATCACAAGTAAAATTACAGTTATTCATGGCACAAAAGACCAACTCGTGCCCTATTCTAATATGGCGTTTATTCAAAAAGAATTTGTTAATGCAAAACTAATGGACACTATTTCAATAAAAAATGCTGACCATTTTATTCCTTGGTCGCATTATGAAATTATTAGAAATGCATTGCTAAACTTACACTAAACTATTGCAACTGCTGTCTATAAACTTCAATATTCGCTTTTACTTTTGGGTCTAATTCTGGTTCGGTAATATCAGTAAGTTTTTCCATTTCCTCCCAAATGGTTTTGGCCACAATATAGCGTGCAATTCCTTTATCATCAGCTGGAACAACATACCAAGGCGCGTGCTCAAACGATGTTTTATTAATCGCTTCTTCGTAATATTTCATATAATCATCCCAACGTTCGCGTTCTTTCAAATCGCCAGTCGAAAATTTCCAATTATCTTCAGCATTTTCAAGCCTTTTCAGTAATCGTTGACGCTGTTCTTCTTTACTCATATGAAAATAAAACTTCAAAATTTTGGTTCCATTTTGCGAAATATGTTTTTCAAAATTATTGATTTGCTCGAATCTATTTTCCCAAAACTGCGGTGTTATGTCTTCCACTTTTTCAATTCCTGGCAAATTTTCAAACAAAATATACTCGGGATGCACGCGAGTTACCAACACATTTTCATAATGTGTTCTGTTAAAGACTGCAAACTTTCCTTTTTCGGGCAAAGCCAAATAATGACGCCATAAGTAATCGTGCTCCAACTCGGTAGAATTGGGCGTTTTAAAACTATGAACCACTACTCCACGCGGATTAAATTCCTTAAAAACTTCTCTTATCAAACTGTCTTTTCCGCTGGTATCCATGCCTTGTAAGCAAATCAAAAAAGCATATCTGTTGTGCGCATACATGGCATCTTGCTTCTTGCTCAACTTTACTTGTACCTTGTCCAAAGCCTCTTCTTCTTGGTCTTTATCGGTGTCAATAGACAATTTTGTTGGAATTTTAGACAATTCTATTTTGCCTACAACTTTAAAATCTTCTGGATTAATTGAGTTCATCGTAAATCATTTATATTTGTAAAAATAATAATTAGAAGCTATTTCCAGCTATACGTTGCAATCTTTTCTTTTTTAAAGAAAAAAAGAAAAGGATTTCCACTGCTATCTGGGCTAGGCTTATCTGCAAAATATGGAGCAATTACAATTTCTATTCAAAATCATCGGACTTGGGTCTGCATCAGGATTAGTTTATCACAACAACACTATCGTAGCAGTTGGCGATAATAGTTCGTTTCTATACGAATACAATATTTCAACCGAAAAACTAGAACGTTATCCGCTACAAGAAAACGCTCAAGAAAACACGCCAAAAAAAATCAAAAAAGACTTTGAAGCCATTACACAATTTGAAGATACAATTTACATATTTGGTTCAGGTTCAACCGAAAATCGAAATACGATGGTTCAAGTCGATGCTAAAACTAAAAAAGTAATTGCAACGCAAGATTTGAGCATGCTTTATGCTTCAATGCAGAGTTTTGGCGAAATAAATCCAGAAGATTTCAATCTCGAAGGTGCTATATACAATGGAGAAAATTGGTTTTTGTTCAACCGAAGCAACGGAAAAAAATCAAAAAATGCCATCTTCACCATTTCAGGAAAAAATCTAACCGATGAGTTTTCTATTTTGCATAACAAATTCAAATTACCCAAAATAAAAGGTGTCGAAACCAGTTTTACCGATGCAATTTTGGTTGGCGACCAAATTTATTTTCTAGCAACTGCCGAAGCAACTGAATCAACTTATCATGATGGTGAAGTTTTAGGAAGCATAATTGGGCAGATTGATGTTACTAAAATGAAGTTAAAATCGCATAAAATCATCTCCAAAACCAATAAACTTGAAGGAATTACGTTAGTAGAAGAAACGCCTGAAACTATTAGTTTCTTAATCTGTGAAGACAATGATACAGAAGTACTTGAATCAAATATATATAAAATAACTTTAAAAAAATGAATCCAATTTTAAACAAAAACTTATTTCTTGTAAAAGAAAAAATCGGAATGTTCAAAGCGTCAAATAACTATGATATTTTCGATCCAGAAAACAATCATCAAATCATGACAACTAAAGAAGTTGGATTAGGTTTTTTTACAAAAATGTTCCGTTTTACCGATTATAAACGCAACACACCTTTCAATGTTGTAGTTACAACTCCAGAAGGAAAACCAATTGTTTCAATCAAACGTGGCATTGCAATTTTTCGTTCCGATGTGGAAGTTTTTGACGAAAACAACCGAACTATTGGATTTTTCAAACAAAAATTCTGGTCATTTGGCGGGAAATTTGAGGTTTTTGACACACACGACAAGCATCTATGCACATTAGAAGGAAAATGGACGGGTTGGGATTTCAAATTCAATAAAGATGGAAAAGAATTGGCACATGTAAGCAAAAAATGGGCTGGTATAGGAAAAGAGTTCTTCACATCAGCTGATAATTATGTTTTGCAAATCAATGAAGTTGTTGCTCAAGATGCACCAATTAGACCACTTATTTTGGCTGCTGTTATGTGTATTGATATGGTTTTGAAAGAAAAATAAAATGAAGAAATTAGTTTTTGTAATAGCACTTATCACCTTGTTTTCTTGCAAAAGTAAAGCACCTAAGACTATTGCATCAACTAATGACAAAACAAAAACGGAAAAAGATTCTATTGCAAAAGTTGATAATTCAAGATTTGTAAAGGTTGAGAAAAAAGAAGTTAGTCTTGCCAAAGTAAATTTATCTTATAATCTTGGTAAGCGTTTGCTCGAAAGTTGTTCGACCTCCAAATTTAAAGTTTTTAACTCTTCAGAAGCAACTCAAAGTGTGATTGAAAGTACAACGGTTGAAAAAGTATCAACGGTTTGTGCCAAAATCAATTCGCGCAACGGAAAATTTAAAGAATTGACCTTGCTAGATATAACCTATGATGTAGAAAATGATTCTTATCTTTTTAGATATAACATTGAGTTTGAAAAGAAATATTTTAAACGAGAACTTTTCATAACCATTAACTCGGAAGGAAAAATGGCATCCTTAAAAACTAAAGAAATTCCTAAAGGTCCGATGTGAGTTTTCAATTTGATTGATGAAATTATATGTATTATAAAAATTATTATATTTGTTTAAAATTTAAAATATGAACATTGAAACTCGTAAATTAACTTTCATTCAAGAATTTCTTAGACTTCAAAATGAGGAAATTGTCATTGACTTAGAAAAACTACTTCATAAAGGCAAGGCTGAATTACTTGAAAAAGAAATGAAGCCTATGAGTCAACAAAAACTCAATTCTGATATTGAACAATCTCTCGAAGATTCTAAAAATGGTCGAATAATTTCTGCAAGTAGTCTAAAAACTAAAATCCAAAAATGGAGTTAGAAGTTTATTGGACTCAATTTGCGGAAGACAAACTAATTGACATTTTTGAATATTATAAATTCAATGCAGGAGTTGTTATTGCACAAAATTTAGTCAACGGAATAGTTGATGAATCACTCAAACTAGATAAAAATCCTTTTATTGGTCAAAAAGATGATGCCTTAAGTGATAGAATTCAAGAATATCGCTATTTGGTTTTTAAAAATTATAAAATTATTTATTGGATCGATGATATAAACAGAATGGTTTTGGTTTCACATGTTTTTGATACAAGACAAAATCCAACTAAAATAAATATATTATAAATATCTCAAATATTTATCAAACAAAAAAGTCCGAAAAACAAATTTCGAACTTTTCTATTTAGTTTTGTTTTTGATTAAATATCATCAAAATCTATATCGGTAAAACTTGACGTTTTTGGTTCTTCATCGGCATCTGCTTTTGGTTCAGATTTCTCATAAGAATACTCTTTTTTGAAATCTTTTTGATGACGTTCCGAAATTACTTCTTCGCCTTTGCTATTCAATACATAATCGGTCATTTCGCCCAAAATTTCAGTGAAAGCAGCAAAATCTTCTTTGTATAAATAAATTTTGTGTTTTTTAAAATGAAACGATCCGTCTTCTTCTGTAAACTTTTTACTTTCGGTAATGGTTACATAATAATCATCAGCTTTGGTAGCTCTCACATCGAAGAAATACGTTCTTCTTCCTGCTCTTAAAACTTTAGAAAAGATTTCCTCTTTTTCTAACATATCATTTTCTCTCATATTCGTTCTATCTGTTTTTCTAGTTTGTTTTTTCATTTCAAAAATGATAAAAAAAGAAGTAAAAAACAACTATTCAACAAAATCTTTTTCAGAAAGTTGTTTCAAATATAATTCTTTGTAATAACCTTCTTGATTTACTAATTGATTATGAGAACCTTGCTGTAAGACTTTTCCATCTTCGAGGATGATAATTTTGTCAGCATTTTTTGCAGATGATACCCTATGACTAACAATTATGGTAGTTTTGTCTTTGCAAAATTGCAGTAAATTATTCAAAATAGCTTCTTCCGTTTCGGTATCAACCGCCGATAGACAATCGTCTAAAAGTAAAATTTGAGGATTTTTAATAATCGCTCTGGCAATAGAGACACGCTGTTTTTGTCCGCCAGAAAGTGTGATGCCTCTTTCGCCCAAAATAGTTTCGTATTGATTGGTAAAACCCATTATATTATCATGTACAACTGCTTTTTTAGAAGCTTCAATAACTTCTTCATCGGTAGCATTTTCTTTACCAAACTTTATATTATTTTTGATTGAATCAGAAAACAAAAAGGCATCTTGAGGCACAATTCCGATGCTGTTTCTCAAATCATATAGATTGATATTTTTAATTGATTTTTCATCCACTAAAATACTTCCGTTATCAATATCGTATAACCTACTTATCAAAGAAAGTATCGTTGATTTTCCTGAACCTGTTTTGCCTAAAATGGCTAAAGTTTCACCTTTTTTCACAGTAAAACTAACTTCTTGCAATGCAGTTATATTAGTATCATCATAGGTAAATGTAACTTTATCAAAGACAATTTCACCTTTTATAACTGAATGCTCTTTTACAGTATTTACAATATCTGGTTGAATTTTGAGAAACTCATTAATACGTTTTTGCGATGCTTCGGCTTCTTGAACCATTGACGAAACCCAACCCAATGAAGCTACTGGCCAAGTCAACATATTGACATACAAAATAAACTCTGCAATGATTCCGATATTGTCTATTTTTCCTTCAATGTACATCATTCCACCAAAATAGATTACAACCAAGTTACTGACTCCAATTAGCGCCAACATCAAAGGCCCAAATAAGGATTGAACTCTTGCCAAACTCATACTTTTTATCTTACTTTCTTCGGATAAATCAACTAGATTTTTTTGGTATTGAGCTTCAAGTGAATAAGCTTTTATAACTCGAACACCAGAGAAAACTTCTTGTGTAAAACTCGAAATTTTAGATAAATATTGCTGAAAAATGGTACTTCGTTTATTAATTTGCGTGCTCAATTTGAAAATAGCATATGATAATATTGGCAATGGCAAAAGTGTATAAAGCGTCAATCGCGGCGAGACATCGTACATATAAGCAATCACAATTGCAAAACGAATAAACGTATTGATAGAATACATAACGGCTGGCCCAACATACATTCTAACTTTGGAAACATCTTCGCTTATACGATTCATCAAATCGCCTGTTCGATTTTGCTTGTAGAAATTTTGTGATAAATTTTCATATTGTCGAAATACTTCGTTTTTCAAATCAAATTCGATGTGTCTTGACATTACAATTAAGGTTTGACGCATCATAAAAGACAAAAATCCAGCGACTAAAGCCGTAACAATAATTAATAAAAGATTATGAAAAAGCTCTTTCTGCACAACATCACTTGCTAAATGTTGTGAATGCTCTTCAATTGCTTTAAATGATTTGCTAATTAATTTAGGTGTAAAAAGCGAAAATATTTGTGCTGCAATAGTTGTAAGAATACCAAACAAAAAATGGTATTTATATTTGATGAAATATTTATTTAAATATTGTAATTCTTTCATTATTTTAAAATAAAATACAAGTTTTTTTATGTTTTTTAGTTAAAAAACAAATTAAAAAATAATTTTAGCAAATAGCACAAATAGCCCTTTTTATTAACAAATTACTAATTATTTCAAAAATTAGTGCGATATTTTGATTTTAATCTTAATTTTGCGATGTCATTTTGATAAAACCTCAATATCTAAAATTAAAAATTTATGACTACAGAAGTAATTAATGCTAAAGAACTTCACAAAGTTGATCCTGTTTTTGGTCAAGTATCGTTTGATAATCATGAGCAAATTGTTTTTTGCAACGACAAAGATACTGGTTTAAAAGCAATAATCGGAATTCACAACACAGTTTTAGGACCGGCACTTGGTGGCACTAGAATGTGGAAATACACCAACGAATGGGAAGCATTAAATGATGTTTTGCGCTTATCAAGAGGAATGACTTATAAATCAGCTATTTCTGGATTGAACCTTGGTGGTGGAAAAGCCGTTATTATTGGCGATTCTAAATTAGATAAAACACCCGAATTGATTACCAAATTTGGTGAGTATGTTAACTCTCTAAGCGGAAAATATATTACTGCTGAAGATGTTGGTACAACAACTCCAGATATGGATTTAATACGCAAATCAACACCTTATGTAACTGGAATTTCTGAAGCCATTGGTGGTTCTGGAAATCCATCGCCTGTAACTGCATACGGTGTTTATATGGGGATGAAAGCTGCCGCCAAATACCAATTTAGTTCTGAAAAGTTAGACGGCAAAAAAGTGTTGGTGCAAGGAATTGGCCATGTTGGTGAAACATTAGTTGATTTTCTTTCTAAAGAAGGTGCTCTGGTACAAATTACTGACATCAATGAAAGTCGTTTGGAAGAAGTTAGCAAAAAATATGGTGCCTCAATTTTTAGAGGCGATGATTTATACGGAGCAGATGTTGATATTTACGCACCTTGCGCACTTGGAGCAACTGTAAACGATGATACAATCAACAGAATTAAAGCTAAAGTTATTGCTGGTGCTGCTAATAATCAGTTGGCGAATGAAGTAATTCATGGTCAAATTTTGAAAGAAAAAGGTATTCTTTATGCTCCAGATTTCTTAATTAACGCTGGTGGAATCATCAATGTTTATGGAGAAATTGCTAAGTATGACAAAGCAGAAGCTATGCGAAGAACTGAAAATATCTACAATACAACTTTGGCTATTTTTGATTTAGCAAATTCAAAAGGTTTGACAACCTATCAAGCTGCTTTAGCAATGGCTGAAGAAAGAATTGAACAAAGAAAAAAAGAAAACGCAAAATAATTTAGCGTTACAATATTATTACTATTTTTGCGGAGCGAAAGAAATTCTTTTGCTCCGTTATTTTTTAAACCAATAAAAGTTCTTACCAAGTGTTAAATAGAAGACATATCCGCGTAAAAGTAATGCAATCGATTTATGCCATGCATCAAAATGGTTCTGATTCAATCGAAAAAGAAGAGAAATTTTTACTTTACAGTATCGAAAACATTCAAGATTTGTACTTAACACTACTTGCAGCACTTGTAGAAATAAGAAAAAAAGAAGTTGTTTTTCTTCAAAAATCGGCCGAGAAACATCTAGCTACTAAAGAAGAAAAAAATCCAAATAAAAAATTTGTCAATAATGCCATTTTAGAATTATTAGAAGAAAATAATTCGCTAAGCATTGCACTTCAAGATAGAAAAATCAATACTTGGAATCTTAACGACGATTACATCAATATTCTTTTGAATGCTATAAAAGAAAGTGATTTGTACGCAACTTATATGCGAAATAATGTAAATACTTTTGAAGAAGACAAAGAATTTATTGCGTCTATTTTTATGGAAGTTATTGCTCCAAACGAAAAATTATACGAATATCTTGAAGATAACAAATTAACTTGGATTGATGATATTCCGTTAGTTAATACTGAAATCATCAGACAATTGAAAGCTATCAAAAACGGAAAAGAAGATTCGTTTAGAGTTTCGAGATTGTATAAAGATACCGAAGACAAAGAATTTGTTAGCAATCTTTTTAGAAAAACGATTTTAAACGAAAAAGAATTAGCCAAAGAATTTGAAGATAAAACACCTAATTGGGATACAGAAAGAATTGCAGAAATTGACACAATTTTGCTTAAAATGGCAATTTGTGAATTTTTAAAATTCCCTTCTATTCCAACTAAAGTTACCATTAATGAATATCTTGAAATTGCTAAAGAATATTCAACTCCAAAAAGTAGTATTTTCATTAATGGAATTTTGGATAATTTGGTAAAAGAATTAGAACAAAACAAACGATTATTAAAAACTGGTAGAGGTTTAATGTAATTAAAATCAATTAATTATGAATAAGAAAACAATTTTTATTGCCACACTAACACTCGGATTACTTTTTTCATCTTGCAAAAAAGAAGCTACAACTGATCCAAGTACTGGAATTGCCACAATGAATCCAGAAAATAAAGTTACAGAACAACAACAAACAATTCCAACGAATCCAACAACTGAATCAAAAACAAATGCTCCTGCAACAGGAACGGCTGTAATGTCATTTGAAAAAAATGAACATGATTTTGGTGTTATAAAACCTGAAAGTAAAGTTGATTATACATTCAAATTTAAAAATACTGGAAAAGAGGATTTGGTAATTTCAAACGCTCAAGGTTCATGTGGTTGTACAATTCCTGAATACCCAAAAGAAGCTATCAAACCTGGTGAAAGTGGAAAAATTAAAGTTTCTTTCAACTCAGCTGGAAAATCGGGTAATCAGCAAAAATCGGTTACAATTACAGCAAACACTGAAGTTGGAAAAGAATTATTAACAATAAAAGCTCAAATAAAATAAACTAAAAAAATTATTATGGAACAAATACAAACGTTTTTACCTTTTATATTAATGTTCGTGGTTATCTACTTTTTTATGATATTACCACAACAAAAAAGAGCTAAAAAAGAAAAAGAATTTGAAAGCACACTAAAAGTCGGCGACAAAATTGTAACCAAAAGTGGTTTGCACGGAAAAATTGCTGAATTGGGCGATACAACAATTGTTATTGAAACAATGTCAGGAAAATTAAAAATGGAGCGTTCAGCAATTTCTATGGAAATGAGTGCTGCCTTGAACAAAAAATAGTTCAATCAATTTTAACACATAAAAAAAGCGTCTTGAAATTTCTTTCTTGACGCTTTTTTGCAATTAACTAACCTCAACCTTTTATTTAATTGTGTCTTTTTCCCAAAGTTGTTGCAATGGTTTGAGTTGTTCCATATCAAAATTGGAATCTTTCAAAATTGAAATCATTTCCATGATGCTTGTTGGATTCATTTTATTTCCTAAAACTCTCACGACTGCAAATCCTTTGTCTTTTTGATTTCCGTATAAAACGAATTCTTCAATATTGTCGTCTGTTCCAACAAAACTAACCGATGCGCCTTCTTTTCCTGAACCAAATTTCATTAATTGTTGGTACTTTTCGTCTTTTAAAATTGAATTGACTTTGGCTCTTTCGGTTTCAAATTGAGCTTTGTTTTTATCATTTATTTTAAAAGCCAGCACATTCATTTTTTCAAAAGATTGGAATGCTTCTTTTTGAGCTATCGACATTTTTTTCTCATCTATTTTCAAAATACTTGGCGAAATATCAAGCATAACAAAATCTTTGTTTTCTGAATTTTCTACAAAATATTTTTGTAAAGATGGCTTTGAATCACAGCTTACAAGCAAAAACAAAGCAATGATCGTTAATTGATTGATGATTGATTTCATGTTATTATTTTTTGCCTTTAGTAGCTTTTTTCAAATCTTCGCCACCAGGAATTTTCATTTTATCTGTTAGAACTGATAATTCGTCTAAATCGAAGTTTCCTGTTAATGACATCAAAACGGTTTCGTTTGCTTTTGAACCATCAATAAACATTAATAATTCTTTAATTTGACTATCAGAAGCACCTGATTTTACCATTATTTTGATGTTTTTTCCACCATCATTCACACGCATTAATTCTTCCAAACCACCCGTTTTGGTATATTTTTCGGCAGCAGCTTTCATTTCGGCAGTAGCTCTTGTACTTGAAGTTGTAAATACTTTTAGGTTGTCTAATTTTTTTATTAAACTTAGATATTGTTGCGCTTGCTTATCTGATGCTTCCATTTTGACTTTGCTCATCAACTCAAACATTTTTTTGTTGACAATAATAGAAGTTACATCGTCTTGGCCGTCAAATTTATCGAAGGCAGCTTGACCAAAAAAGGTATTTGAAACAAATACAAATGCGATAATTAAAATTACTTTCTTCATGATTCTTGATTTTTAAATTGATTTTTACTTTATTGATTGATAATTAAATTTGATTTATTTAATAGGAACACCGATTTAAGAAATTTGAAAAATTAATAAAATCTTCTTTTTTATTGAAATTGATTTTTGACATTGAAATTGCCATTGATTCTATTTAAATATTAAATTTTTTGATTCTTGATATTCATTAACATACTCTACACTTTTTATGCCAACATTTACATTTTCAGAAACCATATTTAAAGCTTTTTGGGTTTCTCTAAAAGCAACTTCTGGATCATCATAGGTTCCAAGTTCGCCAGTTGTTTTGTTTTTGGTTTCCATGTTTAGATAACTAAAAACTCCAACACCTAACAAGATTGTAACAGAAGCCGCAATTGACAACCAAACAGTGTTTTTCTTTTTGTTTTGAATCACAATTTCTTTGGTAAATTTTTCATTTTTAGCTTCAGAAAAATAACCAAACACCGATTGATATTGCTTCAAGTTAGGAGCAACATTTCCGCTTGCAAAGTAGTTTTTCAATTCTTGTTCATCGGCAAGATTGGTTTCTCCTTGAAAGTAGTTTTCTAGTAATTTTTCTATTCTATTCAATTCCATAACTATGTGTTTTTTGCATTGTTTCGCGTATCGTTTTTCTTGCTCTCGAAAGCGCTACTCGAATAGCCGTTTCATTCATGTTTAGCATTTTGGCTATTTCTTCAAATTCATATTGTTCAACATCTCGCATTTGAACAATTAGTTTTTGTTGTTCGGGTAATTCGTTTATTATTTTTTCTACCCAACTCAAACTGTCTGTATCTTCTATCTTTTGCAACAATCCAACTTGTTTGTCTTCATAATTAGAATGAACTAATTGCAAATTACTTGCTCTTTTCGATTTTAATTGATCCAAACAATAATTTTTGGTCGTTGTCATGGCAAAAGCCTCCAAACTTGTGTAAGCGTCTAAATTATCGTTTTTGTTCCATAATTTCACCATTACTTCTTGTGTCGCATCTTCGGCTTCTTCAGTGCTTATTAGCAATCGCTTAGCCAATCGAAAGACTTTATCTTTGAAAGGTGTAACTAATTGTATAAACTCTTTTTGGTGCATTTTGGTTGGTTTGGTTTGCGCTTATATAGTCAAGACGAATGAGGATATATTTTGTTACAAATAAAATTATTTTTTTCTTACTTTTGATAAAATTAAAATAGTATGGCAAATAAATTTAAAATAATACTGCTACTTTTCTTAGTATTCGCTAGCTGCGAAAAACAAGAAGATAATTATGTTCCTGAAAACTTACAGGTCAACAATTTTATATGGAAAGGCTTGAATTTGTATTATTTATGGCAAGCTGACGAACCAGACTTAGCTGATAATCGTTTTGGAAATCAAACCGAATTGAATAATTTTCTAAATGGCTATTCAAATCCAAATGATTTATTTCAACATTTATTGAACAAACCCATCAGTCAATTTCCAGAAGGAGAAGCAATTGATAGATTTAGCGTACTTTTTTCTGATTATTCACAATTAGAAGGAATTCTGTCAGGCACAACTTTAAATAACGGAATGGATTATGGTTTGAAATATAAAAACGGAGATAACGGTGTTGTTTTTGGTTGGGTTAGATATGTTTTACCGAATTCTGATGCTGTTGCTAAAAATGTGACCCGTGGAATGTTATTTTATGCTGTAAACGGTGTAGAATTATATAATGACAAACATAATGCTGAAAACCCTTTGAATAATATTGATGAACTGCTTGGTAAAAATACTACTTACACCATCAATCTAGCAAACTATGACAATGGAAACATTACGCCAAATGGACAATCGATAATCTTGACAAAATCGGTTCTTTCTGAAAACCCTGTTTATTTAACTAAGGTTATTGAATCTGGAAATAAAAAAATAGGTTATTTGATGTATAACGGTTTTTTTTCTCAGTATGAATCGCAGTTGAATGCAGCATTTGGACAGTTAAAATCGCAAGGCGTAACAGATTTAGTTTTGGATTTACGTTACAATTCTGGTGGCTCAATTGCAACTGCTGGAAGATTAGCAAGTATGATTACAGGGCAGTTTAATGGACAAATTTTCGGCAAACAACAATGGAATGCAAAAGCCCAAGCTTATTTCAATCAAAATAATCCATCCGAATTGATAGATTTATTTCCTAGCACAATAGGAAACGGTCAAGCTATAAACAGCTTGAATTTGAATAAAGTGCATGTTTTAACTTCCAAAAGTACAGCTTCTGCAAGTGAATTAGTCATTAACGGATTGGAACCTTATATAAATGTTGTTCAAATTGGTGATATTACAGTTGGAAAAAATGTTGGTTCAATAACCTTATACGATTCGCCAACTTTTACCAAAAGCGACATCAATACCAAACATAAACATGCAATGCAACCTTTGGTGCTAAAAATTACCAATAAAAACAACTTTGGAGATTATATAAACGGTTTGCAACCAGACGAATTAATCAAAGAAAATTATGGAAATCTTGGTGTTCTTGGTGAAAGTACAGAACCATTATTAAATGCTGCAATTATCAAAATCACTACCGGCGGAAGAAGTAACCAACCTCAACATAAAGAATTTAAAGATTTCAAAGATTCTAAATCACTTAATGAAATTGGGACTGATATGTATTTGGAGAAAGTTCCTCTTATAAAATAAAAAAAATGGCTACTTTAATTGGTAGCCATTTTTGTAAATTGTAATTATAAAATTATTGGTTGAAGTAGAAACCGTTTGGAGAAACTCCTACATTTACAGTTTTCATCAACTTTCCAAAAGGATATACTTGTGTACCTGAACCATCAGTTTCAATTCTATCACCATTAGCAAAAATTTTCACATTTCCATTACCATCAAAAGTAGGTGCATCTCCAACATAAATAAGGTTGTTTTTAACTGCCATTGAGTAAACATTTACTGAATTGGTATTAAAATTTTTTAATGGTGTGGCAGGATTGGTTTGTTCTATTATTTCCTTGTAAACAGTATTTCCAAAAGAATAATAAACAAATGAACCAAAAATTGACATGTTTGTAGAATAAGTTGAACTAGCAAATGTTTTGAAAGTGGTAATAGTATTTGTCGATAGATTCATCTTTACAATTTTGGCTGGTGTTTCACCTCCAGCAGCATAACTTGGATTTCCAGCGCAAAATATCCATAAGTATCCATCATGCACAATAAGTTCATTAGGCACATCACCCACAACAATTGGCATTCCATCGATAACATCAGTTGCACCGTTAATAATAGTTACTTTATTGTTTTGATTCCAACCGCCTGCATGTGAAATATACAACTTATTATTATAATCTGTGATAAACTCTGGACCTTCAACAACAGGAATACTTTTAACAACCTGATTACTAGATAGATTAACCACCGCCACATAATCATCACTCGTTATTGATTCTTCTCCCCAACATGTCACATAACCTTTGCCATTTATAAAAGTTATATAACGAGGGCTACTTAATCCTGATGAAATTGTTCCTGTTTTTTTCATCGAATATCTATTAACTATTTCAATTTTATCTCCACCATTTACAATTATGTATGCCAAATCGTTATAAAAACCAATGGTTTGACCTGTTTCGCCTAAACTAATATTATTTTCTAAACCAAAAATGTTGTTTTTAGTTGTATTCAAATCAAAAGATATATACGAAATAGATGCGTTAGTTTGTCCATATTGACCTTCATTCAAAACCAGAACACCACTGTCGTAAGTGCCTTTTGATGTATACAATGGTGGAGTATCTTCTTCTGGATCGCAAGAAACAAAGAATAGCGAGCTAAATAATACTAATAAAAACAGTTTGTTACATTTCATTTTTTATAATTTTAGAGTTAAATTTATTAAATAATTTCTACCAGGCAAAGGTCTGTAAGCTACACTCTGATAGTTTTCGTTGAACAGGTTTTGGGTTTGAAAACCTAGTTTGTATTTATTTTCTTTTCCAAAATCGTATGCTAATGCAAGATTTGAAACATTATATGATTTTATAAAAGCTTCGTGGTCGCTTTGTGTGTAAACAAATCCGTTGAAAAGATATTGATAATTGACGTTTAGCTTCTTAAAATTATAAGCAAAACCAGCTGTAAATTTATGAAACGGCACATAGGTTAATTGTTTACTAGTCTTTTCATTTTCGGAAATGGTGTAGGCATAACTCGAATTTACTTGAAAAAAATGTTTTGCAATTTGCTTTTTATAGTTAACCAAAACTTCATTTCCATAACTCGTTACATTATCAATATTTTCAGGTTTCCAAACAGAATTTTGAGGAATCCATCTAATTAAATTTGAAATTGAATTATAATAAGATGTAACTTTAATATCAATGTTTTTAAAAGCGAGCTCATGCCCTATTTCACTCTGAATAGCACTTTCCGGTTTCAAATTAGGATTTCCAGATCCAACCCAATACAAATCATTAAAAGTTGGTATTCTGAAATTTTTGGAAATATTTAATTTAATTTTATAGTTAGAATTCACATTGAAATTTGAACCAAAAGCCATCAAAATTGGACTTTCATAAGCATCTGTAACTTCTTTTCTAATACTTAAATCATATTGAAAATAAGTAGAAATTTTATGATTTAACAACAATGAAAAAGCACCAATATCTCGTTTATTTTCGCCAATGTTTTTACCAATTCCTTTTGTACCGGAATAGTCAATAATTCCATTCAATTTAATTTTGGGAGAAAATTTATATTCCAAACCATATTTGATAATAAATGTTTCAGCATTTGATGTCTCAAAATTTTCAAAATTGTAATTGTTGAAATATCGATACTTTTCAGTTAAAAAAGCCAGCTTGAAATTTGAAACTATTTTGGAAGTTGAATAAAACCATTCTACTAAATTTCTGCTATTTACATCTTGGTATTTACTTTCAGATTTTGATTCAATAGCGGCAGAAAAATGTCTTTCACTATCATAAAATTGACTATAAATCCTGAAAATATTCGATTTATTTAATTTGTAACCAAAGCTAAAATTATAGCTATTATTGTAAAATTGCCCATTGGTGTTTTTCAAATTAGAATTCAAAAAAGGATAATCATTATCAGAACTATTTTGAGAAAAATTGAAATTGACGCTAACTTTATTGTTAGAAAATGTGCTTCTAAAACTTGAATCGAAAGTATTGAAACTTCCATAACAAAGAAACAAATCGTTTTCAAATTTGTTTTTGAAAACCATTTCGTTATTCAAATGAATACTTCCGCCAATGGCGCTACTGCCGTAAATAGCGCTTCCGCCGCCAGCTCTAACAGTAACAGAATTATAATTTCGAGTGGTTATTGTATTAAAATCAGTTTGCCCGTTAAATTGTGAATTTATGTTTATTCCGTTCCAAATAACGGCTGTTTGTTGCGCTGTTGTTCCTCTAAAAGATGGAGACGAAACCATTCCTAATCCGTTTTCTTTGAAATAAACTACCGAATTATAATTGAGTAACGAAGTCAATGAAGATTGATTTTTAGCAATAATAGAATCATTCAGTTTTTGAACCGATAACGAACCCGAAAAAGTAGTTAAATTTAAATCAGAAACTTGAACATCTTTTAAGAAAATAGTATCATTTTGCGACAAAACTAATTGACACACCAACACAAGCACGAAAAAAAACTGTTTTCTTAAAGTCATAATTTCAGAATCTTTTTTCCCGAAGATTCGATATTTGTTAAGAAAAAAGGCAGGTCTCCTGGCTTGCGTCTTATTGATTGTCTTCTCATCACGCAATGCGTGACAATGACTTTGTAGCATCAACAAGCTTATTAGCTTACAGTTGCGGGAACAGCTTAGGTTTTTAACCTAATTCCCTTTTAATGCGATTCGTGTGAACCACAACCTTAATTCGAAGGCAAAGGTATGAAAATAATTATTTATACAATTTAATATTTAAGAAAAAACGCTTATCTTTACACTACTAAAAACCAATTTGTTATGAAAAAACTATTACTTTTTACTTTTTTACTAGTAGGATTTGTTGCAAATGCAAGATATGTTCAAGTAACTTTCAATGAGGGTTTTTATATTCAAATTGAAAATATTGTTCCACTTTCTCCAAGTGAAGGTTATTAAACTTCTGATTCTTCAATCAATTCGATATTAATTTCCCATGAAGTATATAATTGTATTCAAGGTGAAATGAATGACAAAATGATAATATTTTTTAATTATTTAGGGACAAACATATCCGCTTTTGTTGCAGATTTGAACAATAATGAAAATGTTTTTAAAGTTGGACTTTGTTATGAATCCCCTGAATATTATTTTCCAACTTATGCCGATATTCTAATAATTAATTTAGCTAGTCTTACAAATGGAAATCCTGTAGGAATAAATTCTAATGGGAATGTATTAACCAATAACGAACAATTAAATCAAATTTTTGAAACGTATAATGTAAAACAAATGGTTCAGGAATACCCAACTAGTGTTTGTTGTTTGGAAGTATATTCAATTTATTTTGATGGTGATATTGCAGAATTAAAAAATGCATTAGACAATTTAGATTCAGTTATCGAATTTTCAGAATTAATCGGAGTTCCAATGTTATTATCAAACGAATCATTCAATAAATCAACTATTCAAATTTATCCAAATCCATTTCAAAATAATTTCACTGTTCAAACTGAAAAAACAATTACAAATTATTCATTATTTGATCTTTCAGGAAAAAAACTAATTGATTCTTTTTCAAAAAATGAAATTGACAACTTTTCATCTCAATTGAATTCAGGAGTTTATTTCTTAAATCTTGAATTTGAAAATGGACAAAAAACTAATTACAAATTGATTAAAGAGTAATTATTTATCTTCTTTCTTTTTAGAAAATTTATAAATCAGCCAAATAAATCCAACTACAAAATGTAGCAAAATGATTCCGCCAACGATATACATGAAAGTGTTTGAGTTGTCTCTCATAACTTATTTTTCTGCAAATCTACTAGCTAATTAAATTGAATTTTGTATCATTTGCTACACAAGCATCCATTTATTGAAACATTGTTTTACTTTTGTCAAAAAATAGAACAATGACTACTTTCAGATTTATTTTACCACTTTTATTCTTATTTCTTTTTGTACAATGTAAAAAAGAAACCAAAGCTCAATCTGAAATAACTACCATAAATACAGTTAAATATGCTAACGGATTTTCGATTGAAAATTACTCAAGCTATTCAATCGTAACTGTTAAAAATCCTTGGCCAAAAGCTTCAAAAACCTACCAATACATCTTAAAAAAGAAAAACGGCATTATTCCAGATTCTCTAAAAAACAACATTGTTATAAATGTTCCAATTCAATCGATTGTAGTGACTTCAACAACGCATATTCCTTCGTTGGAAATGTTGAATGAAGAAAAAACATTGGTAGGTTTTCCAAATCTTGCTTACGTATCATCAGAAAAAGTTCGTGCTTTGATTGATGCAAAAAAAATTAAAGAATTAGGAAATAATCAATCCTTGAATACTGAAGTTTTAATCGATTTACAACCTAATGTTATTATTGGCTATGGATTAGATAACAATAATCCGACTTTAGATAATTTAGAGAAAAGTGGCTTAAAAGTTTTGCTAAACGGCGATTGGAACGAACAAACACCATTGGGAAAAGCAGAATGGATAAAGTTTTTTGGAGCTTTATATGACAAACAAGAACAAGCAAACGAAATCTTCTCTAAAATTGAAAACGAATATCTCAAGACTATTGAAATTGCTAAAAAAGCAACTTCTAAACCAACTATTTTAGCAGGAGATATTTTTGAAGGAAAATGGTATTTACCAAGTGGAACAAGTTGGGGCAGCTTGATTTTGAAAGAAGCCAATTCTAATTATTTATGGCAAGAAACAACAGGAACAGGTAGTTTATCATTATCATTTGAAACTGTTTTTGAAAAAGCCAAAGACGCAGACTTTTGGATAACATCAGGGCAATTTTCAACTTTAACAGAAATGACCGAAGCCAATTCACATTATGCACAATTTAAAGCTTTTCAAAATAAAAATGTGTATTCATTTGCAGCTAAAAAAGGGAAAACTGGCGGTGTTTTGTATTACGAATTAGCACCAAATCGACCAGATATTGTATTGAAAGATTTAGTCAAAATTTTGCATCCAGAATTATTAGTTGGTTATGAACCGTTCTTTTTCGAGAAGTTGAAGTAGTTTTTCACACGAATTACACGAATTTACACAAATTAAAAGATGTTGCCATTTCACGAATTTTTCTCAACTTTGCAATAATTCAAACCTTAATGAATCTTAATTCCTTAATGGTTTAAAATTCAAAAAATGTACAAAACCCGAAATACTTTTCTTTTTTCAATATTGTCATTGCTATTGCTATTGGCATTTTTATTGAACATTTCTTTCGGGCAAGTTGCCATTCCTTTAAAAGAAGTTTTTAAGAGTTTATTGGGTTCAATGGCAAGCAAAGACACTTGGGAATACATCATTTTTAACTTTAGATTACCTAAAGCCATAACAGCCATTTTAGTTGGAATTGGATTATCAATTTCTGGTTTATTAATGCAAACATTATTCAGAAATCCGCTTGCTGGTCCTTATGTTTTAGGATTAAGTTCTGGTTCAAGTTTAGGAGTTGCACTTGTAATTTTGACATCTAGTTTTTTAGGATTTGGTACTACTAATATTGAATTTACCATCATTTTAGCTTCCTGTTTAGGCAGTTTTTTGGTAATGTTACTAGTTCTAATCATTTCGCAAAGATTAAGAGATACCGCAACTATACTAATTGTAGGTTTGATGTTCAGTAGTTTTACTAGTGCGATTGTTTCGGTCTTGACCTATTTTAGTTCGGCAGAACAATTGCAGAAATTTACGTTCTGGAGCATGGGAAATTTGGGCAATATATCTTGGCAAAATATTTTGGTTTTATCTATTGCCGTATTACTTGGTTTACTATTGAGTTTACTTTCAATAAAATCGCTTGATGCCTTGTTACTTGGTGAAAATTACGCCAAAAGTATGGGCTTGAATGTAAAAAAATCAAGATATGTAATTATAATTGCTACGAGCATTTTAGCAGGAAGCATTACGGCTTTTGCTGGTCCAATTGCTTTTGTTGGATTAGCCGTTCCACATTTAGCAAAATTACTTTTTCAAACGAGTAATCATAAAATATTGTTTTGGAGTACAATTTTGATAGGTGGCATTTTGATGCTTTTTTGTGATATGATTTCGCAATTACCAGGATTGGATTTTACATTACCAATCAATGCCATAACCTCGATAATTGGTGCACCTATTGTGATTTGGCTATTGATTAGAAAAAAAAACTTACTATAAAAAAAGTGTGTTAATGTAAAACGATTAACACACTTCCTATTTTATATTAAATTAATTTAAGATTATAAAATCAATCGAATAATTTGTCCATTTGCAGTAAGCAATTCCATTTGAACACTTTGGTTTTCATCAACTTCTGAAATAATTTTTGAAAGTGTTTCGATGTCATTAATTTTTACATTTCCAATTTTCAAAATTACGCCACCTTTTAATTCATCTGCATATTGCTCCAATCTTTCGTTAGACAAATCTTTGATACGAACACCATAATCTATTTTGAATTTTTTCTTATCCGAAGCATCGATATTTTCTAATTCTAAACCTTTAAATTCAGTTGAAATAAATTCATTTTTGGTCAAAGTCACAGGAATAACTTTGGTATTTCCATCACGAATAATGGTTACTTGAATTTTATCATTTGGTCGTTTTGTGTTTATATATCCTGATAATTCAGCATAAGTTCCAATACTTTGATTGTCTAATTTTATAATCACATCACCACTTTTTATTCCCGATTTTTCGGCACCAGAATTTTTATTTACTTTACTTACGTAAAAACCTTGCGTTTGTTTTATTCCTAATTCTTTTGAAGCTGCACCATTCAATTCAGCACCTTCAACGCCTAAAATTCCTCGTTGTACATTTCCATATTCCATCAAATCTTCAATGATTTTTTTAGTAATATTAGACGGAACTGCGAATGAATAACCCACATAAGAACCCGTTTGCGATGAAATCATCGTGTTAATTCCAATCAATTCGCCACGAGTATTCACCAATGCGCCACCGCTATTTCCCGGATTTACAGCAGCATCTGTTTGAATAAAAGATTGAATTCCTCTTGTATCTAAATTTCTAGCTTTTGCAGAAACAATTCCTGCTGTAACTGTTGAGTTTAAGTTGTACGGATTACCGACTGCCAAAACCCATTCACCCACTTTTACAGTATCAGAATCGGCAAAAACAGTGTAAGGTAATTTTTCATCAGCATCAATTTTTAGTAATGCAATATCCATTTTGGAGTCGGTTCCAATCAATTTTGCTTTGTATGATTTTTTATTGTTCAGAGTTATTTCAATTTCTGATGCATCTTTAATCACGTGATTATTGGTTACAATATAACCATCTTCAGAAATAATAACACCCGAACCTGTACCAACTTGTTCTTGTTGTTGTCCGCCTCTAAAACCGTAGAAAAATTCCATAATCGGATTGGAAACTGTTCTAAATGAGACATTTTTTACGTGAACAACCGAATGAACCGTCTTGTCGGCAGCTTGCGTAAAATCTAAATTTCCATCAGCAGAACCAACATTCCTAGTAAAATTACTTGGCGCCATCGAGACGATTGAATCTGATGGATTATTGTTTTCAAAAAATAATTTGTAAGCACCTAAAGTTGTGGCGCCACTTAATAGAGAAACTAAAAATAAACTTCCAAATTTTTTCATATTATTATGTGTTTTGAAATACTAACGTAAAATTAAATCTAAAATTTTAACAAAAAACTAGTTTAACGTGTGTTTAACAATGATTAACTTTTCATTAATAGTTTGTACTTTTGTTCCAAGACAAAAATAAAAATGAACATTCAATTTTACAAATACCAAGGAACAGGAAATGATTTTATCATGATTGATAATCGTCAAAATTATTTTCCCAAAAATGATACCAATCTGATTGAAACACTTTGTGACCGCCGTTTTGGTATTGGAGCTGACGGATTACTATTGCTAGAAAATGACAATTCGACAGATTTTAGAATGGTTTATTACAATTCTGACGGAAATGAGAGTTCCATGTGTGGCAACGGTGGAAGATGTATTGTAGCTTTTGCCAAAAGTTTGAATGTAATTCAAGATAAGACTACTTTCATAGCAACTGATGGTTTGCACCAAGCAACGATTTTTGAAAACGGGATAGTCTCTCTTCAAATGAAAGATGTTGATACTATAAAAATTGAAGACGAATATATTTTCCTAAATACGGGTTCACCACATCATGTAACTTTGGTTAATGATATTGAAAATTATGATGTAAAAGCAAATGGAGCCGAAATTCGCTATTCCGATTTATATGGAAAAGTAGGTAGTAATGTAAATTTCGTTTCACAATTAGCTGATAATCATTTTAGATTGCGAACTTACGAACGCGGTGTTGAAGACGAAACATTATCTTGCGGAACAGGTGCAACTGCAGTAGCAATAGCCATGAACGCAATAGAAAAAACTAAATCATCACAAATTGATCTAGATGTTCAAGGCGGAAAATTGAAAGTTTCATTTGAAAAAACAGTAAAAGGTTATCAAAACGTCTTTTTAGAAGGAAAAGCAGCATTTGTTTTTGAAGGGAAAATAGAAGTAAACTTTTAAACTCATAAACATTTAAACTCTTAAACTTAGAAATGACTTTAAAAGGAAACAATATCTATTTACGAGCACTCGAACCAGACGATTTGGAGTTTGTATATGCAATAGAAAACGATGAATCGATTTGGCACGTGAGCAACACCCAAACACCTTACAGCAAATTTCTTATTCGTCAATATTTAGAAAATGCGCATCAAGATATATATGAAGCCAAACAATTACGATTGGCTATTTGTAAAAACAATGACTTTTCTGCTATTGGGTTAATCGATTTATTCGACTTTGATCCAAGTAATAATCGTGCAGGAATTGGAATTGTTATTAAAGAAAATCAAGATAGAAATTCGGGAATTGGTACAGAATCATTAGGTTTGTTGATTGATTTTGCCTTTTCAAAATTGAACCTACATCAATTATTTGCTAATATTAATCCACAAAATGAACCAAGTGTAAACCTTTTTACTAAATTTGGATTCCAAAAAATCGGCGACAAAAAAGAATGGAATTTGATCGACGGTAAGTACCAAGATGAAAGTTTATATCAATTAATAAATAAAAAGTTTTGAAGAATATCAAAAAAGTAGTTAGCATTATTGCAGTTGTAATCATCACAATTGCTGGAGTTTATGGTTATAAATTATACAGAGATATTTTTGGTGCCAATACCAAATTCACTGAAAATCAAGTTTATGTTGAAATTCCAACCGATTCCGAATTTGAAGATGTAAAGAAAATTATAAGTCCTTATATTGAAGATATGGACAAATTTGAAACAACTGCAAACAAAAAATCATATCCAAGAAATGTAAAACCAGGTCGCTTTTTACTCAAAAAAGGAATGGGAAGCAACGCTATTATTAACTCACTTCGTCAAAATGTTCCAGTAAATTTGGCTTTCAATAACCAAGAAAGGTTGGAAGATTTCGCAGGAAGAATTGCTTCACAACTCGAATGTGATAGTTTGAGTATTCTAAATGCTTTCAAAGACAAACAATTTTTAGAAGATAATGGTTTTACCGAAGAAAATGTTTTAGCTGTTTGCATTCCAAATTCATACGAATATTTCTGGAATACAACTGCCGAAAAATTTAGAGATAAAATGGCGAAGGAATACCGTAAATTCTGGACAGAAGAAAGGTTAGCAAAAGCCAAAGCTCAAAATTTAACACCAATTCAAGTATCCATTTTAGCTTCAATTGTACATAAAGAAACGGTAAAAAGAGATGAACGTCCAAGAGTAGCAGGCGTTTACCTAAACCGTCTCAATCAAGGAATGAAACTGGAAGCCGATCCAACGGTTATTTATGCTGTTAAGAAAAATTCTGGCGATTTCAATCAAGTCATCAAACGCGTTTTGTACAAAGATTTAGAAACCAATTCGCCTTACAACACCTATATGTATCAAGGTTTACCACCTGGACCAATTGCTATGCCTGATATTACAGCTTTAGATGCTGTACTAAATCCTGAAAAACACGAGTACATCTATTTTTGCGCAAGCGTGACTAACTTTGGTTACCACGAATTTGCCGTAACACCATTGCAACACGAAGTTAACCGTCAAAAATACGTGGAATGGGTTAATAATCAAGGTATAAAAAGATAGAAATTAATAGAAACGTAATAATTATATAAATGAAGACAAAAATCATAATCAGTTTACTTGTATTTTTTTTGACAGCTAGCTGTGCTACAATAGTATCTGGATCTAAACAAAAAATTAAATTTGATAGCACACCAACAAATGCTAAAATTTTTGTTGATAATGTTGAGATTGGAAAAACACCTTTTGAAACTAAATTAAAAAGAAATGGTAATTATAAGGTAAAGATACAGTTAGATGGGTATAAGGAATATGAAGTTGATTTAAAGAAAAAAATGAATGGTTGGATATGGGGAAATATTCTGATTGGCGGAATTGTTGGATATATTGTAGATGTTTCTACTGGTGCTATATATCGTTTGTCACCAAATGACTTAAAAGCTGTTTTGGCAAAGGATTTGGCATATAAAAAAAGTGAGAATAGTAATGTTTACATTTATGCTACATTAGATGTTGATAAAAATTGGGAGAAAGTTGGACAACTTGAAGTTTCTGAATAGCACATATTAAATTATTTGTTTATGAAGTTCAGCTTTTTATCGAACATACTATTTTTTTTGTGTCAATCTATTTTGGCACAAACAACTATTGACAATTTCCTAAAACCAGCTGATTCTTTAAATATTCAGAGGAGAAATGGCGTAATTATTTCGCAAGCAGCAATTGCAACCGCAACATTTGTAGGACTCAACGAACTTTGGTACAAAGATTTTCCAAAATCAGATTTTCACACCATAAATGACAATGCCGAATGGCTCCAAATGGATAAAGCGGGTCATGTTTTCTCGGCTTATCAACTAAGTAAAGCTAGTAGTGATGCCTTGGCTTGGAGCGGTGTTAGCAAAAAAAATCAATTACTTTTTGGCGCAACTTCAGGATTTGTAATGCTTTCTGCTATTGAAATTTTAGATGGGTATTCAAGTAAATGGGGCGCATCTGTTGGCGATTTGTTAGCAAATGCTTCAGGAACTACTTTATTTGTTTCGCAAGAGTTATTGTGGAAAGAGCAACGAATTGTCCCAAAATTTTCTTTTCACACAACACCTTATGCTTCGGCACGACCAAATGTATTAGGAAGTTCGGTCACAGAGCAAGTTTTCAAAGATTATAACGGACAAACGTATTGGCTTTCTGCTAATATGCATTCCTTTTTCAAAGGTTCAAAAATTCCTAAATGGCTAAATTTGGCAGTCGGTTATGGAGCTGAAGGAATGATTACCGGAAGCGATAGTTTTACCAATACTATTTTCCTTCCAGAATCAAAAAGAGCAAGACAATATTACCTAAGTTTTGATGTTGATTTGACCAAAATCGAAACAAAATCGCATGTGCTAAAAACCATTTTTTCCATTTTTAACACTGTGAAAATTCCTAGTCCAACAATCGAGTTTAAGCAGTTCGACGATGTTAAATGGCATTTCATCTATTTTTAGACAATATTAACGTATTGTTAGTCAGTTTATTAAATTGTTAAAGTATCTTTGCTGAGCAGAAATTTCCTAGAGTGACAGTCTTCGAAGAAATCTACTTTATGATAAAGAAATGGATATTTTACTCGTCGTTACTAGCAATAGTTACTTTTTTAAGTTTTAGTTTTAAACCTTTAGAAGCCAAAGATTATGATTGGTTTAAAGTAAACGATGATGATGAATTACATTTCTTATTTCCTTCAGAAAATCCAATAGAATATAAAAGTTTAAATGTTCCTTTTACAGGAAAATTTTTTATTGGTTTCAAAGAAGCAATCGCTTTCAAAGAATCTCAAGGTAAATACAAAAAGATAAATACCTTAGGTTATATGGGAAAATACCAATTTGGTAAAGAAACCCTAAAATCTGTTGGTATTACTGATAGTCTAGCTTTTTTAAACAATCCTAAAATGCAAGAAAAAGCATTTATTGCTTTGGTTTCTAAAAACAAATGGGAATTAAAAAAAGAAATAAATAAGTATTCAGGAAAAATTGTAGGTGGTGTAAAAGTGACTGAATCTGGAATTTTGGCTGCAGCTCATCTTGGTGGTGCAGGTTCAGTAAAAAGGTTTTTACATACTAACGGTAAGAAAAAATGCAAAGACAAATACGGTTCATCTGTAAAGGGTTACATGAGAATGTTTGGAGGTTATGAAACTTCGGGAATTGTAGCCAATAATAATGCAAGAGTAAGATAAATTATAAAAGGTAATTCATAAAAAAAAACCATTCGTTGCGGCGAATGGTTTTTTTGTGTTTTAAAACTACATTTTATGAATGATAAAAATAGTCGGTCTATTATGTAAATCAACTTTAGTTTTTTTCCAGTCATTTACTCGTAATGTTTTGATGTATTCTGTCGGAAGTGTTATGTCTGTAGCTATACACAAATGAGTATTTGGTTGTAAGGTTTGAATTAAATCTTCTAGTAATTTATTATTTCTATAAGGTGTTTCAATAAAAATCTGTGATTGGTTTTTGTCGTGAGATAACTTTTCAAGATTTTTTAAAGCACTTTTTTTCTCCGATTTATCAATTGGCAAATAACCATTGAAAGTAAACCCTTGTCCATTCATTCCAGATGCCATCATGGCTAGTAGGATAGAAGATGGTCCGACCAAAGGTACAACTTGAATTCCTTTTTCATGTGCTATTTTGACTATTGCAGCACCAGGATCAGCAATGGCAGGGCAACCAGCTTCGCTCATTAATCCAATATTTTTTCCTTCCAAACAAGGTTGAATCATCTTGTTATGTTCCGAAATTTCGGTATGTTTGTTTAAGGTGCTCAATCTTAATGAAGCTTGCACTTTCTCAGGTTGTACACTTTTGATAAACTTTCTAGCTGTTTTTTCATTTTCAACAATGTAGTCGTCGATAAAATCAAGGCATCTTTTTACCGTTTGTGGCAAAACGTCCATTGGTTCACAATCGCCCATTGTGGTTGGTATAAGATAAAGTTTACCGAATTGTTGCATAACTTAATAAGGATGTTTTTCAATTAATTTGGAAGCCACAACTGTACAAGCTTCATCTAACATTTGGTATACATTGTCAAAACCATTTGCTAATCCGTAGTATGGATCAGGAACATCAACATTTTCATTTGGAAAAAGTGCATTTAAAATTAGGTCAACTTTGTTTTTCTGCGATTCATTTTCGGCAAGACTAATTACATCATAATAATTGGTGTTATCCATTACAAAGATGTAGTCATAGTTGTCAAAATCAGTTTTAGAAAATTGTCTAGCTTTTTGAATAGAAATATCCAATCCGTTTTTCTGGGCAACGGCTATCGAACGCTCATCGGGTTTTTTCCCAATATGCCAATTTCCAGTTCCTGCTGAATCAACAGTGAATTTATTTTGCGGAAGTTTAGATGCTAATATTCCTTCTGCCAATGGTGAACGGCAAATATTACCAAGACACACCATTAAAACTTTAGTTGTCATTTAAAAATTATTTTATGCAGATTTGAGACTACAAAAATAAACAACTAAAAAATTATAATGATAATTTCTTGTGAATATCTTCAACAAATTTTTTGAATTGCTTGTCAGTAGAAACTAGATTATCAACAGTTTTGCAAGCATGAAGAACAGTTGCGTGATCTCTATCTCCAATTTGTGAACCAATATTTGCCAACGATGCTTTTGTGAATTTTTTTGCAAAAAACATTGCCAACTGTCTTGCTTGAACCACATGACGTTTTCTAGTTTTAGATTGCAAAGTGTCTAAATCTAATTGGAAATAATCAGAAACTACTTTCTGGATATAATCAATAGAAATTTCACGTTTAACATTTTTAACAAATTTCTCTACAATTTGCTTAGCCAAATCTAAAGTAACTTCTTTTTTATTGAAAGAAGATTGAGCGATTAACGAGATGATAGCACCTTCTAATTCTCTAACATTCGATTTGATATTTCTAGCAACATATTCTATAATTTCGTCAGGCATATCAACACCATCACGATATAGAATGTTTTTTAGGATAGAAATTCTTGTTTCATAATCTGGTTGGTGTAATTCGGCTGAAAGTCCCCATTTGAAACGAGATAATAAGCGTTGCTCTATATCTTGCATGTCAACTGGTGCTTTGTCAGAAGTAAGAATTACTTGTTTTCCATTTTGATGTAAATAATTGAAAATATGGAAGAAAACATCTTGCGTTCCAGTTTTTCCAGAAAGGAATTGAACGTCGTCAATAATCAATACATCAATTAACTGATAAAAATGGATAAAGTCGTTTCTGTTGTTTTTCTTAACAGAATCAATATATTGTTGTGTAAAAATTTCCGCAGAAATATACAACACCGTTTTTTCAGGATATTTATCTTTTATTTCAACACCGATAGCGTGTGCTAAGTGCGTTTTACCTAAACCAACACCACCAAAAATTAATAGTGGATTGAAAGAAGTTCCACCTGGTTTATTGGCAACAGCCATACCAGCCGAACGTGCTAAACGGTTAGAATCACCTTCAAGGAAATTATCAAAACTGTAGTTAGCATTAAGTTGCGACTCAATTTTAAGGTTTCTAATTCCTGGAATTACAAAAGGATTTTTTAATTCAGGATTAAGATTTTTGAATGGTGCGTCAACCTCTTGTGTTTTTACAGAGCTTCTGTTGTTACTTGGTAATTGTTCGGTAAAAGGTTGTTTATTGCCATAAGTGTTCTCCATTTTAATTTTATAGAGTAACTTTGCATTTTTTCCGAGTTCTTTGGTAAGTGCAACTTTTAATAATTTAACATAATGCTCTTCGAGCCATTCGTAAAAGAATTTGCTTGGAACCTGAATGTAAAGTGCGTTATCGGTTAGCTCAACAGACTTAATCGGTTCGAACCAAGTTTTAAATGCCTGGTCTTGAATATTGTCTTTTATAAACGCTAGACAATTTTCCCATACTGATTGCGCAGTTTTGCTCATAAATTCTAATTAATTATTCTTACTATTAAAGGTTATCTTACACAAAGAAAAAGGACGTTTTTCTCTAAAAATTCGGGGTAACAAATATGTGAACATTTTTTGTTAAAAAAAAATAAAAGGGCTATTGATTTTTAAAAAATAATGTTGTAAGTGTTATTTTTTTGATGATGTAAATATAATAAAAATATAATATAAACTAAATGAAACAGCACGAAATTAACGTAAGAGTTCGTTATTCAGAAACAGACCAAATGGGAGTCGTTTACCATGGCAATTATGCGCAATATTTTGAAATGGGACGCGTTGAATGGCTCAGAAACATTGGGATTTCATATAAATGGATGGAAGAAAATGGAATCATGCTTCCGGTAGTATCTTTAAACATAAATTATAAAAAACCTGCCAGATATGATGATTTATTAATTGTTAAAACAATTTTCAAAAAACAAGAATCGGTTAAAATTGAGTTTGATTATGAGATACGAAATGAGAAAGATGAGTTATTAACAATTGCCAACTCAACTTTGGTGTTTGTAGATATGAAAACAGGTCGTCCAGTTTTGCCTCCTGATTATATTTTAGACTTGTTGAAAGAGTAGGAATTCTATTCTTTTAATTTAATTTCAACTTCAAATAAATTTGAAAAAATGTCGAATACTATTTCGGCATTTTTTTTTCGTGTTGCAATTTCAATTTCACAACTCATTTCCATTTTTTGAAAAATGATTTCTAAGTTTTTTTCTTTGATAACTCGCATTACTTTATTCATGTTTTTATAATCAAAGGAAATTAGATAATGAACATCGATTGTTTTTTCTATAATTTCAGCATCTTCCAATGCCATTTGTGCCGAAGTTCGGTAAGCAGCTATCAAACCGCCAACGCCTAACTTGATACCACCATAAAAACGAACTACAACGACTAAAATATTCGTCAGTCCAAAAGATTGAATTTGTCCATAAATAGGCATTCCGGCCGTATTACTTGGTTCTCCATCATCATTGGCGCGAAATTGAATTTTATCGACTCCAAGCTGAAATGCATAACACCAATGCACTGCACCAAAATGTTTTTTACGTAAAATTTCTAAATGATTTTTGATTTCCTCTTCAGTAGTCACAGGAAATGAATATCCAAAAAACTTACTGTTCTTTTCTTTAAATAAAATCTCTTCTGAAGGAAAAGCAATGGTTTTATAGGTGTCTTTCAAGGTTAGAAGTACGAATTACGATGTACGAAAATAATGTTTTACAAAGGTAATTGTTTTTGCTTGTACAAATCTACAACATCTTCTTTACCTACTTGCAAATTCCAAACATGAATTCCCAAACTTTCGGCGGCGTCGGTATTTACTTTTTTATCATCTACAAACAAAGTTCGTTTTGGAGATAATTCGTGTTTACTTAATATAGTAGAAAATATTTTTGGGTCGGGTTTTCTCATTCCCATTTCATAAGAATAGTAAACTTTTTCAAAGCACTGATAAAAGTCACTAAAAAACGAAATCCCTACTTTTTTTTCAAAACGAGCTATGTGAATTTCATCAGTATTAGTCAACAAAAAAAGTTTGTATTTATAAGAAAGCATTTGTAGAAATTCCAATCTATACAATGGAAAATCACCTATAATAGTGTTCCAAGCCTTCTTTATCTCTTCAATACTTGCATTTGGTATAAACTTAAGAAAACTTTCTAGAAAATCTGATTCTGAAATTTTTCCTTTTTCAAATAAATCATTTTTGGCAATCAATTCTTCGTTTGGTCCATCTAAACCTAACTTTTTGAAGGCTTCAATTTGTGCTTCTTTCTCTAAATTAAGAAAAATATCGCCAAAATCAAAAATAATTGTTGTTATCATAATTGAAAAAATTTAGTAATTCATCTTCTAAAATTTCATTCCTAGTTGCTTTTTTAAATTCAATTTTGGGTGCTTTTACACCTTCATTCAAAGTTATATTCGACTTAAAAACTCTTGCTTCATCCCAAATATTTTTATCAATAAAAGCTTGCAAAGTCTTGCTTCCGCCTTCAATAATCAACGATTGAATATTGTTTTCAAATAAATAAGTAGCTACTTCTGAAGCCAAATTGTTATTGAAATTGATATTGCTTTTTGTTATTGAAATGGTTTTTGCTTGATTATCAAAGATATGACTTTCTTTTGAAATTCGGTTATTTTGGTCTAAAACTATTCTAATTGGATTGTTTCCAGCCCAATCTCTTGTGGTTAAACTCGGATTATCTTCAATGACTGTCTTTGTACCAACCAAAATAGCTTGTTCTTCGCTTCGCCATTTATGAACTAATTGTCTTGAAAATAAGTTAGTTAACCAAACTGGCTCTTGTTTATCTTTTGATAATGGTGCTATAAATCCATCTTGACTTTCAGCCCATTTTAAAATTATATAAGGTCTTTTTTTGTTGTGAAAAGTAAAAAATCGTTTGTTTAGTTCGTTGCATTCGCTTTCTAAAATACCAACTGTTACTTTTTTTCCAGCTTCTAATAATCTTTTAATGCCGTTACCAGCAACTTTTGCAAAGGGATCAATTGTTCCGATTACTACGTTCGGAATTTTTTTTGCAATAATCAAATCGCAACATGGTGGTGTTTTTCCAAAATGACTACAGGGTTCTAAACTAACATAAATAGTTGACTTAGAAAGTAATGATTTGTCTTTTACCGAATTTATGGCATTGACTTCTGCATGTGGCTCGCCTGCTTTTTGGTGCCAGCCTTCGCCAATTATTTCATCATTATATACAATCACGCTCCCAACCAACGGATTAGGAAAAGTTGTTCCCAAACCATTTTTGGCTAGTTCAATGCAGCGTTTTATATATTTTTCGTGTATCTTCACATCACAAAAATAAGTTTTTTTTGAGTTAGAAATTTAGAAAGTATAAAGTTTAGTTTGCATGATAATCAGAGAAATTCAACCAGAAGACAATCAACAAATTGCAAGTGTAATTCGTCAAGTTTTTATTGATGATAATTATCCAAAAGTCGGAACTGCATTTGCCGATTCGCAATTAGATTATATGTTTGAAAATTACAAGAAACCAAAAGCGATCTATTTTGTAATTGAAGAAAATGGAAAAATTCTCGGTGGCGGCGGAATTGCAAAATTGGATAATTCGGATGAAAATATCTGTGAATTGCAAAAAATGTATTTTTTACAAGAAGTTCGTGGCAAAGGAATAGGCTTCCAAATAATTGAAAAGTGCCTACAAAAAGCGAAAGAATTTGGATACGAAAAATGTTATTTAGAAACACTTCCCGAAATGCTTGTGGCTCAGAAGTTGTACAAAAAAGTTGGGTTTGACTATATTTGCTCACATTTAGGCGGAACAGGTCACACAAGTTGTCCTATTTGGATGATAAAAAGTATATAAATTCCAACCATAAAATTTCAAATTCCAATGTTTATTAAAGAATACAAAACCACTTTTCTTCATGAGCTTTCTCCTTTATATGATGAGATGGAAATTGAAAGTTTCTTTTATATTATTTTAGAAAGTTTTCATAATAAAAAGAGAATCGACTTAGCCTTGAATCCAGAAATGGAAATGGATGCGTTGCAACTATTGCGATGGGAAAGCACTTTAGCAGCATTAAAAAAAGAAAAACCTATACAATATATATTAGGGGAAACAGAATTTTACGGACTACCTTTTTTAGTAAACAAAAACACATTAATTCCAAGACCTGAAACTGAAGAACTTATTGAATTAATAATCAAATCCTACAACCTACAACCTACAATCAACAACCCTAAAATTCTTGACATTGGCACAGGTAGCGGTTGTATTGCCATTTCACTAGCAAAAAATCTTCCAAATGCACAAGTTTCTGCCATTGATGTTTCTGAAAAGGCTTTGGCTACAGCACAAAAAAACGCTGAAATCAATAACGTAAATGTGAATTTTATACAAGCAGATATTCTAAAAGTTGACGATTTAGAAAATCTTCCAACATCCAACATCCAACATCCAACTAAATATGATGTGATTGTTTCAAATCCACCATACGTTAGAAATTTGGAAAAATCCGAAATCAAACCAAATGTTTTAGAATACGAACCACATTTGGCCTTATTTGTAGAAGATAACGATGCGCTACTTTTTTACAGAAAAATAGCCGAACTAGCTAAGAAAAGCTTAACGGAAAATGGAAAACTCTACTTTGAAATAAACCAATATCTAGGAAAAGAAACCGTTGAATTGTTAGAGAATTTTGGCTTTAAAAATGTTATTTTGAAAAAAGATATTTATGGAAACTACAGAATGATTTCTTGTTCAAAATAAAAAACTACAAACTATTAACTAATAACTATTCATATCTCAACGCCTCAATAGGATCCAACTTCGATGCTTTCAAAGCAGGATAAGAACCCGAAACGATTGCTACTATAAAACTTGTTCCAAAAGCAGCCATAATCGCTTTCCACGGAATTACAAATGCAAAATCTAAAGCCGAAGAAATTCCGTAACCAATAAGAATTCCTAATATAATTCCCAACAAACCACCAAGCTGACTAATAATTAAGGTTTCTACAAAAAACTGCCATGCAATAGTATTTTTTGTGGCGCCAAGCGATTTTCTCACGCCAATTTCTCTTGTTCTATCGGTTACCGACACAATCATGATATTCATAAGCGCAATCGAAGAACCAAAAATAGTAATGATGCCTATAACCCAAGCGGCTATGCTTAATGCGCCAGTCATTTCGGCAATTTTATTTACCAAATCATCACTTCTCGAAATACCAAAATTATTTTCTTCAACTGGATTCAACTTTCGTACTTGACGCATAGTTATAGTTGCTTGATCAATCGCTTCGTCGAGCATTTCTTTTTTATCAACCATTGTACTAATGGTATAATCAATGCTTGGTTTTGAATAAAGAGAACGCGCCACTTGTATCGGAATCAAAACTCGTAAATCTTGACTATTTCCAAATGTCGAACCTTTTTCTTTCAAAGCACCAATTACTTTAAACTTAGCACCGCGAATAGAAATTATTTTGTCTATCGGATTCACGTCTTTCAGCAAACCTTTCGTCACAAAGTCTGAACCAACGACACACATATAAGCGTTATTCTGAATATCTAACGAGTTAAAATTTCGTCCTTGAATAACTTCCAAACCTGAATTACTCACAAAATTCTCATCCACACCAAGCACCTGAATTTCGGGATCGGTCTTTTGGTTTTCAAATTTTATTTCTGCCGTTGCAGTTGCTGTAAATGATAACGAACTTCTCGTTAACGGAAACTTATATTTATCCTTAAAAAATCGAGCTTCAGGATATGAAATAATCGGATTTATTTTTTCTTCTTCACCGCCACCACGTTGTCTGGTCACAAATTCGTATTGTGTAATATTAAAAGTGTTCGAACCCATCGATGAAAATTTCGAATTCAGCATGCTATCAAGTGACGAAACAACTGACAAAATCCCAACAAGCGACATGATACCAAAAGCAATAATCACCACTGTCAGAATGGTGCGCAGCAGTTGCGTTCGTATCGAACCAAATGCAATTTTACTATTTTCTACAAAAAGTTTAAACATATACAAGTTTGACACGAAAGTACGCTATTTGTTACAATTTTTAAGTTTTTTTTGAAGCTATTTCCCGCTTTACACTGCAATCTTTTTATTTTTAAAGAAAAAATAAAAAGGATTTCCGTTGCAATCTGGGCTAGGGCTAACTGCATCCAAAGAAACTATTTGCTAAATTTGATGAGATTCCTTCAGAATGACAATTTACAATTGCCTACTGCGACTGAAAACTGCGACTATATCTTGTGTTTTCATCAAAAAAACAAGATATTTGCAAAACAATACGTAATTCCAAAATTAAAAAATGGCATCAAAACCAAGCATCCCAAAAGGCACAAGAGATTTTTCACCTGTAGAGGTTTCCAAGCGTAACTATATCATTTCGATAATGCGACACCATTTCGAAAAATACGGTTACCAACCTATCGAAACACCTTCTTTTGAAAACTCCGAAACCCTTATGGGAAAATACGGCGATGAAGGCGATAGATTGATTTTTAAAATATTGAATTCTGGAGAATATTTAAAAGATGTCCCATTAGAATTTCTGGAATACAAACAAGAAAAAGCAATAACACCAAAAATCTCCGAAAAAGCCTTACGTTACGATTTAACCGTACCTTTTGCTCGTTATGTGGTGCAACACCAAAGCGAAATTGAGTTTCCGTTTAAGCGTTACCAAATCCAACCTGTTTGGCGTGCCGATCGTCCTCAAAAAGGACGTTTTAGAGAATTTTACCAATGCGATGCCGATGTAGTTGGTTCAACATCTTTATGGCAAGAAGTAGAATTGGTGCAGTTATACGATGCTGTTTTTGCCGCATTAGGTTTGGATGGCGTGACTATCAAAATCAATAATCGCAAAATCTTATCCGGAATTGCCGAAGTTATTGGTGCTTCCGATAAGTTAATAGATTTTACAGTTGCCTTAGACAAACTCGACAAAATAGGTGAAGATGGAGTAAAAAAAGAAATGCTCGAAAAAGGAATTTCCGAAGAAGCATTGGTAAAAGTGCAACCGTTATTCAGTTTTGAAGGAACGATTCAAGAAAAAATAGAGAAACTTTCCACTTTACTTTCCACTTCAGAAGAAGGCAAAAGAGGAATCGAAGAATTGCGTTTTATTTGTGAAAACGTAACCAAATTAGGTTTGCAAAAAGCCATTTTAGACCTTGATGTAACCTTAGCACGTGGTTTAAATTATTACACTGGAGCTATTTTTGAAGTCGCTGCTCCCAAAACAGTTGCTATGGGTTCAATCGGCGGTGGCGGAAGATATGATGACTTGACAGGAATCTTTGGTTTAAAAAACATGAGTGGCGTCGGAATTTCGTTTGGTTTAGACAGAATCTACTTAGTTCTAGACGAATTGAATTTGTTCCCTGAAACGGTTATTACTTCAACTAAAGTGATGTTTTTAAATTTTGGAGAAAGCCAGTCTTTTGAAGTAATGCAAACCGTTTACAATCTAAGAAAAAACAACATCAATGTCGAAATGTATCCAGATGCAACTAAGATTGACAAGCAGTTCAAATATGCCGAAAGAAGAAAAATTCCTTTTGTTGTAAAAGAAATTACAGATGGAAAATTCACATTGAAAAACCTAGTTTTAGGAAAACAAGAAATGGTTTCATTTGAAGAAATGTTACAAGTTTTGCAATAAGATAATTTCTAAAAATAAAAAAAGTCTCAATCAAATAAATGGTTGAGACTTTTTTCGTTAGAATTAAATTGGAATTAGTTTTTCAAGAATTTTTCAGAAGATTGTTTACCTTCTTTATCTTTTAGAACTAAAATGTATGTTCCTGTAGCTAATGATTTTACATCTATAGTATTATTAGTTACAGTTGGTTTCATAACTACTTTTCCAACAAGATCAACTATTTGAGCAAAAGCTATTTCTGAAGCCGAATTTTTGAATGTAATGTTTATAACATCATTCACCGGATTTGGAGTAATGCTAAAAAATGAACTTGCAGGAGCAACAGTAGCAAGAGTAGTTTCATTTTCAGTAATCGTTATTGTTCGGTTTATTAAAGGGTTAAGAATCTCATCAACTGAACCTGAAGGCCATTTCACAACTATCTTTGTAATTTCAGTTGCAGCTCCAATTCCAAAATGAGCAAAAATTGAACTCATATATTTGAAACCTTCACCACTTCTTACATCTCTAATTTGTTTTCCCCAAGCGCCATAAATTTCTATTCGTGCACCTATACCATTACTGTTACTCTCAACACCGTTAAGTTTTACTTTTAACCAATTGTTACCATTTGGAACAGCATATCTTATTGTGCTTCCATTTAAAATGTCTAAATAACCATCATTGTTCAAATCACCAACAGCACCTACACTTATTCCTGCATAAGTTTGAGGGAAAAATGTATTATTACCTTGATTAAACATGATTTTGTTTCCACCTCCTAAAACATCAACAAATCCGTCATTGTCAAAATCATAAGCAATATTATCTATGTTGGTTGAAGAATTTGTATCCCAACCTGATCCTGAAGTTATCTCTGTAAAAGTCTCTTCAACACTGTTACTTGTATCTAAATTATTTTTGAAGAAGTGATGATTTCCAGAACTTGCAGTAATGATAATATCCATGTCGCCATCATTTTCAAAATCAGCAATAGCAGACGACCATGTTTGTATAGGTGTGATGTTTACTCCAGCGACAGCTGAAATATCTGTATAGACTCCATTACCATCATTTCTTATTAACTCACATGGAGGACCTGAACATTTAGAAATAAATATATCAGTATCATTATCATTGTCATAATCAAAAAACAAGGTAGCATAGTTACCGCCAGAGTTACCTACATTCATTGCGCCAGGAGTAACTGTTGCTTGATAAAAAGTTAAATTATCTGAACCATCATTAAGATAATAGCAGTTAGGAGCAATATCATGACAAGAAAAAATATCAAGATTACCGTCGTTGTTAACATCTGCAAAGTTTGTTCTTTGGCAAAAAATATAGTCAGTTGGGTTAAAACTTGTGTAAGCTAATCCGTCTGGACTAACATTTGATTTCCAAACTGATAAGCCATTTCCAGCTCCTAATATTAAATCGTTGTAACCATCTCTGTTATAATCTCCTACAGCAGCACTCCATGATGGCATTTTACTAGTTCCACTTACAGGGAAATTAACAATATTAAAAGTTCCATTATCTCTTTGGTAGTGAATTTTTAGGTTATTAGGACTAACACCTACAACGTCATCTAGTTTATCATTATTCATATCAACAACACAAATATTGTAGTTACTATCTATGGTAGAAACAGATTGTGTAGTATAAGTGATGGGTGTTGGAGGAGGAACTACAATTTCGTTTTCAGTTAATTGAAATGTAAATCCGTTTGAAGTCCAATGATTATCCCAAGCAATGTAATAGGTTGTTCCTGCTGCAACATTGAAAGTATCTACAGATGAATATCCTGCACCTGAATCATCATCTCCTGCATAACAAGTCAGCGAGGCGCATGTTCCAGTATAAACATGAAAACGTGTGTCAACTTTTGGTGTGTTTTGTACAATATTAGAGCTTACGGTTACTGTAAAATTTTGTGTTGGAGTATACGCATACCATTCGCCTGCAGTAGCACCAGTTCCGTTAGCTGCGCAGATAGGTGTAGGAACTTGTGTTCCATTCACAACATCAACAACATATAAGCCTGCTGTTATTAGAGGTAAAGCTGTAGCACATGTATCTTGTGAGTAAGAATGATGAGCAAAAAACATCATTGTAATGAGCAGAGTAATTTTTTTCATTTTATAGTTATTTGATTAGTATTTTATTTTTAAGGACAAGGCTGCAAAGTGTTAATCCATTGTTCAATCATGTTAACAGCTTCTGTGTGAATGACAGTTCTACCATGTAGAGGCATTCTAAATGCTTCATTGGTAGTATTAAGTCTGTGGTATAACATAGAACGATTGATATTTCCTGGAGTAATAATTTTACTTAATGCTGGTGCAAAGCTTTGCATATCAACAGTATTTACACAAACGCCTATATTAGTTAACCCGTTAGAAGCACCTGTTTCAGAGTAGGCAAATCGCATTGGTCTGTAATCACAATGTCTGTTGTTTTGATGGCAGTGAGCACAATTTATATCTAGATAAGATCGAACTCTTAAATCAAGAGGTTTAGAAGTATCACTATAATCTACTGTTGTTGCATTTTCTGTTGGAAGAGAAAAATTAGAATTCAAGTAACCTGTTTGAATCCATTTTGTCAATTGATTTACTGTTTCAGTTCCATAGTTATATTGAAAATTCAAATTTTGAGGTTTGATTCCTATTGGAATATGATTTGTGACAAAAACGCCATTGATAGTCTCTTGTTTTTTGTGACAGATAATGCACTGAACTTCGTTAGGAATTCTATATTCTGGAACTGTTTTAGTATTGTTCTCTTCATCTATCCAAGTTATTGAAGTTGTGCTTCCGTTCATGTCTAGGTATGCTTCCGTTTGCTCAGTATTCCAAACATATTCTGCAAATATCCAACCTGTAGATTTACGAATCATTAGTCTTGTTTCGATAATTCTTGTAGAACCAACTGGCACAACATTTTGAACATTATCATAATAGAAACTTTTTATCAAAACAGCTCCAACAGGTAATTCTAAAATTGTTGTATCACTATTATAGGTAGCTTTTGTTCCAGGTGGCAACCAAACAAATCTTTTTTTGTGAGCGTAATCTGTAAATAAAACACTTGCTGGCAGATAAGGCAATACTTTATGTCCAGGTTGTTGCAATTTTAATTGACCAACAAAGAAATGATAATCTGATAATTTAGGATAAGGAACTTGACTTAAATCAATAGCAATTGCTTTGGTGTTGTTATTATTTATAATCTGTTTACTTTCGCTATCAATTGACAAATATTCTTCATTTTCATTTTTTGAACATGAAATTATTGAAAACACAAAAAGTAATGTAAAAAGTAATAAGTAATTTTTTTTCATTATTGTAAATTGATAGTAAAGTTCAAAAATATAAAAAAGAATGTAAATACCTAACTAAACACATGTTAAGTTGCAATTTTTTTATGAAAATAATAATTTATTTGTTAAAAATTTTAATCTAAATTTACTTTTACATTGTAATTTTTTAGGTTTTTCAGTGCTTCATCTGATTTATAATCAAAAATTTCTTCATGTTCTTGTTTGTCCTTTCTAACTGCAATCATTTTTACTCCATAATAAAAACGACGAACTTCATCAAAAGTAGATAAAATCAGTTTTGGAACTTTTGTGTTATTTCCTTCTTTGTCTTTTGCAACCATTGTAAAATAGGAAGAATTGCAATGCTTAACTTTTCCAGTTCTAATGTTTTCTGCCTCTACTCGAATACCAACAATCATTGAACTATTTCCAACATAATTTACAGATGCTTTCAAAGTTACAAGTTCGCCAACTTCAATTGGATTAAGGAAATCTACAGTATCAACTGAAGCCGTAACACAATAATTTCCTGAATATTTTGAGGCACATGCAAAAGCAATTTGGTCTAATAATGAAAGAATATATCCGCCATGAATTTTACCAGAAAAATTAGTATGAGATGGCAACATCAATTCAGAAATCGTAATTTTGGATGCTTTTACTGTTTTGAAAACCTCTTCCATTTACCTAACTTTAAAAGGTGAATCCTCTTGAACAACTTCGGTTACATAATATTTGGTTTCTCCCCACCAAGAGAATGTTGTATAACGTTCAACATAGGTTATTTTTACATATTCACCTTGAAGTTCTTTCAATTGTTCAATTATTTTTGGTTCACTATCTAAAACCGAAAATTTGAAGATTTGAGCACCTGCAATTCCTTGACTCAATTCGCCTTCCCAAGTTTTGAAAACGTATCCTTTGTTACTGAATTTTATCAATTCGCCCGAACGATTTCCTTCGCTATATGTTGCGTAATACATTATGGCAAAATATCCTGCTAATCCAATAATTAGTAGTCCGATAAAAATAAATAGAAATTTTCTCATGTTTGTTTTAATTTATAAATGTTGATTCGTCTTTTTCTGCTCTGTTAATTATGTTTTCGGGTAAAGATTTCTTGGCTTTTGCTCCCATTTTTTTCAATTTTTCTACACTTGTTATCAAGTTTCCTTTTCCGTCAACTAGCTTGTTCATTGCTCCTTGATATTCAACTTTGGCTTCGTCCATCTTCTTTCCAATTTTGACTAAATCAGAAACAAAACCTTCAAATTTATCATACAAAGCACCTGCTTGACGAGCAATTTCTAAGGCGTTTTCTTGCTGTTTTTGATTCGCCCACATACTATCAATAGTTCGCAAAGTTGCTAATAAAGTGGAAGGCGTAACAATAACAATATTTTTTTCAAAAGCCTTATTGTACAAACTTGTATCTTCGTTTAAAGCAATAGCAAATGCTGATTCAATTGGAATAAATAACAAAACAAAATCCGGACTTTCCATTTGATACAAATCTTGGTAATTCTTGTTTCCTAATTGTTCGACATGACGATTTATTGAAACTACATGTTCTTTTAGATGTTGCGTTTTCAAGTTATCATCTTCCTCATTAATATAACGTTCATAAGCTGTCAACGTTACTTTGGAATCGACAATCATTTTCTTTCCGTCTGGAAGATTGATAATTACATCGGGGAAAACACGATTTCCATCTTCGGTTACAAAACTTTGTTGTACAAAATATTCTCTGTCTTTTTCTAATCCAGATTTTTCTAAAACACGTTCTAATACCAATTCGCCCCAATTTCCTTGCATTTTGCTGTCGCCTTTTAGCGCTTTAGTCAAATTGAGTGTTTCTTTACTCATTTGCGCATTCATTTCGCGCAAGCCCAAAATTTGTTGACGCAATGCGGCATGATAATCAATACTTTCTTTGTGTGTATCTTCGACTTTCTTTTCAAAAAGTTGAATTTTATCTTGCAATGGCGAAAGAATATTTTTAAGGTTTTCTTTATTTTGTTCAGTGAATTTAGTCGTTTTTTCTTCTAGAATTTTATTAGCCAAATTTTCAAATTCTTTAGTGAATTTTTCTTGAAGTTGTTCTACTTCTTGTTTTTGCTCTTTATTTCGTTCCCAAAGATTTTCAAAATCGGTTTCTTTTTTTGATAATTGAATGGCTAATGAATCTTTTTCGGCACGAATAGTTTCCTTTTCAGTATTTGAAAGTGTTAACTGTTTTTCAAATTGATTTCGTTCGTTCTGAAATTGCTCTTTCAATTGATTAATTTGCGATATCAAACCATTTGATTTTTCTTCTAACGAAGCTTTTTCTGATTGTGATTTGGCTGAAAATAGCATTTTGCCAACGAAAACTCCAATGGCTAAGGCGATTATAAAGGTTAGTAAAATTAGAATTGATGAATCCATTATCTGATATAATATTTTAAAGTTTAAAGATACATATATTGTTTAAAATAGTTGCATCAATTTTATTTTTGTTAAAAAAATGGCATTATTTTGGATAATTTAAATTTATTAGAAAAAAAACTATATTTACAAAAAAAATTAAAATTCATAATTTATGACTAGAAAAATTACACTTTTAGCCTTATTACTTATTTCAAGTTTATCATTTTCACAGTTTGGTCCAGTAGGACATTTGACCATTTTTTCTGAAGATGGTGATAAATTCACGCTTATTTTAAATGGAGAAATCATTAACGACGAACCGCAAACTAACTTAAGAGTTGAAGATTTGAATCAACCTTATTACAATGCAAAAATCAAATTTGCTAATGCAACTTTACAAGATGTATCTAAAAATAGTTTAATGTTGACAGATGCCGATGGAAATTTTGCTGATGTAACTTATAAAATAAAAAGAGATAAGAACAACAAAACAAAAATGAAGTTAAATTACTTTTCTTCAATTCCTGTTCGACCAGATTTTATTCCACCAACAAATGTTCATGTGGTTCATTATGGCCAGCCAAGAGATGTTGTTGTCGTTAAAGAACCTGTTCGCGGTGGTACAACACAAACAACTACAACGACTACAACTCAAAATGGCGGTGTAAACATGGGAGTTGGTGTTAATATTGGTGGTATCAATATGGGTGTATCTATAAATGATTCTATGGGCGGCGGTGTTGTTACACAAACTACAACAACTACATCATCTTCACATTCATCTCATGGGAATCATGATGGTCATGACCATGGTAACAGCGGTAATCAATACAACGATTCAAGAGGTTGTGGTGGAAAATCATGCATGACACCTGGAAACTTTAATGCAGCTTTGTCAACTATCAAAAAGCAAAGTTTTGAAGATACTCGTCTAAAAACGGCTAAACAGGTTATTACTGCAAATTGTTTAAATGTTGATCAAATTATACAGATTGCCAATACATTTAGTTTTGAAGATAATAAATTAGAGTTTGCTAAATTTGCTTACGATTATTGCATTGAGCCAAGAAATTATTTCAAATTAAACGGAATTTTCAATTTTAGCAGTAATGTTGATGAATTATCAGATTACGTTCAAAGTAGAAATTAATTTTTAAAGATTATAGTAATTAAAGACTGTCATTTACGGCAGTCTTTTTATTTTTGTAAAAAAGATGCATCAACATTACCTTATTCATAAACCTTACGGCTATTTGTCGCAATTTAAATATGAATTAAAGCGCAATAAAAAGTTGTTAGGAGAATTATATAATTTTCCTGAAGGAATTATGGCGATTGGAAGGTTAGATGAAGATTCGGAAGGGTTACTTTTGTTGACAACCGACGGAATGATGAGTGAAATTGTTCGTAGCAAAAAAGTTGAAAAAGAATACTACGTTCAAGTGGATGGCATTATCAATCAAGATGCGATTGAGAAATTAAAAAATGGTGTTGAAATTGGTTTCAATGGGAAAAAATATATAACTCGAAAATGCCAAGCAGCAATATTAAAAGCTAATCCTGAATTTGGTGAACGCGGAAAAAAGATAAGAGACGAACGTCACGGACCAACTTCATGGATAACAATAACTATCAACGAAGGCAAGTTTAGACAAGTAAGAAAAATGACTTCAGCCGTTGGATTTCCAACCTTGCGATTGGTTCGAGTTAGAGTTGGAAATCAATATCTAAACGATTTAAAAGCTGGAGAAGTTTTAGAAGTTTCTGATTTTGAATTATAAATACATTATACAATAAAAAAATGTTAAACATAGTTTTAGTAGAACCCGAAATACCAAATAACACTGGAAACATAGGTCGTTTGTGCGTTGGAACAGAAAGTCGTTTGCACTTAATTCATCCTTTTGGATTTGTCATAAATGATAAAAATCTAAAACGTTCAGGTTTGGATTATTGGATTCATCTTGATGTAACCGAATATCAAAATGTTGAAGAATGGATGAATCAAATTCCAGATAAATCAAGAGTTTTCTTGATGAGTTCACACGCCACAAAATCGATATATGAAAATCAATTTCAAGATGGCGATTGGTTGGTTTTTGGTAAAGAAAGCGTTGGATTATCAAAAGAAGTTTTAGCTAAATTTGAAAATCATTTAACTATTCCAATGTCAAATTTAATTCGTAGTTTTAACATTGCTAATTCTGTTGCTTTTGTTGTTGGTGAAGCAAAAAGACAGATTAATTTGAAATAAATGAAAAATTTAATTTTAATTCTTTTTCTTTTTTCAATCAAAATAAGCGCTCAATGCTTTATTGTTGGAGCAGATTTGTCATACACAAATACTGTGATTTCCAATGGAGGAATCTATAGAGATGCAAATAATACTGTTGTAAACCCATATGAACTTTTTGCAGAAAAAGGGGCAAATATGGCAAGAATGCGCTTGTTCCATACGCCAAAAAATAATGTTAATAGCTGCGGAAATCCAATTTCGGCAAATACTATTGATGATGTCGTTTTAGGTTTTACAAATGCCAAAGCACAAGGAATGAAATTAAAGTTGGCTATTCATTATGGCGATTATTTTAATGATCCAGGCAAACAAAAAAGACCTCAAGCTTGGGCTGGTCTTTCTGGAGCGATTCTATTAGATTCAATTTATAATTACACTTTTTCAACTTTAGAAAAATTAAAAAATCAAAATGTAACGCCCGATATTGTTGCAATTGGTAATGAAACAACTTGGGGATTTATTGATAATGTGAGTACCACTGATGGTTGGTCTTGGCCAGAAGATGCTTCAAAATTCAATATTGCTTTTTCGGCAGTTGACGATTTTAATGTTGCAAATGCTACAACAATTAAAAAAGCAGTTCATTTTACTGATAACACAACTTTATGGTTGGCAGGTTTGTTTTCTGAAAACAACATTACAAATTATGATATTATTGGAATATCTTTTTATCCTGAATGGTCTAATTTTACCAATTTATCTCAATTAGAAAACTTAATAACTACTTTAAAAACAACCTATAACAAAGATGTAATGATTTTTGAAACGGGTGTTCCTTGGACAACTAGTAGTAGTGATAGTTATTCAAATATTATTAATACGTATGGAAATTTGTCTTATCCTGTAAACCCACAAGGACAAAAACAGTTTTTTTCTGATTTAACAACTACAGTTTATAATGCCGGTGGAAAAGGTGTTTTATACTGGGAGCCAAATTGGATTTCTTCATCTTTATGCGATTTATGGGGACAAGGTTCGTCATACGAAAACTTGAGTTTTTTTAATTTTTCTGACAATAATCAAGCTTTACCCATTTTTGATGTTTTTGATTTTTGTAATTCTCTTGGTGTAAATGAGTCAAAACTAAATAGAATTCAAGTTTTTCCAAATCCTGCAAAGACGGAAGTTACAGTACTTGAAGTTCAAAATGGTACGTCAATCTCCATTTTGGATATATCTGGAAGAATAATTTCAAAAACTAAACTTATTGAAAATAAAATTTCTATTTCTGAATTAAAAACGGGTGTTTATTTTATTTCTTTTTATGTTGAAGATCAGAAAATTGTAAAAAAAATTATTGTAGAATAATTACTAGGCTTATTTAAAAATTTCATCAAAGAAATCTTTCATTGCTTGCCAAGATCTTTTAGCGGCTTTTTCATTGTAAGCTGCACCTTTGCTATTATCATTTCCAGCATCTTTGTGTGTAAAAGCATGTACCGAATTTGCATAGTATACCATTTGCCAATCTGCTTTTGCGGTTCTCATTTCGTCTTGAAAAGCTTTAATTTCAGTTTCTGGAACAAAAAAATCATCGGCTCCGTGAAGCACTAAAACTTTTGGAGAAATAGCTTCTATGGTTCTAGTGACATCTCTACCTAATCCACCATGAAATGAAACTACACCGCAAACTTTCATGTTTGTTCTTGCCGCTTCAATAGCACCAGTTCCACCAAAACAATATCCTATAACAGCAACTTTGTTAGGATTAGCTCCAGCTTTGATAAGTTGTTCAAGAGCAAGCTGAATTCTGTTTTGATATTCCTTGATATTTGTTTTATAATAGCCAGCAATCTTTCCAGCTTCTGATGGATTAGTTGGTCTTTTATCAATTCCGTATATGTCGGCAACAAAAGTTAGGTAACCTAATTTTGCAAGTTCATTAGCATTTTCTTTTGCGTTGTTGTCAATTCCCATCCATGCTGGCAGTAGTAAAACAGCATTTCCATTAGCAATTTTATTTTCGGGAATATCTAAAATACCCTCTAATTTTTGATTTCCATCAGAATATGAAACCATTTTTTGTGCATAAGTAAAAGTCATTATTATAATAGAGAATAGTGTAAGTAAATTTTTCATTGTTTAAATTTTTATAAAAATAACAATTCTAAATTGATTACTACGTGAAACAAATCATAATTATTTGATAATGAATGTTCCTTTAGTTGAATCAAAATCAATATTTTCATCTTTAAAAAGTGAATTGAAAACACTTTTTGAAATCAAATTACAAGGTTCATCTTGAACAACATTGTTTTCAGTCATAACAATCATTTCGTCCGAAAGTTGAATGGCTAAATCAATGTCGTGAGTTGAAAATAGAATACATTTATTGGTTTCTTTTGACAATTTTTTCAATAATTTAAAAACAGAAACTTTGTGAAGTAAATCCAAATGCGTGGTTGGTTCATCAAGAATTATTAACGGCGTATCTTGTGCCAATGCTCTGGCAATTAAGACTTTTTGAAGTTGACCATCGCTAATTTCAAAATGCTTTTTGTTAGCCAAGTTTTCAATTTGTGTGAGTTGCATCGCTTGATTAACTTTTTCTAAATCTTCTTCGGATAATTTTCCTAACCAATTGGTATAAGGTTGTCTACCTAATGCAATTAATTCAAAAACGGTCAAATTACTTGGTGGCAATTTTTCGGTTAGAACCAAACTTAAATTTTGTGCTAAAGTTAATGGTTCAAAGGTTTGAATATCTTTGTCATTTAAAGAAACAATTCCAGCAATGGGCCTATGAATTCCGCAAAGCGTTCGTAATAAAGTAGATTTTCCAATTCCGTTTGCACCAACCAAACTTATAAGTTTTCCAGCATGCAAATTTAAATTTAAATCAGAAGCAACAACAACTTTCTCCTTTTTGGTAAGATAACCAATGGATAAACTTGAAGCGGAAAGAATAGTATTGTTACTCATTTAGTTTGTGAAAATTACCTATTTACGGCGTTTACAAAGTTATCCATTTAAATTAAAAAAGCTACTGTTTTTGAATATTGAAGTTTTTAGTTATTGAATTTTTAATTGCTTTTCTTTTCTTTATTTTTAATAAAAAATTATTACGAAATCGTTTTCGTGAATCGTTATTATTTTATATTTTTGCGCCAAAATTATAAAACAACACTAACAATTTTATACATTTTACATGACAAACATTAATTTATACGAAAAAGAAGTTTCTTTTCAAGCCGACAGAAGGCGCGCTGCTGTTGAGTTAATCAAAATTATTAGCGATTTATGGTACGACAAATCAATTGAGATTGTGCTGTTCAGAAATCAAATGATTAACCTAAATGTAAGCGACATTATCAATTTGCATGAATATGCTGGAGAATTTGTTGGAAAACCTATTTCAGTTTTCGATTCGGTTGAAATTGCAAAAGCAATCCTAACATCAGATTTACCACCTTCTAAACTTGATATTGGAAAACTTACTTATGAATTTCATTTAGAAGAAAACCATTATAACAACGCTAGAGGTTTTGTCATTAACAAATTAAAAGACGCAAAAGAATTCCATACCAACAAACCAAAAGATGTTGTTTTGTACGGATTTGGTCGAATCGGTCGTTTATTGGCAAGAGAATTAATGTCTAAAATGGGAAAAGGAACACAATTACGTCTTCGTGCCATAGTAACTCGTGATAAAAACGATGCAGTTTCATTAGAAAAGAGAGCTTCCTTACTACGTTATGATTCCATTCATGGTGATTTTGAAGGTTCAGTTGTAGCTGATGTTGCTAACAATGCTCTGATAATAAACGGAACCACTGTTCACATCATAACAGCAAATGCTCCTGAAGAAATTGACTATACTCAATATGGTTTTGATAATGCCTTAGTTATTGATAATACTGGAGCTTTCACAACACAAGAGGCATTGGCAAGACATTTAACAAGCAAAGGTGTTGACAAAGTTTTACTAACAGCACCAGGAAAAGGTGTTCCAAATATTGTTCATGGTGTTAACCAAAACGATTACAATCCTGATGAAGTGAATATTTTCTCAGCTGCTTCTTGTACTACAAATGCCATCACACCAGTTTTAAAAGCAATTGAAGATACATTAGGCGTTGTGAAAGGTCATTTGGAAACCATTCATGCTTATACAAACGACCAAAATTTGGTTGACAATATGCACAAAAAATACCGTCGTGGTCGTGCTGCCGCTCTAAACATGGTTATTACCGAAACTGGAGCTGGAAGTGCTGTTGCAAAAGCATTACCAAGTTTAGCAGGAAAATTAACTTCAAATGCTATTCGTGTGCCAGTTCCAAATGGTTCGTTGGTGGTTTTAAATCTTGAAGTTGGAAGAGAAACTTCGGTTGATGAAATCAACGCTATTATGAAAAAATATGCTCTTGAAGGCGATTTGGTTGAGCAAATTAAATATTCGCTAAACAACGAATTAGTTTCTTCAGATATTGTTGGTACTTCTGCTCCTTCTATTTATGATAGTAACGCTACGATTGTTTCTGGAGATGGAAAAAATATTGTTTTATACATTTGGTATGACAATGAATATGGTTATAGCCACCAAGTAATTCGTTTGGCAAAATATATTGCTAAAGTAAGACGCTATACTTATTATTAATAGATTTTAGAGTTTCAATAATTGGAAAATCCGTCTTGTTCAATAACTTGACGGATTTTTTTATACATTTACTTTTTGTAGATATAAACATTCTAAAATTAGTAATTAATTCCATTTAGAAAAAACATGAAAAACTTATCAAAAATTTCAATTTTAGGCATCGCTCTCATTTGGGGCAACACTAGTTTTGGTCAAACAAGAGCAATTGATTCTTTAGTCCAAAAAATCAATAATAAAGATGCTTATTTACTTTTAGTAAAAACAATTTCTCCAAGAATTAAAGGCGATGAAAATAAAAAAATTATCAAAATTGGAAAAGAAATTACTCCTGATTTAATCAAAATTTTAGATAATCAAAATAAAGGAATTGCAGCACATTTCATCCTTTCAGAAATTTGGAATGAAATATGGAATGAAGAAATTTGCTGCAATATTTCTTATAATGGAGATACCGAAATTGTTACTATAAATGGACTCAAAATTTACATTGAAAACAATATTCTATTTTCAACTGATGAAGATTTAAAAAAGAATAAAAAAAATTGGGAGAAAATTTGGCATTCTTAAAATAGAAAAAATGATTTTACCCATAACTATTTTTATCTCTTAAGAAACTATTCTTTCTCTTTGACTAAATAATAAACAGGAATTCCGACCAACATAATCAAAACTCCCCAACCACAAGTGCTAGTTTTGGTCACCAATAATGCTATAGAAATTGCACTTGCAACTATAATATAAACCATTGGTAAAAATGGATAGCCAAAGGCTTTATATGGTCTTTCGGCATCAGGCATTTTTTTACGAAGAATAAATATTCCGTAGATTGTTAATATGTAAAATATTAAAACAATGATAATTACAAAATCTAACAAATCACCATATTTACCCGTCAAACATAAAAAAGAAGCCCAAACACATTGTGCCCATAAAGCCCAAGCTGGCACACTTGCATCGTTTAAATTTGCCGCTTTTTTAAAGAAAAGTCCATCTTTTGCCATGGTATAATAAACACGAGCACCAGCCATAATCAATCCGTTATTGCAAGCAAAAGTCGAAATCATAATCATTATTGCGATAATTAAAGTTCCAACATTTCCAAAAATATATTCAGAAGCTACTACTGCTACCCTATCCGATTTTGCAGTTGCGATTTCGTCAAAAGGAATTACAGCTAAGTACATCAAGTTTACTAATACGTATATAATACTTACTGTTAATGTTCCCAAAAAAAGACTTAAACCAACATTTTTCTTAGGATTTTTGATTTCGCCAGCAATAAAAGTTACACCATTCCAAGCATCACTAGAAAACAAAGAACCTACCATCGCTGCGGCAATTCCAGATACTAATGCCATTCCTGAAATTGGTAACCAAGAAGTTGTTACTTTATCAAACGATTTTGGTGTCCAAACATCGGCCCAATTGGCATTCCATATTTCTGCTTTGGCAGCTAAAATAAATCCGAAAACTAACAATCCAAATAATGAAAGAATTTTAATAACAGTAAGAACTGTTTGCAACATTTTACTATTCTTAACACCTCGACTATTAAGATAAGTCAAAAAAACGATTGTTATAATTGAAACTATTTGAGCAGCATTTAATTTGAAAGCACCCAAATCCATCAAGATATTTTCATCACTTAAAGCAGGAATTATATAAGCCGCAAACTTGGAAAAACCAACACCAACCGCAGCTATCGTTCCAGTTTGAATAACTGCAAAAAAACTCCAACCATATAAAAAAGCTATTAGTTTGTTATAGGCTTCTTTTAAATACACATATTGTCCACCAGCATTAGGAAACATGGCGCTTAATTCACCATAACTAACAGCAGCAATCATAGTTATTATACCAGAAATTATCCAAACTAAAGTTAACCAACCAGATGATCCAACTTGTCTTGCAATGTCTGAACTTACTATAAAAATTCCTGATCCGATCATCGAGCCGATTACTAGCATTGTTCCATCTAACAATCCGAGTTCTCTTTTAAAATTATTTTGATTTTGCTGTTCCATTTTTTTTGTTTTTTGGTTTATAAAGATATGTATTTTTAAATAATAGCCAAATTGCTAAAATAATAGTTTCTTTTCATTAAAAAGCACATCTAAAATATATTTATGTAAGTTTTTTATATTACAAATAAATATTTTTATGTATTTCATCGATTTTATTTGCTATTTAATCGTTCTTTTTGCTAATATTGTTCAACCAAAAGAAACAAAATAACCATTTAGATATTTTCCCCAAATCTATCTAAAGACAAAAACCTACTAATGCTATGAAAAAAATTGTATTCTTGTGCTTTCTTGTAAGCCAATTTGCGTTATCGCAATCAAAATCAACTCCTGTAAAATACAAATACGGACAAAACGGAATCGAATTAATTGCCAAAAATGATAAAGAAACTATCATTATCAGTACATTTCAATCAAAAGTTACAATAAAAGAAGAAATAGCAAAAAAATTGTTTTCGTATTACCAACAAAACAAGAATAAAAAGAATGGCGTAATCACAATTGAAGGCGATAAAGCTAAAATAACTGGAACCTATACCGTTAAGAAAAAAGGCACATTAACATCAGTTGATTTTAGATATGATAGAGTAGAATGGCAAGATGGCCTCGTGGAAGTCTCGGAGTAAATAGTTTGTTTGATATAGTTTTTTGTAAAAACGCTTAATAGAAATATTAAGCGTTTTTTTATAATAAATATTTTCAGTTAATTAATTTAATGTTTAATTGATTTTATTGTTTAACTAGAGTTGCATATCCGAAATTAACATTAAAATCTGAGCACCAAACAACAACATGTTTATAAACTGTAATGTCAATATTTGCTGGCAAATCATAAGAATAAGATCCATTTAATCCTTTAATATCGCCAAGATTTATAAAAGCTGCGTTTACATTAGATAAATCTGAAACTAAATAAATATCTAAATTCGGTCCATTATCTGACATAAAACTTGTGAATGTCAACATAGTTTTATCAGTATTTATTGCCGCGATCCCACTTGTTGGATGTACAGCTGACACAAAGCTTCCTTTGTACAAAGATGCGGTTGGTGTTGGTGTTATTGTTGCATTTGCATTGTCAACATCCGATGAACAAGAACTTAACAAAACTACTAGTAAAGTTAGACTAACTAACTTAAAAATTGCTTTTTTAAATGTAATCATGACTAAATAATTTAAGGTTAAAATTTAATTTTGTATTCTAAATTGGCTACTAATCCTCTTGTCAAACCATCAGGTCTAGACTCTCTAACAATAGTTGGAAATCCTATGCTAAATTCTAATCCACTAGCATCATTTAATCTGTAGTTTAAATAAGAATTTAGATTTATAGTCAATCCACTAGAGTTTTCAATGTTTTTCTGAACTCCATTAATATCAGTATATTTATCCTCGACTAAATGATATATTGGCAAAACACTTGGACTCAAAGTTAATTTTTCATTTAAGACAAATAAATAACTGGTTCTAAAAAGCAAATCGCCAGCTCGAACAAACTTATTAGTTGAAAAAAAATCGCTTCCATTTGGTGCTATAAATTTATTATCATTTTGAGTTAAAGGTCGTTGTAATGCGAGTGCAAAATTCCACTTGTCTATTTTCTTAGAAGCTCCAATTATTAAATCTAGTGTTCCTAAACTAGGCTGATAATCCATTGGTAGAAATTGTCCGTTGTATGTTAAATTACCATCAGTTAATGGGACTTTAACACCAGTGGTTACTTTGAATGTTTTAGCAATCTTAAAATTTGCAGTCAAAAAAACATCAGACAGTGCTGAAGAAGAAATACCATTAGCAGATTGATTTGTATAATTCACTTTAAAATCAAAATCTACACTATTTGATAACATTCTATTGTATTGCAAATAAGAACCAAACACAATTACGTCATTATCGGCAAAACCAATATTGGAACCAAACCTAATAGAATTATTCCTTGAAATAGTGTCGGATAAATTTGCTTGAAAATTACTGACTGTACAAAAACCAGCATCACTACATCCTTGACCATACAAACTAATTGATAAGATTAAAACAGCACCTAAAATAAACTTTTTCATATTTTTTATTTCGAAAATACTATTTATTGAATCAACAAAGTGTAAGTTATCTAACAAAAAAAACAAATTTATCTTTTTTTTAAGATTATTAGTTTTCTATCAAAATCCAAATAATTCTCATTTTTCAATTCATTCATCATGACATTTAATGTAGGTCGCGAAGTACCAATCAGCAAAGCTATTTCTTTTTGAGAATATGGATGTTTAATTTCAACAGTATTATTATTGGGTTTACTGATTCCAAAATCTTCTGCTAACTCATTAATGAATTCTTTCAATCTAGTTTTGGTATCTTTATATAGTAGTATTTGTATTCTTCTCTCTAATTTTTTGAATTTATAACCTATAAATTTGTAAATACTCAAACTAAAATCTGAATTATTCTTAAGCATTTCACTCATTTCGGTTTGTGAAACTGCACAAATTGAGGTATTATCTTCAACTGCTTGTGCAAATTCATTTCTAGACAAATCATCAAAAATAGATTTTTCACCAAAAATTTCACCTTTACCTAAAAAAGCAGAAACAATCTCATCTCCATCACTATTTATAAATCCAATTTTAACTTTTCCTGAATTGATTAAAAAAACCTTATCCGATTTATCATCTTCAGAATATATATAATCACCTTTTTTATAGTCTAAAAAAGTATGATTAGCCGAAAACTCAGAATATTTATGAGGACATAAAAAATTAAAAAGATTAATATTTTCAAAAAACCAAAGTGCTTTCATGTCTTTTTTTTCAAATATATAAAAAAAACTCCTAAGTTTCCCTAGGAGTTTACATTTGCAAAAATGTATTACTAACCAATTAATTAAGCATTGGCAGCAATTAGGTTTAAGGCAGAACCCGCTACAAACCAACCAATTTGGCTTTCGTTATAAGTATGATTTGCCAAAATTATATCTTTTGAACCATCAGCATGAACAAATTCTAATGTCAATGGTTTTCCAGGTGCAAATTCTGTTAAATCTAAGAAATTGATAGTATCATTTTCTTGAATTTTATCATAATCAGCTTCGTTAGCAAACGTTAATGCCAACATACCTTGTTTTTTCAAATTAGTTTCGTGAATACGAGCAAACGATTTCACTAAAACCGCTTTTACACCTAAGAAACGTGGCTCCATCGCTGCATGCTCACGTGATGAACCTTCACCATAGTTTTGATCTCCAACCACAATAGATGGAACGCCAGCCGCTTTGTAAGCTCTTGCAACAGCAGGAACAGCAGCATATTCACCCGTTAATTGGTTTTTAACTTTGTTAGCTTCATGGTTATAAGCATTTACTGCACCAATCAACATATTATTAGAAATATTATCTAAATGCCCACGGAAACGTAACCATGGTCCAGCCATAGAAATATGGTCGGTTGTACATTTTCCGAATGCTTTTATTAAAAGTTTTGCTCCTGAAATATTTTTCCCATCCCAAGCATCAAAAGGTGCTAAAAGTTGCAATCTATCAGAAGTTTCAGAAACAGCAACTACTACTCCACTACCATCTGCTGCAGGTGCTTGAAAACCATTATCATCAACATCAAAACCTCTTTTTGGCAATTCATCACCTGTTGGAGGATTTAATTTTACAGCTTCTCCTTTGTCATTCAATAAAGTATCTGTTAATGGATTAAAAGACAAATCACCTGAAATTGCCAATGCAGCGACCATTTCTGGAGACGTTACAAAAGCATGTGTATTTGGGTTTCCATCAGCACGTTTTGAGAAATTTCTGTTGAACGAGTGAACAATAGTATTTTTTTCACCTTTATCTGCTCCTTCTCTATCCCATTGTCCTATACAAGGTCCGCATGCATTGGTAAATACTTTTGTTCCCATTTTTTCGAAAGTAGCGATAATGCCGTCTCTTTCAATAGTATAACGAATTTGCTCAGAACCTGGATTGATTCCGAATTCAGCTTTTGGAGTAATTCCGTGAGCTACTGCTTGTTCTACAATAGAGGCAGCACGAGCCATATCTTCATAAGATGAATTTGTACATGAACCAATTAATCCCCATTCTACTTTAAGAGGCCAATCATTTTTCGCCGCTTCTTCTTTCATTTTAGAAACTGGTGTTCCTCTATCTGGTGTAAATGGTCCGTTAATATGTGGTTCTAATTCAGATAAATTGATTTCGATAACTTGATCAAAATATTTATTTGGATCTGCATAAACTTCAGCATCACCTGTTAAATAATCAGCAACTTTATCGGCAGCATCTACAACATCTTGACGACCAGTTGAAGCTAAATATCTTCTCATCGAATCATCATAACCAAATGTTGAAGTTGTCGCTCCAATTTCAGCACCCATGTTACAGATTGTACCTTTTCCGGTACATGACATATTGGTTGCACCTTCACCAAAATATTCAACAATTGCACCAGTTCCTCCTTTTACAGTAAGAATATCAGCCACTTTCAGAATAACGTCTTTTGGAGCAGTCCAACCGTTTAATTTTCCGGTCAATTTAACTCCAATCAATTTTGGAAATTTTAATTCCCAAGACATTCCAGACATTACATCAACTGCATCTGCACCACCAACACCAATCGCTAACATACCCAATCCACCTGCGTTTACAGTATGTGAATCGGTACCAATCATCATTCCACCTGGAAATGCATAATTTTCTAAAACAATTTGGTGGATAATTCCTGAACCTGGTTTCCAAAAACCAATTCCATATTTATTAGAAACAGAAGAAAGAAAATCAAAAACTTCTTTTGATTGTGAATTAGCTACAGCTAAATCGGTAGTTGCACCTACTTTTGCTTGAATTAAATGGTCACAGTGAACTGTTGTTGGAACAGCAACTGTTTTCTTTCCAGCGTGCATAAATTGCAATAATGCCATTTGAGCCGTTGCGTCTTGGCAAGCAACTCTATCTGGAGCGAAATCAACATAATCTTTTCCTCTTGAAAAAGCTTGAGAAGGCGTTCCTTCCCATAAGTGAGAATATAAAATCTTTTCTGAAAGTGTCAATGGACGACCAACTAGTTCACGTGCTTTATCTACACGTTCAGCCATAGTTCCATAAACTTTTTTAATCATTTCAATATCAAAAGCCATGATAAATTTGTTTTTAATGTTTGCAGTGCGAATTTACGAAAACGTTATACCATTAAAAAATTTTTAGCCAAATATCTTTATTTCAATAAATAATTTACGAAAACGAGAATTTAGCAAGATGATTTTTATCAAAATCTTATTTTAAGAAGCAAAAATTGATAATTGTTAAATTTTGATTGAATTTATAAAACAAAAAACTCCTAAAAACAATCATTGTTCTTAGGAGTTTTATTCAATATAGTTTGAAATCACATCAACTTTTCGATAATCATTTCTTCGGTAATTCCTTCGGCGTCAGCTTTGTAGTTTTTTATAATTCTATGTCTCAGAATTCCAACTGAAACAGCTTTTACATCTTCAATATCAGGAGAAAATTTTCCGTTGAAAGCTGCATTTGCTTTAGCTGCCAAAATTAAATTTTGTGAAGCTCTTGGTCCAGCACCCCAATCTAAATAATTATTTACATATTCATTTGATAATGGTGAATTTGGTCTCGTTTTTCCAACCAATGTAACAGCATATTCTATCACATTATCAGCAACAGGAATTCTACGAATTAAATGCTGGAAATCGATAATTTCTTGCCCAGTAAAAAGAGGATTTATAGTTGGTTTAGCATCAGAAGTAGTACTTTTTACAACTTGAACTTCTTCTTCAAATGATGGATAATCTAACTTAATGGCAAACATAAAACGGTCTAATTGCGCTTCTGGCAACGGATAAGTTCCTTCTTGTTCAATTGGGTTTTGTGTTGCTAAAACGAAATAAGGTAAATCCAATTTGTAATTTTGCCCAGCAATAGTAACGGCACGCTCTTGCATAGCTTCTAGTAAAGCAGCTTGCGTTTTTGGTGGCGTTCTGTTAATCTCATCAGCTAAAATTATATTGGAAAAAATTGGTCCTTTTATAAATTTGAATTGACGATTTTCATCCAAAATTTCACTTCCTAAAATATCAGAAGGCATTAAATCTGGTGTAAATTGAATTCGTTTAAAATCCAAACCTAATGCTTGCGAAATAGTATTAACCATTAAGGTTTTTGCCAATCCAGGAACACCAACTAACAAAGCGTGTCCACCAGAAAAAATACTCAATAAAATCTGATCAACAACATCGTCTTGACCTACAATTATTTTTGAAATCTCTTTTTTAAGCTCAATTCTTTTCTGAACTAGATTTTGTATTGCTGTTACGTCGGACATTCTTATAGTAGATATTAGATTTTAAATATTAGATATAAAGTTACTTTTTAAGCCAATTGTTGGCAAATTCACAATCTCTATATTCGTTGTTTATTTTTACGTAAGTTTCTTTAATTTTTTCTTCAGACCATTTAGCGATAGCGTTGATTTGTTTTTCTTTCAAAGCTAACTCTTTAATTTTTAAATAATCTTTAGCATAATCTGCTGCGTGCTCGTCAATTTTATTGGTAACAGTAACTATTTTATATTTTTTCTTTTGAGATTGATCTGTATCAATAATTGGATTAGAAACATCTCCTGTTTTAAGGTTGGAAACTTGTGAATAAAAACTTGGATCCATTTTTGTCAATTCAAACTTGGTATCTTGTGTTTTAGGATTTATCAAAACACCACCATTAGCTTTTGTCTCTTTTTCGTCAGATTCTGCTCTTGCTGCATCAGCAAAAGTGATTTCTTTATTCTCAATTTTCTTCTTAATTTGAATAATTTTTTCTTTAGCATCTTTCAATGCTTGGTCAGTAACATTTGGCGATAATAATATGTGACGTAATTCTACTTCTTGACCTTTTATTTTATCAATCATTATGATATGAAAACCATAAGTAGTTTCAAATGGTTCAGAGATTTCACCTTCTGCAAGACTAAACGCTACATCTTTAAATTCTTTGACAAAAGGCGTTCTGCGATTCATTTTATAATAACCACCATTCGTACTTGAGCCTGGATCTTGCGAATATAAAACCGCTTTGGTAGCAAAACTTGAACCTTCAAGAACTTCTTTCTTAAATTGTTTTAGTTTATCAATTACTTTTTGCTTGTCTTCATCAGTAATTTTTGGATTGATTACAATTTGAGAAACTTCTACTTCAGCACCAAAAGTTGGTCTTTCGTTTTCCGGAATTTTTTTGTAAAAATTTCTAACTTCTTCAGGTGTAATCGTAACTTCATCAACAATTTTACGTTGCATTTCAGAAGTAAGTTTATTCATTTTGATAATTTCAGACAAATCAGCTCTGAAATCTTCTTCCGAATTCTTTTTGAAATAAGCAATCGTTTTTTCCATTGAACCCAATTGTTCAACCATATATCCAAGTTGTTCTTCTAGTTTCGTTTTTACTTCAGCATCGGTAACAATAATACTATCTTGAACTGCTTGATGTGCATACAATCTATCTTCAAGTAACTTTCCTAACATTTGACAACGAGTAATATCTTTAACAGAATTTCCTTGACTTGTAAGCTCTAAAAAAGATTTGTCAATATCAGAATCTAATATAAGATAGTCACCAACTGTTGCAATAATCCCGTCAATTTTTTGCTTTTTTCCAGAAAAGACAGTTTGTTTTTTTACAGTATCGGTAACAACTTCTTGAGCAACAATTGAAAGATTGGTCAATAGCAACGCAAAAGCGATTAGGAAATTTTTAATATTATTGAATTTCATACGTTTATTTTAAAGCAACTAAATTAATTGCTAATTATTTTTTTAATTGTTGTTTTACTTTTTCAAAAACATCCTTATTTACCTTTACTGCAAATTCTTTTTTCAATTCTCCAACCCAGTTTTGTTCCAAATATTGTTGGTAATCATTGATAGCTTTTCCTTTACATTCTTCAAGTGTTTTTGGGCCAGCTGGAAGTACTTTATTTACTTTTACAACAAAATAATGTTCTCCATCCTGAATAATTTCTGAAACACCTTCTTCTAATTTTACATTTTTAGGCAACGCATCATTTCCTTCTTCAAACACACCAGCATTTGACATTACTTCAACTTTATCTTTTGGATTTAATTGCTCTTTAATTTTATCAGCAGAAACATTAGCTTTTGCCAATTTATGTGCTTTTTTAATAAAATCCATTTTGGTTGAAGAAATAATAACTACATCATAACGGTTTTTCCACATGTAATTATTTTTTCTTGCTTCATAAAAAGCGTTCAAACCAACTGTATCCGTTTTTGATTTTTCCCAAATTTCTTTGTCCATCAAGTCAAAAAGCAATAAACCATCACGGTATTCTTCCATTACATTTGCAAAATCTGGAAATTCATTTTCAAGATTATTGTTATAATAAGCGTTTAATTGATCGTCAACAAATTTACCATAAACGTTATCAACCCATTTAGAAACAGGTTTGATTTTGCTAGCCGATTTTTGATTAATTTTGATAAAATTCAAGAAATCAGTTCCAGTAACCGTTTTTTCTTTTATTGCAAAAAGTTTTCCATCATATAGTTTGGTTTCTTTTGGCAAATCCCACTTGCTAGTATAAACACTGTCAGTAACCGCTTTTACAGCATTTGCATAGACTTTTTTATCTAATTTTATTGGATATTTAACTTTTAATTTTTCAGTTAAAGAATTAGTAATCAATCTTGAACGATCGTCTTTACTAACTTTATTTTCCAACTCCGATTTCATTTCTTCAAGCGTCTTCATTGAAAATTTCTCTAGCAATTTTACAATATGCCAACCATATTTACTTTGAAAAGGCTCAGAAATTTGACCTTTAGTTGTTAAACCAAAAGCAATATTTTCAAATTCCTCAGAACTTAATTGTCCTGAACCAAAACGATTTAATTCGCCACCTTTAGAAGAAGAAGATTTGTCTTCTGAAAATTGTTTAGCCAAACTTTCAAAACTTTCGCCTTGATTTAATTTTTTATAAATATCATCAATCTTAGTTTTGGCAGTTGGTGCATCTTCAGGTTTTTCAGGATTTAGAACCATTATGTGAGCAACCGAAACTTCACCACGATTGTCACGAATGTCTTCAACTTTAATAATATGATAACCAAAACGAGTTCTTACTGGATTTGAAACTTTACCAACTGGCGTTTTATAAGCAGCCGATTCAAAAGGATAAATCATTCTGAAAGCCGAAAAATAACCCAAGTTACCTTTGTTTTCTTTAGCAGATGGATCTTGTGAAAATTGTTGCGCAAGTGTTCCAAAATCTTCTCCTTTTGCAACTCTTTCTCTGATGTCTTTAATTTTATTGTAAGCAGCCAATGTATCTTCTGGAGAAGCATTTTCCTCAACGGTTATAAGAATATGTGAAGCTTTAACTTCTTTTAAAGAACGATTATAACCTTCTTCAACAAGTTCTTTAGTTACCTTAGAATCAGACAAATAATTTTTAGAAAGTTGCGTTCTGTATGTTTTTAATTCGTTTTTGTAGTTTTCACCATTTTGCAAACCTAATTTGTTTGCTTTATTGATTTTTAGCTTATAACCAACAAATAACTCAAGGTATTGGTTCAAATCTTTTTGAGACTCATCCTTAACTAAATCTAAATTCTTATTATAAACTCTTGAAAATTCGTCGGTGTAATACGGTGTATTATCAACTGTAAATAAAACTTCTTTAGTGTTTTTTTGTGCGTAACTAATTAAATTTAAGGAAAGTAAAACTCCTAAAAACAACTGCTTCATTTTCATTTATATTAAAATTAAATCTTTTGTATTAAATAAATTTCTATTTGCTAATTAAAAGCCAACAAAAATAACAATTCAAACGCATTAAACAACAATAGCCTTTACTATTAACAAAAATTTATTAACAAAAAAGCAACATAAAGTTGGGTGTTGGGAATAAGAAGTTTGGAGTTAGGAGATAGGAATTTGCTATTTGTCATTTGAAATTTGCTACTTTTGCAATCCATTTACAGAAAATATGAGTTTTTTAAAAGAAATAGAAAGAAGAAGAACGTTTGGAATTATCTCGCATCCCGATGCTGGTAAAACAACATTAACAGAAAAATTGTTGCTTTTTGGAGGAGCAATTCAAGAAGCTGGAGCAGTAAAAAGTAATAAAATTAAAAAAGGAGCTACTTCCGATTTTATGGAAATTGAGCGTCAAAGAGGAATTTCGGTTTCGACTTCGGTTTTGGCCTTCAATTATCAAAATAAAAAGATAAACATTCTGGATACCCCAGGTCACAAGGATTTTGCCGAAGATACTTTTAGAACTTTAACGGCTGTTGACAGTGTAATTGTTGTAATTGATGTTGCAAAAGGTGTTGAGGAACAAACCGAAAAATTGGTTTCTGTTTGTAGAATGCGAAACATTCCGATGATTGTTTTCATTAACAAATTAGACCGTGAAGGAAAAGATGCTTTTGACTTGATGGATGAAGTAGAACAAAAACTAGGTTTACATGTTACACCACTAAGTTTTCCAATAGGAATGGGTTATGATTTTCAGGGAATTTATAATCTTTGGGAACAAAACATTAACTTATTTAGCGGTGATAGTCGCAAAAACATAGAGGAAACTATCGCATTCTCTGATGTTCAAAATCCTGAATTGGAAAAAATTATTGGTCAAAAACCAGCAGATAAACTTCGTGAAGAATTAGAAATGATTGACGAAATTTATCCAAAATTTGATAGAGATGAGTATTTAAAAGGAACTCTTCAA
>NZ_JAPZSP010000003.1 GCF_027531705.1 Flavobacterium sp. | reverse complement strand
ATTACAAAAATGATGTAATGGCCCGTTCGTCTATCGGTTAGGACGCCAGGTTTTCATCCTGGTAACAGGGGTTCGATTCCCCTACGGGCTACAAGTTCAGTTTTTATTGAAAAAAAATATTATCTACAAAGATAATGATGGCCCGTTCGTCTATCGGTTAGGACGCCAGGTTTTCATCCTGGTAAGAGGGGTTCGATTCCCCTACGGGCTACAACGTTAGTTGTAAATTAGTTTTATAAAGTAAAAAGTCAGTGTCTCGAGTTTTTATTTTATTAGTTAAAACCAAAGCGATTAGTTGTATAATTGTGGGAGGTTTTTCTTTTTTAACTATGTATTAATAATAATTACAATTAAATTAAAAGAAAATGGCAAATCATAAGTCAGCTTTAAAAAGAATAAGAAGCAACGAAAAAAGAAGAGTATTAAACAGATATCAGCATAAAACTACTCGTAATGCTATAAAAGCATTAAGAATGGCAACTGATAAATCTGATGCAGCATCTAAATTGGCTGGTGTAATTTCGATGATTGATAAATTAGCTAAGAAAAATGTTATTCATGATAACAAAGCTTCTAACTTAAAATCTAAATTGACTAAATTCGTTACAAAATTGTAATTAATTTTTTTAGTTGAAATAAAAAAGCTCTCATAATTTGAGAGCTTTTTTTTATGCTTTATTATTAGTTATTTTTAGTAGTTTAAAGTTTTTAATTGATCTAACATATCTTGGTTTATAGGTTTTGACAAAAAATCAATAACAATAGGATAGGACTTAGATTTTTCAATGTCGTAAGGATCTATTGTAGATGAAAGCACTAACACTTTCGTTTTTTCAAATATTGTGTTGAAATTATTTTTCATATAACTATCTAAAAACTCCCAACCATTCATTACAGGCATATTTAAATCAAGGAAAATAAGACATGGATACTTAGTGTTACTTATATCTAGTTTGGCTAATTCTTTAAAATATTCGACTGCTTCTTCACCATTTTGCAATGTTATTATTTCGTTACAAAAAGATGATTTTTTTATTACCATTTTACTCAACATTAAGGTAATTTGGTCGTCATCAATACATAATACTAAATCAATCATTTTTTTCGTTCTTAAATGTTATAGTAAACTTTGTTCCAATATTTACTTCGCTTTCTATTTCGATTATTCCACCCATACTTTCTACTTGGGATTTAACCAAATATAGACCTAATCCTTTGCTATCTGGATAATTATGAAAACGTTGGTAAAGCCCAAACACTTTGTCTTTATTTCTTTCTAAATCTATTCCAATACCGTTGTCTTTGAAACTTAGTATGATTTTGTTATTAATTTCTTTTGATGTAATTTCTATTTTTAATGTTTTGTCTTTTGGTCTGTATTTAATTGCATTAGTTAATAAATTTAATACAATACTTTCAAAATAGGATTTGTTGGTTACCAAATAGGGTGTTTTTTCTAAATCTAGTTTTATTTCGGGTTTATGTAAGTTTAGTAAGTTATTTAGTTGACTTAGTACATTAGTAACTACTTCAGAAATAAGAATTTTTTCTTTACTAATTGATGGGCTGTCTTTGATGATGATAACTTTAACTAAATCATTTATTGTGTCGTTTAATAGATTGGTAGAGCTTGAAAATCCATTGATGATTTCTTTTAATTCTGGATTATCAATTTTTATATCATTAATGAGATTTAACAATCCAGTCAGATTCGACAATGGAGCTCTTAGATTGTGAGAAGTGATATATGAAAATTGTTTTAAATCTTTATTGTTTTGAGTCAATTCGCGGATTAATTGTTCTCTTTCTTTTTCTCTTTCTTTTTGTTCTGTAATTTCTCTTTGAATTGAAATCCAATGCGAATGTTCTCCATCAATGTTTGTTATAGGAGTCATTGAAAAATTAATCCAATATTCTTCACCTGTTTTTTTAGTATTTAATGATTCAAATTGAAATTCTTCTTTATTTTTTAAAGCATTCGAAAGTTTTGAAATGTCCTTCTTCAATGCTTTTCTGTTGAAAAAAGTACTTGCTGGTTTCCCAATTACATCTTTAGCTTTGTATCCAGTTATTTTTGTGAAAGCTGGATTTACATATACGACAGTTGGAATAGTTGCTTCGACTTCATTTGTTTTTGTTATAATAACAGAATCTTTTGATTGGGTAATAACTGTTTCAAGAAGTTTAAGT
>NZ_JAPZSP010000050.1 GCF_027531705.1 Flavobacterium sp. | reverse complement strand
GTGGTGAAACTATTGCAAAAAACTTAAGTGAAGGCGAAAAAACTGCTATAGCATTCTCACACTTCATGGTTTTGTTAAATAGTTTGCATAACGATGGTAAATTACTTGATACTATAATATTTATTGACGATCCAATATCTAGTCTTGATGCAAACCATATAGCTCAAGTATCTTCCCTAATAAATTCATTTTTCTTTAGAAAAGGAGTACAAACGGATAAACCTGAAAAAGTAGTTGATTGTTTTAAACAACTATTTATTTCAACCCATAATTTTGAGTTTTATTCTTTCTTAAGGGACGCTAATAATATTAAGCGGAAAAAGAAAATAGAAAATGCTGACGGTAAAAAATCTGAAGCTCAATCTTGTTTTTCTTTTTTAATAAAAAAAGAAACAATTGATACATCGACAATAGTAAAAATGCCTGCTTCGTTAACTAGTTATAAATCTGAATATATCTATTTATTCTCTATAATTTACGACTTTTTTGAATCAAATTGTAGTGAAGAAAATCCACATTATGTGCTAATGCCAAATGCTGTTCGTAGGTTTTTAGAAATTTATACATTAATAAAACTGCCAGGAAACAATGGTGAGATTGATAGCAGAATAAGGGAACTTGTCGGTGATGTCAACGAATTAAAAATTTTACATCATTTTTCACATTTCACAACCTTTGAAAAAGCAACAAAACACGATGAATTAATTTTAAAATTACCTGAATTAACAGAAGATGTATTTACATTATTAAGTAAAGATGAACAACACTATTCTTCTCTTTGTGATGCAATAAATAAAAAAATGATTGTGTCATAATTTATTTTAATTATCTCATTCACCTGCACAAAAATTGCTCCTAGTCCAAGTATTCCTAGCATCAATTATTTGTTTGCTTCATTTCGCTAATTTCATTTATTCCTTCACAACCTTAAACCAAACCTCTTTTCCATTATCAATAACATCAACAAAATACATTCCACTAGCTTGATTACTCAAATCAATAGATTCATTAGTTAAGTTAGTAGAATGTTTTTC
>NZ_JAPZSP010000013.1 GCF_027531705.1 Flavobacterium sp. | reverse complement strand
TTTCGTTTTAACATCTGTTTCTCAGTATTTTTTTAGATATTGAAAACTAAGATAGTACCTTTATTAAGCTTCATAATTAGTAAATTAAGAGATTTTTTTAAAATTTTAAAAAACGTCTCTTCTTAATAAGTAGTTCAATTTTTCTGTTTGAAATTGTAGATTTACTTTTTCATTTTCTTGACCAATAATGTAGAAAATCTTATTGTTTGACGTCGCTTTTCTATATAAAGTTGCAATTGCAGAAACAGCTGACTTATCAATACCGTTTAATTTATTTAATGATAAAGTAATCATTTTTGAATAATCTATTAAAGCATTAAAATGATTGTTTAATGAAACAACATTTTGAGAATTTAACTCTCCATTAATTTCATAAATTCCAGAGGTTTTTGTAATTTGTAAAGCCATGATAATTTTATTTTTTACTATTATTATTTCTGATTTCTGATGCAAATATCCAACGAATAACCACGAGACATTGATTTTATTCGACGAATAGTAAGTTGCTGTAGATGAAATATCAAAGGTTTATGACTAACTTGCACTCATTAATAATTACACTATCGACGAATGACATTATTTAAAAAAATAACACTGATTTTCCTTTTTACCTATAGCTTTATAGGTCAAGCCCAAAATATGACTGAAGGTTTCTCTAATCTTGAAAAAGGTGAATTTGATAAAGCCGAAGTTTTCTTTACCACTATATTAAAGGATTATCCTCAAAACAAAACGGCTCGACTTTGTTATGCAAGAGCAGTTGGGTTAAACAAACAACCTGAAAAAGCACTTACGCTTTTCACGGCTTTAAAAAATGAATATCAAGATGATTTAGAAATAAAACTAAATTATGCCGAATCGTTGCTTTGGAACAAAAAATTTGATGATGCAAAAATCTATTACACTACATTAGTTGCTGACAATCCAACCAACTTTGTAGCGCATCTTGGTTTTGCCAATACGTTATCCAACTTAAAAGAATTTAAAGATGCTTTATCTAATGTAAACAAAGCATTAGATCTTTCACCAGGAAACGGTGGTGCTTTGGTTTCTAGAAAATACATCAAATTAGGTTATGCAAATGAAATGGTTTCTGCAAAAAAATATACAGAAGCCGAAACTTTTTACAATGAAATATTAGCTGATTTTCCAAATGATAAAGAAACGTTGTTGAATAAAGCCAATTTGTATTTGATTACTAAAAATAGTGTAAAAGGAAGAGAAGCCTATAATTCATTATCTACATCGGATCCAATTTTGGCATTAAATGGTTTGTCATTGGTAGAACATATTGCTGGAAAAGAAAGCAAAGCTCTTGAAATTTCTGAAAAAGCAATGGCTAAAATTAGTGAAACCAAAGACGAAAATTTAATCAAACAAACGCAAGAACGCAATGTTCAAGCCTTTATTTGGAACAAAAAATACAAATTAGCCGAAAATAAAATTGCAGCATTAAACCAACTTTATGCAAATGAAAATTGGCTATTAGCACTTTCGGCAACATTGGCTATTTATAAAAGTGATTTTAAAGACAGTATTAAATATTACAAAAATATTTTGGCAAACGATTCAAAATCTTTTGATGGAAATTTAGGAATAGCTAATGCTTATTATGCTTCAGGAGAAATTGACAATTCTATAAAAGCAGTATATCAAACGTTAGAGATTTTTAAAAATCAAAATGACGCAATGAATTTCATAAAAAAATTAAATGAAGAACACACGCCAACTCTAGAAGAAAAATTAAGTTATTCGTTTGATAATGGAAACAACACTGCTATTACTTCAAGAACATTAATAACGTTCCCGCTTTCTACCAAATGGTCTGTAAACACAACTTATCAGCTTCGTAAAACAGAAAATTCGATTACCAATGTAAGTGCAAATGCCAATGATTTCTTGGTTGGAGCAGCCTATAAATTTCACCCAAAAATTAGCTTTAATATTGATGGTGGAATTACCTCAGCAAGTTCAACGACATCTAGTTACACGTCGTTATTATTCAATTCTTATTTTAAAACAAAACCAATGAAATTGCAAGATTTAGAAATTGGTTACAAACGCGATTTGCAAAATTTTAATACCGATTTGATTGACAAACAAATTTCGGCAAACAACTTTTATTTGAATAATAATTTTGGTACCAATTTTAAATTAGGATGGTTTACACAATATTTTTACACAACCCAATCGGATAAGAATACTCGAAATTTATTATTTACATCATTGTATTACAGCTTTTTATCGAAACCTGTTTTAAAAGGCGGATTTAATTACCAGTTCATTTCGTTTAAAGATCAAGTGCCAACGGTTTATTTTAGTCCGAGTCAATTTAATGCTTATGAGGTTTTTGTAGAATTAATGAAAGACGAAAAAATTGCCGAAACAAAATCGTTCTTTTACAACTTAAATGCAGCAACTGGTTTTCAATATATTGAAAAATTAGACAAACAATCAACTTATAGAATTCAAGCTAAATTGGGTTATAAATTTTCAGACCGATTATTAGTCAATATATATGGATTGAAAAGTAATATTGCATCTGCAGCTGTTTCTGGATTTACTTATACTGAATTCGGTTTTAGAATGAAGTGGAATATCTTAAGCAAACCTGTTTTTAAATTAAATTAATCATATTTAAAACATTGAAAATCATTAAGTTATATTTAAAAACTATAAATTTCAAAAACTAAATAGCATACAAAATTCTAAAAGTCTACGAATTAAAAACCTAAAGTTCTTCTTACCTCATCTGTATTTGGTAAAACATAGCTTTCAATTCCATTATTATTGATTTTTTTTATGTACGATCGAATTTGAGTATGGTTTACAACTATAGTTTTTTCGTTGTCTTTAAACTGTTCTAATTCATGTACTTCTTTGGGTCCTGCCCATATCAAATTATGGCAATAAGCCAAATTATTTTTTCTAACAAAAGTTATGTATTCATCTTTTAAAAAAGACCATTTTTTAGAAATAATATAATATCCATTAAAGAAATTATGGTCAAGGTTTTCATTGGTATTGGTTCTGTAGGTAATTGTCTTATCCATAGTAATAACTTTTAATATCATATCTCAAACATAAAAATTATTATTCAATAAAACAGATTAAAAGTATTTTTAATCGATGAAATGAACTAAAATGTAAAAAATTAAATCTTTTACTCACAAATTAAAGCCGCTTACTTTCATAATGTCTTCTATAGCTTTAATTAGTGTTTTTTTTGTGTTATCAAATAATAGTCAACAAGTGAAAAAGTTTTATTTAAACTATTCTTTTTTAAAGAAATTAAAATAAAAAAGCCATCTAAAATAGATGGCCTTTCATTCAATGGTGACTTGGGCCTATTGAATCACAACTTTAGTTTTAAAATCTTTTCCTTCGTTAGTAATTACTTCAAAAATGTAAATTCCTTTTGCTATTTCGTTTACATCTATGTTAATACTATTTGAATTGATAGTATACTTTTTGTTTTGTATTACTTTTCCAGAAACGTCTACAATTTTCACTTCAGCACTTTCTGTATTACTTGGCAGGACGATTGTTGTATTACTTTGACACGGATTTGGATAATTGTAGATCTTATTAGATACTAAATTTTCAAAATTTTGATTACTTAAAGCTGAATTATTTCCTAATTTCAAATTTGAAACTGCAATGTTAAAAGGTTGAAAAGAGGAATAATTTCCAATTGTTGAAAACACAAACCCTTTAATTTTTTCGTTTGCAAAAGTTTGACCTAAAGCATTAGTGAAATCTGAAAATGCAATTGTTACATCCGTATTTGTAGCGTTTTCAGGAAGCTGAATTCGCAATCTGTTGTTCCAATCTGTAGTGTTTTCTGTTACTAAAACAACCTCGACTGGTAATGAATTTTGAATTGAAAAACTTACTGCTGCATAATTTGTTGCATCAAAAGTTAATTCACCTGGAAGTATATTTCTGAAAATATTTGCTGTTCCATAAACTTCTCCAGAAAGTGTTACATTTCTTTCAATTGAATATTCATCAGTATTAACAGTATTTGTACTATTTTGAATTGAATAATCAGTAATTGTTGTTTCAGTAGTAGCATAATCTAGTCCCCAAGGACCATCCGCCAAATACAAAGCATCGATTTGAGGTGAATTATTTCCATTTATAGAAAATCCAATATCAAATATTCCACCTGTATTTATAACTAAATCTTGTTCGTAAGCGCTAGTTAAACTTACACTTTGTGACATTGATTCTAATGTTGCTAATTCAGTAGCTTTTTTATTTCCAGAAAAAGAAATTGTTGAAGAATTTGATTTATTAATTAATTTCAAATATAAATTTCCATTTCTATAAGAACCTTTTTTTACAAAAACTGTTGGAATTCTATTAGTCACAACATCTTCTATTAATGAAGATTGCGATTGAAATTGATTTAATATATAATTTGTGATACTAGAAACTTGTCCCATTGTCGAACCCCAAACCTGAAAATTTAAATAATCACCTGTTGGATATTGATTAATATTCCAATAACTGTGTAATTTATTTTCTGAAATTAATTGTTGAACAGAGAAGTTCAAAGCAAATTCAATTGCTCCATTAGCTCTTTTAATTTTAACCATTATAATTTCATAACCATTCAATTGAATTGTTCTAACATCTTCTAAGGTAGAATTATTTAAACGATCACAAATAGCTTTTGAATGCCCATAAATTCCGCCAGTTGTAGAAGTAGCTAAAACTGCCGCGACTCTAGTACTATTTTGATAATAATCAACAGAATAAACTTCTAATGCATTGGTAATTCCTAATAAATCGGCTGGAGTAGACACATAAGAAGTTTCTGTACCAAACATACCTGTAGTTGGTATTAAAGTCGAAAAATCTACCGTTGTATTTGATTTAGAAAATAAAGGTGTCGTATTTGAAAAAACCGTTTGTTTGTCTTTTGTATCGGCAGAACTATTGGTTTTGATTCTGTTAAAATTTCTTTTTGCAATTAAAGTTGCTAAATCGCCTTTGCTTTCTAATCCGCCATTATTTCCTGAAGAAACATCTGTTGCTGAGCTTACATCGGCCAAATTTGAAGAGCGCATTGCTTCATATGGGTTTGCAGAAACATAAAAAATAGCATCATTAAAATCGTTATCGCAACTTCCATAATCTCTTCTAATATCTTCAAATCCTAAAATTACTCTCTGATTGTCTGGATCATTTAATAATACATTATGTTGTCTTAAAGAAGGATTAGATTCTGGATTAAAATTTGGGTTTGAAAACAATCTCCATAAACCATTCGTTACAGATGAGCCATTCCATGCGTTGGCTAAAAGTACCCAGCCAATTCCAGTTCCAGCTGGAAAGGTGCCGATTTTAACTTTATTTCCTGCAACTAACGAACCACCGCTTCCTTGAGCTGAAACATTAGGAAACACAATTGTAATTTGGCTTGCCGTTGGCGCAGTAGTAGGTGGATTATTTATGTCATAAGTGTAAAAACCTAAAACATTTTTGTAACCTGCACCTTCGCTTACAAAAGTTACCCAAACATCGGCTAAACTATCAATAATAATATCTGTTTCGTAACCTGAAGATATATACTGCGGATTGTAGGTTGGTACAGGATAATTTTCGGGCAATGAATTGTTTATCAGCGACATTGTTTGGGAACTTATCACATCACTTGTAACAAAATAAAGCGGCGTTCCATCTGAAGTATAGGAACCCAAAAACTGATAACTTTGGGCAAAAAAGGTAAAGTTTGAAAATAAAGTGATTAAAAGTACTATTCGTTTCATAATATTTTTATTGAATTATGAATCAAAAGTATTCTAATATGTAGTACGCAAAATTATTTTTAGATTATACCAAACAATCCTTCGTTGAATAACGATAAAGTATAGACGAATGGTTTTACAATAAGTTTAATCGCTTCATTAATTCAGGGCGATTGGCGCGACTTACAGGAATTACATCTTTAGCAATTAATACGCTATTATCTTCTATATCAATGATTTTATTTGTGTTGATAATAAAAGAACGATGTACTTTTAGAAATAAATCTTTGGGTAATTTATCTTCTATTTTCTTTAAAGTTGAATGTACGACGTAGTTTTTGGTATCGGTTTTTATATGAATATAATCGCCTTTAGCCTCTACAACAGTAACCGTATGAAACTCGATTTTGATTAATCTTCGATCAATATTTATATAAAATTCTTTAGCACTATCCTCGACAAGAGATTTTGATTCTTTGATTGAAGTTGTCCCTATTTGGGCAGAATTAGCCTTAACAATTGCTTTTTCAAATCGCTCTTCAGTTATTGGCTTAACTAAATAATCAACAATACATTCGTATTCAAAGGCTTCAATTGCAAAATTTCGATCCGAAGTAACTAAAATAACCTTTGGTGGGTTTTTTATGGTTTGAATAAAATCAAATCCCGTAAAATCGGGCATATGAATATCAAGAAAAATCAAATCAACTTCGTTTTGATTTAAATATTTAATAGCCTGCATTGCATTTGAGAATTCTTGAACAAGATTCAGTTCATTATGATTTGAGATCATTTGTGCTATAATGACTCTTGCCATTTCTTCATCATCAATAATAATGCAATTCATAAGCTAAAAAAAGTTTATAATTCATCAACAAAATCTTGCATAAGCACAAGTATAGCTTGAAAATCTGACTGCAAATTTGTTGAATTCTCTTTTAAATTGTTTTCAAATTCTTCTGCAATATAATAACTTTTTTCTAGTCCAAGAATAGAAACTTTATGTTTCAACTTATGAACACAGCTTGCGGCTAATTTAAAATTATTCTCTTTTATGGCATCATCATATGCCTGAACCTCCATGGGAAGTTCTTTTTTAATAATTTGAATGAGTTTTTCTTTAAACTGTAAATTATCTCCTGATAATTCATTAATGTAGGTTAAATTAGGTAATTCCATGGTTTTTGGGGATTGTAAAATAAAAAATTGTTCCTATTGTTTCTTGACTTTCTAGCCAAATTTTTCCGTTGTATAAATCGATGACCTTTTTTACAATAGAGAGTCCGATTCCAGATGATTGATCTTTGTTTTCTAGTTTAGAAAAAATATCAAAAATTTTTGTTTGGTAGCGTTCATTAATTCCTATTCCGTTGTCTTTTATATAAAATTCTATTTCATTTTCTTTTTCTAAACTGCCAATTTCAATCAGTCCATTTGCTTTATCATTATATTTTATTGCATTTTGGATTAAATTTTGAAATAATTGTTTGAATCTAAAATCGTTTCCAAATAGTTTAGGTAATTCGTTAGTAACTTTTACTTGAAAATTACTAGGAACATGAATGGTTCTTAACAATTCATCTATAAGAATATTTAAATCAATAACCCTATCTTCCATTTGATGATTGTCGACTGTTGAATAATTTAATATACCCTTTATTAACAAATCCATTTTTTCGACATTATATAAAATCAAATCGAGCGACTCAATACTTTTTCCATCCAATTTTTCGGCATTATCTTCTTTAAACCAATTTATTAGAGTATCAATACTTCGCAAAGGCGCTTTTAAATCGTGTGAAACCACATGAGCATATTCTTCTAAATCTTTATTTTTTCTTTCGATAATATTGAGTTTATTCTCAATAGTTAAGGTTCTTTCTTTTACTTGTTCTTCTAGAAAAGCTTTAGAATTTAAAACCAATTGGCGATTTTGAATAAATGCATTTTGTATTAGAAACGAGTATACAATAATAATAAACAACGCCAACATTATACTTATTATGGTTTGTTGTTTATAGCTAAAAAAGTAAAACAACAATGAGAAATAAACAAAATATGCAATGCAATAAATTATTAATTGTTTGTGTTTATTGATTAATAAAATACCTCCAAAAATGATTATATAAGTTCCTAGTAAATAATCTATCTGAAATTCATTTCTAAAAGCCTGAAAACCATTATAAATACCCAAAAACAACAGTGAAAACATCATAAAATAGGTGCTGTTTTCTTTTACAAAATGTTTATGCCTATTGTAATATAAAAATGCGCCAATAGCTGGAAATAAAATCAAAAATAAAAATGGAATAATTAGATTAACTTTTACTGTTGGATAATTATAAACTATAATAAAAGTATAAAATAATTGTAATACTCCTATTGAAATTAAAGTCCAAACATACAATTTTAGTTCAAAATCAAATTCACTTTTATTTTTTTGATTCATAGTTATCATTTTTCATTTGGGATTGTAAAAAAGAAGGTTGTTCCAACTTTTTCTTGGCTTTCTAACCAAATTTTTCCCCCATATAAATCTATGATTTTTTTTACAATAGAGAGTCCAATGCCAGACGATTGATCGTTATTATCTAGTTTAGAAAAAATATCAAAAATTTTTGTTTGGTAGCGTTCATTAATCCCTATTCCGTTGTCTTTTATGTAAAACTCTATTTCATTTTCTTTTTCTAAACTACCAATTTCAATCATTCCAATTGCTTTGTCATTATATTTTATTGCATTTTGGATTAGGTTTTGAAACAATTGTTTGAATCTAAAATCGTTTCCAAACACTTTTGGCATTTGATTCTTTAATTCAATAGTAATATGATTTGGTATAGTAATGGTTCTTAATATTTCGTCGATTAATATATTTAAGTCAATATTTCTATCATCCATTTCTTGTTTATCTATTGACGAATAATTCAAAATTCCTTTGATTAATAAATCCATTTTTTCTACATTCGACAAAATCAAGTCTAATGATTTCAAATTAGATTCATCTAATTTTTCTGAATTATCTTCTTTAAACCAATTAATCAAAGTATCAATACTTCGCAAAGGAGCTTTTAAATCATGAGAAACCATGTGAGCATACTCGTTTAATTCTTGATTTTGTTTTTCAAGATTTTTTAGCAATTCTTCTCTTTGCTTGTTGATTCTCACTATTTCATCAGATTGCTCTTTAAGATAATCGGTAGTATTTAGTTTTTTTGTATTGGCTAAAAACTTTTTTTCTAAATTCATTGAATTTAAAATATTTTCTAAATTTCGATTAATCTCTTTTAAGCCTTCTGCCTCTTCTCTCAACTTTTGATTGGCCTCGAACAATTCGTCAGAACTTATTTTCATAGCACGTTGTAACATAGCTATTTGCTCCTCGAAATTATTATAAGAATCTTCAACAGAATTAAAAAACTGGTCAATATCATTTAAACCGTTTTTTAATTTTTTCTCAATTTGTCTTTTTAATAATGGATTCATTATTATTCGCTTATCAATGTTAAAGTCATGGTTTGATTGTGCAACTCACATGAAGATTTTCCATTAAAAGGCGCCATTTCTCCGTATGAATAAAATCCTGCTATTGCAACGTTATCACCAATAATTTCTTTTACATGCTCTATTTCTTCTTCAACTCTTTGATTCATTACTAGTTTTCTTCCAATGCAACTTACAATTAAAGCTACTTGAGGTTTTGATTTACGATTTTCTATTGCGATTTCGGCTGCATGTTGCGCTCCTTCTGCAATTCCATCAATAGATGCCATCATCAATTGCACTCTAGAATTTACTGGAACATCTCCAGCTAAAACCATCGAATTATTATCGGTATTGATGCTTAAAATAGTTCTTACAACTGGTTCGTCTTTTCCTTCTGGAGTTACATTTAATGGATACAATAATGAGGCTTGAGGAAGTTCCTTTGCTTTGTCGCCAAGGTATTTTTTGTATAAATCCAACGCAGGTTGGTCATCGATTTCAAAAAGAATATTCCCTTTTGATTTTGTAATTTTTCGTTCAGGTCCAAAAGGTAACCATCCACCAAAACTAGCAAAAGTAATATCTAATGTTTCACCATAAAAACCAATTAAAATTACTTCTCCTTCTTTTGGATTTTCTTTATAAGATGCTAAAGTTTTTTCGAAACGAGCATCATCTCCGCACATTCCACCAGTTATGGAAACAGAGTTGTTTATGTTTTCTTCTAAACCACTTATTAACGAGCTTCCATTTACAAAACTTCCTTCAGAAAGCACAAAAAGATGTTTTAAATTTTCTTTTGGCATTTCATTATACAAAGCTTCGCCGAGTGGTTTTGCTTTTTTATCATAATTTAATATACTTCCGTTTTTAACTACAAAAGAACTTTTTTCGAATTCTATTGCGGTAACCGAAATTGAGTTGTCGTTTACATTACAAGATATAATTTCACCAGAAGCTGACCCAAAAACAATATGTTCATATGGAAATTGTTTGCGAATATCTGCTATTACACTTTCGTCTTGCAATAAAAATCTATTGGCAAAAACTAAAACTAATGGATTTTTTAATTCGATTTTCTCTTGTAAGAATTTCCAATCTTGACCTTCTAATTTTGATGCTTGAACTATTTTCATTGTTTGTTGAGTTTTATAAAAAATGTGGTTCCTTGTCCTACTTCGCTTTCAATCCAAATTTCGCCATTGTAAGTGTCGATAATTTTTTTAACTATAGAAAGTCCTAAACCTGTTGATTTATCTGATTTTTCTAGTGATTGAAATATTTTAAATATTTTTTCTTGATTTTCTTTTGCGATTCCTGGCCCATTATCTTTAATTGAAAAGATAAAGTTTTTTGGCTCTTCAATGCAACTTACTTCTACAGTACCAATAGGTTTGTCAATATAATTTACAGCATTTCCAATTATATTTTGAAATAATTGCTGTACTCTAAATTTATCGGCGTCAATAACAGGCAAATCAGTAGTTATGGAAACCGAAATATGGTTAGGAATATGAATAATATTAATAATGTTTTGGATGACTTCTTGCGTATTTACTTTTTCTAGAGTTACATCTACTTTATCAATTTTGGCATAAGTAAGAATTCCTTCAATCAAGTGATCCATTTTTTCTACTTTGTTTTCTATCATTGATAGATACTGAGTAGTTTGTTCATTTAATTGTTTGTCATTATCTTCTTTTATCCATGAAATTAAAGAGTGAATGCTTCGTAAAGGCGATTTTAAATCGTGAGATACAATGGCCGCATAATCTTCTAATTCTTTGTTGCTTTTTGCTAAACTATCAACCAAAAACTCTCTTTGTTGTTCAAGTTCTTTTTTCTTGGTTACGTTTTCTTCTATGGCAAAGAATTTTACAATTTCACCTTTTTTATTATACAAAGCTTGACCTTGAACACTTACCCAATATTTTTCGCCTTGTCTGGAATAATTGATTACTTCACATTTAAATGGTAAACCTTTTGAAATTCTGTCTTTCATATAACTGACAGTTTCTGGATTGGTTTCTTCACCTTGCAATAAATGCCCAGGTTTTTGACCAATAATTTCTTCCATTGAATAACCTGACATGTCAATAAAACTTTTATTTGCCCATTCTATTTTACCATCAGCATCAGCAATAATTACTGCATTTATATTTTTATCGGCAATTAATGACAATAAATATAATTGTTCTTCTTGTTCTTTTTGTTCAGTAATATCAAGATGAATTCCAATAGAACCAATTACTTTACCATTTTCGTCAAAATTTGGAGCACCACTTATGAGCCAATGTCTTTTTCTACCTTCTTTATCTTTAACCTTAACTTTATATGAATCGGTAACTCCTTTATTTCTTATGTTTTCTTTGCTTTTTACAAGTTCTTGACTTTCTTGAGTAAGCAATAGCTTTGATGCTTTTTTTCCAATTAATTCATCTTCTGTATATCCGCTAATGTCACAAAAACTTTGGTTTACAAGTGTAATTTCATCATTTTTATTAACTTCAATTAAACCCAAGTTCATATTAGCAATAATACTTCTGTATTTTTCTTTTTCGATTTGTAAACTTTCGTCATATCGTTTTTTAAGAGAAATATCTTCAATCATGGCAAAAAACTGAATGACTTCGCCATTAGAATTTAAAATTGGTTGTCCTTTGATTTTTGCCCAAAAGCTAGTTCCGTGTTTTCGTCCGTGTTTTAGCTCAACATCAAAAGGTTGACCATTAAAAAATGAACTGGTCATTTTTTTTAGTTCGACTCTATCTGTTTCTTCAATAATCCCAATTTCTATTGGTGTTTTGCCAAGAATTTCTTCTTTAGAATATCCAGAATGTTTTGTATAAGCATCGTTACACCAAAATATTTTTCCGCCCGGTTGCGTAAATACAATTCCGTTTTCATTAGAACTAGCCACTAATGATAGTCGGTTTAATTCTTCTTGTGCTTTTTTCTGTTCAGTAATGTCTCTTCCATAAATATTGACATAACCTTCTTCTTTTAGGGTTTTGCAAACAAAAGAAAAATCTTTTCCTTCAGTTTGAGTTTCAAAAATAAAGCGTTCTTTATCAAGGTCGATTTTTGTAATTATGAATTTAAAGAAATCTTCTGTTTCATAATGAATTCCATCGTGAACAAACGAAGAAAGTTTTTCGGCTGCAGGATTTCTTTTTAATAAATTTCCATTTATATCAATACGAATTAATGGATCAGGATTTTGAGTTGGGAAAAGCGCAATATCGTGAATTTCTTTATTGGCTTGTTTTAATTTGTTTTTTTGATTGTTAATTGTTGTTAATAATTCTTTTAATTCCTTAGAATTATTTTCTTGATTATTAAGAACATGAAGTAAATCCAACAACGGATCATGAAGTGCAAAATCATGTAGTGTAAGTTTTTTTTCTACTACATCAGTCATCGATTGAAACCAAGGAGAACCAACAAACAATAAAGAATCATCGACCAATTCGAATTGACCTCGAAGTGAGATTTCACTTTTTTTACATTTAATAACACTTAGTTGGTTACTATTAAAAACCAATTCCTGAAATGTTGGATTTTCTAAATGAGGTCTGCTAATTTCAAAAAAGTCTACAAAAGAAAATGAGATTTCAATCTGTGGACAAATTTTAGCTAAACTTTTACCAAATTCTTTTATTTTTAAGGTATCATCAATCAGAATGTAAAAAGGGAATAATCGATTAAAACTGTCTTCGCTAAAATTAAATTTTAATCTATCCATCTTACCAGTATATTTTGAAAATTTCATGTGTGCTACCTTCATCACGTGTTTGAATCAACTCTAAAGTAATAGGAGTGTTGAACATTTTTCCTAAACCTTGAAGCAAGCCTCGAACAAATTCTTGCAAACCTTGTCTTTGAGAAAAATAATGCAAATTCAATCCGTGTTCAGTAATATCACTTACTTTAAATTCGGGTGGTGTTAATTTTGGATAAATCAACATTACACGATTATGAAAGTTGGGTAAATTTACTAAAAAATCTCTTAGGTTATCTCCTCCAGAATCCATTAAACCAGGATACTTTTCGGTAGTGGTTTTAATTACCCACCATTCACCAAAAGCAATTAACACATCGCCAACCGACATATTCATTTCTTCCGAAACAGCAACAGCTAATTTAAAAGTCACATCATCATCATAAGGCTCGCTGCTTATAAAAAAATCTATATCAACACCGCTTCTTTCTTTAATGGCTTCCCATTTTTCCTCACCAAAATTGGCAATTACTAAATCTTCTATAGCTTTGTTTACTATTCCATACATATTATTGCGAGATTAATTCGTTTGTACTCCAATATTCTAGTATTTTTCTAATTCTTTCTACATAATCATCATATTTCAATGGCTTTAAGACATAACCAGCTATGCCAATTTTATAGCATTCTAGTACATCTTTGTGATTGTTGGAAGTGGTTAAAATTATTGCAGGAATATATTTTAAATAATCATCTTCCTTTAATATTCCAAGAAATTCTATACCATTAATTTTAGGCATATTTAAATCTAGAATAACAATATCTGGAATGAATTCTTTAACTTTTAAGATATTCAAAGCTTCTTCACCATTATTTGCTTCTATAATTTTATGATTCAAATCTAGGGTTTTTAAAACTCTGTTGAATTTCATTACCTCTATTGCATCATCTTCTATTAAAAGAATGTTTAAAGATTTAGTCATTTTTACTTTATTGTGTATTTATCCAATTTCAAATCTAATTTGAATAATCCTAATCATCCAGCTTTTTCGCTAACAAATCAATTACTGTAGACGAATGGTAGAAAAGTGTAGACGAATGGTTTTGTTTTTTGTAATTTTATTTATGATTAATAATTTTTTGAAAATAATTAACTTATTTCAGAAATATGTCAACACAAACAAAAACCTTTAATATTAAAAGTGTAAACTAATATATCAAATGACATGACACTAAGACTTTTTTTATGTGATGATTTCGTTTTGAATTTTCTTTGTCAAACTTTTAAAAACCAAATCATACGAGTGATTGATTAATTCACATATCATTTTATCAGAAACATCTTGATTAAAATCGACCGAATTCCAATGGACTTTGCTCATGTGATATCCTGGTCTAATAGCCTCATATTCGGCTCTAAGTTCTAATGCTCGTTCTGGATCACATTTTAAATTAATGGATGGATTTCCAGCTTCAAATTGATTAAGTGACGTTAAAGCAAACATCTTTCCTCCTACTTTAAATACCAAAGTATCTTCATCAAACGGAAAATGTTCGGTTACTCCTTTTTTGGATAGGCAAAATTCATAGAGTTGTTGAATGTTCATATATATTAGTTTTCAGTCACAGTTTTCAGTCGCAGTAATTCTGATTAATGAGACTGAAAACTGAATACTATTTAAATTTTTCCATCATTTTTTCAGGATGAGCTAATGCTTTAAAACCAAATTTATCATATAGAAAATGAGCATCAGATGTTGCTAAACGCCAAATTTTGACTTGTTGTAATTTAGGTTCTTCCATCATTGCTTGTATTAAAATTGACGAATAGTCTTTTCCACGATGGTTTTCATCAATAAAAACATCCATAACATAAGCAAAAACTACGTAATCGGTAATTACACGACAAAAACCTATTTGATCATCGTTTAAATAAATTCCAAAGCAAAACGAACTATAAATTGTTGTTTGTACTTCTTCAATAGTTCTTCCAGCAGCCCAATAAACATCTTTCAAAAAGTTTTGAATGAACGGAACATCCAGTTTGGATTTATCTGTTGAAACGCTTATCATATCTTATACAAAATAGGTTTACTTGGCGATGCATCATTTTCAAAAGATGCTATTTGCAAATTCAAAAAATAACTTCCATCTTGAATTTCGTCTTCAACAAAAATCATTTCGGTGATGGTGCAATTCAATCTTGCATCAGCGTTCAAATTGTTTACATCTTTTACATTCCAAAAGGCTTTGTGTGCCAACAATTTTCCTTCATCTTCTTCTCTATCCACACTTGGCAAATCGATTAATAAATGTTGAACTCCGATTTCTCGTATGAAAATTGCCGCTTCTTCAGCTAAATAAGGTGGATTGGTTTTGGAATAATTGGTGGACTTTTTGGTTTGCAAATTCGGTAAAGTTCTAATAACAATTGCTTCTGGATTTTTACCTTTTAATGCGTTTTCTATTTGATGTTTTGTAATTACTAAATCATCATTTATTCTTGTTGGTTCAATTGAAATTAATTCGGCAGTGAAGAAAAACTGTTTCAAACATTGATTAATGCTGTAAAATTCATGGGTAATATGTCCGAGACATTCAGTATGTGTGCCATGTCCGTGCGGATTGAAAAAAATATTATTGAAATTGGTAGAGCTGCCTTCTGAAACTTTTCCAACCCAATCACCAAACTTTACGGGTTCAATTTCAGGTTTTTCGATGTACCAAGCAATCGGATTTTTATCAGTATTAGATAATGGAATGGAAATATCAATTGGTTTTGATAAATCGATTTGGATGTTGTTTATTGTTGCTTTCATATTTTAACCACGAAGACCACGAAGTTTTTACACGAAGTTCACTAAGATTTGTGTTCTTTGTGCCTTCTTTGTGTCCTTTGTGGTAAAATCAATCCCAAATTTACTAAAATTGAATTAACTTAGATGTTATTTATTATACATTTAAAATCGAACCACGAAGACCACGAAGTTTTTACACGAAGTTCACTAAGATTTGTGTTCTTTGTGCCTTCTTTGTGTCCTTTGCGGTAAAATCAATCCCAAATTTACTAAAATTGAATTAACTTAGATGTTATTTATTATACATTTAAAATCGAACCACGAAGACCACGAAGTTTTTACACGAAGTTCACTAAGATTTGTGTTCTTTGTGCC
>NZ_JAPZSP010000021.1 GCF_027531705.1 Flavobacterium sp. | reverse complement strand
TCTTAATATAATACGTTCCACTAGTTGCTATGGCTGTTGGAGTCGCTAACGAGACAGTAGCTGCTGCATCTGTCCAATAGGATAAAGTTCCGCCTCCTGTGTTGCCTGTGATTACAGAACTTGTTGTAATGTTTACCGTTGATGGTGTACAAACAGATGGTGGATTTACTATCGTTAATACTGGTGTTGTATTTATTGTTACAACTACTGGTTTGATATCAACACAACTACCTGTAGTACTCTTAATGTAATACGTTCCACTAGTTGCTATGGCTGTTGGTGTTGCTAACGAGGTAGTTGCCGCTGCATTTGTCCAATATGTCAATGCTCCCAAGTTCGTACTTCCTGCTGTTACTGCTGAAGCTGTAATATCAACCGTGGTTGGGAAACATACCGAAGCTGGATTGGTGATTACTAGCGCTGGTGTTGCAACTACTGTTACAACTACGGGCTCTATATCAAAACAAACTCCATTGGCACTCTTAATATAATACGTTCCACTAGTTGCTATGGCTGCTGGAGTCGCTAACGAGACAGTAGCTGCTGCATCTGTCCAATAGGATAAAGTTCCGCCTCCTGTGTTGCCTGTAATTACAGAACTTGTTGTAATATTCACTGTTGTTGGTGTACAAACTGATGGTTGATTTACTATCTTTAATACTGGTGTTGTATTTATTGTTACAACTACTGGTTTAATATCAACACAACTACCTGTAGTACTCTTAATATAATACGTTCCACTAGTTGCTATGGCTGTTGGAGTTGCTAACGAGCTAGTCGCTGCCGCATTTGTCCAATATGTCAATGCTCCCAAGTTCGTACTTCCTGCTGTTACTACTGAAGCGGTAATATCAACCGTGGTTGGGAAACAAACCGAAGATGGATTGGTGATTACTAGCGCTGGTGGTTGAGTGACATTCAAAGTAATATCTGTATCACATATAAGATTATTTAACGCATCATAAACATTTAAAGTATAAACATATGGAGGAGTTGCTGTAGTTGGAAAAGGAACTGCAGTATTATTCAAAGAAGTTGAAATAACATTCCCATTTAATGACCAAGAATAACTTGCAGCTCCTGGCTCAGGAGTTGCATTCAAACTGAAAGAATCTCCATAACAAATTGGTCCAGGATTAGTAATAACACTACAACTACAAGAAATAATGTTTACAGTTGCTGTTGTGTTATATTCTGGGCAACCACCAGAAGCCAATATTTTATAATTAATTGTATATGTTCCAGCTGTTGCATTTGTCAAATCTAATGCTCCCGTTGTTGAATTAATTAATAATCCAACAGTTGGTGATATTGTATATTCTCCACCAGCTGTCAACGGTGTTAAAGGTGTTGGCAATAGAGAAGTAGTTGAGTTTCTACAAAAACCTGGATCACCTCCATCTTCAGTATATTCAAAAGTTCCACTTGGTGGAGTATTGAAATGCAACAAAAATGATTTTACTGGAGCACATAAACTTCCTGAAAGTGGCTCAATACGCATAAATATTTCTTGCCCTTCTGTTCCGGGAAATGCAGTTGGATTTGGTATTTCAGGGAAACCAAGATTAGCTGTTGCCGCGTCTAAATAGTAAGAAATATAATAATCACTTGGATTTAAAGTTCCTAAAACTACTGGCTCATTTTGTTTTAAATTGAAGTTAGTAGCACTTCCTTGACAAAGCGTTACTGTGTTTGGCTCAAGTAGTGGTATTGGTGTTGGAATTGTAAACTGCAAATCTATGGTATCACTTTGAGCACAACCGGTTGCATAAGTTATTATTACTGTATAAACCCCTGCATCAGTTACTGTTAAATTATAGTTGGTTTCACCAGGTATCAAAACATCATCCTTTTTCCAAGTATAAGTTACATTAGGATTTGGAGCTGATCCTGCTTGAATTACATATGTATTTCCTTCACACAAACTAAAGTTAGTCATACCAGCGTTAAGACCAGTTCCTTCAATTACAGGCTGTCCAAGATTAAAACTCCCTGCGGCAATAAAAACTGTTGAATCAAATGCGGAATCATTATAATCTCCAATAACTAATTTAATATTATAAGCACGATTAGGAATTACGGTTGTAGAAGCTGTTAACAAAACCGTTTGACCTCTCATGTTAATTTCAGAAGCAGCCACATTAGCAGCAGAAGCTGTTTCAGGAGCCCCAAAAGATGTTGATTTATTATATTTCCCAAATAATGTAGGATTTGCATTTGGACAACTACTATTATATTGCTGTTTTCTAATATTTGTTACTGAAACTGGAGTAGTCGTACTTGGAACCACCGCTAAATTAGTTTTCACATTTGTAACTAAATCGGTCAAAATAAAAGCAAAAGCATCTGAAAAACCACATTGATATTCTCCATATTCTTGTGAAGCAAAAAGAAAATCAAAGCTAAAATTATCTTGTGTGGGCACAAAATTAAATTTAACATACGAGGCATCATTAATTGAACCATTATTACCATTTGCAACATTTATATTGCGTAAATCAGTATCTGTAACTCCAGATCCAATAGAAGAAATATTGTTAGGAAATACCGATGTATCCCCTTCATCATATTTTCCTTGTGTTCGCTGAACCTCACCCGATCTAATTAAAATCCCTTCTTTTATAGGAAACTTAGAATTATTTCGATTAAAATAACCAAAACTGACTGCGGGTGAAGAATCAAAAAGAGAAATATTAACACATGGAGAAGCAATCAAAACATCTTTAATAAGATTACTAACTGTATAATTAGTAGAGTTAACAGTTACATAATCAACTCTTGGTGTATCAATATCAATACAGTTTGCACAAAATGGGTTTTGATCAGGTGTAGCGCTTGTTACTGTAACCTTATTTGTTAGATTAACCAAAGATTGACTTGGATTAAGCGGATCTGGTGGACTGTATACAACTGGAACTTTTATAGTTACTAAATAGGTAACAACTTGTCCGACTGCTAAACTTGGAATAACATCTGAAAGTGCACCTGTTCCTATTTTTCCATTGCTACCAGACCAACTCATAGTTGTTATACCAACAGGCAGAGGATCAGAAACAGTAACATTAGAAGCATTACTTGGTCCAGCGTTATATATTGTAATAGTATAAGTTAAATCACTATTTAATAAAAATTGAGATTGTCCATCTGTTTTGGTGGTTTTAATATCAGCAAAAGGACTTGGAGTATCGATATCTACACATTGAGAGCAACTAGAATTTGGATCATTAGTAGTACTCGTTACAAATACTTCATTTACTAAATTTGCAAGCTGATTGTAATCACTTGGAATTGCAACTGATACTATATAAGTAATTGTTTGACCAACTGCTAATGTTGCAATCGTATTATTTAAAAATCCTGAATTAGAAGTTGAATTTCCTGACCAGTTAACCATTGAAGGCAAAATTGCCGAAGAAAAAGCATTTTGAATATTAACATTTGTTGCTACTCCTGGACCATAATTAGTAACACTTACAGTATAACTTCTTGTTTGTCCTGCTGTATATGTAGTGTTTGAATCGGTATTTACAATAACAACATCGGCATCTAAATTGGATAAATCTGAATCTATTGATGTATTGTTAGCTGTATTAGTATCTGGAGTTGAAGTAGTTATTGTTGCTTGACTACTTAAATAACCAGTAAAAGCTAGAGGAACTTGAATAGTAATGGTATAAACAACAGAAGCTCCAGGTGCTAATGAACTTATTGTGTTTGTCAAAGGAACATTGGTTCCTGTTGCGCTATTTCCATTCCAAGAAAATTGGGTTATTCCAGAAGGAATAGGATTATTAACCTGAATGTTTGAAGCAGTGAATGTACCATTATTGGTAACTGTAACCATATAAACGCTTGAACCTCCTGGTGTATAAAAAACTTGATTGTTTGTTGTAACAACTGAAACATCTGTCTGACCTAAAGTATCTGTATCCACACATAATAAACACGATGGATTTGGATCTGTTACTGCACTTGTTGTTACCGCGCCTGCTGTACTGGTTAGATTTCCTGTAAAGCCTACTGGAATTTGAACGGTAATTGTATAGGTTACTGTTTGTCCATTTAATAAAGAGGCGATTGTATTAGTTAATGGTACATTTGTACCACTTGACCCATTGCTACCAACCCAAGAAAATTGAGTAATACCCGCTGGAATTGGATTGCTTACATTTACATTTGTAACATTTTGAGGACCATTATTTGTAACAGTAACCGTATAAATTGTTGTTGACCCTTTTGTGTAAAAGGTTTGACCATTAGTATTAGTCACAACAATATCAGCCCCAACTGCTAGTGTATCTGAATCAATCATTTGATTAGAAGCCAAAATAGTGTCTGTAGCACATGTTACAGTAGCATCACTATCTAAAAGACCTGTAAAAGTTAAAGGTACTTGAATTGTAATTGTATAAACAACCGATTGTCCGTTAAGCAACAAAGGAATCAAATTGCTCAAAGCAACATTTGTTCCACTTGAACCATTGCTTCCTGTCCAAGAAAACTGAGTAATTCCTGCTGGGATTGGATTTGTTACTTGGACATTTAAAGCTTCCGTTGGTCCATTATTTGTTACTGTAACAGTATATACAGATGTCCCTCCTGGAATATAACTATTTTGATTATTAGTATTTGTAATAACAACATCTGATTGTCTCATTGGATCGCTATCAACAACTGGTGTATTAGGAACAGGATCAGCTGTTGCACTTGTTACTGTAGTTGTGCTTGTTAAATTTCCAGTATATGTTAATGGAACTTGAACAGTTATAGTATAAGTCACAGTTGCTCCAATTGCAAGATTAGCTATAGGATTACTTAAAGCAACATTTGTTCCGCTTGAACCATTACTTCCTGTCCAAGAAAACAAGGTTACTCCTGCAGGAATTGGGTTTGCTACTAAAACATTTATAGCATTACTCGGACCATTATTAGTTACTGTAACATTATAAACTACTATACTTCCTGGCACATAAGAATTTTGATTATTAGTGTTTGTTACCAAAAGATCTGCTCCAATGGCTAAAGTATCAGTATCTGTGCTTTGGTTGGAAGCAATGTTAGGATCAGAAGTATTACTTGTTACAACAGCTGTACTAACTAAGTTTCCAGCATAAGTTAAAGGAACAAAAAGTGTAATTGTATACGTAACAGATGAACCACTTTGAAGCGTTTGGATAACATCATTCAAAGCTACATTTGTCCCACTCGAACCGTTACTTCCAGTCCATGAAAACTGTGTAATTCCAGCAGGAATTGCATTAATCACATGTACATAGTTAGCTGTTGCGGGACCATTATTAGTTACTATAACAGTATAAACAGAATTCGCTCCTTTGAAGTAAACATTTTTATTATCTGTATTGGTAATAACAATATCTGCTAAGGATGTCAAAACGGGTGTGTCCACATCAATACACTGAGTGCATCCTGGATTTGGATCACTTGTACTACTTGTAACAACAGCCTCAGTTGTTAAGTTTCCTGTATAAGTACTTGGAACTTGTAATGTAATTGTATAAACAACACTTGCTCCATTAGCTAATGAAAATAAAGTGTCATTTAATGGTACGTTTGTTCCTGTAGAACCATTAGTTCCTGTCCATGAAAATTGTGTTATCCCATTTGGAATTGCATTTGAAACTAGAACATTTGTCGCAGCCATTGGTCCATTATTATGAACCGTCAAAGTATATGTTTTCGTAGAACCTTGTGTGTAAGTTGTTGAACCGTCAGTATTTGTAACAACTATATCAGCTCCAGTTGGCAATGTATCCACATCTATACAATTAGTACAAGAAGGATCAATATCGTTTGTAGTACTAGTAGTGGATACCTGACTTGTCAAATTACCTGTATAACCTAATGGTATTTGTAAGGTAATAGTATAAACTACCTCCTGACCGACAATTAAAGACGGTATTGTATTTTGCAATGCCACATTAGTTCCACTTGAACCATTACTTCCACTCCATGAAAACTGAGTAATTCCACTCGGAATATTATTTGTAACTTGAATATTATTGGCAGTTAATGGTCCATTATTTTTAACCTTTACTGTATATATTGACTGTGTTCCAGGGGTGTAAACCGTTTGATTATTTGTATTAGTTACAACAATATCAGCACCTGTAGCTACAGTATCTGTATCAGTACATCCATTACAAATCGGAAAAGGATCAACATTAGTTCCCGAAATAACTGTTTGCATCACCAAACTTCCTGAGTAAAACACCGGAACATCCAATTTTATAAAGAAAGTTACCACATCTCCAACAGCCATTGTAGGTATTGTATAATTTAATGGACTATTGAAAATGGTGAAACCAGTGTCGGGCCTCACCCAGTTAAACGTTGTTATTCCTATCGGAATTGCATTTGTAACAATTACATTTGTAGCAGCTGCAGGTCCCATGTTTATTACAGTTACTGAATATGTTTTTGTTGTTCCCGTTACATAATAATTTGTATTATCAGTTGTTACAACTTGTATATCAGTTTGCCCATAACTAAAGACAGAAAAAATAAAAAATAATAAAAAAAGTAAACTTCTTTTCATGTTTAAAATTGTTTAATTAACCGCCAAAAAAAGCTGATTATGTTAATTATTGTTTAATTGCCCAAATATAAACAATCACTTAAAATAACTTTGTTAAATTTGCAGAAAATTAAATCAAAATGATAAAAATCAATATAAAAAGCACTCAAAACCCTACAATCATTAAGTTTGAATTTCCTGATTTCATTACTGAAAATCAAAATTTTGAATTTAAAAATATAGATGAAGCTAAAAATTCTCCTTTAGCACAGCAATTATTTTATTTGCCATTTGTAAAAACGGTTTATATTTCAGGTAATTTTATAGCTATAGAACGTTTTAGTATCGTTGAATGGGAAGATGTGCAAGATGCAGTAGCCGAACAAATAGAAGATTATATAAACAAAGGCGGAAAAATTGTAATTGTTGATGAAAATGCTCCCAAAAAACAACCTGTTACTGTTTATGGCGAAACAACTCCAAATCCAGCTACATTAAAATTTGTTGCCAATAAACTCATCACAAAAACAGCGGTTGAATTTAAAAATATTGACGAAACGGCTCCTTCTCCACTTGCAAAAGAATTGTTCGGATTTGCTTACGTTAAAGAAATTTTTATTGACGAAAATTATATTTCAATAACCAAATATGACTTGTATGATTGGAATGATATCACACTTGAACTTCGCTCTTTTATAAAACTTTATATTGAAAACGGTGGTACTGTTTTGAATGAAGATTATGTTGCTCAAAATCCAAAAGCTGAAAAACAACAGATAACAAACTTTGACTCGTTAGACACAACATCACAACAAATCATTAATATTCTCGAAGAATATGTAAAACCAGCTGTTCAAGCCGATGGAGGAAATATTCTTTTTGATTCTTATGATGAAACTGAAAAAAGAGTAAAAGTTGTGCTTCAAGGCGCATGTAATGGCTGCCCATCGTCAACTTTTACATTAAAAAGCGGTATTGAAAATATGTTGAAAGACATGCTTAACGATAAAGATATTATAGTTGAAGCAATTAATGGATAATTTTATTTTTTTTATTTTAAAAATAGCTAACTTTACAGTTATTAATTTAAATAAATTTACCATGTCAATACTAAAAGTAATTGAAGTACTTTCTAGTTCAACAACTAGTTGGGAAGATGCAACACAAAAAGCGGTTGAAAAAGCATCCAAATCTGTTAAGCATATTCGTTCGGTTTATGTTCAAGAGCAAAGTGCTCAAGTAAAAGATGGAAAAGTAACTGAATATAGAGTTAACCTAAAGTTGACCTTTGAAATTGAATAAGTTTAAAATTGTAAATTTTTAATAACAAAAAACAAATTAACATATTCAAAATTAATCGTATAATTGCACTTTAATTTTAAAAAACACAAAAATTATGGGAATAGGAAGTTTTATCAAAGGATTATTCGGAAAAGCAAATATTGATGTTGATGCAATTGCTGACAAAGCTGAAAATATGGCGTCAGACGCAATCGCTCAAGCAAAAGAAGCTGCTGCTCCATTAATGGACAAAGTGGAAGATTATGCAGAAATTGCTAAAGAAAAAGTAAGCGAGTACGTACCTGCTGCTGGTGAAGCTATTGAAAATGCTATTGAAACAGTAAAAGAAAAAGCTGGAGAATTTGCTGACAAAGCAGAAGAAATGGCAAATTCAGCTGTTGAAACAGTAAAAGAAAAAGTAGAATCATTTACTGATTCAGCAGAAGAAAAAGTAGCTGATGCAGCTGATAATGTTGAAAAAGCAGCCGACTAATTTGTGAAATAAAATTAGTATTTTTGCCCAAAATCATCAAACCTTCCTTATTAATAGGAAGGTTTTTTTATAAACACCTTTTTCAAACAAAATTATGGAACTAAAAAACGAAATATCAACTTTTGAAAGCTATAAAGATTCTTTTATCAAACTTCTTTTAGACTATTCGCCTAAGTTACTAGCTGCAATATTATTGCTTATTGTCGGAATCTGGGCCATTAGAATTATAGTGAAAGTTGCAAGAAAAATAATGTTTAAAAGAGAAATCGAGCCAACACTAGTTGAGTTTTTAACAGATATTATTTTTTGGGGATTACGAGTTGTACTGTTCATTGCGGTAATTTCTAAACTTGGAGTTGAATCGTCATCATTTGTGGCTATTTTGGGAGCTGCTGGTTTGGCAGTTGGACTTTCATTGCAAGGTTCATTATCAAATTTTGCTGGCGGAATGCTTATTATTTTGTTCAAACCATTCAAGCTTGGTGATGTTATTGAAGCACAAGGTGTTTCTGGAGAAGTTGTTGATATTCAAATATTCGTTACACAATTGGTAACACCAAATAATCAGATGATTTTTGTTCCAAATGGCGCTTTGTCTAATGGTACGATTATTAACTATTCTAAATTACATAACAGAAGAACCGATTTGAATATCTCTCTAAGCTACACAACTGATATTAAAAAGGCAAAAGATATAATTGAAACTATATTCCAATCCGAACCAAAAATCCTTACTGAACCCAAGCCAACGGTAATTGTAAAAGAGTTAACTGATCAAGCAATAAAAATAGGCATAAGAGCTTGGTCGAAGAACGAAGATTTTCCTTATGTTTGTAGTTATATTCTTGAAAGTGCTAAAGCTGATTTGGACAAAGCAGGAATTGAAATTAAACCAGTTATTGTTGAAACAAATAAATTGTAAATATGAAGAATTTTAAAATAGTATTGTTTGTTGTTTTAGTTGTTCAATTGAATTCATATGCGCAGTTGCCTGTAAAAACTAGTAAATATAATAGTAATTTGAAAACCAAGATAGTTGGTTCACCTTATACTCAAAAAATGTTTTCCCAAGCAAAAGTTGGAACAGTTGAGCAAAAAAACTTCGTGCGATATAATGTTTTCAATGATGAGTTTGAATTTATTTCGGCACAAAAAGACACTTTAATTTTAGATAAAATTGAAGATTTTGGAACAATTGTTTTCACCGAAACAAATAAGAAATACCAGCTCACAACTTATACAAATTCTAAAAACAAACTTTTTTATGGTTATGTAATTAATCTAAAGGAACTAAATGGTTTTATACTTTTCAAAAAAGAAAATATAACCTTTATGGAAGAAAAAATAGCAAAAACAAGTTTAGAAGTAAACATGCCAGCTAAGTTTGTGAAAAGCGGAGATACTTTTTTTCTAAAAAATAAAGAAAAAGGAACATCTGAATTTCCTGAAAACAAAAAAGGATTACTCAAACTTTTTCCTGATAAAAAAGAAGCAATCGAAACTTTCTTAAAAGAAAATAAAATAGATTTTGATTCAGAAAGTGATTTGATTAAAATTATAGATTTTATAGCTACTTTCTAACTATTTCTTAGAAGTTGTAATCAAAAAATCTTTCAAATAAAAAGGTTCAAAATAAGCAACATCTTCAAAATCTTTGTTCAAGAATTTTTGAAACGAAATAGTACTCATGTCTTTTGCAGATGGATAAACAATTTCATCTAAAAAAATAAAATTTGAATTAGTTAAAACTGCTTTAGCTTTTTCAGAAGAATCACCAACAAAATAAACGGTTTCTTCTATTGAAGTAAACGAATTTTCATCGATAATTTGTGCTTCAATTTCTCTTACTTTTTCTAATTTGTTGTTGAAAATCGCACTGTAAACTTCCATTCTACGAGCATCAATCATTGGTACAATCAAATCGTTTTCTTTTGCATTTGAAACTGCTTGTGATGCTAAAACAGCCAATGTATCAACCGAAATAAGCGGAATATCAAGTGCATAACAAAATCCTTTTGCAGCAGAAACGCCAATACGCAAACCAGTATATGAACCTGGACCTTTACTAACAGCAATTGCTTGCAAATCTTTAAGTTGAATCGAGCTTTCATTGCAAATTTCTTCAATAAAAACATGCAATTTTTCGGCATGTGAATAGCCTAATTCTGAAATCTCTTTGCAAATAATAGTTTCTCCGTTTTTGGCAAGTGCTACCGAACAGTTTTTAGTAGCAGTTTCTATATTTAAAATGTACAAAATATATTTTTTTAAAAAGTAATTAAAAAATTAGTTTACCGTAATTTGAACACCGCTCTTTTTCTCTTCTGATTTTCCACCCGAAACTACTACTTTATCTCCGGAGTTTAAATCCTTGGAAACGGTTGTGTAAGGTCCAATAATTACAACATCTCCTTTTTTCAATCCGCTAGTAATTTCTATATTAGTATCGTCTTGAATTCCTGTTTTTACGATTCTTATTTTGGCTTTATCACCTACTTTTACAAATACACATTCGTATTTTTTATCGCTTTTTGGTGTAACTTTAGCTGCTTCATCATCGGCTGGCATATCCATTTCGACTTTCTTAACAGCAGCTGTATCTGATTTTATCACAACTGAACTAATAGGAACTCCAATAACTTTCTCTTTACGTTTAGTAATAATATCAACGGTTGCGGTCATTCCAGGTCTAAATGGCGAGTAAGTATCAGGTTTGCCAACTAGTAAATCTTGATAGGATTCTTTCAAAATTCTAACTTTTACTTTGAAATTTGTAACCTGATCAGAAGTTAAAGCTGTACTTGCTGAGTTAGAAATACTTGTAACAATTCCTTTAAATTCTTTTTTTAAATAGGCATCAACTTCTACTTTAGCTTCATCACCAACGCTAATTTTTACAATATCATTTTCGTTAACATCAACTTCGACTTCCATATTATTTAGGTTAGCAACACGAAGAATTTCTGTTCCAGTCATTTGTTGCGTTCCCAAAACTCTTTCGCCCAATTCCACATTCAACATCGAAATGGTTCCATCTGCTGGCGCATAAATTGTTGTTCTTCCAAGATTGTCTTTAGCTTCATTTACAGTTGCAGAAGCACTCTGAACATTATAATAAGCTGATTGTTTTGAAGCTTGTGCCGTTTCAAATGTAGAAACCGCTCTATCCCATTCCGATTTTGAAATAATTCCTTTTTCAAAAAGGGTTTTGTTTCTTTCATAATTAGCTTTAGCTTCTTTAAAAGTAGCATCTGCTTGACTCAAACCAGCTTTTGTTTGCGATAATCCTGCAACCGTTCTATTGTAACCAGAAGTATATAAATCGGGATTTATTTTTACTAACAAATCACCTTTTTTTACAACTTGACCTTCTTTTACTGGCAAAGCAATAATTTCTCCTGAAACTTCCGATGAAATTTTAACTTCAATTTCTGGTTGAATTTTTCCAGTAGCAGAAACGGTTTCAACTATGGTGATTTCGTCTGCTTTTGAAATTTCCACTTCAGTACCTTTATCCTTATTTCCGATAATTCCGGCTTTAGAAAGTCCTAATAAAACAGCTATTAAAACTACAGCTCCAACGATGAAATAAATTACTTTTTTTGACATCTTATTGTTTTTTTGTTAATGGTAGACCAAAATAAAACTCTACTATTTTGGTTCTAAATATATAATCATATTTGGTTCTCAAAACTTCCGATTGTGCATTAGCATACAACAATTGTGCTTGATTGTAGTCTAAAGCATTCATCATTCCAACTGCATATCTTTCTTTGGCATAATTAAAGGCTAATTCTCTAGCTTCCAATGTTACAATAGCTGATTGCATCGTGTTGTACGCACCTTTTGCATCGGTAACAGCTGTATAAACTGCTCTTTCCAAATCTAATTCGGTTTGCGATAAATTAATTTTGGAACGTTCTAACGCAACTTTGCTTCTTTCAACATTGTTTTTTGTAGCAAATCCGCTAAATATTGGAACTCGCAATTGCAATCCAAAATTATGCCCTTTGTTATCACTCAATTGATCAAAAAATGGTAACGGATTTCCCAAAACGGTTTTATAATTTGGCTGTAAAACTACTTGATTTGTTCCATCAACAAAACCGATTGGTGAACTTGGATTAGCAGTATCTTCGGTAAATCCAACAACCCTATCGGAATAACCTACTCTTGAACTTAAGCTATAAAATCCTTCCAAAGTTGGTTGATAAGCACCTTTTGAAATTTTTATGTCTTTTTCGGCTATATCAACATTTGTTCTAGCAATTTTTAGTTCGTTTCTGTTTTCTCTTGCTTTTTGCAAAATTGCTTCTGGTGTTTGCATCATTACTTCGCTTACCAAAGCTGGATAGTTTTCATCTTCAATATCAAAAGTTTGAAACTCTTTTAATTGAAGTAATTGAGCCAAACTCAATTTTGAAATCAACAACTGATTTTCTGCCACAACAATACGTTGCTCATCGGCAGCTATGGTTGCTTTACTTTCAAACAAATCGCCTCTAGGCAATGAACCAGCTTCAACTAATGCTTCTGTTCGCACTAGTAATTTTTGGTCATTTGCTAATTGAGTTTTTAGCACATTTAAATTTTCTTTATTGAAAAGAATTTGCAAAAAAGCATTAGCAACATTTAACGAAACATCGTCTTTCATTTTAGAAAGTTGGTATTGTGCCGCAATTATTGAAAGATTGGCTCTTCGAAGACGATTTTGATTTTGTAAACCGTTATAAATGGTAATACCAGCATTTAATCCAGTAGAAGTAAATTGTGTAGTTTGATTTTCGAGTAAACCTGTTGTGATGTTTTGATTCAAACCAATATTCCAAGAATGTGAAGCGCTGGCATTAACCGATGGTAAAAAATTTCCAAAAGCGCTACTTTTTTCAATAGCTGCAGATTTCGAATCTAAATCGGAAAGTTTGATAGAAATATTATTTTCTAGAGCATAATTTACGCATTCTTCGAGTGTCCATTTTTTGTTTTGCGCTTGAGAAGTCAAAACAAAAAATAAAGCGATTATAAAACTAGTTTTTTTCATAAACATTCCAATCAGAATTAAGCAAAGGTAACGCACAAATTTAATTTTTGTATGGTTACAAATAGTAATTTTAACAAAATTTTGCTACCAATAAGACATCACAATAACTAAAATGTTACAAATAGTATGGAATAATTTTTGATTGACTATTTTTACATTCAAAATAATACACAAATGCTTGGTAAAATTTCTTTAGTCATATCCGTTATTGCAATAACAATATTCTTTTTTGGATGTTCTTCAACTCAAAAAATAGATGCTTTAAAACCCGAACCAGACGACGCAACACCATTGTTATATGACAATGTGCCTTCTTTTATAGATTTGCCCATTTCGGTAAAACTAAAAGATGTTGAAAATCAAACCAACAAACTGCTAACAGGGTTAATTTATGAAGACACCAATATAGAAGATGATGATTTAGAAATAAAAATTTGGAAGCAAGCGCCCATTACCATTCAAAATGATCCTGAAACCGTTGGTAAAATTAAAACCGTTTTGCCCTTAAAAGCGGCTATTAAATACAGAATTGGCACTAATAAATTAGGTGTCGATTTATATAATGTAAAAGAGTTTAATTTGAATGGAAACATTACACTTCTTAGCGATGTAAAACTGACCAACTGGAAACTTTCAACCAAAACCGAACTCAAATCTTTTGATTGGAATGAAAGTCCGACCGTAACGGTTTTAGGAAAAGCGGTTCCGATTACTTATCTTATAAATCCTGCCATAAAATTATTTCGTTCTAAAATAGAAAAAAGCATTGACGAATCAATCGAAAAATCAATGGATTTTAAACCACAAGTTTTAGATGCTCTTGAAAAAATTTGCACACCTTTTCAAATGAATGAAACTTACAATACTTGGCTTCGAGTAGTTCCAATTGAATTGTACACAACCGATTCTAAAATTGTAAAAGAAACGATCGCTTTTGAAATGGGATTGAAATGCAACATTGAAACCTTAGTAAATCAAAAACCTGTTTCTAAGTTTGATAAAAATCATATTGTTTTGAAACCAGTTGCCAAAATGCCCGATAAAATTACGGCAAACATAGTTGCGGTTTCAACATATCAAGACGCTTCAGCTATAATGACCAAGAATTTTGCTGGTCAAGAATTTGGTTCGGGAAGCAAAAAAATAAAAGTTCAAAACGTTGGTATTTGGCATAAAGATGGCAAAATGATCATTGCACTCGATGTTTTAGGAAGCGTTAACGGAATGATTTATTTGTCTGGATTTCCAAAATATAATGAGACTACCAAAGAAATTTATTTTGACCAATTAGATTATGTTTTAGACACCAAAAGCCGATTGATGCGAACAGCCAACTGGCTTGCACAAGGTTATGTTTTAAAGAAAATTCAGGAAAGTTGTCGTTATTCTATCAAACAAAATTTGGACGAAGGCAAACAAAGCATGATGCAATATCTAAAAAATTACTCTCCAATGCCAGGAGTTTTCATTAATGGAAGTATTGATGATATTAAATTTCAAAAAATTCAATTAACTAACAAAGCAATTATAGCGTTTGTCAAATTCAATGGTGATGTGAATGTTAGTGTTGATGGGTTGAAGTAGATTTTTTACTAATTTGAACATTTTGCTCAAAAAAAAGCCTGACTTTCGCCAGACTTAACGTAAAAAACTAAAACAACACTTTTTTACTGATTATGAATTTTTTAAATTTATTCAGAGATATGCAGTTGTTGGCACACTTCGCTATAAGACATTTTCTTAAAATCAGGCTTGTTTGATTTTGCCATTTTTCCTGATACAGAAACACCTTCAGGTATTATAATGTAGCGAAATGGGAAGACACTAAAGTTTGTGTTGGAAATAACATTTACCAATCCTACTTCAATATTAAAGGTAACAAATTGAGAGCCTTGTGAAAAATTCAATTGGATAATTTGATTGGGTGTTACGCTTGTATTCTTCATGTAAACTAAAACCAATCCTTTGTCTATAACATCCTGAGTTATTTTTGGAGCGGTAATTCCTGTAACCCAAAGTGTTCCGTTCTGATTAAAATTTGTTAAAGTCCAATTGTTATAAATAACATTGGCAGTTCCTGTTTCGCCTTGTGGTCCTACTGCACCATCTTCGGGTTTGCTACACGAAGTTGCAAAAAGCGATATGATGGTAATTGTGAGTATTGTTTTTAGTGCTTTCATATAATTTTGTAATTAAATTAATTTTATTTAGCGAAATCAAACGCTGTATTTGCCTCTGGTGTTCCAAATTTTCCTTTAAATGATTCAGAAAAATTTAAGGTTTCATAATTTGCTAAAAAATGAGGATTATTGGTATCTAATCCTTCTCGGTGAAGAATATACATTTTTCCAGCATCAAAATCGAAAAAGTAATAAATTGCGGTTGCTGATGTCACGGCTTTAGTGCAAGTAACAGCATCAATCTCCGACCAATTTACTCCATTGCAATTACTGCAAATAGTGGGCATAGATCGATTTTCTAAGATTAAATCTGTACCAGTTCTTGTGCCATAATAAGTATATTTTTGGTTTGCAAAATCATAAAAAAGGTAGGTGTCGTTTCGAGCATCATTATTATAAGGCATTTCTTTGGAAAAAGTGGCTCCTTGAAATTTACTAATTTGATTACTGCTTGAAGGCATATCTGGAGTCATTGTCGAGAAAGAAGAAAATGAGCCAAAGGTTGGCAAATCGCCCAAAATCCAATTTGTATTTCCTTTAAAATATACTGAATTACTTGTTGGCTCAAAAAAATAAGGATTTACAGTCATAAACGCATTACTGTTTGTCACAGGAAAGTTAGCTACATTTGGAGTTTTTATTGCTTTTAGGTAGAACTTGGTATAATCGTCTGGTTCCATTTGTACCACACGCCACTGATTGCCTCTTTTTTGATAAAAATCTATGGACAAAGTCCCTTCTGAATTATCTGAATTGACATTGACCATTTTAGTAAATTCCCATTTTTCTTCAATTGGAGTTGACGTTATTGCCTCATCTTTACTACAAGAAGTTGCAAAAAGTGATAGAATAATAGCGAGTATTGATTTTATAGTTTTCATTATTCTATAACTATTTTGTGATTACTAATTTTTCCATTATCCGAGATGATTTTCAAGAAGAATATACCTTTATTATTTATTGAAAATTGATTTTCAGAAATTGTTTGGAGGGCAACTTCTTTTCCTAAAACATCAAAAGCAACTATTTTAAAATTATTTTCTAACGTGTTGATTGTAAAAATACCATTGGAAGGATTTGGGAATACTGAAAGTACTATGTTTTCAAAACTTGCGTTAGCCAAAGATGTAGGGCAATTTATAGATGTTGGCGCCACTGGAGTTGCTGTCGCCGCTGTGATACCATTGCCAATTTGCCCGTACTGATTGTTTCCCCAAGTGTAGGTTTGCGTATTACTCAATATTGCAATGTTTTGATACGTTCCTGCTGCTATTTTTAGAGCATTTTGACTAATAATTATTGGAAAATTCTTGTCGATAATAGTACCATCTCCCAATTGCCCAGCTGCGTTCCAACCCCAACCATACAAAGTATTGCTAGTGTTTACGGCCAAAGTATGACCAAATCCCATTGAAATATTGAGCCAATTGTTTGAGGTACCAACTTGAACTGGATTGAGTTGATTTGTATTTGAGCCAATACCTAGTTGCCCATAACCATTGTTGCCCCAAGCCCAAAGTGTACCATCGGTTCTTCTCGCCATTGCAGATCCATTTGCAAATGGTTGTGCCCAATTGTTTGCAGTACCAATTTGAACAGGTGCATTTTTTTGTGCATTAGTGCCATCGCCAACAGATCCTGCTTGTCCCCAACCCCAAAGCGTATTTGCTGAACGTATAGCAATTGTATGCGCATTTCCTGCGGCAACTTCTTGCCAGTTGGTGGCTGTGCCAATTTGAGTTGGTGTGGTTCGGGTTGTTGTTGTACCGTCGCCCAATTGACCATTGAAATTTCGTCCCCATGCCCAAAGTGTTCCATCGGTTTTTATAGCCATTGTATGATTAGAGCCTGCTGAAACAAAATCCCAATTGGTGGCAGTACCTATTTGAGTTGGAGTTAAAACCGAACCCGAAGAAACAAACCCAATTTTAGAAAAAGAGTTATTGCCCCAACCCCAGATAGTTCCGTTGGTTTTTATGGCAATGGTATGGTCGCTTCCAACCGAAATTCTGTCCCAATCGTTAGTACTACCAATTTGTGTTGGAACATTTTTATTGATAGTGGTACCATCACCAAGCTGCCCCGAATTGTTTTGACCCCAAGCCCAAAGTGTACCGTCAGTTTTTATGGCAACAATATAATTATCGCCAGACTCAATTTGAGAGTAACATTGCGCATTTGTTGTAAATGAAATCAAGAAAATCCCTAATAGAAGTATAATTTTTTTCATAATAATTTAAGTAGTTTTTATTTAATGTTATATTCGAATGTGGTTGTTCTATTTCCAGAAATACTTTTTGTTGGATAACCGTCTTGATTGTACTCATAGGTTATTGTTGCAACCGATGGGTTAAATTGTGGTGTCGTGCTTTTTATTCTATTGTTTTTTGTTTTTTCAAGAAAAACATATTCGTCGGGCAAGTTTTGTAGCGGATTTTTTTTATTGTCATATTCACTTGTACTTTTGTAATCTAAAATACCAACTTGATCCAAAGCAGTTAAGTTTCTGTAGCCAGTTGCAGTTATAAAATTACCGCTTGGATCCAAATCAAAGATTACACGATTTGTCGCAAATGTGCTGTTTCCGTCTTTATATTTATATTCTATATTCGTTGCATTGTAACTATAAATTTCAGTATAATCAAGAGCAAATTCATCAGGCGCACTTGTTGTTGCAGTAAACAGTTTTCTTTCAATAAGTCGATTTTGTGAATCGTACAAATAGGTTAGTTTTTCTATAGCAGTACTATTGCCAGTGATTGGTACTTGAAGATTTTCTGTTATTTTTCCGCTGTTATTATATTTAAATGTTTTTCTAAAAACAGAACCGTTGTTATTAGTCGATTCTTCATTTATCAATTTGTTATTTTCGTCATAAAAATATTTTGTGTTTTGCGTTGCCGAATAGGTTATTTTTGATAATAAATAAACTGGCGCTTTTGGCTCTATAACTTGCTCATCGTTATCTTTGCTACAAGAAATTGCAAAAAGTGATACAAAAGTAAGTATGAGTAGTATTTTTAGTGATTTCATGATTTTATAATTATAATTTAAATTTAAAATGACCTTGAGTAACTTGAAGCGTTGTTGCGCGATTGACAATTTTATATGTGGTAAAATTGAATGTACCAAAATAAAATCCATCTTCAATTTTGGTAATAGTAATTGCATTATTTTGCGGAGTAGTATTTATTCCATTGTTTGTATCATAATTATCACCATCAACATGTTTATGTTTTAATATTTCTGTTGGAAACGTACCTGATACTTCATACGATTTTGGGGTAATGAGGTCGAAATTTTTTAATTGAAAATTAATTTCCATTGGTGCTGTTGAACTTGAAACAAAATTCCCGTCTGACGAATCTAAATAAAGTGTAGACCCGGCTTTAAAAGCCACAATACTTGATGTGTTTCCAGTATTATTTCCAGTATTAAAGCTAAAATCGCCAACTTTACACGTTACATATTCCGAATAATCATTAGGATTAAATGCAGTTGGAGTTGTTGGTGTGGGAGTAGTTTCTTCATTATCCTTGTTGCAAGAAATGCTAACAATAAATAGAAATAAAAAGGTTAATGTTGTTTTAATTGTTTTCATAATTTTTGTTTTTAAAGGATTAAAGTTTTTTACACGACAAAGATGCCGTAGTTTAAAATCTCTTGAAACCTAAAAAGGACGAACGACAGAATAAATACACGAATGTTCATTTTTAGATAAATTATCTTATATTTGAAAATCAAACCAGCTTATAATGAAACCTTTTGACTGCATTATTGTTGACGATGACGAAATGGACAAACTTGCCGTTGTGTCTTATGCCAAAAGGTTTTCAACTTTAAATATTGTTGGTGTTTTTGATTCGGCAGAAAAAGCACTTGTTTTTTTAGAGAAGAATATTATTGAAGTTGCTTTTTTAGATATTGAATTAAAAGGTGCTTCCGGAATTGAATTACGCAAAAAAGCTTTAGAAATTCCTGTTTGCGTTTTCATTTCATCTCATTCTGAAAGTGCTGCAGAAACGTTTGAATTACAAACGCTTGATTTTATTGTAAAACCATTTAAGTTTCCAAGATTTGAACAAACTGTTAAACGTATTGAAGAGTTTATGGAAGTGCGTTTGAAAGCCAATTTATTTGAGTCTTCCATTGGTGGCGATGCCGTTTATGTAAAAACCGGTCACGATCAAATTAAAGTTAAACTTCATGAAATTCTATATCTAGAAGCTTTAAAAAACTATACCATTTTGGTAACCGAAGGAAAAAGACATTGTGTTTTATCAAACTTAGGTGAAATTTTATTAGAAGAAAAATTTCAATCTTTTATTAGAATTCATAGAAGTTTTGCAGTTCAGAAACAATTTATACAAAAAATTGGAAGCCAAGAAATTGAATTGAAAAACAATGTTTCTATTCCAGTTGGTAGAAGTTTTAAGGATAACTTGAATTTTGTAGTATGAAAATCAGACTACTCTTTTTCCTGCTTTCATTTAATTTGTTGATGGGTCAAATTCCCCAATCAATAGATTCGTTAAAGACTTTTCTCAATACCAAACCTAAAGACTCTACTTATGTACTTGCCTTAAATGATTATGCATTTTTACTTATTCAAGAAGGAAATTATGAAAAAGTAAACGAACTAATTCGGCAAATGGAAGTCTTGTCTTCCAAACTGAATTATGGAACTGGTTTTTATAAATCAACCAACATGAAAGGTGTTATAGAATACTCAAAGCAAAACCCAGAAAAAGCGATGGAGTATTTTAAAAAGTGTAACGAAATTATTAAAAAATACAAACTACCAAAAAAAATATACCAAAATTCATTAAATAACATTGGACTTATCTACGATCAAATGGGTGATAGAGAAAATGCGACCAAATATGCAATTGAGTTAATAAGTTTTCAAGAAAAAAATAATTTAAACCCATTAAAATCGGCACCTTATGCGCAAGTTGGAGACAATTTAAAATTTTATAAAAAGTATAAAGAATCACTTCGTTATTACCAAAAAGCGTTGGATATTGAAACCGATCTTAAAGATAATTCAGGAATAGCTATTGGTTACAATCGAATTGGTAATGTAAAAGAATATTTGAATAAAAATAGAGAAGCAATTAATTATTTCAAAAAAGGATTGCTTTATGCTGAAAAAGCCAATTATAAATTATTGGAGAGCGACTTATTAATTAATTTGGGAAGATTATACCAAAAAGAAAACGATTATAGTAGTGCTGAAAAATATCTAAAAAAAGCAGAAATCTATAGTAGAGATTTAGAAGCCAACCAGACTATAAAAATAGTTTGTTCCAATTTAGGCGATTTATATTTTGCTCAGAAAAAATATGAACTAGCCGAAAAACATTATCAAGAAGCATTAGCAATTGCTAAAGAATTAGAAGATGCTGAGTTTTCCTATTCAGCCAATCAATCACTTGCCGATTTATATGAACTAAAAGGCGATTATAAAAGAGCTTTTGCCTATAAAGTTGATGCCGAAAGTGCAAAAGATTCAATCTTTAAAATAAAAACATTAGAGAATACCGAAGACTTGCTTCGCAAATACCAAACCGAAAAAAAAGAGCAAGAAATAAAAGCACTTTCTACACAAAATAAGTTTAAAAATCTTCAACTAGATACAGCTAACAAACAAAAATATTACTTCATTGCAGGACTTTTTCTACTAGCAATTATTGGAAGTTTACTTTTTTACCAAAGTAGAAATAGAAGAATAACCAATGAAAAACTACAACTTTTAAATGAAAATTTAGATTTAAAAAACACCGAATTAGATGAGGCAAACAAAGCCAAAACTAGATTTTTTAGTATTTTAAATCATGATTTGCGTGGTCCAGTTGCAAACTTGGTTTTCTTTTTACAACTTCAAAAAGAAAGTCCCGAACTACTTGATGAAGAAAGTACAAAACGCATGCAAGATAAAACTATGGCTGGAGCCGAAAACTTGCTGAATTCAATGGAAGATATTTTGCAATGGAGCAAAAGCCAAATGGAAAACTTTAAACCTCAACCAAAAAAAGTTGCTATATATTCATTATTTGAAGATACTAAAAGTCATTTTTCTAGTGAAGAAAAAGTACAAATTTCCTTTGAAAATAAAGATGCTATTCAAATAAATACAGATGAAAATTATTTAAAAACAATCATCAGAAACTTAACTGGAAATGCCATAAAAGCCTTAAATGAAATTGAAAACCCAACCATTATTTGGAAAGCTTGGCAAGAAAATGAAATATCTTATTTATCCATTTCAGATAACGGAAAAGGTGCGTCAGATGAACAATTTAAAGCATTGTACGACGATAAAGAAGTAGTCGGAATTAAGTCAGGATTGGGTTTGCACTTAATTCGTGATTTAGCAAAAGCGATTGATTGTGAGATTAGTGTGGATTCTAGGATTGGTCAAGGGACTACTTTTGTGTTGAAGTTAACATAAAAAAGCTTGACATTACTATCAACCTTTTTTATGTTAACTTTAAAATATAAGCAAATTGTTTTATAGAAAAATTAAGGTATCCATTCTTTTACTTTCTTTATAATAAAAGCTTTATTGCCACTTATGTCTGCACAATGACCTGATGAATCATAAATTAAACATTCGCTTTGTGAACTGATATTTGGATTCGGGTTTGAAGCCAAGCCAGTTTTAAAATCATTTGCATTTGCAACTCCCATAATATTATCTACTTTATTACTCATGTAAGCAACTGGAAATTGTACTGCAGAACCCTTCCAGGTATCACCGCCAGCACATTGAAGAATTGCGCCTTTTATACTAGTAAATGGTGTTGTTCCTGCAAATTGATTTGGTAAGATAAGTGCCATTGTCATATTTCCTCCACGAGAAAGCCCACCAAGAATAGTGTTAGACTGATTGATTCCTGTATATTCAATTTGCGTATTTGAAGCAACAAATAGCATATCTTGTTTAAATTGTGCCCCTTGTTGATCCCAAGTTAACCCTGTGTCTAAACTTCTGTATGTGGTTGTTACAGCAACATAACCCTCTTGTGCCAAGGCTGCACATTGCTCGTTTAGTGTGGCATCATTTTCATTACCGCCATCTCCCACTGCAAGTATTATTAGTCCTTTTCTATTAGTAGCGTTTTGTATTTCTTGATAAAAAACTTTATATTTAAAATTGTAATTTCCTGCAGTTACTACTTTATTAGTTATTGCTGGTGGTGCCGGTGTTCCGTTGGCTGTTTCCTCATTTTTACTACAAGAGAAGAAAGAGAAAATAATTACTAATAATAAGATTGATTTTTTCATGACTTTTTTTTAAATTAAAGATTACTTTCAAAAGTTCCAGTAACTGGATTTGCTGGATTAGTTGTTACTCCGTTTAAATAAACGTTTCCAGTAAAACTTCCTTTTACTATTTTACCATCATAATAATCTATGGTTACTTTCATTATTTTTTCACAGGAGTAAGTTACACCGTTTGGAGTAAATGTGGCATTTTGATTATTATCGGTTGCTCCAACTACAAAATCGATTGGAGTTCGATCTCCAATTTTGTTTGTAAAATTTTTATCGGAAATCCATTTGAATTTATAATTACTGATTGCAACAATTATAAAATCGGTTGTTGTAAATGTTTGTCCAAGCATAGTATAGGTTATTCTGCCTGAATTGCTTTCGGGTATCTTTGCATCTTTTTCTTCCTCATTTTTGGAACAAGAAAAAAGCATTACAACGATTAGTACTGAAAATATTTTTGTAAAAAAATGTCTCATAATATTAATATTTTTCTAATGTGTAAATTACATTATTTATCTTGGTTACATAACCGTCATTATTGTATTCGAATGTGTTTTCATTAACCGAAGTGTCCAAAACATTTCCGTTTTCATCATACGTTTTTATGATTTTATAGCTTAAATTATTTTTGCTGCGTAATTTTTCGCCAAAACCCTCTTGCGGATAAGGTAAAACGACTTCGGTGTTGTGCTTATCATCATAGATATTTATTTCTTCACGTGATTTATAAGTTGTTGTTCCACTTGCACCGACTGTCATTCTTTCTACTCTTGAAATATTTCCATTAGTGTCTAAATAATAAAACTCATTATTATTGTTCCAAGCATTAGTGTTCACCTGAATTTTATTGGCAGAAAATGTATAATAGGCAATATGGCTAAACACCCACGGACTTATTAACGTGTTTTTTGAATAATAGGAAGCACTATATAAAACTCCTTGAGCATCGTAAGCATATTTTGTTTTGTTAGAGTTTCCAAGGATTACTTTATTTTCTTCCAATATTTCATCTATTTTACCATTTGATAGATAGCTATAAGTAGTTTTATAAGTAGCACTTTCCATAGTAATTAATTGCTTGTTGGAATAGTTATAATCCTTTGATGTTCCTGCAGTAAATAATCCGTCTGCATTTATTTTAGATAAATTACCATCTGCATTATAAATGTAAGAAAGCGTTCCGTAAGTATCTTGAGTTTTTATCAACCTATATGTATTGTTTGTAGGTGTTTGTTTAATTTCCTCATCATTTTTTGAACAAGAAAAAAAAAGTATAGTAATTAGAAGTAAAAGTTGATTTTTCATACTATTATTCGGTTTTTAAAAATTTCCATAAAACTACTTTGCTCCCATCGTTTGGAATGTATTTGGCAAATCGTCCGTCTTTTTTACCCATACAATCGCCTTTGGCAGAGCTGCTTTTGATTATATAAGATTTTTCAGCTTCATTATATTCTATAACAAAACTATCTTTGGGATATTCTTTTGTTTTCCCTAGTCTAGGATTGTTGTATTTATTGGCAATGGCATTGGTTTCATCTACAAATAAATAAATTGAAAAAGTCCCATTTGGTTTTTTAGTTTTGGCATTTATATTTTCTTTTACTACCCATTTTTGTATCGCCGAATTGTCTAGTTTTGCGAGGTTCAAATCGGTTAATGAGTTGTATTGTCTTTGATAAGGCTCTAATGCTAAATTTTCGCTTGCATTAATAATAAAGTACGTGCCGTTGATCATTTTACCTTCAGCATATTTTGATTCTTTTTTTTCTATTTTCTTTTCTGTTATGGTAGAATCTACGGTCGCTTTTTTAGTTTGACAACTTCCTAATTGAAAAGTTATTACAAAAAATAGTATTTGCTTTATAAGTTGAGTTTTCATTTTGATTCTTTTAGAAAGTTTAATTAATATCTAAATATGCTGTTGGTTTCAAAACTACCTGAAACGCTTACTGGTCCGTTGGTATAATCCCCATTTTTATATACATTTCCTGAAAAACTTCCTTTTAGAGTTGTTCCATCCCAGCTTATTATAGTCAACTTTACGCCGCTATTGCTTCTTGCTCGGCCATAATTTACGCCGTTGGGATAAAAAAGCACTGTTATGGGTTGTTGATTATTTGCTGTTAATTCAATATTTTCAGAGTCTCCAATTTTAACATCAAAACTTCTGCCTTGTGTACCCTCGTCTGTAGCGCCAGCAAATTTTCCACCTAAAAGTGCTGCACTAAAAGTGTTTGAAGTGTAGTTTTGTCCGTTTATGGTGTATGTTACGGTTCCTGATAATGTTGGTTCATTTTTAGTTGTTTCATCGTCTTTACTACAAGAGAAAAGCGAGAAAATAATTGCGAATAAGAAGATTGTTTTTTTCATTTTTAAGTTGTTTTTAGATTTTAAACCTCAAAGGTTTTTTTATAAACCTTTGAGGTTTATTGTGTTATTGATATTCTTGAATACCGAGTGTTGAATTGGCTTTTCTATACAAAATATAAAATTTTCCAGTAGTCGCATTTGGATTGGTATCTAAATGGGCATCTACCCAACCACTCACATTGACAGGTATTGCTGGGTCGATGGTATTGGTTTGCCAAGTATTAGTTTCGGTGTTAAAAATATGAAGCAATTTATCTTCTCCTAAAAATATAATTCGCTTTTTTAAATAAATAATACTGTTTCTTTCATCATTTAACATTGGTGCTACTGGTGCTTCAGGCAGGGTTATCCATGTATTGGTAGCAACATCTAGTTTGTAGAATTTTTTACTAGAAACGCTACTTCCTAAATATCCACCCAAAGCATAAATATCTTTAGTATCAGTTGCTACTGCTGGTCCACCTGAAATTGTTAATGGATAATCGGCTGCAAAGTTCCAAGTATTGTTTGTCCAATTAAAGTATTTTACAGTTTTGCATGCGGTACGTCCACCTATATAAAAAACTTTTCCTACGCTTCTGATAGTACATCCTTTCGATTCTCCGTGATTTGCATAAACACTATTTGGAAATTCTGGTGAACCTGCTGCATAACTTGTCCAACTGTTAGTTGTTTTATTATAAAAATTAAATTCATTTGATATATAATAAAATCCACCGTTGCCATCGGTAAAATTAGACATATAACCAGCAGCCACAACATTGCTAGATTTTGCTTTGTCAGTAAAAGTATTGGTTGCTAGATTATATTCCATCATTCCTTTTTCAGTAACTGTTGCAGTGTTATCGTGGTTGTGAATATAGAAAAGCTCTTCGGTTGATCCATTTTTATCCATAATTGCCCACCAAAAAGAACTTATATTTCGAATTGGAGCTGTTACTATTTTTTCTGTTTTAGTAAAAGTTAATTCGGGTACAACTGGCACTGGTGTTGGCTCATCATCTTTACTACAAGAGAAAAGCGAGAAAATAATTGCGAATAAGAAGATTGTTTTTTTCATGATTTTTAAATTTTAGTAATACATTTTAGTCATTGAAACATTCCCAGTTGGAGCAATTGAAAAATAAGTGCTACCTGGGTCATAAAATTAAGTTGGTTAAATAATTATATTTATCAATTGCCCAAATAGGGTCGTATTTTGGATTTCCTGTTGGTGTTGGTCCAAAAACCATCCTGAAATTCAGAATGGTTTTTGTGATTTGGTTTATTTAATTGGGCAGTTTAGTTCCTGAAATTTCGAATGGGAAACTTACTCTTTGTCCTCCATCATTTAAATCGAACCATGTAGAAGAAGCAACTATAAACTGTTGTGCATTGTTTACTTTGGAGGCATCATGAGGAAACTGAGGGTAAAAATGAGTTCCTGTAGACGTTTTTGATCCCCATTTTATCCAGTATGTTCCTGCACTAAGATTAAGATCTGTAGCCTGAATTTTCATTTTGTAAATTTTTCTTGTAGCATCAACAGTTTGTGCTTGCAAAATTCTGTACCACTTTGTTTCTTCAGCAGAAACGAATCGGTTTGTCGTTAAATCACCATACACTTTTGTTGCTCCTGCAATAGCAGGGTCAAAAGAATATATTTCAAAATAAAACTCATTTACAGGAAATGTTGCTCCCGAAAAATTAGTCTGATATGCGTAAAAATAAAAGTTTTGAATATTCCATTTTTCACCTGCTGGAATCTGAAAATCATCTGTAAGCATGCGGTCATTCATTACTCCATTAATTCCCCAAGAGCTTTGAGGTGTTTTCACTTCACTCCATGTATATCCTGCAGGTGAAGTAGTTCCTGCAGAAGATGTAGTTCCTGTACTCATCCCTGTAACTGAACCATATGTAAATGCTTGAGGTTGAGGTACAACTTCATCATCATCTTTACTACAAGAGAAAAGCGAGAAAATAATTGCGAATGATAAGATTGTTTTTTTCATGTTAATATTAAAAGGTTTTGATATTTATTTTCTTGAAAATCCAACTGCACAGCCTATTTCAGCGGTTGAAAAACTCCATATAAAGTTTGCTCCTGAAAAAGTTTCAATTTTAGACGCATTAATAGCATCACCATTAAAATCGATAACATAAACACTAGTAACTTCATTATCTTCACTATCGATGTAGGTCAATACTTTACTGTTTACATTGTAAGTCCAAGTAAAGTTTGCATATACAAGGCCACCATAACTAGCAATATTTCCAGTATTATCATTTTTGAAAGTCCAAATGGTTCTTACGGCTAATGGTGATGGATAAAAGTATGGTGTCATACAATCGTTTACAATCCATTCTTTTGAATTTCCGTTAGTAAGAATTGATTTAAAATCGGTTGGATTAGGAGTTACTACTGGGTCGTCGTTATCTTTCGAACAAGAAATAAGAACGAACGAAGTAAATAAGATTAAAAAAAATGTTTTCATATTATATGTATTTTATGGTTTATGAAGCAAAGGTATTGTTACACCCATGGTCGTAAAACAGCAAATAGACCAACAACATTTTGAATAGACAGACAACTTATTTGTTAAATAAATAACTTTTTCCTACTACAACGCATAGTAAACCGATGCTAATCATAAGTAGTAATCCTGGGATTTCTTTCCAGGAAACGATAACTGCTTTTTCAGGTTCGTTATTTGGGAATGCCACAGTTACGTTATCTCCAATTATATAATTGAAAAAGGTGATCAGCTGAGGAGATTTGCTGTATGTTTTTATGTTTTTGTTATTAGTTGTAAACTCAAAAAAAGGACTTCTTGCAGCGAATAGCTTATTAGATGAAGAATCATTTTTTACCATCCTAGCACCGTTAGCACTAACTTTATAACCAATAATTTTGGCTTCTGCTGTATTTCCTGTAAAAGGATAAGTTGTTAATTTGAATAAACTATAACCCCAAAAGCAAATGATTCCCAGTCCAACTACCAACATCACTAATCCTATTATTTTGGGATTGCTTGTTTTCATGTTTTGAGTTAGTTTATACTTATTTTGCTACTAATTTCCTCTCCATTTTGGAATATAACTTTTAAGAAATATATTCCTTTATTTTCAATAGAAAACAGATTATTTGAAATAGAATTCACATTAACTTCTTTTCCTAATAAATCGAAAGCTCTTACGGTTTTTATGCTTTCAGAATTAGTAATACTAAAATTGCCAACAGATGGATTAGGATAAACAGCAATGTTAGCTTTGGCTTCAAAATTCTCGTTCCCTAAAATTTGCATTTGATTTGATGCTGCCAAAAATATCCCACCATTACCTGGATTGGTTGAGGTAATGTTTAATTTATAGGTGTTAAAATTATCTGCAATTAAGCTTATAGAAGCAATATCAAACCACATTCCTGCTGCATTGTTTTCATCATTTACATAAATTCTATTGATAGCTTTGTCTATTTGTAAGCCACCAAGTTGTCCTGTACCTACAACTACTGGATTGGCTGTTGGCAAGTTCCAAATATGAAAACCATTAATGCTATTGGTCATATTAGGATCGGCATTCATACTTCCGTTTGGAGCTAGTGCCAAAATTGCTGCTTGTTGTGGTGCCGAAATACAAACCAGTGTTGGTGCAGCATTAGCAGCAGAATCGTTGTTATTGGCTACCCACAATTTTCCGTTGGTATCAAAGGCTAATCCTTCGGGTTGCGAAAATGCTGTAGTTATTACTTTGGATTGTAAAGTGCCATTCAAATTATTGCTGTGTCCGCCAATATTCCATGAGATACTATTGGTATAAAAGGAACGAAATGGTGCAGATACTGTATTCAAATCGGCTACATTAATGGCAATAATTCGGTTGTTCCAATAATCTGAAGCCCACATATTACCGCTTGCATCAAAAGCAATGTTAGCAAAATATGACGTAACGCCTCCATTTCCCAAATCAATTCGAGTAGCATAATTAGATGCAACTGTATATTTAAAAATAGTGGTGTTTCCCCAAGTGCCTTCCGAAACATATAAATTCCCTGTGACATCAAATGCTAATCCTACATAGTCACTACTAAAATTTGCAACTTGAGACACATTGGTAATGGCATTTGTTGGATTTGTTCCATACTCTGGAAATTTATAAATACGCTGATTAGCACCAGTAATAGTTACAAACAAATCATTTCCAAACATAGCGGTACAATTTGGACTTGCTGCCGTATTCAATCCATTAGGTAGTGTGGCTAAATCTATTGTATAGCTAGTATTAGCAGCGATAGTTGTAGCTGATGATGGCAAATAGGTTTTAATTTTTCCATTATTGAATTCTGGAACAATAAGAGCTTTGTTAACTAGTTGAGCATTTCCAACAAATGCAATTAATGAGGTAATGTAGAGTAGTGTTTTTTTCATGATTGCTTAGATTTTAAGATTACAATGCAAATGTCATTTTAAAATCCAAGCCAAACATTGACTAATAGACGAACGCCTTTTTAAATAGACAGACCGCTATTGTTTTTTAATAAACGTATCAAAATCAGGTAAGTTCTGGTCTTCATAAATTTCAATAAACTGTTTGAATTGCATATATCCATATATATAAGGATTTGCTGATGCTTCTTCATAATTTTTACTGAAATACGCTTCAATAGTTGTACCTGCTGGGACAGGATTTGGTAGTTTTGCCCACATTTTTTTGGCTGCTTCATAACATTGTTTTAATTCTTTTGTTCTATGGTGTTTTTTCCACCATAGCATGGCTACTGTATTGGCAAAATATTCACCTTCATAAGAACCAATCGTTTCGCCTTTTAGTACAAATTCATAGGCGTGTCCCAATTCGTGTGGCAGATAAAATCCATTAAAAAATAATCCGAAAAATCTTTTGCCTTCCTCTTCATTACCAGCAATTTCAGCAAAGAATTTCTTTTGTTCTGGAATAACTTGTTGCCAAAGCGGAATGTTGGCTGCATCTTTATAAAAATAAATCAAATAAGGAGTAGTATGCAATACTGTTTTAATATTGAATGCAAGGTCCGGTTTATTTTTTTTGATGTCGTTGGTAAATGATTTGGTAATTATCTGAGCATCTTTAACAAGCTTAATAGAATCAGAATAAGTAGTAAACCAATTTTTTTGCGCTGTTGTAATTTGAACAATAAATAAAAGCGATAATAGAAATTTTGTTTTCATGATTAATTGAATTTTAAGTTAGCAGTAGTATCTGTTATTGATAATAAAATATCTGGAGAAATTAAAATGTTTTTAGAAGCTAATTTTTCAGTTAAATTGATTTCAATATTTTTTAAAATCATTTTTTGTAGTTTATTATTCAATTTATAATGAATTGTAAAACCATTCCAAACTATTGCGTTTTTCAAATTTTTACAATTAAATTCTTTAGCTATTTGTTTTAAATACTTTTTACCTTCTGAGTTTACTTCTACGGAAACGGATTTGAATGATTTGAATTTTCTAGGATATTTTTTGTTGTTATAAACAACTTTATTATAATAGGTTGGAGTAATTTCTTGATTTATTTCATCATTTGTAAACCCTAGCATTTCGAGATAATCTTGACTGTATTCTAATATTGAAATTTCAAAATTAGTGGGGTGCTTAACTAATTTAAGCTCACTATACCACAGATAATTCTTGTCAGACTCATTTATATTAATACCTTTAATTACGCATTTATTTGGAGTTGTTTTATTTTTTAATTGAATTAAATCACCTTTCCTTCTAGTTTTAAATTCAATCCCAATATCGTTCAACATATCTCCAAAGTTTATATTTTCAGATGGTTGAATAAATTCTATTGTGCCAAATTCTCCTAATAAGTACTTTCCTGTATAAGAATCCGTTGTGGTCGTCGTTGAATTTTCTTTGCAAAGAAAAAGTGTGTCTTTTACAAACGAGTTTTGAAATAACTGCTCATAATTTTCTTTTGAAATGCAAACAAAAATGGTATTACAATCTGTTTTAGATTGTGAGTATGTCGTAACAATTATAGAAAAGTAAAATAGTACTACAGTATATTTTTTTTGAAATAAAATTTTGAAATTCATAGTTTTTTTTAGTAAAACTCTATTTTTTTAGTAAAACAGTAAAAAGGAAATAGACCAATAACATTTTAAATAGACAGACAACATTTTTATTAAAATATTTCTATATTTGGGAAACTTTTGAGCCAAATGAATCCTTTCAACTGTATTATTATCGATGACGACGAAATAGACCGACTTACGGTTATTTCTTATGCCAAAAGATTTTCGAATTTGAAGATTATTGGCGTCTTTGAAAATGCTGAAGATGCTCTACCATTACTTGAAAAAGAAAAAATTGATATTCTTTTTTTAGATATTGATATGCCCTCGCTTAACGGGTTGGATTTTCGCAAAAAAGCAATGGAAATACCTGTTTGTATCTACATAACAGCCCATCCAGAGCATGCTGTTGAAAGTTTTGAATTGGATACTTTAGATTTTATTGTAAAACCCATAAAAATGGATCGATTTACTCAAACTATGAGTAAAATAGAAGATTATATGGAGTTAAAATTGAAAGCACAATTGTTTGAATCGACTATTGGTGGCGACGTGATTTATATAAAAGAAGGACATACAGAAACTAAAGTGAAACTTCATGACATTTTGTATCTTGAAGCTTTAAAAGATTACACCAAAATTGTCACTTCTAACAAAAGACATTGCGTATTAACAAGTATTGGTAATTTGTTAAAAGAACCTCATTTTCAATCATTTGTTAGAATCCATCGAAGTTTTGCAGTTCAAAAACAATACATTGATAAAAAAATGAACAACGAACTTTTGCTCAATAATGGAATGCTAATTCCAATTGGAAGAAGTTATAAAGAGAATTTGAGTTTATGAGAAATTTTGTTTTTTTAGTCTTTTTTATTTCTTTCTTGTCAAATGGTCAAGTAAATAGTGAATTTATAATTGATTCATTAGAAAAAAAATTACCAAAAATTAAAACCGAGAAAGAAAAGATAGATATTCTTAATCAGATTGCTTACGAATATAAATTTATTGACCCCAAAAAAAATCTCGATAATGCAACAAAAGCACTTGAATTTGCAAAAAAAACAAACTATCTCGATGGAATAATAAATGCCAAAAGAAACTTAGGTTATTTTTATTTAATTACCTCCGATTATAAGCAAGCTCAAGATAATTTTAATTTTATAATAAAAAATTCAAAAGACAATGCCAAGATAGGGGTTTCTTATTCTGGACTTGGTGTTATAGAAGCTAAACAATCTAATTATCCAGAAGCCTTAAAACTATATTTCAAAGGGTTAAAGTTTGCCGAAAATAGTAATGATAAAATCATTCAAGCCAAAATACTTTCCAATATTGGTTCTGTATATTATGATACAAACGAATTTAATAAATCTATACAATTTCAGAAAAAAGCATTAGCCATTCCAGGTAAAAATGGATTTAAAGAGGACGATAACTTAAGACTACATAATATAGGATTGTGTTATTTTGAATTAAAAAATTATGACAAATGTTTAAAATTCATACAAAAAGCCGAATTACTTGATGATAAACTAGGTAATTTGATGAATAAAATATCTTGTATTGGTGTAAGAGGTCGCGTTTATTTTGAAAGAAAAGAGTATGACAAAGCATTATCAATATTCTTAAAACAATTAGAGTTAAACAACGAATTTGGCGATCCACACAACATATCAGGATCATACAGTAGAATTGGTGATGTATATCAAATAAAAGCAATAACAAATTCTGATTTAAGTAAAAGAAAAGCGTTTTACTTAAAAGCACTTGAATACTATACAAAATCCATTGCATTAAATAAAGAAAATAACGATTTGCAGAATTTAAGCATGGATTATTCTTCAATTTATGAATTAGAAAAAAACCAAAATAATTTTAAAGAAGCACTTTCTGCATTAGAATTATCAAAAGCTTACAATGATTCAGTATTTAATCAAGATAACAAAGAAACCATCAAAAATATTGAAGATAAAAGAACAATAGAAGTAAAAGAAAAGCAACTTAAAATTAACCAACTTGAACTTCAAGCAAAAGAAAAACAAAAATGGTTTTACATATTCGGAATTGGATTATTTGCTATAATTGGAGGTTTATTATTTTATCAAAGTAGAAATCGTAAAAAAACAAACGAAAAACTACAACAATTAAATATAGAATTAGACCAAGCGAACAAAACCAAAACAAGATTTTTTAGCATCTTAAACCATGATTTGCGTGGACCAGTTGCTAACTTAATTCATTTTTTACATCTTCAAAAAGACAATCCAGAATTACTTGATGAAGAAACCAAAAACAGAATGCAAAACAAAACCATTTCAGGTGCCGAAAACTTACTTTCATCAATGGAAGATATTTTACTTTGGAGTAAAGGGCAAATGGAAAATTTCAAACCACAAGCTAAAATGTTTGAAGTCAATGATTTATTTGAAGATACAAAAAAAGTATTTTCTGGTTATCACAAAATTAAATTCGAATACCATAATTTTGATGCAATTTCCATTTTTACAGATGAAAACTACTTAAAGACTATAGTTAGAAATTTAACTAGTAATGCAATAAATGTCTTTTCTACAACACAAAATCCAACTATAATTTGGAAAGCATGGAAAGAAAATGGTATTTCCTATTTATCGATTACAGATAATGGTCCAGGTGCGAATTCAGATCAATTCAAAGCATTATACGACGATAAAGAAGTAGTTGGTATTAAGTCGGGATTGGGGCTGCACCTAATTCGTGATTTAGCAAAAGCTATTGATTGTGAGATTAGTGTAGATTCTAGTATTGGTCAAGGTACTACTTTTGTGTTGAAGTTTTAATTAGATGATAGTTTTACTCATTCTTTCTTCTTATACATTCTAAAAATATAATAACCAATAGCACCAACTAGCACATACGGAATAATCATTAGGTAAACAATTCCGTCGTTTACAGCTTCAGCTTTTGCCACATTTTGATCACCTTGCAAAGACGCTCTACACATGGCACATTGTGCATTGGAAGAAACTCCAATTAAGAAAATAAAAATTCCAATTAGAAAATTTGAAATTTTGGATTCAGGATTCAGGATTTTAGTGTACATAGTAAGGTGCAATCATTAAATATACAACAACACCCGAAATTGCCACGTATAACCAAATTGGAAATGTAATTTTAGCAATTTTTTTGTGTCTATCAAATTGCTCAGACAACGCTCTTACATATGTTATCAAAACCATTGGTACAACAGCAATTGACAATAAAATATGCGTTAACAGTAAGAAAAAATAAACGTATCTAACCATTCCTTCTCCGCCAAATTTCGTTGCATCCGTTGTTAAATGATACGCAATATATAATACTAAGAAAGCAAGTGATAATGCAATTGCTGTAGTCATTAATTGTTGGTGTAATTTTCTTTTACCGTTTTTGATAGCCCAAACACCAACTACTAAAACAACAGCTGTAATTGCGTTAATAACTGCATAAATTGGTGGTAAAAAAGGAAGCGGCTCAACATTGATTCCAAAATCTTTTAATCGAACTGTAAGCAATATTGCCACCACAATTGGAATTAAGATAGATACAATTGTAATTGGTAAACTAAACTTTTTTTCTAAATTTTTATTTTCTTCCATTTTTATTCTCTTAGTAAAATTGCTATATCTTGTTGAATGGCTTGTACGCCTTTTTTGTCTAATCCATCGTAGTATAAAATTGGATTTCCGTAGGCATCATTTCGGCAACGAATGTTTCCTTTTTTGTCTATTAATGCAAACAAACCTGAATGTTCAAATCCGCCATTGACTTTGCTGTTTTCTCCTGCATACAAATTAAAGCCTTTATTTGCCAATTCAAAAATATACGTTTTATCACCAGTTAGAAAATGCCAATTGGTAGATTTTACTCCTAATTCATCAGCGTGTTTTTTTAAGACTTCGGCTGTATCGGTTTCAGGATTGATAGTTATGGATGCAATGCCAAAGTTTGGGTTTCCAAAGAATTTATTTTGAATTTCCATCATGCTTTTATTCATTTTTGGACAAATAGTTGGGCAAGTTGAAAAGAAAAACTCCAAAACGTATACTTTACCTAAATATTCTTTGTTTGAAATTTTCTTATTGTCTTGATTGGTTAATTCAAATTTTGGTGCTGGACCAATTTCAATCAAGTTAGTGTTTGAAGTACCATTGTTATCTACAGCGTCTAATCTATCGCCTTCAACAACTTGATTGTTTTTAAAACGATTGATTATTTCTGGAACAACAATAATCCCAAAAATTAAAACGATAAACGAAATCCAGATATATGATTTATTTTTCAGCATAATTTAAATTTGTCTTTTTGAGTTATTTCGTTTCAATGCTAGTCTGTATTCAGCTAAGATGACTTTTACATCATCTGCCATTTCATTATACAAATCAGATGGCGAAGCAGCATCATAACCTTCTTTATAATCATCTTTATTACTTCCAACAAACGTTTTAGCTTTTCTTCCTCTTAGATTTAATTTTTTGTCAATTATAAAAACTTTTTTTGCACTCAAATCTGTCTGAATAGCCTCTTTAATTTTTAGAGATAAATAATGTTTTTGAATTTCACTAGGAGTAGCAAAAACAAAATGCCAATTATCAATTGTATTCAATGTTTTTAATTTTGAAACCAATTCTTCAACTTGTTTTTCTGAGCCTAAAGGCATAATTGTTACAGATTGAAAATCTTTGAAGGCTTTGTTTTTATCATAAATTTTTTGATTCAAATTAAAATAAGTTCCTTTTTGATTCAAAATAGAATTTCCGCCAAAACCCAGAATCGTTATTTTATCTTTTAGAACTACTTTTTCATCATTTAGAGATTTCCAATTGCCAAGTTCATTTACATTTTTTGTTAATACAGGCAATGTCATAAATGAGTTTACTCCAGTTGCAAAAAACAAATACGCTACAATAGGAAGGATAAAAAGGATAAAAAGGACTATGTTTTTTTTCATTAGAAGTAGCTTATGTTATTTAATGTACAAAAATAAAAAAAGGTACGCAAAACGTACCTTTAAAAACAATTAATATCTTGTTAAAAATTCCATTTAATGGTAGAATTTTTGAAAATACCATAAATATAATCTGCTTCAGTAAGAAGTATGAACAGTAAATAGATTACTAGAAAAATTACTGTTCCAACTACTGACCATCTTAAACTTGAAGTTTCACCTTCCATGTGCATGAAAGCCCAAACGATATAATAAGCTTTTACTAAAGTAAGAATGATGAATAACCAGTTAAGTAAATTCATTCCTAAGAAATTGGTCATAAATAATGCTTCTGGTTTGAAAATACCAAATGCTACTTCAACAATTGTTATTATAGATAGCAAACCAAATACTTGCCAAATTCTTTTTGTATTAGAAACGTGTTCGTGAGACATAATAATAAACTTTATATGATTAAACTAAATAGAAGAATGTGAAAACGAAAACCCATACTAAATCGACAAAGTGCCAATAAAGTCCAACTTTTTCAACCATTTCGTAACTTCTTCTTTTTTCATACGTTCCTAATAGAACATTGAAGAAAATAATAATATTGATGATAACACCAGAAAATACGTGAAAACCGTGAAAACCTGTTATAAAGAAAAAGAAATCAGCAAATAATTTGCTTCCGTATTCATTTCTAGTAAGGTTTGCACCTTCAACTACATAATGAGCAGATGCTAAACGAGCTTCAGATTCTGCTCTTGTCAATACAGTTTTATGCTTCTTTTTAGTAAGCGTTTGATCAATTTTAGGATCTTTTAAAGTCGCTTCGTCACCGTTGCTGATGGTTTCTGTTCTTACTAAAAGTTCAGGATGCGCTTTAAAACCAGCTTGAACTTCGGCAACAGAATAAGTTGGTAATGAACCTTCATTCATAAACCAAGTCGCTCTACTTCTTGTGAGTTGTGTTCTATCTTCTGGTAAAGTTGCAGCAAATTCAGATAGTGCTACTCTTTTTCCTGTTTTGTCAACAAATTGAAGTAAACTTCCACCTTTAGTTTCGATTGCTCCGTATTCACCTTTGATGAAATTTTTCCATTCCCAAGCTTGCGAACCAACGAAGATTAATCCGCCGATAATAGTTAAGAACATGTAAATAGCAACTTTGTCTTTTTTCATTTGATGACCAGCATCAACAGCAAGTACCATAGTAACAGAAGAAAAGATAAGTATAAAAGTCATCAATGCCACATAGTACATTGGTGCAGAAACGCCATGCATAAAAGGAAAGTGTGTAAATACTTCATCTGCTAAAGGCCAAGTTTCAATAAATTTAAATCTAGAAAAACCATAAGCTGCCAAGAATCCTGAGAAGGTTAAAGCATCTGATAAGATGAAAAACCACATCATCAATTTGCCATAACTTGCTCCCATCGGTTCATTTCCGCCGCCCCAAGTTTTTTCGTTAGTGTTTGCAGTAGTAACTGTCGCTCCCATATAAATTATTAGTTAAAAAGTTCCCAAATTTACATTTTTTTCTTATTTAAAGAAAAATAAAAACAAAAACAAATACACCCACAATAAATCGAGAAAGTGCCAATACATCGCACCAAGCTCAATACCAAGGGTTTGACTCGAATTGTATTTTTGTTTAAAATGATTATAAATTATAATTAAAAGTGAAATTATGCCACCAAAAAGATGAACCAAGTGTAATAATGCTACAACATATAAAAACGTGGTAGTAATGTTACTTTGACTTCCAGTGAAAAAATAGCCCATTTGAATAAGTTGATCAAAACCTCTAAACTGAAAGAAAATAAAGAAAATACTCAATACTAAAGTAGCTAGTAGCATCTGAGTTGTTAGGTTTCGATTATTTTTTTTGATTGCTTTTTGAGCTAAATAAAATGTAACACTACAAGCAATAATCACAATTGTACTAATAAGAAATGAGCTTGGCATTTGAAAATCCTTCAACCAATCAGTTCTTGATTTACTTACTACAAATGCACTTGTTAGTCCGGCGAACATCATTGTCATACTTAACATTGCAAAAAGAAGCAATAATTTGTATGACTTGTCGCTTCTTTGTTTGTGCTCTTGTTTGGTCATTTTAGTATCCATAAATAACTTTTTATTATCTTAAAAATTTGTCAACTATATATACTATTTGTAATAAACTTATATAGGAAACACTCACTAACATTAATGTTCTTGCTGCTTTTGGTGTTCTGTTTTGATATAGCTTAGTTGCGTAAAAAAGCATCCATATTCCCAGCAAAAATACAACAACTGCCGAAATAATTGATATATGTAATTTACCTGTATAACCTAAAACTGGTAAAAGTGAAGCTATTAATAACCAAAATGTATATAAAATTATTTGCGTTGCAGTAGATTTATCTTTTTTACCTGATGGCAACATAAAGAAACCTGCTTTTTCATAGTCTTCATATAAAAACCATCCAATTGCCCAAAAATGAGGAAATTGCCAAAAAAACTGAATTAAAAACAATGTTCCTGCTTCAATACCAAATTCTCCAGTAGCGGCAACCCAACCTAACATAAATGGAATTGCGCCAGGAAATGCTCCAACAAAAACCGATAATGGTGTAACTGTCTTTAAAGGTGTATAAATACTTGTGTAAAGAAAAATAGAAATCGCACCAAACATTGCTGATTTTGGATTGATTACATATAATAGTGTTATTCCAATAATTGTTAACAAACTTGCTATTATCAATGCTGTATTTGACGACATTCTTCCAGCCGGAATTGGACGATTTTTAGTTCTGTCCATTAAAGCATCGAGGTCTTTTTCTATAACTTGATTGAAAGCATTTGATGCTCCAACCATGCAATAACCACCAATGCTTAACATGACTAAAACAGACCAACTAAAAGGATGTTCATCATCAAAACCTAACAAGTACCCAGCGATTGAAGAAAACAAAACACTTACGGCAAGTCCAGCCTTAGTGATTGCTTTAAAATCGTTAAAAATATTCTTAAATGAAAAGTTAGCGGTTTGTTCCAATTTTTACTTTGATAAATAGTGTATTCTATTTGGTGTGCAAAAGTACAAATAAGATTATTGATTTTAAGTAGTGATTTTTAGATTTTTTTTAATTTTATATGGAATAATCATTCTTGCTTTTAGACTATAACTTATTTATCCAATAATTTTATTAATAATCAAAATACCAATTAAAAATATCACTTCTAATTCCTACTGAAAACCAAGTGGTGTTTTCTTTAAAAACAGTAACAGTTTCAACCGTTGGATTAAAATTTCTATAAATCAGACTTCCGAATAATTTCAAGTTTGTTGATGGATTGATGAGATAACCCGCCTGAACATCAGCAATAAAAATTGTTGTTTTGTTTCCTTGACCAATTTTAACTCCTGTGTCTGCAAATCTATCTTGGTCATAATCTCTGTATATATCACTTCCATAGTTAGAATTTGCTCCAGAGTTTGCAAAATCAAAGCCTCTTGTTCCAGCTGTTAATTTAGCATCAGCAAAAATTCTTCCTTTATGATAACGTGCTATGGCAATGAATTCGCTAAAATTTGCGCCCCATTGATGCCCTAAACTTTGGTTAACACTTGCATAATTTGTCAAAGGATTACTATGAGAATACACATAAGGACGCACACGATTGTATTCAGCCTGCAACAATAAATTTTCAACACCAAAAGCATTATAATATTTTACTCCTAACTGATAGGCAAATTTGTTTCTCCAACTTTTATTTTGTTCTTTGACATCGCCAAGTGCAAATTCATCAATCAAAAACTGTGCATATAAATTGATTTTATTATTCCATTTATATTTTGAAGTAACGCCTAAAAGAGCATTCCCACTTTTTGAAGAAGATGCAAATTCAACTGAACGATAAAAGATAATTGGATTCACAAAACTCATATCAAATCCTCTATCGTTTTGATTACTCCAAACAACCGATTCAAAAAATCCGATATTTAATCTTTTAGTTGCATTCCAACTTAAATAATGATTTGCCATGAATTTTCTAGCATAAGTTCCATCAACTGTTGCGTCTGCACGAACATCTTTTAACCAAGTATAAGTATTAGTGTATTTTATTTTCCAAAAACTAGTGTTTATTTTGAAATACGGATTCGGACTAACACCATCTGTTGTAATAAGCGAACGGTATCCATCACCAATAAAATTTCTGCCATAACCCAACTGAAGGTTAATCATTTTACTTGGTGTATATGTCAAATTTGCTTCTGCCAATGGCATATCGTAGGCATCTGTTTTGAATTCTTTAGCAATTCCAATACCTGGAACTACTGCTGGACTTCCACCTGAAGGTTTTATGGATTGAGAATAACGATTAAAATAATCGGCAAATCTTCCTTGACTTTCGTAAATGGTTGTAGTAAAATTCAATTCTTTACCTAAACCACCTTGCACTTGAATTCCTCTTGTATTTACATAAGTTCTTTTGTCATTTTTTTCTGTCGCTTTTCCAACTTGTAAATCTAGAATTGGATTAAGCGTAAACCAATAATCATCACCTTGAATTTCGACTGTATTTTCGTTCCACAATTTTCTTGACCACCAGCCTGAAGCATCTACCAAAATCTTTTTATTATTTTCTGCAAAATTGTAGTATTTTGAAACTTCAGCATACGAATATGGTTTTGAAGCTGTGTGATTATTTGTACCAACTTGATTCATTTCGTCGTCAAATTGTGCATAATAACTGTGTGAAAACGGAATATTTAAGCGACTTTCAAATTGGGGATTATTGAATTTTTTATAAACAATTTGATCATATTCAGGGAATTCTTTTTCTTTTATTTTTTCGGAACTATTATTTTTTGCTTGATTTTCAACAGGAATTTCTGCTACAATTTCGGCTGGATTTTTTAGTGGAATTCCAATTCGAACTGTATATTTAGAATACGTTGGTTTTCCGCTGTATGTTGGTGGTTGAACAGTTGGAAACAAACCAAAAACACGTTTTGCTTCTTCAATCAAATCTGCTTCGTTAGAATCAACATATTGAACTTTAAAAACACCTTTTTCATTTACTTCAAAAAGAACAATAACAATGCCTTGATACTTGTTTTGCGTCAAATTATCAGCAACTTTAAAATTGCTATACACATTTTGTTGCACATGATAGTAAAAACAAGCCTCAAGTTGATTTCCGTTTAGGTTTTCACATTCAGAAAAAACTGGAAATTGCTCTACATTGTTGTTTTGTTGAGCAAATAAAGCAAACTGTATAGTAAGCAAAGTCAATAAAAGATATTTTTTCATCAAAAAATTAGTTCAGAAATAAATTAATAATCGCTTTTAGAAACTTCACCATTGGCAATTGCTTTTGCTGCCGAAGTTCCAATACGTTTTACACCAAGTCTTATCATTTCGAGAGCTTCTTCATAATTACGAACACCACCAGCCGCTTTTATAGGCAATGGAGAAGCGTTTTCTAACATCAGTATAATAGATTCTTTTGTAGCTCCATTTGGCAAATTATTATCAGTTTTATAAAAACCCGTTGACGATTTTACGAAAACATTTTGGTAATTATCTTCTTTAAAATTAGCCATCACCACATTTTTGACAAGTGCTGAAAGTTGGATGATTTGTGTATCATTCAGAGCCGCCACTTCAATGATCCATTTTACGATTTTATGATGGTCTAATCCTAGTTTTGTTCCAAGTAGGATTTCATTTTTCACTAAATCAATTTCGCCATTTTTGAAAGCGGTATAATTGCAAACATAATCTAAATCATCGACACCATTTTGAATTGCTATATTTGCTTCTTCCAATTTTTCTTCAATGGTTGCAGTTCCTTGATGAAAGCCAATTACGGTTCCAATGGTAACTTTAGAATTGGCTTCGGTAATCATTTTTTTTGCCAAAGCAACTCTATCAGGACGAATCATGATTAACTTGAAATTTTCATCAATAGCTTCTTGTATAAAATCTCTTGCTACATTTTCGTTTTCTTGTTCAGATAATCCTGCTTGCTCGTTTGTTTTTAGATACGTTGAATCTAAATAATGTTTGACATTCATACTCATTTGTATTTGATAGTGTAAAAATAAAAAAATCCCTCGACAAAACGAGAGATTTTATATAGTTTACTTTTTAGTTTTTATTATTTTGTATAAAAAAAATCCTGATATAGCTCCAGTAGAATTAGCAATTACATCAACAATATCTGCAGATCTGTAAGTCGTAAAAACATCTTGACAAATCTCCATTACTATTCCGTACAAAATAGCGCCTATAACAATTTTTAGACCTGTATTAGCAACTTGAACTTTGGAGAAATAATACATCCAAAGAATCACCATAACTAAATAGAAAATAAAATGTACAATTTTATCTTTATTGGCAATATGAATATTATTTCCTAAGCCTAATAAACTTCTAATACTTATAAGACTTAAAACGGTTACAAGTAGCGTCCATAGAAGTGCAACAAAAAATGATTTGTTTTTACTAAGCACCTATTAAACTGCTGTAAGCTTCGCTATCTAACAATTCAGAAATTTGAGAATCATCAGATATTTTCACTTTTATCATCCATCCTTTTCCGTAAGGATCAGAATTTACAACTTCCGGATTTCTTTCTAAATCGTCATTAAATTCGATAATTTCACCAGCAAGTGGCAAGAATAAATCAGATACGGTTTTTACGGCTTCAACAGTACCAAAAACTTCATCTTTATCAAGTGTTTGGTCAAGTGTTTCAACCTCAACATATACTATATCTCCCAATTCGCTTTGAGCAAAATCAGTAATTCCTACAGTTGCAATATCGCCTTCAATCGAAATCCATTCGTGGTCTTTAGTGTATTTTAAATTAGTTGGTATGTTCATTTTATTTTATGTGTTTATGTTATGACAAAGGTATAGATTTATCTTAATTTCCAAAATTATATCTCAAAGTAAATCCAGATCGAATATTAGTGATTGGGAATGAAGTTGAAATAACGGCTTTAGAAAAAGAATGATCGTAATAGAAAATAGCTGTAAAGTTCTTGCTAAATGAATAATCGGCTGTGAACTTAGCTGACCAAATATTTTGACCACCTGACAATTGGTTGTTATTATAGTCTAAATTACGAACAATAGTTTGACTATTTCTATAGGTAAAATCGGCTTTTAGGTTAATGTCACTTTTTATAATTCCTGTTGGATTATCAGCTAATTTTGTTGAAAAAGTCACATCTTTTATTCTATATCCAAGCCCAACTGTATAATCAACACCTTTTACTTCGGTCAATAAATTATTGTCAAAACTCATCGACAATGCTCTATCTCGTTTCATTTCAGCCAAAATTTTAACCGAGCTTTTCAACTCCATATCAACACGCATTAGTGGACTAAATTGCTCAACAAGATTGATATTTCCAATAACTGTTTTATTCAAAAAATTTCCACCAGTATCCCTTGCATCTGGTGCTTTATCATACTCAAGATTAGATCTAAAAGAGTTGATAGTATAAGAAGATTTATAAGCGCTTTGCAATGAAAATCTTTTGAATTTATCTTTAAATGCTTTCAATCTCATCAAACCACTATACTTAACTGTCCAGTTTGGAATAGGAATATCTCTAAAAGTTCCTAGTGAAATTTTATTGGCAGATTCCCCTTGTTTTCCGCTAATAAGACCTGTATACGCTGCCAAAAATGAGGGAATTAAAACGGCTTGGCTATTTTTTCCAAAGCCAGAAGGATAACCATCTGCATCAAGAGCATAAGAAGTTGAACCATAATAATTATCAGCTAAACGACGTGCAATAATTATTCTATTATTTCTAAAATCCTCAAAAGGAGAAGAATTAACGTCGTCACTTGTTTTGAAAGAAGTTTTTAGCATTGTTGTAGTAATGGCAAAGTTTCCAGTAGTAAAAGGAGAATGTGGATGGTATTCATTACCAACAGCATCAAATTGTTCAGAGAAATTATCAGCATAAGTTCTGTCTGCTGCAAAATCAATTTTGAAATCAGGAAACAAATCTACATTTGCGGTAAAATTCAACGTTTTGCTAGAAACTTGAGTGAAATTTTGATTAAAATCAGGGTAGTTTGTCAAATAGCCCATTTTTGCCGCTTCGAAACGAATATCCGATTGTGAACCAAGAACAAATCCGATAGTTGGTTTAGTCGAACCAAAGAAACCTAAACCTTGTGTAAAACCAGGTAAGACAGTTGATTTATTTTCGGTATAATTAATTTGTATATTTTTTACGCTTGTCAAAAGACCAATTAGTCCATCTTTGAAAATTGAATTAGTATTGGGCGCTGGTATATTTTTATTTACAATTTTTTCACCTGGTTTTGGAGCGCTTGTTGGTTGTTTAGCTGGTCCTTTTTTAGTCGATTTTGTAAGTCCAATATATTTATAAAAATTATCCATTGCAAAACTTGTATTCAGTTTGTGTGAACCTGCATTTTGTATCGTATTTCCTAAATTATATGTTCTCTCTACATTGCTATCATCAATAACAACAACTTCTGACAGTGCTTGAGATGCTTTTTGCCAACTATAATCTCCTGTATAAGTGTAATTAGATTTTACAAAACTCAAGAAAGGAATTTTATTAATTGGCAAATCATAATTTACAACAATCTGTTTATTATGCTGATTTGGAGTTCCTGGATTCCAGTAATCATCCCAAATTCCAACTGTATTATTAGGTTCGTTAGCAGCGTTAAGATAATTTCGCACAATATTGCTAGAAGAAGCATTGAAGTTAACTTTTAGAGATTTTGTCAAATTATAGTTAAACCCATATTGATAATTGAAAAGGAAATTTCTTCTGTACAAAGCATCAAGTCCAATTCCATCAACCTCAACTTGTCGAAACTGCTGTTTGTTATATTGTCTTGTAATATTAGAACTAAAGGAAATATTAGAAGGTAAATAGTTAAAATTGAAATCACTCAATAGTTTCCAATAAGAACTTTTCTTCAAAAATTTTGTTTTTTTGAATGGTTCAACTGCTTTAGATTGGAAATTATATACATAGTCAACTGTAGTGTTTACTTTTTGATCTATATAATTTTCAATTTCATAATTATGACGTTCTTCCTTATTATATGAATATGATAAGGTCAAATTTTCAGGATCATAAACATGTTGTTTTTGTTTTTCTCCACGTTCTTTTTTAACACCTATAAAATTGATGCTTTGACGTTTAGTATAATCAATAGCTCTGTTTTTGATATTATCTTTTTCGGCTTGACTTTCTGTAACATCAATTAGTTGTTCTAGCTTAATATCTTGATTATAAGGATCATATTGAGGAGTAATCGTTTCTTCACCAATTGAATAATTAAATGGAAGATTTATACCCCATTTTTTTGGTAATAATTTACCTAAACTTAAATTAGATACAATATTATATTGCTGTACATCTTCTCTACTTCTTTCGTTTGGACCTTGCTCTAAGGTTCCAAAACCAATGGTACTCATTTTACCTGTTGCAGAAATCGTTGCAAAATCGGCTATATTCGCATCAATATTCATAACAGCAGCCATACCTCCTTTATTATCTTGATCGGCAAGACGAAGCTCATTAAACCACACTTCCCCTTTCAACTTTTTACCGCTATCTGGCACTAATGGGTCGCCTGTTTTATTTTTAACACCAACCATTAAAGTCCTTATCAAACCAAAGTTAGGATTACCACGAATTCCTATTCTTAGATTTTTCAAATTAGCAAATTTATCATCCGCACTTGTTTTATAAAAAATCTCGTTTGGTCCTAATGACACGCTAGGATCTTTCGATAATATTTTCAATTGTGTTAACAATTCAGTTTCAAGATCAATTTCATTTTCATCTGGCCAAATGTCTTCTGCTGTTTTGGCATTTTTATCTGAAACTTTAAGCGGAATTTCGACTTGATAGAAGTTTTCGGTAAAGTCATTTCCAAAACGGATAAAACCAACCATTTCACCATCTAACAAATCTATTTCTTCAGGTAAAGATTCGGCATGTAAAAACATTTTAAGTTTTTTAAACTGACGCATGTCTACACTAACGTTTTTGAAAACAGCTCTAGAATCTGTACTTTCTAAACCTGTTCCAGAAACTCTTAAAGCTAATGATTGTTCGTTTTGATTAATAACTGTATTATTGTTGTACAATTGTTCTCTAACAACACCTGGAGGCGAAACATAAGGAATAGGTGCTCTTTGACTATTTTCTTGAACATTTACAGCTTGAACATCAAAATCAGTTCCGTCATCTTTAGGATCGTTATCAACTGGCGTTAGGTTTGTATCAAGTGAATTGTCATATCTTCTCCATTCACCTCTTACTAAATCAAGTGAACCAAAACGAACTGTTACCTCACTACTAAATCCAGTCATGAACATTCTCATGAAACGGATAGATCTAAAATCAGAAATACCTCCAATTATGCTTTCAGGATTGGTAACTGGAATTTTAAACTGAATCCATCTTCCAGTAGTTGCCGTACCATTTGGCACTCGGTCAGCAGTAACAGTTACTGGTAAAACATCTGTAACATATTTAGTTACACCAACATCCATTCCTTCACTAATATCAATACTATATTCGTAATACGCATTGATTTCATCCATTGTATTGTCTCTGTTAAGATCTTCTACATCGGGAACGGTTGAATTACCTCTATTATTATCGGTCACATTTACTGGTGAATTTCCTTGAGTACCATTATAGTTTTTATAACGCTCTAAAACATTTCCTTGCGCCGATAAAAAGTATTGATAATTATCTCCTGCTGGATCTGGATCTCCAGCAAAATTTGAATAAACTGCTGCTTCGGCATCATCTGTTAAACCATCAAAACCAACATCTTGAACAGTTCTGTTTGCCTCTTCGGTATCAAATGCGTAAACTAGTGATTGTGACTGAGGCACTTTACCCCAAATAGTTGGATGCGTTAGTTGATTTGTACCAGCTTCAGGCAACCCATTTTCAAATTGTTTTCTACCATCTCTAAGAACATCTTCAGAAATTGCACCAAGATTAAAATAAATTTTTCCAGTATTGGTTGTTGGTATCGCTCCTGTTCCTGTATAAGGATCAAGAATCCAAAATTGAATATACTCTACATTTTGTTGTTCAAAATTGGTTGAATTTAATGAACGTGTAATCCCTCCAAAATTTTGTTGAGGAACGATTGGATTTGGATTATTATTATAAGGGCCGCGTTCAGTTGGGTAGTAAGTTAAATCTAAAGTATTAATAACTTGTGACTGCCCAACTGCAATATCAGTTACTGGATAAAGTTCATCACTATAAATTCTTCTAGTTCTATTGGTTGATAAATCATCAGGAGAAACACCACCTGGTCTTTGCGCATAAAATGTTGGGTCGATTGTGTACCAACTTAATTTAGAACGTTTAAATCCGTAACTTATATCACTTGCATCGCTTCCAAAATTAAGATATGTACTTGTATTATTTATTGAATTTGGTTCTTTCTTTGGTGTAGAAGACAAATTCCATGATTGTGGTGAACGCAAATCTATAGTTGATTGTGAGCCCTCAAAATCATCTACATAAATAGTTGCTTCTCCTTCAAACTGATCGGCTTTTGGCGTTCCTGGTTTTAGGAAAGCTACTTCACCTCTAACTGAAACATTTGAAGGAACATCAGTATCAATATTTGGCAATTTATTTGCAAATCTTGTTAACAAAGGAACTTCGGTAGAAAAATTAGTATTAACTCCAAAAATGGTATTATTTACAGATTCTTGACCGTAACTTGATTTTTGTGTCAATGGCCTTTCAGACATTTTTAGATAAGTTGCTCCTAAAACAAATTTATCCGAAAATTTATGTTCTACATTAACTCCCATAAAACGTCTCGTTTGTTGTCCAAAAACAGAATTGTTTTCGACAGAAACTTGAATTGGAGTATTTGATGCTTGCAAAGAAGGATCTAAAATTTGGACTCGTCCTGCTTGATAATTTACACTGTAATCTATTCCTTCTTGTAAAACTCTTCCACCTGCGGTTACCACAACAGAACCTTTTGGAACATTAAAAGCTCCAATTGGAATTCCGTCACCACCAGATGATTTGAATTTTCCTCTTAGTTGAAACTTGTTTTTATCACTTTCTTGTAAAGCAGCAGCTTGAGATTTTCTATATAGATTTCTAAAAACATATTTCTTTTGATTATCATTGAAAGTAGAAGTTAAATCACCTGCTTCCTTATAATCTTCTGTAGCGCTTAATCTTAATTTTTCAAATAGTAATTTTCCGAAAGGTTCTACTGTTGTAAATATTAATCTACCATTTTGAGTATCGACAGTTAATCCTTGAAGAAAATCGAAAAACCCATCTCCACCAGCTTGCGGATCATTATTATAATTCAATTTATCAACATTAAAAACTTTCAACAATGGTGTTTCAGCAACTTTATTATCAGCTGAAGGATTAGCTGGGAAATTGGTACCAACTACAGGTGTAATATAATTTAACGGTGAAGGATCAGTATAAAGAATATTGAATCTAAAATCTTCTTGCTCTAGCTGATAAGCTCCAGGGATTTGATAAATATTTTTCATCATCAAGTTCCATATAGGATCATTCACATTTGTCAAACTACTTTTAAGCATTTTAACTATTAAAGTCTGATTTGTAACTGATGAAGGTTGACCTGTTGTTGTATCAATAGGACCAACTTCGGTAGCCGAAACTCCATCATTACCAAATTCACCTACTTGATATACTTCATCTCCAATCGTATATTGATAAGCTACTGCTAAAACTTCATCGTTTGCTAACTTTTGCTGTAACGAAATATAACCTAATTGTGGATGAAATGTAAACTCATTTGGCAAAAGTTTACGAGCATTTTCAAGTTTAGAATAATCCTGTCCTTCATTTGCCGCAAAATTAAAAGCATTATACAATGTGGCAATCTCTCTCACTTCTTGTTTTAACAAACTACCAGATTCTCCTATTTTTTTAGGATCAAAATTATTATTAGAGTTATCAACGGGGCTATCTATTGATGATGGTGCGAAAACAACATTAGAAGTATTTGAAATGACCTCACTATCACTTAATCCCGTTATTTGTGCTTCACCCAAATCTTGTAAAGCTACAATATTCCTAACGTTGTTATTTGTTGTAGTTACGCGGTTTTGTCTATTGGTTATCCATACTTCAACACGGGTAATTTGAACTCTACTATCAATAAAAGGATACTGTCTTAAAGCACCATCATATTTATTTCTGAAATATTGCGATAAGAAAAAGTGTCTATCCGCATCATAATCTAAAGCGAACATCTCAAAATCTTGAACTGTTCCGCCACCTTGTGCTGTTACCGTTTTGGTTTGTGATTTTTGTTCAGAGAAAACCCCAGTTACAGTTGTTTTACCAAACTGCAATTGCGCCTTTACACCAAATAAACTCTGAGCACCACGAATTAGTGAACTATTCAATGGCAAACTCACATTTCCGACTTCAATTTTTTGGATAATATCATCTTCGGTTGGAGCGTATTCTAATTTGATAAGATTTTGAAATGCAAATGTTGACTCAGTATCATAATTGGCATTTACATTTAATCGCGTACCGACTTTACCTTGTAAACCCATACTAATTCTTTGATCAAAATCGAATGTTGTGGTAGAACGATTTCGAGGAGAAAAAGCAGGATTGTCTTGTTTCGTATGGCGCATTCCTAAGTCAATTTCGACAGAACCTGTTGGTTTTACATCAATTGTATTACTCCCGAAAATGGTTTCAAACAATCCTGATCTTATATAATATCTAGGTAATAAATCCTTTTTGGCATCTTCACTTCCTTCTTTTTTACCATCAATAGCATCTGATTTTTTCTTGAAATAGTCGCGCATTGATTCACGCATTACTAATTCCTGATATTCTTTTGGTGTTAAAATAATTGGATAATTGATGTTAAATCCATCAACAGAATTGGTGTAAACATAACGATCGGTTACAGGATCATACGTATAAGCTTCTACAATACTTGGTGGATTGTTTAATTGAATTGCTCCTTGTGAATACCCTTTTACTGTATCTTGAACCTCTTCATCTACTTGTGCTTGCATAGAAAATCCAAAAAAGAAAATCAGCATAAAAGCACTAATTTTCAATCGAATAGAGAAGTTTTTTGTATAATTTGTTTTCAAGTATTATAAATTTTTTAATGCTTGTTTTATTAATGTTTCTACTGTTGCGGTAGGATCTTGCATAACAACTTTGTCAATTACCTTTTCAGCTAATTTTTTGTTAAAACCTAAAACCTCCAAAGCAGATAACGCTTCATCTTTATTTGTATTGTTTAATGACATAGAAACTTCGTCTAAATCATAAACTTTTAACACTTTATCCTTCAAATCTAAGATAGCTCTTTGTGCTGTTTTATTTCCAATTCCTTTTATCGATTGAATAGCTGCAATATCTCCAACAGCTAATGCTTGAATAATTTGCTTCGGTTCTAATGAAGAGAGCATTGTTCTAGCAATACTAGCTCCAATTCCGGAAACGGAAAGTAACATTTTGAAAATTTCTCTTTCTGATTTTTCAACAAAACCAAATAAAGTATGTGCATCTTCTTTTATTTGAAGATACGTAAACAACTTAATTGTTTCAGTAGCTGGCAATAATGAATAGGTGTGTAAAGAAATATTTACATGATAACCAACACCATTACAATCAATTACAACATCAGTTGGTGTTTTTTCAATCAATTTTCCTTGAATATGTGCTATCATAACTATTTTAAAATGTGATTCAAATATAGTAAAAAAGTCGAATTGGCAATTTTACTGCTTCAAAATCATAGCATTACTTTCTTCTTTTTTGTTTTTCTTGAGCATCTACAACAGCAACAGCAGCCATATTTACCATTTCTTCAACACTTGCTCCTAATTGGAAAATGTGAACCGGTTTATCCATTCCCATAACAATTGGACCAATAGAATCAACCTTGTATAACTCTTTCAATAATTTGTATGTGATATTTGCTGATTCCAAATTAGGGAAAATCAAGGTATTTACTTTTTTTCCAGCTAATTTAGAAAACGGGAATTTCTTTTGAAGCATTTCAGGGTTTAAAGCAAAATCGGTTTGAATTTCACCATCGACAATTAAATCTGGATAATATTTATGTAAATAAGCTACTGCTTCTCTTACTTTGTTAGCGCTTTCATAGTTTGAAGAACCAAAATTAGAAAACGAAACCATCGCCATAACAGGCTCAACACCAAACATTCTAACTGTTTTTTCAGTCATTAATGCAATTTTAGCCAAATCATCGGCCGAAGGATTAGGATTGATGGCGGTATCAGACAAAAACATTGGTCCACGATTGGTCATCATCATATTGGTTGAAGCAATCAGAGAAATTCCGGGTGCTTTTCCAATTAGTTGAATTAATGGTTTTACAACTGATGGATAACTTCTCGAAAAACCAGAAACCATTGCATCTGCATCGCCTTCGTTTACCATCATAGCTGCGAAATAATTGCGTTCTCGCATCCATTTTTGAGCATCTAAAAGAGAAATTCCTTTGCGTTGTCTATCTTTCCAGAAAATATCAGCATATCTTAGTCTTCGTTCATCTTCTTCTTTAGTTTTTGGATCAAAAATTGGAACATCGGCATCAAAACCTATTTCTTCTTTAAGTTCCAAAATATCTTCTTTTCTTCCTAACAATATTGGATGTCCGATTCCTTCTTCATAAACAATTTGAGCAGCTTTTAGAACATCTAATTGATCTGCTTCAGCAAAAACAATTGTTTTAGGATCGGTTTTAGCTCTGTTTGTAAGTAAACGAACCATTTTATTATCAGAACCCATTCGTTCTAATAATTCTTCTTCATATTTTTGCCAATCTGTAATTGGATTTAGAGCCACACCGCTTTCCATTGCAGCTTTCGCAACAGCTGGAGCAACCATAGTAATTAATCTTGGATCAAATGGTTTTGGAATTATATAATCTTTACCAAAATTTAATCTAGTTTCACCATAAGCAATATTTACTTGCTCTGGCACCATTTCTTTTGCTAATGCTGCTAAAGCTCTAACTGCAGCCATCTTCATAGCTTCATTAATTTTGGTAGCTCTAACATCTAATGCACCTCTAAAAATATATGGAAAACCTAATACATTATTGACTTGATTAGGATGGTCTGAGCGACCTGTTGCCATAATAATATCTTTTCTTGTGGCAATAGCAAGATTATAATCAATTTCGGGAGTTGGATTTGCCATTGCAAAAACAATTGGGTCATTTGCCATTTCCAACAACATTTCTGGAGTTAGAATGTTACCTGCTGAAAGTCCAAGAAAAACATCAGCATCTTTGAGTGCATGTTTTAAATCGATTCCTTTTTCTCCTCTACAGTATTTTCTTTGTAAATCGGATAAATCATTGCGGTCATCAGATAAAACTCCATGACTATCAAACATGATAATGTTTTCTAGCTTTACTCCAAGAAGTACATACAAATTAGCACAAGCCAAGGCTGCAGAACCAGCACCTGAAACAACTAATTTTACATTTTCAATGTTTTTCCCAGCCAATTCTAATGCATTTAATAATGCAGCCGATGATATAATTGCAGTTCCGTGTTGATCATCATGCATTACTGGAATATTTAATTCCTCTACCAATCGTCTTTCTATTTCGAAAGATTCTGGAGCTTTGATATCTTCTAGATTAATTCCGCCAAAAGTTGGAGCAATATTTTTTACAGTAGCAATAAATTCTTCAATATTTTTAGTATCGACTTCTATGTCAAAAACATCAATGTCTGCAAATATTTTAAACAATAACGCCTTTCCCTCCATTACTGGTTTTGACGCTTCAGGTCCAATGTCACCTAATCCTAGAACAGCAGTGCCATTAGAAATTACTGCAACAAGATTTCCTTTAGATGTGTATTTATAAACGTTATTTACGTCTTTTGCAATTTCTAAACAAGGTTCTGCAACACCTGGCGAATAAGCTAACGACAAATCTCTTTGTGTTGCATATTTTTTAGTTGGAACAACTTCGATTTTACCTGGTTTTGGTTTGGCGTGATATAATAGAGCTTCTCTACGCTTACTTGATTTATTCATTGTGGTCTTTTTACATTCAGACTTACAAAGGTAAAAGTATCAAGTTAAAAGAACAACTTTTAGCAGTTTTCTTTTGAAGAAAAATAATTACAAGTGATTATTCAATAAATAACTCGGCTGGCGAAACCAACGCATTCAATTTTACTTTCAAATCATCATTTAAAATAGAAAAACCATATTGAAAAGAAGCATTCATCCAGCCAAAACCTTCTCTGGTGATATATTCGAAATCTGTTCCTTGGTTACCATACTCAGCAAAAACCTTGTGCGAAGCTAAAACAACATCGTATTTCTCTGGAACAGTTCCATTGTAATCGCAGGCGTTTTTTGTTATCATCCAAAGCCATCTGTAGATTAATTCTTGTGCTTTATCATGATAACCGTAATGTTGTAAACCTTGCCAAATTATAATTTGATGCGGCGGCCAACCATTAGGAAAATCCCATTGTCGCTGCATTTGATTATCTTCAATTTCTGCCAAAGCTTCCTCTGAACAGCCTGCAATTCCGCCTAAACAAACCAATTTTGGGAGATGTTCTTTTACCATTCTATCCGCTTGCTCTTGAGTTGCAATTTTTGCCCAAAGTGGAAAAAATGAAGTTGCCGATAAAAACTTGTTTTGGTTTTTGGTTTCAATATTATAATCATAAAAACAACCTTCTTCGTCGTTCCACAAAAACTGATTTATAAGTTGCTTTCTTTGCTCAGCTTTTAGAAACCAACTATCAGAAGTATGATTAAACAAATTAGAATCAAAATAATCTCTAATTATTTCTGCAAAATCGGTTTCGTATTTATACAACATAGCGTTGAGTTCAACAGCATTTAGTGACGCACAAATTCCTTCTAATCTGTAACTAGTATCATGACCACTTTCGCGTACACTTCTGTCGTGAACAAAATAAGAATCTAAATCAAGATTTTCTATTTTTCGTTGGTAGTATAGTTTTTCATATTCAGGAATAGTCAAATTAGCTTTTTCGGCAAACGGTTTTAAAATTTCGTCATAATGTCCAGGTTCCGTTTCAGGTGGCAAGCCAATTCCTTGAGCAAAATAGCGATTCAATCCATTTTCTGTAAGTCGTTTTCCGTTTTCCATCCAAACGGTTTCGTACTCTTTTATGGCGATTTCGAGATTAGTTTTTAACCAACCCAAATCTTTAGTTGCCATTGCTTCATAAACTTCTCTAATCATGCTTGAAAAAAATGGTGGTTGTGTTCGAGTTAGATAATAGGAACGATTGGCATTTAAAATTTTGCCGTAATGCGTTATTTGATAACTAAAATTTTCGACCATACTTTTTGCCAAATCCAATTTTCCATCAAGAAGCAAACCTATGTTTTCAAAATAGGAATCCCAACCATACATTTCATTAAAACGTGCGCCTGGAACAGCGAAAGGCAATCCAACAATTTGGCCGTTTTCTTCTTTCAAAGCTAATGCTAAAATGCCACCTTCGTCATTGATACTACTTACATACTCAGGCGTTACATTTTGCGGAAGTTGCACAACTTTTAAATTAAATTTTGAAGCAATATTTTGATAATATTCTAAAGAAAAATTATCTGTAAAAGGAACATAAATAATCGATTTTTCAGTTTTAGATTTTGAATCCGTTAAGATTTTTTCTAAACCTTTTTCGTCCATAGTTCGAGTTAAACCATCCCAAAAATAGTCTGCAATCATTCGATTAATTCTATTGGCAGGAAGTTCAAAAATCTTATCAGCAGCAATAAAATCTAAATTATTCTCTTTTGCCAAAATTAACTCTTGCAATAAATTGGATAAAAAATAAGTGCCTTCAACAGCAAGTTCCATTCTATCAGATTGAAGATTAAATTTCTTTATTCCTTTGTCTTCGATGGTAATTCTTTTGTCGTTGTCTGTGTCTTCTTGATCTAACAAACGAGCAATTGTTTCGGAAATAGCTAGCTTAATTTGATGCATTTTTATCAGTAATTTTATAAAGAATCCACAATGAAATAAAAATCACAACTACTGGAACTAATGAGAAATAAAATGCGGTTGTTCCATCAAACGCTTCAAAAATATGACCCGTAATTATTGAACCTGTTGTGCCACCAAGAGCAGAGAAAACAACAATTAAGCCCGACATTGAACTATGCATATGTTTAGGCAAAGAAGATAAAATTGTGGAATTTACGGTTGGATAAATCGGCGCTAAAAACAATCCCATAATAGGTAAAAGATACACAACTAGTGGAGCATTAAACCATGTGGTTGTTTGAGTCAAATCGATTTTTGTTTCTTTAGCCATTGGCAAAACAAGTAAAACAATTATACCAATTATTGCTAAACATATTGATAGAAAATAAATCCATTTTACACGTAATAATACAAATCCTGATAACAAACGCCCTATAAAAGTGGCTCCAGCCAAAATGGCTCCAGCTTGAATAGCCATGCTAGATGGTGTATGCAAAATTTCTTTATAAAAAGTAGGAAACCAAGTTGAAAAACTTTGTTCAAGCATTACATAAAAAAAGATAGAAATGATAAAAACAATACTTAACGGTTTTACAACAAGAACAAACATTTCTGCAAAATCATTTGCTAATGATCTCGATTCGACTTTGGCTCGCGATTCGTCTAATTTTGTAAAAAATAAAAGAATAAATGCCACGACTGACATAGCTGATAATATCCAATATACAACTAGCCATTCCTTAGATTTTGGGTTGCCGTCATTTATAAACTGACTAATAAAAATATTTCCAATTAAAACACCAGCCATAAATATTGCTTCGAGAATATTCATAAAACTTCCATGTTCTTTTTGGTTATTGGTAATTATTCCAATAGTAGCAAAAACCGAAACTTTTATCATTGCAAAAGAAACTCCAATTACTAAAAACAACATTTTGAAATACCAAAAAGCATCAGAAAATGGCATGACGGCACAAATAATGGCAACAAAAGCCAAACTGATTAACATTGATTTTTTTAATCCTATTTTAGGCAAAAAAGAAGCTATTAAAAAAGAAGTTATGGCAATGGGTAAATCTTTAAAACCCTCTAAAATAGAAGCGTCAGCTTTTGAAATATCGAAATTTCTTTGCACTTGAAGAATTACTGTTCCAACGCTATTTAGTAAAATGGCAAAAACAAAATAATTCAGAAATAAAGCTATTTTTATAGATGCGTTTTTCATATATTTTAAGATTAAACCCTTTGAGATTTTTTGTTTAACACAAGTTAAAAATTCATTTCAGTAATACTACCATTTTCTGTATGATGAATTGAAAAACTACGAGTTGTTAGGTTTGCAATTAAATGTGCTACTTCATCGTCATTTGTCCATTTAATATCAATTATATCAGCCTGATTATCATTAATTTCTACAATTCCTGAAAATGCTTTTGAAGTATTTCGCAAACGAATTAACTCCAATTGTTTTTTGACAACATCTGTTTTTAGACCATTGGCAATGTCTTCCAATGACAATGTAGTTCTGTTAATTTCTTTATGTCCGGCACTACCGCCATTATCGGCAGCTTCATAATTATTTTTTCCTGCAAAAATATCCAAATACCAAACTTGAGGTATTCCTGGCATAAATAATTGTATTGCTCTTGCCAAAAGTAACTTTTGTTCGTCTTCACCCAAGGCACTAAAAAAAGTAGCATTTACTTGATAATACGAAACTTTTTTTCCTGCTGCGTCATACAAGTTTTTTACACGACCGCCACGATCCATAATTTTGGTCATTATGGCATCTATTTCTTCATCTTCTAGTAAACCTTTGTTATATTGACCATTAACTTCTTTTCCTTTCAAATCTAAAACTGGAATTCCATCGTGACAACCCAACATGTTTACTGTTTTGTAACCTTTAGCAATAATTTCTTTTGCCCAAGTTAGCAATGCTTTACAAGTTTTATTTTCGATAGTATGAATGGTTAATCCTGGCAAAAAGAAATCATAAATATAATAACCTTCATTAGCTACTTCATCGTGCAAATGCAATCCGTATTCTGCGTGAATTTCTGGCAAAAGCAGTAGATTGTTTTTTTGTGCAATTTGTTTAATTCGTTCCAAATAATCCCAAGTTCCGGGTTTGTTAAAAAAGTTTGACTCGCCAACTTGTTTGTGTAAATATGCAAATGCATCTAAACGAAGAATGTTTCCGCCATAATCGCTTACTTTTTTTAAAGTTTCTTCGTAAAACTCCCATACTAATGGAGAATTTGCATTTACATCCATTTGTCCAAGATAGGAACGATTTTTTTCTACAATTTGTAAAATTTCTGATTTGAAAGAAACACAATCTTCAAAATCAATTGTACTAAAATCATGATTATTTTCAATAGCATCATTTATTTTTTTACAAATAAACTGGCATTGATTTTCTGAAATATCTTTTATATTTTGTAAATCGGAAACAGCGATTTTACTGTAGGTTATTTGCTGATAAAAAGTATTCCAATAAGGATGTTCTGTTCCGTCTGGAAAACGCACTTTTAAAATTGGCAAACCAGATTTTCGCATGAATAATTTATCCAAAAATGCAGCTTTTGGAACAATAATATCGTCTTCGTTTTTAATGCCATTTCCTTCCCAAAACTCGTTCCAATTGATAAAAAAATCTTTAAATTTAGATTGATTTCCGTTTTTGAGAATATCTTTAAATTGTGGCGATGCGACTGAAAGGTGATTTAAAACTATGTCAAACTTTAATTTAATATTCAGTTCTTCAATGTCATGTAAATCTTTTAACGCAACTAAATCGGTATTTATATCGTAATCAATTACAGAAAATCCTCTATCTAAATCGCTATTAAAAAAAGTTGGTAACACATAAAATAATGAAAAAGCATCTTTAAATTCGGGCATTTTGAGCATGCTTACTGTATCGCTTAACTTTGTTCCAATACTATCTGGATACGCGTTAAGCATTACACCATTTACGATTTTTGAATTATTTTGATGCATACTATTTTATAAAAGTTTAGATAAAATATTAATATTATCTGGTAATCGCCCAACATTTTGCAATTTTATTGAAGCTAATCTTTGGGCAATTGAAATGCTTTCTTCTAGCTCTTTTTTGTGTAATTGAGCGTACAAAAATCCTGTCCAAAAAGCATCACCTGCACCCGTTGTGTCTTTAATTTCTTCAATTGGCAATGCTTCTTGAAAAAACAATCCTTGCTCTGAATCTGAAAGTACAACGCCATTTTTTCCTTTGGTCAAACAAATTCTGGATGCACCTAATTTATGAAAATAGTCAAAAATAAAATCCTCAGTTTTTACTTCTGCAAAAAGTCGGTAACAATCATCTTCGCTTAGTTTTACTAATGGATTTAATGATAAATATTCTGCTAAAACTTGTTTGGCTTCTTCGCGATTGGGCCAAATTCTTTCTGAGAAATTAATATCGATACTTAGTTGTAATCCTAATTCTGCTGCTTTTTTGGCACGGTTCAAAATAGTTTGTCTTGCTGGATTTTTACTTAACGCAAAACAAGTAGTGTGAAAAATAGCTGCATCAGCAATAATTTCATCAGGTAATTGATCTTCAGAAATTTGACAATCTGCTTCTCTGTAAGCAATAAAATCGGGTGTTTCAGTAGATTTTGATACAAAAATAACAGAAGTTGGTGCAGATTCTAATTTAGCAATTTGAGATGTATTTACATGATTATCTTTTAATTTTCTGACTATATACTCGCCCAAACCGTCTTGTCCGCAGGAAGCTACAAGTAGAGATTTTAAACCCAATCGAGAGGCGTTAACTGCGACATTTGTTGGTGAACCACCCAAAAATCTATGATAGTCTTTTGTTCTATTAATAGAAGTGTTGATCTCATGACCAATAAAATCTATAAGAACTTCTCCGATGCAAATAATATCTATATTTTTCAAATTAAAGTAAAAAGTTTAAAGTTTGAATTTTATAATTTATCAGTTATTTATATTTAAGAAAGTGGTAAATCGGATTGTTTTTTAGTAGTAATAAACAACGTACAAATAGCGCTTACAATCAATAAAACACCAGCAAATGTAATTGCTGAACGTGCATCGTTGTTAAGAAAATGTTTCATTATATAACCAAATGTTATTGTTTGAATAAACATTGGAATCACAATCATCATATTGATAATTCCCATATAAACGCCATAACGTTCTTTAGGAATATTGGAAACCACCATTAAATAAGGAATTCCCATCATACTTGCCCAACCAATTCCGAAACCAGTTATAGCTGGGAAAAGTAAATATTTATTTTCAATATGTGGAAAAGCTAAAAATCCGATTGCTGCCAAAAGTAAACACGCAAAATGCACCATTTTAGGCGAATATTTTTTGGCAAAACCAACTAATAAAAAGGCTACTAAAAAAGTTACAATGTTATACCAACCGTTTACCAAACCTGTCCAACTTACAGCTTCACCGTACAACTTCATATCTTTTTCTGGCGAAGTATTCCAAACTGAAAGCGCGATACTTTTGGATGAGTTTTGCCAATAACAAAACAATGCATACCATTGAAAAAGATAGACTAAAGCAAGTTGCCACATTACTTTTGGCATTTCTTTTACAGCATCAAAAATATCAATGAAAGGTGTAAAAATGTTTAGTTTTTCAGATTTTATTTTTTGCAATTCCTCTTCAGTTGGTGGAATTTCTTCAGTTGTTCTTGCGCTCCACCAAACAGATGCTATAGAACAAACAGCTCCAAGAAAAAACGACGCAAAAACCCATGTTGGCAATTTACCCGTTGTACCAATAAAAATTAGTGGAAAAATGAATAACGAAACATTGGCTAAGGTTTGCCCGAAACCAGTAAAAAAACTTTGTGCTAAGAAACCTGTTGGTTGTTGTTGGTCATCTAATTTATCTGCAATAAAAGCACGGTAGGGTTCCATTGCGGTATTGTTTCCAGCATCTAAGATCCATAGTAAACCAGCCGCCATCCATAACGAACTGCTAAATGGGAAAAGAAATAAAGCAATACTACAAACTAATGCTCCTATAAAGAAATACGGTTTTCTTCTTCCTCGAAAAGTTGGCGACCATGTTTTATCGCTTAATGCTCCAATTATGGGTTGTACCAACAAACCTGTTAATGGTCCGGCAAGATTTAATAGTGGAAGTTCATCTGGACTTGCTCCGAGAAAATCATAAATAGGATTTACAGCACTTTGTTGCAAACCGAAACTATATTGAATTCCGAAGAAACCAACATTCATATTGATGATTTGCCAGAAACTTAGTTTTATTTTAGAACTCATTTGATTTTTTTAAGTAAAAATGAAAAATTTATAATCAAAAAAAATAGTTTTCAAATCAATTGAAATGAAAACTATTCTAAACAAACATGAAAACTTTTAATAGTTTTATTGAGAGGAAGCCATTCATCTTACCAACTCAACTCAAAAATAGTTTTATTACTATTCAAAATTAAATAATTAGCAAAAAACCAGCTTGAAAAGTTCCGAAAACGTTATCGTTGTTGTTAAATTTTATGAATTATGTTTAAAATAGAGCTATTTTTTGTCAAACGGAATTACAATTTGAGTTTCCCATTCTAATTCATTTCCGCCATTAAAAGGATTTGCGAAAAAATGTTCCAAAGGTTTATTGTTTAATTTCAGATTGTTCTTTTTCGCATAATCTAGCAAAGCAAACCATGCTCTATCAGAAGTTCTCATATTACCATAATAAGTAGCTTTTAAACCTTTTACAGCTGGTAACATTTTGAATTTTACATTTGCATCTGGAATATATTGGGTGTTTTTATCAATAGGAAAACAGTAGTTGAAATCTAATTTTTCAGCATCTAAATCCCAGTTTATGACTTCTAAATAAGGTTTACCGATAATTTTTATTTTATTTTCTTGAAGATAACCCGTTATTTTTGCATCATTTGTAATCATCGTTTGTGCTTTTTCTTGTAAAACACTTTTCAAGTTTATATAAGCAATAAATGTTTCCTCTGAACTTCCTTCGCCTTCAATTTTTACTTTCAAAGCACTTAGATGTTCTTTCAAACCATCTCTGAATTCAGTAATTTTTTTTATTTGTTCTTCCTTAAATTTTGTTGGGAAAAATGGTGCTGTCAATTTGTTATAAATACTATTATTCAAATCTTTAATAGCAACACTAACAGCCGTTGTTGAATCGTTTACAGAAGTCATTTCCCATGAATATTGATAACTTTCATTTCCTTTTTTTACTTCTTGAAAAATAAAATCAAAGTTTCTTTTTTCTAAAGTTGTGTAAACTTCATTTTCCTTGACAGCTCTTTGTTTAGACCATTCTTGAATACCTTGAAAAATAGTTCCTGTTGAAGTTTGGGCTTTGAAATTGATGATATAATCACTTTCTTTTACAAACAAATACCAGATTGAGAACAAACTAAAAACTACTATAAAACCAACTAAATACTTTTTCTTGCTTGTCATTTTACTTCAAAAATTTAATTTTCTTTACAATATAATCACCCACATTTTTTCCTTGTACAATTCCGTTTTCGATGGCGGCTTTGTAGTGAATTCCGCCATAAAAACGACTCATTGAAGCTTCACTTGCGGCTTGCTTAAACGATGTAAATTTTCTACTTGGCAATCCATAAGGCAATTCGGTGGTGTCTAAATAAGCGAAATTTTCACCAAAGACAGAAGTCAAAACTACCGATGAACAAGTGGACGCAACTGAATGTCCGCTAGTATATTCAGGAAATGGTGGTGTTTGCAACAATGGTTTCCAATCTTCATCAATATTTTGATTAATAACCGTTTCTGGTCTTATAACATTGCTTCTATATTTTTCATCCCAACAACTTATGAATGCTTCAAAAAGTCCGATAGAAGTTGCTGTATTGGCATAAACTGTTTTTTCAAAATCGGCTTTGGAAGTTTCACAAGCTATTTTGGTAATACCCATCCAATGTCCGCCAGGTGTTATTTTCTTTTTAGCAAACATCATGTGACCTTGATTTACTGTTACATACGGATTACAATCCCAAAATTTAGCAATCTTCATTTCTTCTGAACTGTCACCTTTTTTTATCATCTCTTGGCTTATATCGTAAACCTCCTGAACTTGTTTGAAAAAAGCTGAGTTTTTATCGGTTGAAAAAGGAATAGCTGGCGCAGGTTTGAACTGAGAAGACGAATCGATAACCATAGTTCTAATTTTACTCCAATGTGGCTCTACACCATCCATGTAGGCTGGCGGTGTTGGTTGCCATCGCGATTTATCATTAGCATTTACAGTATATTTCGGAAAAGTACGTGTTTGTTTATAGTTGTCTTTTCCATACCATTTTTTGATTCTTTCGGCTACTTTTAACCCATATTCTTTTGAAACTTCAAATTCTTTTTCATTTTCATTAGTCCATTTTGCATAAAGACTATCACGGAATTTTTCGACCAATTCTTCAGAGAAAACTAATGATTTACTTACTTCCATATGCGCAACCAAAGCAGCTACATTTTTGTTCACACTACTTTTTACATCTAAAACCGGAATAGAATCTAACCCTTTTAGTTGTCCTTGAAGACTATTATAGGTTTTACTATTTTGCGCTATCACTTCATAAGCAGCAATATTTGGATATGCGTATATTCGAGAAGCAACTGGTGGCGAAAAAATATCGTGAATCAAAATTTGAGTTACATTTTCAATTGATGCTTCGTAATCGTTTGGTGTTACAACAATTGCTTCTTCTTTTTTACAAGAAATAAAAAGAAACAGTGCTGAAATAGATAAAATTTTTAGTTTCATTTTAGTCATTATATTTTAACTAGTTTATTTGGTAAACTTCGGCTTTCTTGTTATTGATGGTTACCAACAAATAACTTTTTCCGTTAACATTTATGATATTTAGATTTCTAACGGCTTTTTGCGTTAAGTCAATTCCTATTTGATGACCTAGCAAAATAGATTTTTCATTTGTTATTAATGCACCCGAAAAACCATCAAATCTACTATGATAAGGTGTCACACCAAAATAATTTCCGGCAGCAAATACACTTTCGTTTTTATCATCAAATTTACTTTTTACGAATGATGTAATTGGTGCAACTTGCATATTGTTAGAAAACGGAACAAAAACAAATTTACCTTTTTCATTTTTCAAATAACCTGATTTTAGATTGTGAACTTTAAACAATTTTGCATTTGAAAGCCAATTTGCATCAAAAATTTCTTCAACTGTTTTTCCTGCAAAATCTTTGTAAGCATTGAATTTCTTTTTGATTGTTCCGCTGAATTGTTCTGCTAATTCGTCTAATCCCATTGTTGTGTAATATTTTCCGCCTTTTTCGATAGCAACAATGGTTTCAAAAGTATCATTTTTGTCAAAATCATCATAATACATTTTCATTGGAAACTCTTGTGTAGCTTTGAATTTTGAGTTCATTCCCCAATTTCCAACCAGATAATCTAAATCGCCATCATTATCAATGTCAAATGGAATTATCGATTGCCATAAACCATTGCTTTTTTCAGGTAAAACGGTTTCGGTTACGTTAGAAAATTGTCCATTTTTATTAGCAAAAAAAGTTGGTTTCATCCATTCGCCAACAACAATTATATCGGTTTTTCCATCTTTATTAAAATCAGAAAAAACGGCATCGGTTACCATTCCGATTTCTTCAAAAGTTTTGTTTTGAGTAATCGTAAAAATGCCTTTGTTATTATTTAAAAGATAACAATTTGGCATGCTTCCGAAACGATTGTTTTTAGAATTATTTCCGATGAAAATATCCAAATCACCATCGTTATCATAATCAAAAGATTTTGCAACAGAAGCATTTTGCATTAGTTGTGGCAAAGTTGTTTGTGTAAAATTGCCGTTACTTCCAAAATATAATCTGTCTTGCAAATTGGCGGCAAATTCGCCACCGCCAGAAGCTACAAAAAGATCGTTTATTTTATCATTATTAAAATCACCAATAACCGCCGATGCATCATTAAATAAAGTATTTTTCTCTAATTCAGGAAAAGATTTTTTGGCAAAACCAGTAGCTGTTTGAAGGTAAACTTGTGAGGCAAATCCTTTTGAGCCACCAAAGTAAACATCTTCTTTCCCGTCGTTATTCAAATCGCCAATTGCCGTTGCAGGATCTCTATCGGAATGTTTGTAGGGCATCAATTTTTGATACATAAAATCGATAAAATCGTCTTCTTGATGGGTAAAATTAATCCCTAGATTATCTTCAACTTTTTTGAAAATTGGTTGAATTACTGGTTGCAATGAATTGTAATTAAACGGTTTTCTACTTGAATTAGCTTTTACAACCAGCGTTTGATTAACCTTTACATTCTTGATTGTTTGAAAAGTTTTATCTGGCCAGATTACCACTAACGAATCCAAATTGGTTTTTTCTTTGTAACCAAAATGCACTATTGGTTCAGATGAAGATTGGAATCCGCGCGTTGTATGTAATTCTTTAAACTGTTTTTTACCTTTAGTATATGAAATCACTTTTGTGCCAATTCCAAAGGTATTTTTGCCAACAAATTGCAATTTTACTTTGAGATAATTTGATTTAGAATTTGTTTGATTAATGTAAACTGATGCTTCGCTATTCAAGTTGTTTGTGATTACATCTAAATCGCCATCGTTATCAATATCGGCATAACCGCTTCCGTTGGAGGTTATTGAATCATTTTCAATCCAATTAGAGGATTTATTTTTAAAATTCAAATCAGCATTTCCCTGAAAAACATAGTTGGTTACATTGCCACTTGGCATTCTTTTCAAAGCTTCTTTATCTAATAATTTAGTCGAATTGAGTTTGGTTTTTACCTCATCATTAGAATAATATTTGACATAATCCAAATCGTTAGGTCGTTTTGGGATTCCGTTACACACAAAAATATCTTGCTCACCATCTTGGTCATAATCGGCAAAAAGTGCACTCCAACTCCAGTCGGTTGCAGCTACACCACTTAATAGAGCAGTTTCTGTAAAATGCTTACCAGCTTGGTTTATTTGCAACATATTACGTGTATATTGATAATGATAACCTAGTTTTTCTGTTCGCATTTTTAACATTTGAACATTGTCATCACCAAGTGAAGATTTTAAAACTTTCTCATCTTCAGGCAACATATCAAGCGTCATAATATCAGGAAAACCATCATGATTTATATCGGCTACATCCAATCCCATTGAAAAACGGCTTGTATGACCGAAATAGGTTTTTAAACTTTCTGTAAAAGTTCCATCGCCATTGTTTAGATAATAATAATCATCTTCGTGAAAATCATTAGTTATAAAAATATCTGGATAACCGTCTAGGTTAAAATCTGAAACGGCTATTCCTAGTCCGTAACCATTTGCACCGCCAAAAATGCCAGCTTGTTCGCTTACATCTGTAAATTTATTGTTGTCATTTTTGAACAATTTGTCACCTGTTTCATAACTTCTTTTGTTACGAATGTCCGCATTTCCAAAAGAAGCTTCGTTGTGAACTGCGTGATTGAGAAGATACATATCCAAATCACCATCTAAATCATAATCTAAAAAGGCTGCCGATGAACTGTAATTATCTAAATCCAAACCATATTCGGCTGAACTTTCAGTAAAAGTGTTGTTTTTGTTATTAATGAACAACTCGTTATGCCCTTCAAAACCGTTGATTCCGACAACTGCACAAACATAAATATCTAAAAATCCATCGCCATTAACATCTGCCATTACGGTTCCGGTGTTCCAATCGCTTTCGCCTTCAACACCTGCTTTTACCGAAATGTCTTCAAACTTATTGTTGCCTTTGTTAAGATACAATTTGTTTTTGCCTTGATTAGAAGTGAAATAAACATCAACTAAACCATCGTTATTGATGTCACCAATCGCAACACCGCCACCATTATAGTAGTATAAATAATCAAGAATTGATATGTTTTTGGTAGGATCTAATTCGTTTTTAAAAGTAATATTACTATCGCTTGAAGCCAATTTTTCAAACAATCTATCTTCTTTTTGCGAACAGCTAGCTACTAAAAGAGTAACGCCTAAGATTTTGAAAAAATTAGTCATTGCGTTTGAAAATTTTCGGTTTATCATTATTCAATACCGCTATTATCGTCATTGATTTACTTTTGTTTTTAATCATTTTTAGGTTTTTGATTTCACCTTTTACTATAAATCTAGATTGATTGTAAGGTAACCAAGAGAATTCGCCTTTTTTATTTCCAATCAGCACACTTCCAAAATTGGCATCTAATCTTGAAAATTGTGGCTTAAATTCGTATTGATTTCCACCCAAAACAATGTCTAGTATTCCATCATTGTTTACATCGGTAACGCAAATAGCATTTACGGCAGAAAACTGCACTTCTTTAGGTAAAACTTTGATTTCAAATTGACCATTTCCTTTGTTGATAGCAATAACACTTTCCTGAATAGTTGCTTTTTTTACAATAGAATTGGTTACTACTTCGGCATCAAAAATTTCTTGAACTGACTTTTTGGAGTAATCTAAATAGCTCAAATTTTTCTTTTTTATCGAAGGAATTTGTTTTGCCAATTCGCCTTTCATGTTTAACGGCATATCTTTTCCATTGATAGTTTGTGTGGTTATTTGCTCAATTGTTCCGTTGGTATCAAAGTCGTTAACAAATAATTTCATTGGTTTATCAGCATTGCATTTGTAAGTTGTGTTTGTTCCTTTGTTACCAAAAACAAAATCTTTTTTTCCATCGTTATTTAAATCAACGCAAGCAACCGCATTCCAAAAACCATATTTATCGGTCAAATTATTTTTGAATTCTGCCAATCGTCTTCCCGTATTTTTGAAGATTTTTGGAGCCATCCATTCGCCAACAATAATTAAATCTTTCTTGTTGTCATTGTCAATATCTTCCCAAACAGCATCTGTAATCATTCCTATTTCGTTAAGTTTGAAAGCTTTTTTGTCTGTTACATTGGTAAAATTTCCTTTGCCATCGTTTTCTAATAAAAGATGTTTCGGGTCAATTCCATAAACGCCCGGAACACTTCGACTACCAATGAAAACATCTACATCACCATCATTATCAAAATCATATGGTGCAATTACTGAAACATTGTTATTGGTTGACGGAATTAGTAAAGTGCTTTTGGTAAAAACTCCTTTTCCGTTATTTAGATACAATCGATTTTTATAATTGGTTTGATCTGCTTTTTCATTTCCGCCAGTTCCTACTAACAAATCTTGGTCGCCATCACCATCTGCATCAAAAAAGGCAGAAGCGGTGTCTTCATAAGTAGCATCCGCTTCTAATGCAGATTGAGTGGTCGCTTTGTAAGAATTACTGCCGTTGTTTAGATATATTTTCCCGTCAGCACCTTTTGCACCACCAATATACAAATCGTCATTTCCATCGTTATTGATATCGGCTACTGAAATAGTTGGCCCTTCTTGTGAGAGCATTTTTGAAATTAATCCTTCGTAATCAAAATCGATATAATCGTTTTCCTTATGAGTTAAAAGTGTTGAAGATTGTTCCGAGAACAAAGCTTTTTCTGTTTTATTTTTAATAGAAAAAGTTGCTTTAGCATCAGTAATTGATAAAGTAATCGTTTTGTTAGAAGCAACATTGGTAATGGTTTGAAATTTATCATTGGGCCAAATCACTCTAAGTGAATCTATTTTTTTGGTTCCGATTCCAAAAGTCAATGTATAATCGGTTGAAGATTGAAATCCGCGAGATGGAATTAATTCTTGACGCAGAATTTCGTTACCCGAAAACAATTCAACAGCACTTCCAACTGCAAATTTGTTTTGGTTATCACCTTTCAATTTTACTTTTACAAAATGGTTTTCTTTGTTTTTTTCAGAATTATTTTTGTAAACAAATGAAGGCATATTTACATTATTTACAATCAAATCTAAATCGCCATCATTATCTAAATCGCCATAAGCAGCTCCATTTGAAAAACTTGGCGTTGCCAACCCCCAATTTTGAGCTTCATTTGTAAACGAAAGATTTCTGTTGTTTCTAAAAGCGTAATTAGAGATTGGTGTACTTGGCATTTTGTTGATAATGTTTTCCATCTCTTCCTTTTTGCCAGTAATTGCCATTTTTTGCATTAGTTCATTGGCAAAAAAGTCCATAAAATCTTGATTGGTCAAGTCATGGTAAATTCCGTTACAAACATAAATATCTTTATAACCATCATTGTCCATGTCAAACATCAAAGCGCCCCAGCTCCAATCAGTTTTAGCTACATTGGCATAATTAGCAATTTCCATAAACTGGTTATTTCCATTGTTAACCTGCAAAGTATTTTGCATGTATTGATTGTAAAAATCGAGATTCAATTTGCGTGTCAACAAATCGTAGTTATCAAAAGAAGTAGTGTTTTTAGTTCTTTCGTCAGATTCTGGTAACATGTCTGTTGTGAAAATATCGGCTTTTCCATCGTTATTAATATCCGCCAAATCGGCACCCATTGACGATTGACTTATGTGCGAAGTCCAAGATTGAACTTGCTCAGAAAAAGTACCGTTTTTGTTATTAATGTAGAGATAATCTCTTTCGTAAAAATCATTTGAAATATAAATATCTGGATACAAATCGTTGTTTACATCACCAATAGTTACACCCAGTCCAAAACCAATTAAACTACCAAAAATGCCCGCTTTTTCACTTACATCGGTAAATTTTCCATTATCATTTCGCATTAATTTATCGCCACCACCTTTCAAAACTGGGTTTACATCCCAATCTTTATCTCGCAATTCGCGTTTGTTAGAATAATTCAAACTACTTACTGGAATAAAACTGTTGTTTAGAATATAACAATCTAAATCGCCATCTTTATCATAGTCAAAAAAAGCGGCATGGGTTGTAATTCCTGTATCTGCTAGGTTATATTCTTCGGCTTTTTCGGTAAAAGTTAGATTGCCGTTATTGATAAAAAGTTGACTTTTTCTAATAGAATTGATGTTACTACCTGCGTTACAAACATAAATATCCAATAAGCCATCAGCATTGATATCGACCATTACCACACCCGTTGACCATGATTTAGGTAAAACTATTCCAGCTTTTTTTGAAATATCCTCAAATTTAAAATTGCCTTTATTGAGATATAATTTATTTTCCCCTTGGTTAGAAGTAAAAAAAACATCTGATAATCCATCGTTATTTATGTCCCCAATTGCCACACCACCGCCATTGTAAAAATTTCGGTATTTAAAAATATTCATGTCCTCACCGTTTTTTACTTCGTTGGTGAAATTTATACCTGTTTCGGAAGCATCTAGTTGAGAAAAAAGACCGTTAGAATTGGTTGTTTTTTCATCAGAGCAACTGGTTATAAATAGGGTAAAAATGCAAAGAAAAGAGAAATAAAAGTGTCGCATTTAGAGGTATAAATTAATTGAAAATTAGTGAATTTTAAGAAGCTAATTTAAGTAAAAAAATCAGTTAAAAAAGAGGTTCTTAAAACTTTTATAAAAAATAAAGAGGGCAATAAATTACCCTCTTTATAAAAAAACTAAACAAAATATAATTGATATTAATATCCAGGGTTTTGAGTCATATTTGGATTATACAAAGCCGCTATTGGAATTGGAAATAATAAATATTTAGGATTAGATGCACTAGGTTTTAAAGCTCTTGCGTCTAGGAATTTTCCAAAGCGAATCATATCATTTCTTCTCCATCCTTCCCACCATAATTCACGACCTCTTTCAGCATAGATATTATCAAGGCTCGTTAAATCAACTGCAGGTTGACCGGTTCTAGCTGCTAAATCAGCAGCTATTGTTCCTAACGAACCTGAACCGCCTCTTGCTATAGCTTCTGCCTTCATTAAAAGTGCATCAGAATAACGTAACAACACATAATCAGTGTCAGGTGAATTGTTTACTAAATCGATAGTTGGTTCATATTTTATACCACGAATACCAGCAGTTTCTAAGGTTGCACCTCCTGTTATAATTGTTAACTCCTTAGTAAAAACTAATGGATTCCCATTTCTGTCATTTAATGGAGTTGTCCCTCCTGGAGCATATTGCTGACCAACCAAGTAACCTAAATTATATCCATTAGCAGCAATTACACTAGGTTTTGGGTTATTGATTCTTAAATCCGCTGGATTGTATCTGTCATAATATTCCGCAAGAGTAGAGAATCCATTCCAACCAGACGGTGTTTGATTGTAATGAGTTCCCATATGCCATCTTGATCTAACATCACCACCGTCACCCAATTCATTAGCTGATACAAATACCAACTCATTTGAATTATCGTTTGACTTTGAAAAATTATCCCAATAATCTGGAGCTAATGTGTTAGTCATTGCATCAACATACTGAACAACTTTTGTCATATCTGCAGCTGCAAAAGTATATGGTCCAGCAGTATTAGCAGCAGCAAAAACACCTTTGTTAAGATATGTTTTAGCTAATAACATACGAGCAGCATCTTGATTTGCATCACCAGCATTTCCAACAGATCTTACTGGTAAATTAGGCAATATTGCTTCAAGCTCACTTATGATGTAATTAGTTGCTTCTGCTCGTGTATAAACCTTAGGATTATCACTTTGAGAAGAACCAATTTCTCTGTAAGGTACCTTACCAAACAAATCAACTAAGTGATAATAACAAAAAGCCTTTATAAATCTTGCTTCAGTTGCATCAGAAGTAGTACCACGGTCTATTATGATATTACAATTATAAACAGTTGAAAGTAACGTGTTGTATGCATTTGTTACCTCTGGGTGTGTTGGTGTCCATTCATGTGTATGAATTTGACGCCAAACACCATTATCATCCCAGTCACCTCCTCTTGTTGGTCCAACTAATGCATCTGATGACATTTCATCAAGTGCAAACATTTGTCCTTGTGCTTGAAACCCTCTTAAGTTTCTGTATGTTGATACTAAAAGTGAAGAAGGGTCAACATCTAATTCAGCATTTACTCCATCTAATACTTCTTCCTCTAAATCTGTACAACCGACTAGAAATGAAAAAGAAAAAAGAAAAAGTAATGGTTTAAATAAATTAATTTTTTTCATTTTTTTATGATTTAAAAAGTTACATTAATTCCAAAAGAATATGTTTTAGCTCTTGGATATGATAAATAATCAATACCTGATGACGGAACACCATTAATTGGTTTACTGATATCTACTTCTGGGTCAAATCCAGAATAATTTGTAATTACAAAAAGATTAGAACCATTTACAAAAAATTTAGCTGCTTTAATGTTTAATCTTTCAAGAAATTGATTTTCAAAGGTATAACCTAAAGTTAAGTTTCCTAATCTTAAAAAATCTCCTTTTTCTAGATATTTAGTTGACACAGGATTAGTGTCTCCTCCAGATTGGGCAGATGCTAAAACTTCTGGTGTAATATTTTTGTCCGCACCAACATATGATCCTTTGAATAACAACGCATTTGCAGTATTGTTATATATGTAGTGACCGAAAGCTCCATAAAAAGAGGCTCCTAAATCCCAGTTTTTATACCCAAAGTTAGTATTAAAACCAACGTTAGTCTTAGGTAATGCTTGTTTACCAACAAATTTTTGCTCACCAGAACCTGTTTGTGGTTGTCCATTTGCGTTAACATATAAAGAGTTCCCACTAGCATCGTAACCAGCAAATTCTTGTAAATAATATGAATAAATAGGTTGACCATTTTCAAGGGCTTGAGCAAAAGCTCCAGTAAGACCTGGACCACTTATTTCACCTGTAAATTGTTGGAAAACATCAGGAAACTCCTTTATTTCAGATTTTAAGAATGATACATTTCCTGAAACATCCCATCTAAAATCATCATTATTTAAAATATTGTAATTAAGTGTTAATTCAACACCTTTTCCTTCTAACACACCTTCGTCAAAGTTTCTAAATAATGAAAAATTACCGCTAGGTTGACTAGCTGCAGTAGGAACAGCATAAATTAAATTTTCAGTTCTTCTAACAAAATAATCAACAGAACCTGTTAGTTTATTTTTTAACAATTCAAAATCAATACCGGCACCAATTGTTGAAGTTTGTTCCCATTGAAGATTTGGATTACCATTATTTACAACAGTTTGAGCACCATTATTGTAATTAAGCTTTTGAACCGCAGCGTTTACAGGTATATCTGAATTACCAGTAACTCCATAACTTGTTCTAAGTTTTATGTTGTTAAGTAATCCTTCATTATCATTTACCAATTTATATGCAATTGCTGCTGACGGAAAATTACCATATTTTTTGTTTTCTCCAAATTTAGATGAACCGTCTCTCCTCATAGTTGCTGTTACTAATAAATTTTTATAGATAGTAGCATTAAAACGACCATAGTAAGATTGAAAATCAACTCTGTTTCTGAAAGAACCAGCATTATTGTTTGTTACAGTCGCTCCATTAATATTATCAATTAAATTAGTTTGACCTTCGTTAAAACCTCTTGCATTTATATTATTACCGTCGTTATTGTATTCGTAAAATGAATAACCACCTAACAAATCAAAACTAAAGTTATCATTTATACTCTTAACATAAGTTAAGGTATGTTCTAAGGACTTGTTAAAAGCATTTCTGTCAACAATTCTAGCAAAACCTCTATTACCATCAACAGAAATATCTTGAATTCTTACAGTAGGTAATAATTGATTTTTTCTTTCTGAACTTGAGTTTTCAACACCCAACAATAATTGATATTTTAAGTTTTTAGTTAATCTTAGACTTGTTGTCAAACTTCCTAAAATTTTATTGGTTTTTGTTCTATCAGAATAACCATTTAAAATTTGTACTGGGTTTAAATATGTATCGCTACCTTGAGATGGATTTGTAGGATTAGCCGAATATCCTGGATTAAAATATCCATCTGGAGAATTATCATATATTGGATATGTTGGATTCCAGTACAATGCATTTCCAATTATACTTCCAATAAAACCCGCATTATTTGTTATCAGAGTAGTTTGGTCGTTTAAGTTTGTATAATTAACTCTACCTTCCAATTTTAAAGCATCGTTAAAGTAAGAAGTTATATGAGCAATTGAAGCTGTATACTTAGCCAGTCCTGTATTTTTAACAATACCCTCAGTATCAGAATAACCAACTGAAAAGCGGGTAGAAGAATTTTCTCCAGAAGTTGACACAGATAAATCATGATTTGTAGAAACTGCATTTCTTAATATAGCATCTTCCCAGTTATAATTACCACCTAAACCTGTTTTTCCTCCAGCTACATACTCATCAGCTGAAAGCATTTTAAATTTTGTAGATAACGAACTGAATTGAACTGATGAAGTATAATTTGCCTCTGGTTTACTACCTTTCGTACCTTTTTTTGTAGTGATAATAATAACACCGTTAGCACCTCTTGCTCCATAAATAGCAGTTGATGAAGCATCTTTAAGCACTGTTATACTTTCAATATCATTTTGATTGATGAAGTTTAATGGATTTCTTGCAGAAGAAGAACCAAGACCTTGGATTTCAGCACCTCCGGATGACAAGTCACCACCCTCTAATGGCACACCATCTACTACATATAAAGGATTACTTCCAGACCTAAATGAAGCACTACCTCTAACTCTAAGAGTTACTGATGAACCTGGCTCGCCAGAAGCTTGGGTAACTTGTACACCTGCTACTTTTCCTTGTAAAATTTGAGCTGGAGAAACAGAAGCTACATTATCAAACTTTTTAGAACTTAATTGATCAACAGCACCTGTTGCGTCTTTCTTTTTTACAGAACCGTAACCGATTACTACTACTTCTTTTAATTCTTTTTGGTCGTCTTTTAAGACCACGTTTACTACACTTTTGCTACCTACGGCAACTTCTTGTGTAGTCAAACCGATATAGCTAAAAACTAATACGGCGTTTGCACCTGCATTTTTAATGGCATACTTACCATTAAGATCTGTCGATGCGGTGTTGTTTGTTCCTTTTACAACAACAGAGGCTCCTGGTAATGGACCACTGCTATCTGAAACCGTTCCTGATACATCTTGCGAATACGCAAAACCAGTGAATAGTACCGTTAGAAACATGAATAGGCTTTTAAGTAGACTATTTTTCATACGTAATAAATAAATTGGTTAATAATTAGTTAATTGTTTAAGTTTTATATGCAATAACAAACATACTCTAATATTATGAAAACTTTAAGAAATCAACTCACTATATCGTTTTCGTAACATCGAAAACGTTTTCGATATGGTAAAGTTTTAGGTCAATTCTTGTGAATACTATAAAAAAAGTGATTTAAAAAAACACATCTTGTTTTTTTAAATCACTTTTTTTGTGAAATTATATAATTTTAAGATAAATTAACAGTAAATACAAGGGTTTAGAGCTGAAATTACTACGAAAACGATGTAGATTTTATTTATTTTCACTTCACCTCAATCGTTTTATTATCAGTTCCTAATCCGATGATTTTTAAAGACTTCCATTGTTTTGGCAAAATACCTTTGTTGTATTTTAATCCATTGTCCGTTTGCTCTACTCCGCCGAAACCATAAATGATAGCTTGCAACATAGCACCCGCACCTGTTGCAAAATAAGGATTATTGCTATTAGCCGACTCTGAAAAAACACCAAATGGCGGACGGCTATTAGGCAAATACGCTTTTACAAAATGATCATACGCTTTTTCTTTGTCTCCAAGTCGCGCATACAAAACAGATAAGATTCCATGCGCCATAGCTGGGCCATCTTTTTTGTCAATCTTTTCAGAATAGTAGGCCAAGTCTTTTTCTATTTGGGTTTTATCAGTAATAATGTGCAATGGATAAGCTAACAAATTAACATCACCTTGTTTAATCATTTGACCTTTATATCCTTTGTAATTTTGTGTAATTCCATTTTCTTTATGAATTACAATATTATTTGAAACGTCAACCCATTTTGGATCAATTGGTTCGTTCAGAATAGTGGCTGCTTTTATTGTGTTTTTCAAAGCTTCTATTGCTGACGCATTTGTAAACGCATTATCATCTACATGTTGTGCATATTCATCTGCGCCTACTACATTTAAAATTGAATACGTTCCATCATTGTTTTTTACAACACGACTTACCCAAAAATCGGCTGTTTCTTTTAACACTTTGTATTCACTTCTTAACCAAGATTTGTCTTGTGTTAAAGCATAGTAATTCCAAAATGCAATGGCAACATCAGCCGTTATATGTTGCTCAAAAATTCCAGTAAGCGCCCATGTTGGCGTTGCTTCTTCACCGGTATCATCACTTTCCCATGGAAACATGGCGCCTTTATAACCATAGATAGCAGCTTTTTGTTTGGCTTTTTCTAATCTATCTGAACGATAATCTAAACATGATTTTGCCATTTCGGGTTGCAAAGCCAATAAAGAAGGATACATCCAAAGCTCAGAATCCCAAAATATATGTCCGTTATATCCTTGAGCCGATAATCCCATAGGCGCAATACTTTGGCGTGTTTCTGGGCGAATGAACGAATACAAATTATACAAAGCAAATCTAACACGTTGTTGAGCATCTAAATCACCTTCTATTTGAATATCACCTGTTTTCCATAATTCTGACCAAGCTTGCTTATGGCGGATTAACAATTTATCAATTCCTTCTTGCAAAGCAAAAATGGGTTGTCTTTCTGATTCATTCAATGGATCATTAAAATCTTTTGATGTGCATATTCCACCAGCAATAGCAAAACGATATTTTTTCCCTTTTGTCAATTTTTTACTAAAACCAACTTCGTTTCCCGTTTGCTTTAAAACTTCATTTTCTCCATCAAATAAAAATGTTGTTGAAGCCGAAACAGTAATTTTATCATTCAAAGTTTTGGCAGAAGTTCCAAAAACGGGCATCAAAAACTGATTGTCTTTCAACACTCGGTATTGACTTTTGGTCTCTTTCAATTCTTCAGGAACCACCATATAATTATTGGCTGAAATTTCAATATCTTTTTTAGGTGTAATTTCAACGATTGCCATTGCCGAATAAGGAATTGCTCTGTTAGCAAGAATAGTATAATCAATCGAAGCATAATCTTTGAACGAAAAAGAAACGGTACTCATTCCTTCTTTCATAGAAACTACTTGACTCCAATTATCGATATTGTCCGATTTAATTTGTTCGTTATTGATACTTAAATGCAAATTCAAAAATTCAATTCCGCGCACAATTTTACTAATACCGTTTTCTGAACTTGGTTGGTAAACACCATTCAAAATAATTTCTTTGGTTTTTAAAGGTTCATCATTAGTTACAATGCCTAATTGACCATTTGCCATAGCTACTCCAAAGTAATTTTGACGAGAAGTAGCAGTCAAGTTCCATTCGTCGGATTTGGTTTGCCCTATTGAATAAATTGAAATGAGAACAGCGAGAAAAAGGAATTTAGTTTTCATAATGATAGATTTTCATCCTCAAATTTATCGTTTTATTTTTTAAAACAGCATTAATTACTAAAAGTGTAATTTCTTATCAATCGAAAACGTTTTCGGTTTTATTGATAGCTTGAAACTGACTTTTAAACCATTTTTTATAAAATAAAAATATAAATTGACCCAAATTTCTGTTATTTTTATCCATGAAATTAAAATCATTACTAATATTATTTTTACTAAGTACAATGGCAAATAGTCAAGTTGTTGTTTCTAAAAACAATACAGAAATTGACAAAAAATGGTGGAAAGAAGCCGTTATTTATCAAATATATCCAAGAAGTTTTAAAGATAGTAATGGCGATGGAATAGGCGATTTGCAAGGAATAATTTCAAAATTAGATTACCTAAAAAGTCTAGGTATTGATGCTATTTGGCTAAGCCCAATTTACGAATCTCCCAACGATGACAATGGTTATGATATTAGCGATTATAGAAATATCATGAAAGATTTTGGCACCATGGAAGATTTTGACCAATTGCTAAAAGGAATGCACGACAGAGGCATCAAATTAGTGATGGATTTGGTTTTTAACCATAGTAGTGATGAACATTATTGGTTTCAAGAAAGTAAAAAATCGAGAGATAATAAATACCGCGATTATTACTATTGGTGGCCAGCCGAAAAAGGAACGCCACCCTACCGTTGGAGCTGGTTTGATGTAAATAGTAATGCATGGAAATATGACGCTACAACCGACTCGTATTATCTCCATTATTTTTCCAAAAAGCAACCCGATTTAAACTGGAATAATGCAAAAGTACGAGAAGAATTGTATGATATCATGCGTTTTTGGCTAGATAAAGGTGTTGATGGCTATCGAATGGATGCTTTTCAGTTTATCTCAAAAGATCCAACTTTTCCAGAATTACCAAAAGAAATTGTGGGCATTCCAACCGAAATTATAAAATATTATGGAAAAGGTCCAAAATTACACGAGTATATTCAAGAAATGAATCGTGAAGTTTTGAGTAACTATCCAAATGTAATGAGCGTTTCCGAAGGTGCTGGAGATTCGCCAGAAGCCGCATTAAAATTTGTAGATGAAGACCGAAAAGAATTAAATATGGCTTATCACTTTGAAAGTGTTGATATTGGCTATAATTTAAAAGATTTTGGGTTGGTAAAATACAAAGAGATTTTTTCAAGATACGATGAAACCTTCAAGGACAAAGGATGGCTTTCTATTTTCATGGCAAACCATGATCAACCAAGAATGGTTAGCAAGTTTGGAAATGATACGCCAGAGTTTAGAGAGATTTCTTCAAAAATGCTTTCTACTTTTGTAATGACTATGCGCGGAACATCGTACTATTTTCAAGGTGATGAGTTAGGAATGAGTAATATTCGTTTTGAAAGTATTGATGATTATAACGACGTCGATACCAAAAACAGATATGAATTTTTAAAAAATAACAATGGTGATTTAAAAGCATTTCTCGAAGACAGAAAACAAACTTCAAGAGAAAACGGAAGAACACCTTTTCAATGGAATTCTGATAAAAATGCTGGCTTTACAACGGGCAAACCTTGGCTAAAAGTAAATCCAAATTACACTTCAATAAATGCGGAAATACTTGAAAAAGATCAAAATTCAACATTGAATTATTTTAGAAAATTAGTAGAATTACGCAAAAAAGAACCCACATTGGTTTATGGTACATACACACTATTAGACAAAGAAAATCCAACCGTTTTTGCATACCAACGAGAATTAAACGGAAAAAAAATAGTAGTTTTATTAAATTTTTCAGAAAAAGAAAGTATGTTTACAACTGATTTGAATCTGAAAAAAGCAAAAGTTTTACTTGGAAATTATAAAACTCCAAGTTGTGACGGTAACTTAAAACCTTACGAATCGGTTATTTTAGAAATTAAATAAATTTGATGAAAAAAATTGCGTCAGCATTATTACTCCTTGTTTTAACCTCTACATTTTTATACAATGTAATTGGTTGTCACTTGTTGTTTTCTCTCGAAAAAGAACACAAATGGGTAGCAGCTATGCAAAATATTAAAGAATCAGAGTTTAAAGTTTTAAAATTAAATGCTTCCATTTATTCATTTGTTGAAGATTCTGAAATGGAATATGTGAACGAAAATGTTACTATAAATAATGTCGTTTACCATGTTTTCAAAAAAGAAACCAAAGACAATATTATTACACTTTATTATCTTCCAAACAAACAACAAAATTCTACAGATATTCTTCTTAAAAACCTAGTCGACAATGATTTGTTTGAAAATTCAGCTTTGAACAAAAAACCGCTTGAAAAAGTATTCAAAACATTTCAAAAAGATTATATTTCGTTAAATCCTAACAACTTTAATTTTGCACTATCTGGTAATACGTGTAAATTAGTTAATGAACGTTTTCTTATGCAGAAACTTCATGCAGGCTACCTAATGGCCTTGTTTTCTCCTCCAAAAGTTGTTTAATCTTATTTATTTCAAAAAATTAAATTCATCATAAGGCACAAATGTGTTTTTTGACGAAGTATCTTTTTTTTGCATTAAAAATACAATTTGATAGTAATTCAAATAAAGAATTAATATTCAAAACCACTAACCAATAACATTCAAAAAATGAAAAAAATATATATTCTTTGCCTAATTTGGGCAGGGCAACATCTATGTGCACAAACAGAAATTGACGGCATTATGATGAGCAAAAAACAATTATGCTCGGGTGCTGTCTATGAATACAGTAGTTGGGATAACTACTGGGAAGGTACTTTTAAAAGAGAAAATGGCAACTTCGGAACAGTTTCAACTCAAAAAATAGCAGTCAACTGTAACTATGGAATATCAAATAAACTTAACGCGATTGTTTCGTTGCCTTATGTAAAAACAAATGCTTCGGCTGGAACCATGATGGGTCAAAAAGGAGTTCAAGATTTGTCTCTTTTTCTAAAATACATGCCTTATGAAAAAGAGTTTGGAAACAAAATTGTATCTTTTTATGCAATTGCTGGTGCTTCAACACCTGTTAGTGATTATGTTGCCGATTATTTACCATTATCAATTGGTTTAAGAAGTAAAACGCTTTCAATAAGAGGAATGGGCGATTTACAATGGGATAAATTTTTTGCAACAATTTCAGCAGCTTACATCAAAAGATACAATATAGAAATTGATAGAAATGTGTACTATACAACATCTATGCATTATACCAACCAAGTTGACATGCCAAATATGATAAACGGAAATGCTCGAATAGGTTATAGAACTTCAAGATTAATTGCCGAATTACTATTTGACACTTCACTTACAACTGGCGATACTTTTGACATTACTACCAATAATATGCCTTTTCCAAGTAATACTATGAATATGACCAAAATTGGATTGAACACAAAATATACATTCAAAAAAATGCCAGAACTAGCCTTAATCGCAGGATTAAATCACGTTACATCGGGTCGAAATGTTGGGCAAACAGATAGCTTTTATGGTGGTATATTTTATTTAATCGATTTTAAAACAAAATAACATGAAAAATTTATATACAATAACAATTCTCACTATTACATTATTATTTGTTTCTTGTGATAAAGATATAGTAGAACGAAATGAATTATATCCACAACTAAATCCTATAAATCATGATGAATTAGCTGGAACATGGATGCCGATTTTACTGACAGCTCCAGACGAATTTTCGATAGATGCACCAATCGCTTCAAACTCGCCAGCTTTTACTAGAGAAATAAATGAGATAAAAAGCTATCAAGCGAATTTAACTTCAGATCAAAAACGAATAATTAATTATTGGAGTGTTGGTGGTGTTTTACGTTGGAACGAAATTATGCAAACTTTGGTGGCACGTCATAATCGTCCGCCTTATCAGAACGAAGATGGAACATATCCGACACCATCTCCGACAAATCCGTTTGCAAATCCACAATTTCCATTTTCTAATCCACCTTTTGCTGCTCGTGCTTATGCTTATGTTAGTGCTGCACAATATGATGCTATGGTAGCTACTTGGCATTATAAAAAATTGTATAACCGTGTAGCTCCGTTTACTATTGATGCAGGAATTAATGTTATGGTGCCTAAAAGTCCATTGCCTTCATATCCTTCAGAAGATGGTGCATTGGCTGGCGTAACCGTTGAGATTTTAAAACTACTTTTTCCAACCGAAATTGCCTTTATTCAAGAAAAAGCAGATGAGCAAAAATTATACAGAATTCTATGTGGTGCCAACGTTAGAAGCGATATTGATGCTGGTGTTGTCCTTGGTAGAAAAATTGCTGCAAAATATATAACTAGAGCATCATCTGATGGTGCTGGTGCAGCTATTGGAAATCAAACTCTTTGGTCACAACTTGAAGCAAATGCAATTGCTAATGGTGAAACACCTTGGATTTCATTAGATATTCCTGCGCGACCACCAATGCTACCATTATTTGGAAATGTAAAATCTTTCCTTATGACACCTGCAGATGTAGTTGCCAATCGTCCATTGCCACCACCTTCAACTAATTCTCAAGAATTTTTGGACGAATTAAATGAAGTAAAAAACTATAGTGAAAATGCTACTCGCGAACACATGCAAATTGTAACTTTTTGGGCTGATGGTGTTGGCACTTATACGCCACCAGGACACTGGAACCATATTGCTGGTGAATCTTTTGTAAATGAACGTTATAGCGAAGTACGTTGGGCAAGAAATATGGCACTTTTAAATCTTGCTATGATGGATGCAGCCATTAGTTGTTGGGAAGCAAAGTATTTCTATTTCAATCCAAGACCTACTCAAATGAATCCATCTATAAAAACGTTGACGGGAGTTCCTAATTTTCCTGCGTATGTTTCGGGACATTCTACTTTTAGCGGTGCAGCAGCAACTGTTTTATCGCATTTTATTCCATCAAAAGCGCAAGAATATCAAGCTATGGCTAGCGAAGCATCAATGTCAAGATTATATGGTGCTATTCACTACAGAAGCGATTGTGAAGCTGGATTAGTACTTGGTGAAAATGTTGGAAATTTTGCCGTAACCAGAGCAACAATTGATGGTGCAGAATAAATAGTTTTTTTATACAATTTTTAAAAAACAGTCTTTAAATAATTTTTTAGACTGTTTTTTATTAAATAAAAACTTTATTATATTTTAAATATCAATAAATTTTGGATTTTTAACATCATAACTGTGATAAAAGTAGGTATTGTTTAATACAAATGCGCTATTTTAACATATAAATCAAAATAAAACAAGCATTATTCTAATAATAATTTATACATTCGAGAAAATTTTTTTTCCCAAATTGATTTTCATTTTATGAAAGATATAACGCTTAAAGAAATTGCATCTAAACTTGGCATTTCTATTACAACGGTTTCTAAAGCACTTAAAAATTACCCTGATGTAAGTGAAAAAACACGAAATTCCGTTTTAGAATTGGCAAAATCATTGCACTTTACTCCCAACAGTTTTGCAGTAAATCTTCGTACAAAAGAATCAAAAACTATAGGATTGGTTATACCAGAAGTGGTGCATCATTTCTTTTCAAGCGTAATTAATGGCATTATTGATGAAGCAGAAAAACATGGTTATTTAGTTATCATTGTGCAGTCGAACGAATCACTAGAAATGGAGATAAAACAAATTGAAATGCTATTAAACAAGCGTGTTGATGGTATTTTGATTTCATTATCTAACGATTCAAATGATGATGAACATATAAAAGAGATTCAACGTCGTGGGGTTCCGCTAGTATTATTTGATAAAATTTCTAAACTTATCAATTGCTCAAAAGTGATTATTAATGACCAAAAAGCAGCAAGTGATGCAGTGGAACATCTTATTAGTGTTGGTTGCAAAAAAATAGCCCATATTCGTGGTCCATTGAATCCTCAAAATTCGGTTGACCGTTTTTTAGGTTATAAAAAAACATTGGAAAGAAACAACATTCCATTTGACGCTAGTCTTGTTTACACTTGCAAAGGTGCAGGATTTGATGAAGGATATGAATTTACCAAGCAATTGCTAAACGAACATCCAGATGTTGATGGAATTTTTGCCGTAACCGATATGGTTGCTGTTGGCGCCATAACCTATCTAAACGAAATAAACGTAAAAATCCCTGAACAAGTAAAGGTAATTGGGTTTAGTAATTGGTTTATGGGACAAGTTATCACTCCCAAATTAAGTACAATAGACCAACCAGGTTATGAAATGGGTGTGAAATCATTCGACTTATTGTTTGAAGAAATGCAGCATAAATCAGAAACTATTTTCAAATACAAAACTGTTGAATTAGAAACGGGTATTATTGCTCGCGAATCTACTTTAGGAAAGTAACATTTCTTTTTAAACCTTCTAATTTAGTCCTTTTTACCGCCGAATTTTTGAAGACTTTATCAAATGTTTCTTTGGTTATTTCTTCCCAATCTTTTTTTGAAAAAGATAGTAATTCCGGATTTGGATTGAACAAAGGTTCGTTATGCGATTGTGAAAAACGATTCCACGGGCAAACATCTTGGCAAACATCGCACCCAAACATCCAATCGTCAAATTTACTTTTCATTTCTTGAGGCAAATTATCTTTAAGTTCTATAGTGAAATAAGAAATACACTTACTTCCATCTACTTGATAAGGCGCCACAATTGCTTCTGTTGGACATGCATCAATACAGGCTGTGCATGTGCCACAATGGTCGGTTGTTGCATGGTCATATTCTAAATCTAAATCAACAATTAATTCTGCAATAAAGTAGAAAGAACCTACTTTTTGCGTTATGAGATTTGAGTTTTTCCCTATCCAACCCAAACCGCTTTTGGCAGCCCATGCCTTGTCTAAAACTGGTGCAGAATCTACAAATGCTCTTCCTGAAACATCGCCAATTTTAGTTTGAATAAAATGAAGAAGCTCTTTTAGTTTTTCTTTTATTACAAAATGATAATCTTTACCGTAAGCATATTTAGAAATTTTATAACTTTCTTCATTTTGAATTTCAGAAGGATAGTAATTTAGCAATAATGATATAACACTTTTGGCATCTTCAACTAATAAAGTAGGATTTAATCTTTTGTCAAAATGATTTTCCATATAATTCATTTGACCATGATAATTATTACTCAACCAATTCTCTAATCGTGGTGCTTCTTCTTCCAGAAATTCAGCTTTAGAAATTCCACAAGAAAGAAAGCCGAGTCTTTTGGATTCGGCTTTAATCAATTGGCTGTATTTTTCTTTATTATTTATCAAATCTAAAATAATCCACCTTGTGTATTTAGTTTTATTTTCCCTAAATGCTTATATGCCTTTTCGGTAACTTCTCGTCCGCGCGGAGTTCGCATTATAAACCCTTCTTGAATTAAAAAAGGTTCGTAAACTTCTTCAATAGTTTCACTACTTTCAGAAACTGCAGTTGCTAGTGTTGATAGACCTACTGGCCCACCCTTGAATTTATCAATAATAGTGTTTAGAATTTTGTTATCCATTTCGTCCAAACCATGTGCGTCAACATTTAATGCTTTTAATGAATATTTGGCAATTTCAATATCAATTTTTCCGTTGCCTTTTATTTGAGCAAAATCTCTAACACGTCTCAACATTGCATTGGCAATTCGAGGCGTACCACGACTTCTACCCGCAATTTCGATAGCAGCTTCCATGGTAATGGGCATTTTTAAAATTGAAGAACTTCGTTGAACAATAGTGGTCAAAAGTTCGGTATTGTAGTATTGCAAACGACTTTGAATTCCGAAACGCGCTCTCATTGGAGCTGTTAATAAACCTGAACGAGTTGTTGCTCCAACTAAAGTAAAAGGATTTAAGTTGATTTGAACCGTCCTAGCATTTGGTCCAGATTCAATCATAATATCAATTTTGAAATCCTCCATGGCTGAATACAAATATTCTTCAACAACGGGGCTCAATCGATGAATTTCATCTATAAATAAAACGTCTCTTTCTTCAAGATTGGTAAGTAAGCCTGCTAAATCGCCTGGTTTGTCTAGAACAGGTCCAGAAGTAATTTTGATTCCAACGCCTAATTCATTTGCTAAAATATTAGCCAATGTTGTTTTTCCTAACCCTGGTGGACCATGAAAAAGTGCATGGTCTAGTGCCTCATTTCTTTGATTGGCAGCTTCAACAAAAACTTTTAAATTATCTAAAATTTGATCTTGACCTGCAAAATCGTCAAAAGACAACGGTCTCAATCTTTTTTCGAGATCAAGTTCTTCAGAATTATAATTGGTATTGGTTGGGTCTAAATTCTCGTTCATAATCACAAAGATAATACAAAGTTCTTCTAAATAAAAAAGCCTTTCAACTAAGGAAAGGCTTTCTATAATATATTGATATAATTTTAGTGATGTAAAACTTCTTCACCTTCTTTCATAGGAACATTTTGAGGAACAAAATCATCATCATGACCTGGTTTACTATAATCATAAGCCCATCTGTGAACTTCAGGAATCTCACCTGGCCAGTTACCATGTATGTGCTCAATTGGAGCAGTCCATTCTAACGTATTAGATTTCCATGGATTTTGCACTGTTTTCTTACCGTAGAAAATACTATAAAAGAAATTAAATAAAAACACCAATTGGAAAGCTCCTCCAATAAGGGCAAATGTAGTAATTAATACATTCACATTTTGCAAATCATCAAACAATGGAAATGCTGTATTTGTATAATATCTTCTTGGTAAACCTGCTAATCCTATAAAATGCATTGGAAAAAACACTCCGTAAGCACATATTGCAGTTACCCAAAAGTGAACATAACCTAAATTTTTATTCAACATTCTACCAAACATTTTTGGATACCAATGGTAGATACCTGCAAACATTCCATAAAGAGCAGATATACCCATCACAAGGTGAAAGTGAGCTACTACAAAGTACGTGTCGTGAACATTAATATCAAGTGTACTGTCTCCAAGAATAATTCCAGTTAATCCACCTGTTATAAAGGTTGAAACTAATCCAATAGAAAACAGCATAGCAGGATTTAATTGCAAATTACCTTTCCACAATGTAGTAATATAGTTAAATGCTTTTACTGCTGATGGAATTGCAATCAACAATGTTGTAAAGGTAAATACAGATCCTAAGAAAGGATTCATACCAGAAATAAACATATGATGTCCCCAAACAATAGTAGATAGGAAAGCAATAGCAATAATAGACATAATCATCGCTCTATATCCAAAAATTGGTTTTCTTGAATTGGTTGCAATTACTTCTGATGTAATACCTAATGCTGGTAACAATACAATATATACTTCTGGGTGACCTAAGAACCAGAATAAGTGTTCAAATAATACTGGCGATCCTCCTTGGTAGTGAAGAACTTCTCCAGCAATGTAAATATCAGATAAGAAGAATGATGTTCCAAAACTTCTATCCATGATAAGCAACAATGCAGCAGATAGTAATACTGGAAATGAAACAATACCAATAATTGCTGTTACAAAGAATGCCCATATTGTAAGTGGCAATCTTGTCATTGACATACCTTTTGTTCTTAGGTTAATAACAGTAACAACATAATTTAATGAACCCATTAAAGATGATGCAATAAAAATAGCCATAGAAACTAACCAAAGAGTCATTCCAGCTCCTGAACCCGGAATTGATTGTGGTAATACACTCAATGGAGGATAAATAGTCCAACCAGCAGATGCAGGACCAGATTCAACGAATAATGAACAAACCATGATTACACTTGATAAAAAGAATAACCAATATGAAACCATATTCATGAATCCAGAAGCCATATCTCTAGCTCCAATTTGTAGTGGAATAAGTAAATTACTAAAAGTTCCACTTAATGAAGCGGTTAATACAAAGAAAACCATAATAGTTCCATGTATTGTAACAAGTGCTAGGTAAATATCATTTCTCATTACACCATTTGGAGCAAATGTATCGCCAAGAAGAATATTAAATATTTTAAAAGATTCTTCTGGCCAAGCTAATTGCATTCTAAAAAGCAAAGACATCGTTACACCAATAATACCCATAACAATACCAGTTAGTAAGTATTGTTTAGCAATCATTTTGTGGTCAATACTAAATATATATTTAGTAATGAAAGTATCTTTGTGGTGGTGTTCTTCGTGGTGATCGTGTTCGTGGTGATCGTGTTCGTTACTCATTGCTGACATATAAGTATTGGTTATTTTTTAATTATTTAGTTTCGGCTTGTACTACAAGCGTTGAATCTGTTTTTGTGTTTGATGCAGAATCTTTTGTTGCTGAAATAGCTTCTGTAGAAGTAGGTGCAGCTGATGCTACTTTAATTTCATCTACAATTGTTGGTAATCCTTTTAACCATTTTTTATAATCTTCTGGTGTGTCAACAACAATTTTCATTTGCATGTTGTAATGAGAAGCACCACAAATTTTGTTACATAGTAATAAATAGTCAAAAGTATAAGGGTCTAATGCAGATTCTCCTTTTGCAACTAATTGTATACTTTTCTTGTTACGTATCTCATTGATGTTTTTTACTTTTTGTTGCATGTATTCTTGCTCACGTATCTCAGATGTTGTGTAAATTGGTTTGAAAGCAAACTGAGTTACCATACCAGGAACACAGTTCATTTGTGCTCTAAAGTGAGGCATATAGGCTGAATGCAATACATCTTGTGATCTCATTTTAAAAAGAACTTTTTTTCCTTTAGGAATATGTAATTCTTTTACTACCTTATCATCTTGTGCGTTCGGATCAGACATATCAACTCCAAGTGTGTTAACACCTTCAATATATCTTACGTTTGCTTTTCCAAGTACATTATCTTCACCTGAATATCTTGCTGTCCAATTAAATTGCTGAGCATATAATTCAACAACAATTACATCTTCGTCTTCATCCACAAACATTATATTAGTCCATGCATACAAACCATAAAGAATTAAACCTGCTAAAACAACAGCTGGAATACTACTCCAAATAAATTCAAGTTTGTTATTATCTGCAAGATAAAGCGCTTTTTGATCTTTTTTTCCGCTGTATTTGAAAGCAAAATAATGAAGCAAAGCTTGTGTTATTGTTTGTACAATGAATATTAATACCCATGTAATGTTCATAAGATTATCAACAAGTGAACCATGTTCTGAGGCTGGTGTATGTAATACTAAACCACCCCATTTTATAAGTCCATATATGGTAAACACATAAATGAATCCTAAAAATCCAAACATTAAATATCCTTGCACTTTATTATCTTCATAATTTGCAATTTGACTGTTATCTGAATTACCTCCAACTTGAGTCAAATCAAATATCTTGGTCAATTGCCAAATACCAATGGATAATAAAACTAAAACTATAATTACCAACAAAGTTGTCATCTGTATTTTTTTTAACTAATTAATAATGAAAATGTTTACTTTCCTCAATAAATGGATTTCTTTTTGGTAATAATGGAGCTTTTGAAAGCGCTGTGAATACCACAAATATGAATAATCCTAAAAAGAATAATAAAGAACTGATTTCTGATACTCCAATAAACCATTGATCTCCAACTGTTGAAGGCATAATCATATTAAAGAAATCAACATAATGTCCAAGTAAAATAACCGTACCAGCCATTACAAGAACCCAAGTAATTCTTTTGAAATCTGTATTTATTAATATCAATATTGGGAAAATAAAATTCATGACAACTGCACCCCAGAAAGTTATACCATAATCTTCAATTCTAGTTACAAAATAGGTAACTTCCTCAGGAATGTTAGCGTACCAAATCAACATAAATTGTGAAAACCATAAGTAAGTCCAGAAAACGCTAATACCAAACATGAATTTTGCTAAATCGTGAATATGACTATTATTTACATTTTCTAAATAACCTTTAGATTTAAGGTAAAGTGTGATCATACATATTGTTGTGATTCCACTTACAAAGAAACTTGCAAAAACATACCATCCAAATAATGTACTAAACCAGTGTGGGTCAATTGACATAATCCAGTCCCAAGACATAATTGATTCTGTTACTATAAAGAAAACTAAGAATGCCGCAGACATTTTGAAATTCTTTTTGTAAAAACTATTGTCATTTGATTCATCTTGAGCTAAACAGTTCTTTCTTGAAAAATATCTATATAAATTCCATCCAATCAAAAATATTGCAGCTCTAATAATCCAAAATGGGAAGTTAAGATAACCTGATTTATTTTGAATTAATTTATCGTGAGCAACAACTTCAGGATCCATCCAAATAAATAAATGGTTCAAATGCATTCCGCTTATTACTAAGAATATAAAAAATATTACTGAGGCAACAGGCAAATAAGCAGTAATACCTTGCATAACTCTAAAAAGAACTGGAGACCAACCCGCTTGTGCTACTTGTTGAATAGCATAGAAAGCTAAAACTCCCATAGAAATTAACAAGAAGAAAATACAAGCTACATAAAAAGCAGCCCATGGTTTATTTTGTAATTGATGCAAAACATGCTCTAAATGTGCTTCGTGCTCTTTATGAGCTTCTTCGGCTGCCACTTTACTATCTGCTTCTTTTTCGATTTTGTCAACTAAAGCAAGGTCTAATGCACCTTCTTCTTTAGTTGCTAAAGAATCTTCTGTAACAGCCATACTATCTGAAACAACTTTGGTAAGTGAATCATTTTGGTGAACTGCTACTTCTTTATGTTCAGCTACTGGTGCAGATTCATGTGTATTCGCATCATGTTCAACAGCTTCTGTATGATGTTCACCATGCGAACTTGCTGCTAACATTTCTTCAACTTCTTTTATATCTTTTGGTGCTGTGAAAAAACCATACCCAATTCCTAAGATACCAACGATCATAAGAATAAAAGAAAAGGTTTTTAATTTACTTGAAAATGTGTACATATCTATACTATTCAGATTGTTCTATTTTTATTTGTTTTTTAGTTGCATAACATAAGAAGAAACTAACCAACGCTCTTCTGTGTTCAATTGATTTGCGTGCGAACCCATTGAATTCAATCCATAAGTTATAACGTGAAATATACTTCCTTCGTTAATTTCTCTATCTTTATAATTAGGTACACCTAAAAACTTTTCTTGTTTGACCAATTTACCTTTTCCATCACCAGCAGTTCCGTGGCAAATTGCACAATAAATATTATACAACTCTTCACCTTTTTTCATATCAACTTGAGTTGAATCTAATGGAGATTTAAGATTAGCTGCTTTAACTGCTACTAATGCTTCTGGAGTATTTGCATATTCATAAGGAACATAACCTCTTTTTATAACTCCATTTGGAGGAAGTTGTCCTTCTTTACCTTTTTCACCTGTAGGAGATGCAAAAGCATCCGATTCTGAATAGGTTTCGTATGCAACTGACTCATACATGTTAGGCATATATTGATAATTAGGTTTCAAATCATTTTTACATGATGAAACAACAACTGTCATACTTACCAAAAGTGCTATTTTATATAAACTTTTCATAGTTACTTTTAATGCTTTTCGATTACTTTAACTTCGACTGCTCCTGTATTTTTGAAAAAAGATACCATTTCATTTTCATCACCTTTTACAGCAACTTCCATAAGGAAATGATCATCTGTAGTTCTTACATCAGGATTTTCAGCTTGTTTGAATGGCCATAATCTACTTCTCATATAAAAAGTGATAACCATTAAGTGAGCTGCAAAGAATACAGTCATTTCAAACATAACAGGTACAAAAGCTGGCATGTTTTGAATATAACTAAAACTTGGCTTTCCTCCAATATCCTGTGGCCAATCAGAAATCATGATAAAATTCATCATCCAAGTAGCAACAGAAAGACCAATACAACCATAGATAAAGGCACATATTGCAAGTCTAGTAGGAGCTAATCCCATTGCTTTATCCAACCCGTGAACTGGGAAAGGAGTAAAAACTTCTTCAATATGATGATGTGCTTTTCTAGTTTGCTTTACAGCATCCATTAAAATATCATCATCATTGTATATAGCGTGTATAACTTTATTATTACTCATAACAAATACTAATGTTTTTCTGAATGATTATGACCTTCTGCTTCTCTTTGTCTTTTATAATTTTCTCCAGAAGATTTTAAAATTGTTTTAACCTCTGCTTGAGCAATTACTGGGAATGTTCTTGCATACAATAAAAATAATACGAAGAAGAATCCGATTGTTCCGATGAAAATTCCAATATCTACAAATGTTGGAGAGAACATTGTCCAAGAAGATGGTAAGTAATCTCTGTGTAATGATGTTACAATGATTACAAAACGTTCAAACCACATACCAATATTTACTACAATAGAGATTATGAAAGAGAACATAATACTAGTTCTCAATTTTTTGAACCACATAAACTGTGGAGAGAATACATTACAAGTCATCATTGACCAATATGCCCACCAGTAAGGACCAGTAGCTCTGTTTAAGAAAGCATATTGTTCATATTCTACACCAGAATACCATGCAACGAATAACTCCGTAATATAAGCAACACCTACGATAGAACCAGTAATCATAATTACAATGTTCATTAATTCAATATGTTGAATAGTGATATAGGCCTCTAATTTTGAAACTTTTCTCATAATAATAAGCAAAGTGTTTACCATTGCAAATCCTGAGAATACAGCTCCAGCAACGAAGTAAGGAGGGAAGATTGTAGTATGCCATCCTGGAATAACAGAGGTAGCAAAGTCAAAAGATACGATTGTGTGTACAGAAAGCACAAGTGGAGTTGCTAAACCAGCTAATACAAGAGAAACCTCTTCAAAACGTTGCCAGTCTTTTGCTCTACCGCTCCAACCAAAACTTAAAATAGAATAAACTCTTTTAGTAAATGGTGTAACAGCTCTATCACGCAACATTGCAAAATCTGGTAATAAACCTGTCCACCAGAAAACTAATGATACAGAAAGATATGTTGAGATTGCAAATACGTCCCATAATAATGGTGAGTTAAAGTTAACCCATAAAGAACCAAATTGATTAGGAATTGGAACTACCCAGTAAGCTAACCATGGGCGACCCATGTGAATGATTGGGAACAAACCAGCTTGAACAACTGAGAAAATTGTCATTGCTTCAGCAGAACGGTTAATCGCCATTCTCCATCTTTGACGGAACAATAATAATACAGCAGAGATAAGTGTACCAGCGTGACCGATACCAACCCACCAAACGAAATTGGTAATATCCCAAGCCCAACCTACAGTTTTATTTAATCCCCAAGTACCAATACCTGTAGAAATAGTATAAATAATACAACCTATTCCCCAAAGGAAAGCTGCAAGTGCGATAGAAAATACAGTCCACCACTGTTTATTGGCTCTTCCTTCTACAGGAGCAGCAACATCAACAGTTACATCGTGATAACTTTTATCACCTATAACTAAGGGTTTTCTAATGGGTGCTTCGTAATGAGACGACATACTTATATTTAGATTTTAGATTTTAGATAGCAGTTTTAGAATAAATCTTATACAGCTTATCTATTTATTATTTTCCTTATTATATATTTCTTACTTTAACTTGATAAACAACGTTTGGTTTAGTCCCAACATGCTCTAATAAATGATATGATCTATCATCAGCAGCAAGTTTTGCTATTTCAGATTCTTTGTTATTAACATCTCCAAAAGTCATTGCTCCGTTTGAACAAGCACTTGAACAAGCTGTTTGGAATTCATTTACTGCAACTTCTCTACCTTCACGTTTAGCTGTAAGTATAGTTAATTGTGTTTTTTGAATACACATAGAACATTTTTCCATAACTCCACGAGAACGAACATTCACGTCTGGATTAACAACCATACGACCTAAATCATCATTCATGTGATAATTAAATTCGTCATTGTTAGCATATAAGAACCAGTTGAAACGACGAACTTTATAAGGGCAGTTGTTAGCACAGTAACGAGTACCAACACATCTGTTGTAAGCCATTTGGTTTTGACCTTGACGACCGTGAGATGTTGCAGCTACAGGACAAACTGTTTCACATGGTGCGTGATTACAGTGTTGACACATAACTGGTTGGAAAGAAACTTGTGGATTGTCAGAAGCATTTTCCATTTCCCCAAATCCTCCAAGAGAACCTTTGTCTCCTGATAAACCGTCAAATTCTTCTTTTTTCTTATTGTCACCTGCAAAAGTTTCCTCAGATGAGTAGTATCTATCAATACGCAACCAGTGCATATCTCTACTTCTTCTAACTTCTGATTTTCCAACTACAGGAACGTTGTTTTCAGCGTGACATGCAATAACACATGCTCCACATCCAGTACATGCATTTAAATCAATTGAAAGATTAAAATGATGTCCAACAGAACGGTCAAAAGATTCCCATAAGTCAACTTTAGTAGCTTCAACTTCTTTATGATCTAAAGATACAACAGGAACAACATTCCATTCTTTAGCTTCTTTTGTATTGAAAACTTCTAATGTAGTTTCTTTAATAATATCACCTCTACCCATTAACGTTTTTTGACCTTGAACACAAGCAAACTCGTGTTCACCATCCGCTTTAGCGATAGTTACTGATTGAACAGCATTAAAGTTTTTATATAATTTGTAAGCGTTAACACCTACTTTCATTTCTTCTTTCATAGCCGCTTCACGACCATAACCTAATGCCAAACCTAATGTTCCAACAGCTTGTCCTGGTTGAACAATTACAGGAACATTTTCTAACTTAGCACCGTTAACTGTTAAAGTTGCATAGCTACCATTAAGTCCACCATTAGCAACGATTTCGTTAGATAATCCAAGTTTATCAGCATCAGCTCTTGAAACAGTCACATAATTATCCCAAGAAACTCTTGTAATTGGATCTGGGAATTCTTGCAACCAAGGATTATTAGCTTGTTGACCATCACCAAGACCTGTTTTTGTATATAAATTTAATTCAAATCCAGCATTAGCTTTTGTTTGGGCTAGAGCATTAGCAGCACCAGCGTAATCAGCAGTTCCACCAGATGCAACTTGAGCTGCAGTAGGAACAACACCATCATGTAAAACTTTATTCCAAGTTAAGCCTGATGCATAATTAGCAGAATTTGATTTTAAATAATCGTAATAAGTTCCACCAATACCATTCAAAGACATTAAGACTTCTTGAAATTGTTTAGTATTAAATAATGGACGAATTGTTGGTTGAGTTAGTGCATAACTACCTTTAGTAATAGAAACATCATTCCATGATTCTAAATAATGAGGAGTTGCTGCTACCATTGATGACAATAAAGCCGTTTCGTCTTCTCTCAATGTGAAAGTTACAGAAGATTTAACTTTTTTCAAGCCAGCTTTGAATGCATCACCATTTGGCAAAGTGAAAACAGGATTAACACCACTCATAATTAAGGTATGAACACTACCTGCATTCATTTCAGCAACCAACTGAGCTACTTTTTCGTTAGATCCTTTTCTAATTAATCTTGTTCCTGCAGTTGTGAAAGCTTCACTTGCTAAAACTTGATTGATAGCCAAAACTAACAATTGAGCATTTTTATCTTGAATACCAGAAACTAAAAGCCCTTTGCTACCAGCTGATTTCAACTGTTGAGCGGCTTTCATAACGATATCTTCATTTGGAATTTTAGATGTAGCTACAGAAGAATTTGTAATTACATTGTATATTTTAACTAAAGCTTGAATTTGATTCGCGTTTGACATTGCGACACGTTTATCAGCAGCAGCTCCAGATAATGTCATATTAGCTTCAAATTGGAAGTGACGTGACATTTTTCCATTTCTTGGAATTCTACCTTGGGCATATCCACTATCGTAGCTTCCACCTTGCCAATCTCCTAAAAAGTCTGCTCCAACAGAAACAATTAAAGAAGCTTTTGAAAAATCATAATCTTTTAAACCTCTTTCGCCATAAACAGTTTCAAATGCGTCAAGTGCTTCCGAAGAAGAAACAGCATCGTAAACTATATGTTTTGCGCCAGGGTTTTTAGCCAAAAATTCACCAATTAATTTTTCAGTTGATGGACTTGCTAAAGTATTGGTAAGTAAAACAACTTGACCTCCTTTTGCTTTTGCTTCAGAAATACTAGCTATCAATTTAGAATCTACTTCAGACCAAGTTGCTGGTTTTCCTGCAATTCTAGGATTTTTAACTCTCATATTATCATATAATGACAATATAGAACCATGAACTCTAGCGTTAGCAGCAAATTTTGCTCCTTCTATAGTATTGTTTTCAATTTTGATTGGTCTTCCTTCTCTTGTTTTTACTAATAAATTAGCAAAATCGAATCCGTCAAAAACGGTAGTTGCATAGAAATCTGCTACACCAGGAATAATTTGATCAGGCTGAACAACGTAAGGAATTGATTTATGAACTGGACCTTCACATGCTGCAAGCGTTGCTGCTGCAGTACTAAATCCAACGTACTTAAGGAAATCACGTCTTGAAGTTGACGAATTTGATAATGAACTTTCATCACCTAAGAATTGATCTGTAGGGATTTCTTCAACAAATTCGTTATTTCTAAGCGCCTCAACAATAGAACTATTTTCGTTTAGTTCCTCAACACTTTTCCAGTATTTTTTGTTTGATGACATCGTATATAATATTAGCTTCTTAATTATTTTATTAATAGTGGCATTTTCCACACTCTAAACCACCCATTTGTGCGGCAGTTAGCTTGTCAACACCGTATCTTTTTGAAAGTTCTGCATGAATTTTTGTATAATATTCATTTCCTTCCATTTTAACCTCCGTTTTTCTATGACAATCAATACACCAACCCATTGTTAGTGGAGCAAATTGTTTCTGAATTTCATAAGTTTGAACAGGTCCGTGACATGTTTGACATTCTACACCAGCCACAGTAACGTGTTGTGAGTGATTGAAGTAGGCAAAATCGGGTAAATTATGTATTCTTACCCATTTAACAGGTTCTGTTTTGCCAGTATATTTTTGCAATGTTGCATCCCAACCAACTGCTTTGTATAATTTTTGAATTTCTCCATCATAAAATGCTTTTGAATATTCGGCAGTTGCAGTTGTATCGGCAACTTGACTAATATTTTTATGACAATTCATACAAACATTTAAAGAAGGTATTCCTGCATGTTTACTAACTCTTGCAGATGAGTGACAGTATTTACAATCAATCCCATTGCTTCCAGCATGAATCCTGTGTGAGTAATGAATTGGCTGGACAGGAGCATAGTCTTGGTCTACTCCTACTTGCATAAAGAATCCATAAGCAAAGTAAGCTGCACTTAACATTAAGATTATAACAGAAACCAAAACTAAAAATTGATTTTTAGCAAATGCTTTCCAAATTGGCATTTTGTTTTCGTTTGCTAATTTCTGAATTTCAATTCCGTTTGCTTTTGCAATTTTTGAAAGTAGGCTATTTACAATGTATAACATTGCAATCAACATTAACATTACAGCGATGAGTGCCCCGAGAATGACATTGTTTGAAATTCCATCCTCTGCTGCCTTTGTTCCCGGAGTTCCAGCTGTAGTTGCTACTGGAGCTTCTGCTTTTACTTCGTCTGTATAAGCAATAATGTTGTCAATATCTGCGTTAGATAATTGAGGAAAAGCGGTCATTACGGACTTGTTATTTTCTTCAAATACTTTTACAGCTTGTGCATCACCAGATTTGATAAGGTCTGAACTGTTTTTTACCCATTTGTAAAGCCACTCTTTATCATATTTTGCTGACACTCCGCGCAAAGCTGGACCTGTCATTTTCTTGTCTAAATTGTGACATGCTGCACAATTGGTATTGAAAATTTCTTTCCCTTTTGCTGCATCAGCTCCTTGGGCTTTAGATGATAATGAAAAAGTTAGCATTACTGCTAAACTGAAAATTAAAATCTTTGAAATCGAATTAGGGTTACCCTTCTTTTTCATATTATATATAATGGTTATCTACTAATTTGGTATGTTTTTTTTGCGTTTTATTGTAAAAAAAGAAAACTCTATTTTTTAAAACTTGCACAAAAATACGACTTATGAGCAATTCTCAAAACCTTAAAATAGTCTTAAATGTTAATTTATATTAATTCTAAATAATTTTACTCTTTTTGTTTAAACTATAAAATAGTACATTTGTATAAAAATCAATTATTTATGAAATATTTAACAAATTCAAACTGCGTTATTTACGGAATATTTATGCTCTTTTTTTCTGCAAATTTATCTGCACAAGAAGCAAGTATTACTGTTTCGCAAGACTCAAAATTTGAGCAAATTTTAACAGAAAAAAGAAAAATAAACGCAACAATTACATCTAACGATAGGTATAAAATACAAATTTTTAGTGGCGATAATGAGTCTGCAAAAAAGAATTTAGCCGATTTTAGAAAAGACAATAAAATGATTGAAGGGACTATCGTTTTTAACACTCCAAATTATAAAGTTTGGGTTGGTAATTTTAAAACTAGAATTGAGGCTGAAAGAAATTTGATTGAAGTTTTAAAAAAGTATCCAAAAGCGTTATTGATAAAGCCTAGTAAATAAATTTACATAAACAAATAAAAAACCCCCACTTGAAAAAATGGGGGTTTTATTTAGACTATTTTTTGACTATTATTTCAATTTTTTCTTGATAGCAACTTCGTGAAATGATTCGATTACATCATCAATTTCGATTTCATTGAAGTTTTTGATTTGAATACCACAATCGTAACCTTTAGCAACTTCTTTTACATCATCTTTAAAACGTTTAAGCGCAATAAGATCACCTGTGTGAACCACGACACCCTGACGAATAATTCTAACTTTAGAACTTCTGAGGATTTTGCCATCAACAACCATACATCCTGCAATTGAACCAACTTTAGAAATTTTGAAAATCTCTCTAATTTCAGCAGTACCAGTAACTTCTTCTTTCATTTCTGGCGCTAACATTCCTTCCATTGCATCTTTCAAGTCATCGATAGCAGCATAGATAATTGAGTAGAATCTGATATCGATTTCTTCTTTGTCTGCTAATTGTCTTGCATTTCCTGCTGGACGAACATTAAATCCTATAATGATAGCATCAGATGCAGAAGCCAACATAACGTCAGATTCGGTAATTGCACCAACACCTTTATGAATAATATTGATTTGAATTTCTTCAGTAGATAATTTTGAGAAGGAATCAGAAAGAGCTTCAACAGAACCATCCACATCACCTTTAAGAATTATATTCAATTCTTTAAATTGCCCTAAAGCGATACGACGACCAATTTCATCAAGTGTAATATGTCGTTGAACACGAACAGATTGTTCTCTCATTAATTGAGTACGTTTAGCCGCAATTTGTTTAGCTTCTCTTTCGTCTTCAAAAACATTAAACTTATCACCTGCAGTTGCCGAACCGTCTAATCCAAGAACAGAAACTGGTGTTGATGGACCTGCCTCTTTAACTGTGTTGCCACGTTCATCATGCATAGCTTTAATTTTACCATGATGTTTCCCGGCAAGCATATAATCACCAACTTTCAATGTTCCGTGTTGTACTAATATAGTTGAAACGTATCCTTTCCCTTTATCTAAAAATGCTTCAACTACTGTTCCAGAAGCTACTTTATTAGGATTAGATTTTAAATCTAAAACTTCTGCTTCAAGTAATACTTTTTCAAGAAGTTCTTTTACACCTATTCCCATTTTAGCAGAAATATCATGTGATTGATATTTTCCACCCCAATCTTCAACAAGTAAATTCATTTGAGCCAATCCTTCTTTAATTTTCTCAGGATTTGCATTTGGTTTATCCACTTTATTGATTGCAAAAATGATTGGAACACCAGCTGCTTGTGCGTGACTAATTGCTTCTTTTGTTTGAGGCATAATATCATCATCGGCAGCGATTACAATAATTGCAATATCTGTAACTTGAGCACCACGAGCACGCATAGCGGTAAACGCTTCGTGACCAGGTGTGTCAAGGAATGCGATTTTTTGACCATTATCTAAAGTTACTCCGTAGGCACCAATATGTTGTGTAATTCCTCCAGATTCACCAGCGATAACATTTTCTTTACGAATATAATCTAGCAAAGAGGTTTTACCGTGGTCAACGTGACCCATTACAGTTACAATTGGAGCTCTAGTAATTAAATCCTCTTCTCTATCTTCAACAACTTGAATATTTTCCTCAAGCTCAGTTGTTATGAATTCAACTTCGTAGCCAAATTCATCCGCTACTATTGTTAATGTTTCAGCATCAAGACGTTGATTCATGGTAACCATGATTCCAAGCGACATACATGTTCCGATTACCTTAGTAATTGGCACGTCCATCATTGTAGCAATTTCACCGACAGTTACGAATTCGGTAACTTTGATAGTTTTGCTTCCTTCTTCGATAGCTCTTTGTTCGTCATCAGATTTTTGACGGTGCGTATCTCTTTTATCTCTTCTATATTTCGCCGCTTTAGATTTTCCTCCCTTACCTTGAAGTTTTTCTAAAGTTTCACGAATTTGATTTTTAACTTCTTCTTCGGTAGGTTCTACTTTAGCTACAATAGCTGGTCTAGCTCCTTTTACAAAACCAGGTCTTGCACTTCTATTTGCATTGTTTCCACCAGTATTTGGTACTATTTTATTTGCGCCAGGCGTTCCATTTCCTCCAGGTCTAACTTCTCCTGGTTTTGTTGGAATCCTTTTTCTTTTGTTTTTATTCGCATTAGAATTTGGATTACCAGCATTAGGAGTACCAGGTTTGTTTGGAGTAATCTTCGGCTCTTCTTTTTTCTTTTTAGGCTTATTAAATTGAGATAAATCAATTGTTTGACCTGTAAGTGTAGCACCAGATAGTTTTTGATATTGAGTATTAAATACCTCTTCCGCAGGAGCAGCAATTGGCTCATCTGCTTTTTTAGGTGTTTCTACTTTTTCCTTAGGTTGTTCAACAGTTGGTGCTGCTTCAACTTTAGGCGTTTCCTTTTTGATAGGTTTTTCAGCAACCACTTCAACTTTAACTTCAGGTTTTTCTGCAACAGGAGCAACTGTAGGTTTTTTTGGATTCAAATCAATTGTACCGACCTGTTTAGGCCCAGTAACGACAGCTTTGGCTTTGATTACTTCTAAACGTTGGCGCTCTTCATCTTGTTTGCGTTTTTCTTCAATTTCTCTTTCTCTTTCGATACGCAAAGCTTCTTTTTCTTTTCTTTTCTCTTCGCCTACTTCTTTTGAAGCTTCTTTATTCCCCTTGTCGCCAGCAAATTGATTTTGCAGGATACTAAATTCGTTTTCAGAAATTTTAGCGTTAGGATTTGACTCAATAGCAATTCCCTTATCTTTTAGATAATCAACAGCTCTTTCTAACGAAATATTTAATTCCCTTAAAACCTTGTTTATTCTTATTACTCTTTCTTCAGACATAAAACCTTTTTATTATTTCTTTTTTGTTGTGTTGCTGTAGTAGTTAGTAGTTGTTAACTATTAAATTCTGCTTTTAAAATATTCATGACATCAATAATAGTTTCTTCTTCAAGATCTGTTCTTCTTACCAAGTCATTTACATCTTGTTTTAATACACTTCTTGCTGTGTCTAAACCAATTTTAGCAAATTCTTCGATAACCCAAGCTTCAATTTCATCAGAGAACTCTGTTAATTCAACGTCATCTTCTTCTTCAGCAACGTTACCTTCTCTGATAACATCTAATTCATAACCAGTCAATTGACCAGCTAATCTAATATTGTGACCTCCTCTACCAATGGCTTTGGAAACTTCTTCTAATTTCAAGAAAACTTCAGCTCTTTTTGTTTCTTCATTAATTTTAATAGAAGAAACTTTAGCAGGACTCAATGCTCTTGTTATATATAATTGTGTATTGGTTGTATAATTAATTACATCAATATTTTCATTTCCAAGTTCACGAACAATTCCGTGAATTCTTGACCCTTTCATACCAACACAAGCTCCAACAGGATCAATTCTATCATCGTAAGAATCTACAGCTACTTTTGCTTTTTCACCTGGAATTCTTACCACATTTTTCACCATAATTAAACCGTCAAAAACCTCTGGAATTTCTTGTTCAAATAATTTTTCTAAGAACTTTTCTGAAGTTCTAGACATGATAATTTGAGGTTTATTTCCTTTTAATTCAACGCTTTCAATTATACCTCTAACATTATCTCCTTTGCGGAAGAAATCAGATGGGATTTGTTTTTCTTTTGGAAGCACAATTTCATTTCCTTCATCGTCAACCAAAATCACAACCCTTGGTCTTACATGGTGTACTTCGGCAGTGTAAATATCACCAATTAAATCTTTAAATTGTTTGTAAAGATTAGTATTATCGTGTTCGTGAATTTTTGAAATTAAATTTTGGCGCAAAGCTAAAATAGCTCTTCTTCCTAAATCAATTAATTTTACTTCTTCCGAAACTTCTTCGCCAATTTCAAAATCGGGTTCAATTTTTCTTGCTTCTGTTAGTGTGATCTCTAGGTGGTCCAAATCTAAATCATCATCAGCAACGATAACTCTTCTCTGCCAAATTTCCATATCACCTTTATCTGGATTAATAATAATGTCAAAATTATCATCTGAGCCAAATTTCTTTTTCAATGCATTTCTAAATACATCCTCTAAAATCGCCATAAGCGTTACACGATCAATAAGTTTATCGTCTTTAAACTCTGAAAATGAATCGATTAATGCTAAATTTTCCATGCCAACTCTTTATTTAAAATGTTACTGTAACAACTGCTTGTTTTATATCTGAAAATGGAATTTCTTGTCTTTTTTGAACTGTTTCTTTTCCTTTTCCTATTTTTTTAGGTTCTCTTGCTTGCCAAGACAAAGTTATAAAATTATCTGTAACTTCAACCAATTCAGCTTCAATGGTTTCGGTCTCTAATTTTACAATTAATGTACGACCAATGTTTTTTATGTATTGTCTTGCCATTTTTAATGGCGAACCAACTCCTACTGATGCAACTTCTAAAGAAAAATCTTGTTCTTCTCTGTCAAGATTGTTTTCTAAAGTTCTACTGATGTCAATACAATCTTGCAATTGCACTCCGTTGTCGCCATCAAGCGTAACTATTATTTTGTAACTATCTGTTATTGTTAAATCTATTAAAAAAATAGATGGTTTTTCTTTTAAACCTTCCTCAAGTAAGCTAAATACCTTTTCTTTAAATGTCATATTGTTATAAAAAGAGGGAAGCAATGCTTCCCTCATTATTCAAATTTTACTAAATAACGGTGCAAATATAGTGATTTTTTTATAAATCAAAATATTGTTTCTTCTTATAATTTTTTGTACCTTTATATCATTAAAATAAATTTTATATTTTTACAAAAAATTATACTATAAATCATGAAGAAAATTTTAGTTCCAACCGACTTCTCTCAACATGCTGAATATGCTTTAAGAGTAGCTGCGCAAATCGCAAGAAAAAACAATAGTGAAATCATTTTGCTTCACATGATTGAACTTCCTCATCAAGGAAACGATGCCATAGGTACTGGTAAAGACTTGCCTGAGATAATGCTTTTCAAAAACAGAGCGATTGAAAGATTAGAAGATTTGATGGATGAAGATTTCTTAGATGGAATTGAAGTTTCAGAAGTAATTCAGTTTGAAAAAGCATTCAGCGGTGTTCTAAACATCAGCAAGAAAAATGGTGTTGATTTTATTGTAATGGGTTCTCACGGCGCAAGTGGTTTCAACGAAATGTTAATAGGTTCAAATACTGAAAAAGTTGTTCGTTATTCTGAAGTTCCTGTTTTAGTTGTTAAAAATGAAATGTCAGAATTCAAAGCTGATAGTTTTGTTTTTGCTTCAGATTTTTCAGAAGAAATTAAAAAACCATTCGCTAAAATGTTAGATTTTGCAAAAGGATATGATTCTCACTTAAATCTTGTAATGATAAATACTCCTAATAGTTTTAAATCTACATTGGTAGCTGAAAAAATAATGAATAACTTCATAAAAGAGTTTGATTACAGTAACCATTCTCTACATATATATAATGATGTAAATGTTGAAAAAGGAATTATTAATTTTTCAAATAGTGTAAATGCAGATATTATAGGTATGTGTACACATGGAAGAACAGGTTTTGCACACTTCTTTAATGGAAGTATTAGCGAGGATTTAGTAAATCATGCTGTTAGACCAGTAATCACTTTTAAAATATAATTTTAAAAAAAATTAAATAAATAAATAAAAAAAACCCGCTCTAATTATGAAGCGGGTTTTTTTTATGAATCATATTAAAACAAAAAATCCCAACCGTTAAGCTGGGATTTTATTGTTGGTCTACAAGGACTCGAACCTTGAAAGACTGCACCAAAAACAGTTGTGTTACCATTACACCATAGACCAATAGCACTTCAATGCGGGTGCAAATTTAATACAAATTTTATTTTAAGCAAGCATAAATCGATTTTTTATTAAATAATACTGCATTTTTAAGAAATAAAAAAGAAGGAATCAATTTAATACATTCATTATTAAACAAATATAATTCATTTAATTTAAAACTTTTTTAAACAAAATATTTGTTTTCAAGATAACCAGGAATTATAACATGAAAGTTAACCGAAAGTTAAACCAAAAAAATATGCAATTAAATAGATAAATCATCTTATTTTTGACCTTAGATTACTCAATTCTATGAAACAAAAAATCAATATTCTCATTTCATTTTCTGCACTTGTATTGATTGCGCTTTGTTTTATGCAATACTATTTGGTTAAAACAACCTACAATTATAAAGTAGCACAATTTAGACTTGAAGTAAAAGATAAACTGAGTAGAATAACGAATGATTATAGTGATGTTGACAGTACTTTATTTTACAAAAAAGATTTTCTGTACAAACAATTAGCTGAAAACTATTTGAAAGACAAAAATTATCGTTTTCACATTAAAAAAAAGCTTTTAGAGAACAATTTCAGTAGTCAATTGACTGAAGTTTTGCAAAAAGAATTTGATAAAGAATTCCCTAATCACGAGATAGATTTTGCCATAATCTTAAACAAATTTGTCATCTATATTAATGTAAAAAAAGTCGATACGCTATTTGCCGAAAAACCTTTTATTGAAAACAAAATGTATGGCAATCTGGTTTCGCTTAATGATGCATTTTTAATTAGAAATTATGTAGGCACAACAAGTTCTAACACTAATAAATCAAATTACAAATTACTTACAGAAGATAGCTTATATGTTTCTATAAAAGATTGGGAGCTTATTGTTTTAAAAAGAATGTCGTTACTGCTTTTCTTTGCTTTTGCCTCAATCATCACATTGATAACAATTTTTATCATTACTTTAAAATCACTAATAAAACAGAAAAAAATTAGCGATATAAAAACTGATTTTATCAACAACATTACTCATGAGCTTAAAACGCCACTTACAACATTATCAGTTTCTACAAAAATATTAGAACGTAAAGAAATTAGAGAAAATGATGTTGTTTACAATCAATTAATAGACACTATAAACCGTCAAAATGATAGATTGCAAAACTTGATTGACCAAGTAATGAGTAACTCACTTGGTTTTGAAGAAATTGAATTACATAAAGAGAAAATAAAAGCGAATTTATTTTTAAAAACCATAGTTGATGATTTTCAATTGGCACATCCAACAATTGAAGTTAAGACCAATTTTACTACTGAATCGCAATTAACGTTAGATAAATTTCATCTAACGACTGCAATTGTAAATGTTCTGGAAAATGCTGTGAAATATGGCTCCAAAACAATTTCTATTTCTACTTCTTTACAAAATAGTGAATTCCAAATAAGTATTAAAGATGACGGAATTGGCATTGCTAAAAACAAACAATCATTGCTTTTTGATAAGTTTTATAGAATTGAACAAGGAAATCTGCACAATACAAAAGGTTTGGGTTTAGGACTTTACTATGTTGACCAAATTATAAAAGCACATAAAGGAACAGTTAAGTTAGTAAGCGATTTGGGAAAAGGCACACAGTTTATTTTATCAATTCCATCATAATGATATGAAAAAAATACTTTTAGCCGAAGACGATTTAGATTTTTCAAACGTCTTAATTCAGTATTTACAATTGCATAATTTTGAGGTGATTTGGGCTGAAAACGGGAACAAAGCAATTGACCTATTCAAAACCAACAATTTTGACATTTCGATTTTAGATGTAATGATGCCACAAATTGACGGATTTACTTTAGCCGAAGAACTCATCAGGATTAATCCTGAGACACCGTTCATTTTCTTAACAGCAAAGCAATTAAAAGAAGACAAAATTAAAGGATTACAGCTTGGTGCAGATGATTATATCGTAAAACCATTTGAAGTAGAAGAATTAATTTTGCGATTAAATAATATAATAAAAAGAAGCGAACAAAATTTCAAACCAACACAAAATCAAGAAATTAAAATTGGAAAATATGTTTTTGATACAAAAAGATTATGCTTAAAATCAGAAAGTAAAACCCAACAATTAACCGAAAAAGAAGCCGCATTGATTCAATTTCTTTATTTTCATAAAAATCAATTACTTAAGCGAGAAGCAATTTTGCAAGCAATTTGGAAAAATGACGATTATTTTACGGGAAGAAGCATGGATGTTTTTATCACAAAAATTAGAAAATATTTTCAAGATGACATTAATATAACAATAGAAAGCACCCGTTTTATAGGATTAGAATTTAAAATAAAAGAATAATTTAAACAATCTTTTAGGAAACAACGAATTGTGAAAATTTTATCAAGTTCTGTTTATGCGGAATCGATAAAAAAATAGTTTCTTTGCAACTGAAATAATTTCATACATTTTATGACAACATTTAATTTTAATAAATGGAATACAATCACAGGTTGGATTCTATTTTCAATAGCATTAATTACTTTTTCGTTGACTGTTGAACCAACCATGAGCTTTTGGGATTGTGGCGAATATATTGCTACCGCTGCCAAACTAGAAGTTGGTCATCCACCAGGAGCACCTTTATTTCAAATGATAGGCGCATTTTTTGCTATGTTTGCTTTTGATAAAGAACATATTGCTTTGATGGTAAACATGATGTCCGTTTTTTCGAGTGCCTTTACCATTTTGTTTCTATTTTGGTCGTCAACTATCTTATTGCGTAAATTAATTTCACAGTTTTCAGAAATCAATACCAATAATTCTATTGTTATTTTGGGAAGTTCTTTTGTTGGAGCTTTAGCATTTACCTTTTCAGATAGTTTTTGGTACAATGCTGTAGAAGCCGAAGTTTATGCCATGGCGACTTTATTTATCGCATTGCTTTTTTGGCTTGGCTTACGCTGGGAACAGGAAATGATGACACAAAGAGGAAATCGTTGGTTACTATTAATTTCACTAGTAATTGGACTTTCTTTTGGAGTCCACTTTATGGCTTTGCTTACAATTCCTTCAATTGGATTTTTATATTATTTTAAACATTACAAAAAAGTAACTATCAAAAACTTTATTATTGCTAATGTTGTGGTGGTTTCGATATTACTTTTTATTTTCAAATTGCTTTTGCCACTAACGATGGCCTTTTTTGGAAAAACCGAAGTTTTTATGGTTAATACTTTCGGATTACCATTTGATTCAGGAACTATTTTTGTGGTGCTTTTGTTTATAGCTTTCTTTTATTTTGGATTGAAATACACTAAACAAAAAGGTCATGTACATTTAAATACTATTATTCTTTGTATTCTATTTATATTAATTGGATTTTCAACTTGGATGATGTTGCCAATTAGAGCCAATGCTAATCCGCCAATTAACGAAAACAAACCTTCGGATGCTGCCGAAGTTTTGGCATATTACAACAGAGAGCAATATGGTGTAAATCCATTGTTTTATGGACCTCAATATACAGATGCATTTGCTGGTTTAGACGAAAACACGCCATATCTTGACAAAGCGCCTAACTACGAACGAGATTTAACAACTGGTAAATATATCATCACAAACAAGTTCAAAAATGCTGAACAAAATAGTGATGACAACCATAAATCTATTTTGCCGAGATTATGGAGTGGCGAACACATTGACAATTATATCAATTTTACACATGTTCCAGAATTCAAAATTAATCCTGAATATTCAGAAGAGCAAGAATTAGTAGATGTTGTTGCAGAATTCAGAAAAGCTTATGCTAATAATCAAATAGATAATGATGGTTATGTTCAGTTTTTGAAAAGTTACCGCGATTATTTGATAGTTGAAAAACCTTCAACAGCTGACAATTTAGGTTTTATGTTTGAATACCAATTTGGTTATATGTACTGGCGTTATCTAATGTGGAATTTCGCTGGAAGACAAAACGACATTCAAGGTAAATACGATAATTTAGATGGTAACTGGATGAGTGGTATCAAATTTATTGACGAAATTAGACTTGGTTCTCAAGATAATTTGCCTTCTGATGTATTGAATAATAAAGGTAGAAATTTCTATTATTTCTTGCCATTCTTGTTAGGAATTCTTGGGCTTTTGTACCATGCTAATAAAGATTTGAAAAGCTTTTATGTGCTATTAGCATTATTTTTATTCACTGGTTTAGCCTTGAAAATTTATCTAAACGAAAGACCATTTGAGCCAAGAGAAAGAGATTATGCTCTAGTAGGTTCGTTCTATGTTTTTGCTATTTGGATTGGATTTGGAGTTTATGCAATTTACGATACTTTACGCAACTACATTCAGCCAAAAATAACTGGAATTGTAGTGGTCATTTTAGGATTATTAGCTGCACCGGTTTTAATGGCTTCTCAAAATTGGGATGATCATGACCGTTCTGAAAAAAGAACAGCTCTTGCAAATGCTAAAACATATTTAGATTCGTGTGAGAAAAATGCTATTCTTTTTACAATTGGAGATAATGATACTTTCCCACTTTGGTACGCACAAGAAATTGAAGGTATTCGTCCAGATATAAAAATTGTAAATACTAGTTTATTTATGACCGATTGGTATATTGACCAAATGAAATTTAAAACTTATGAAGCCGACGGTTTACCTATTTCATTTACACACAACCAATATGTTGGAGACAAATTAGATTATGCTTTTTATGACAAAAAAACAGATGCGCGATGGGATTTAAAAGATTTACTAGCTTTCTTATCTAGCGACGATCCAAGAACAATGGTTGAAATGAGTAATGGTCAAAGTATTCACTTCTACCCTACTAACAAATTTAGAATTCCTGTTGATAAAAACACTATTATCAAAAATAAAGTGGTTTCACCAAAAGATTATGATTCTATTGTGCCTTACATTGATTTTGAAATAAAAGATAATGCTTTGTACAAAAACAGAATTATGATGTTAGATGTTCTTTTGAATAATGATTGGAAACGACCAATCTATTTTACTGGCGGAAGTTTTACCGATGAAGATTATCTATGGATGAAAGATTACCTTCAGTTAGATGGTATGGTTTACAAATTGGTTCCAATAAAAACACCATTAGATAAAGAAGCAAGTCAGCTAGATATGGGACAAATTGATTCTGACAAAATGTATGATATTGTTATGAAATGGGATTGGGGCAATGGAGAAAGTCCGAATATTTACCACGATCCAGACACTCGTAAAAACAGTATTTCTTACCGAAGTAATTTGGCAAGACTAATGGAACAATTGGTAAACGAAGGAAAACTGGATAAAGCCAAAAAAGTAATTGAACTTGCTATGACCAAAATGCCATTGAAATATTATGGTTATTATTCACTAGTTGAACCATTTGCAGGCGGCTATTATGTAGTAAACGAAAAAGCAAAAGCCCGAAAATTGTTGGAAGATTTAATGACTAAATATAAAGAAAATTTATCGTATTACAAAACATTAAAACCTTCAGAACAATCAAATCTAGCTATTGATATTATTACTGATATAGAAAGATACCGTGGATTATTAGAAGTGATGAAAGAAAGAGGCGATATGGAATTTTACAACAAACACAAAACCATTTTTAACTCATACAACAAAATGTTTGAACGTTTTGGTAGAGATATGGAGTAGTTTCTTTAACTATACTTTGTCACAGAAAACTCAACTAAATGATACGAATTTTTTTTATAATTACATTTATACTTATTTCATTTTGTGGATGTCAGAATGCCGATTTCAATGACTCTAGCAAAAGAAATGAAAATTGGGTGTATTGGATTGATAAAACTAGTGGCAAAGCATCTTGGGTACCAGTAAAAGGTAATGAAACTACATTAAAAGATGGAAAATACACTAGTTTTTACAAAACTGGATCAATTTATCAAAAAGGAAAGTTAAAAAATGGCAAAGAAATTGACACAATTTATTTTTATGACCTTAAGGAAAAACTAATTCAATACTTAATAGTTAAACCTGATACATTAATTCATTACTATTTAAAAAACGGACCTTACATTTCATACTCTCAAAATGGAGAAATTTTTGAAAAAGGAATAGTCGAAAACCATAAAATTGGCGACGAATGGACAAAATATTTTGATAATGGTAAAATAGACTGGACAAAAAAACTTGTAAACGGAACCGGTTGGAACTATTGGTATTATAGAAATGGACAAATCTCAGACCAAAATTACCATCTTAAAGGAAAAACGAATGGAGAAGTGAAAATCTGGTTTGAAAATGGTCAAATTAAAGAAATTTCTAACTGGAAAGAAGGAATTCAAGATGGATTGTATCAAACATATTATGAAAATGGACAACCAAAAGATAAAGTAAATTGGATTAATGATAAGCGAGATGGTAAGTCTGAAAAATGGTATGAGAATGGGCAAAAATCAGAAGTAACGTTTTTTAAAGCAGGTATTGAAAATGGTGAAGTTTTACAATGGTATCCAAATGGGAACAAGAAGGCTATTTTAAAATTTATCTCTGGACAACCTGATGGTAAAGGATCAACTTATTTTGAAAATGGAAAAATCAAAGCTGAAGGATTTTATAAAGATGGTAAACGGAATGGAATGTTTATCGAATACGACAAAAACGGAAAAATTGTAAAAAAAATAAATCATATTAATGATGAACCAGTAATAGAATAAACAAAAAGTGTCAATAAAATATTGGCACTTTTTTAGTTACTTTTGAAACATGATTTGGATAAAAACACATTGGCTTATAAAAAAACTATTCTCCAACTACATTTGGGAAATACCCAATCGTGAAAATAAAATCTATCTAACTTTTGATGATGGTCCAACACCTGAAATTACCGAATGGACTTTACAACAACTCAAAAAATACAATGCTAAAGCAACCTTTTTTTGCATAGGAGATAATGTTAGAAAATATCCCGAAATCTTTAAAAAAGTTATTGAAGAAGAACATTCAATAGGCAATCATACATTCAATCACCTTAACGGTTGGAAAACAAAAACAAATGAGTATGTTGAAAATGTAAAACTTTGTGATACAGAAACTCGAAACTTGAAACTCGAAACTCGAAACCTTTTTCGTGCGCCTTACGGCAAAATTAAACCTTCTCAATCTAAAGAATTAAGAAAACTTGGTTACAAAATAATAATGTGGGACATCATTTCTTATGATTTTGACGCAACAATTTCGAAAGAAAAATGTTTAGAAAATGTACTTACAAATGTAAAATCGGGAAGTATCATCGTTTTTCACGACAGTATAAAAGCATTTACTAATTTGGAATATACTTTACCAAAAGTGCTTGAAATTTTAAATGAAAAAGGATTTGTTTTTGCTAAAATTGATTAAGCTTGTTCTTGAACCAAACCAATAATTGTATTTGCATCTAACTCGCCAGATTGTCTCCAAACCATTTGACCTTCTTTGTAGATCATTAAAGTAGGAAGTCCTTTGATACGCAATGCATCTGCCAATTCTTGATTTTTATCGACATCAATTTTAATAACTTTTGCTTTATCACCAAGTGCAGCCGCTACATCTCTAATTACAGGATGCATTGACACTGATGATTCGTTCCACTCTGTGTAAAAGTCAATTAACACTGGAACTTGAGCGTTTATAAGTTCTCCAAATTTTGACATAAAACCAAAATATTAATTGTTTTCTTGTGATAAAAAGAAATTTAATAATACAAATGTACTATTTTTAACTAATTATACTACTTTTTTACGTTTTTTTAGCTCTAAAACGGTAATTTCTGGCATTATTCCTACTCTACCAGGATATGCATGAAAACCAAAGCCTCTATTCACGTACAAATATCGTTCCATATTTTCATACAATCCAGCCCATTGCTTATAAACGTATTCTACTGGACTCCATTTTATTATACCAGGAATTTCGATTCCAAACTGAAACCCATGTGTATGTCCAGAAAGCGTTAAATGAAAATCTTTTTTGTGAGTATTAATTTCGGCATCCCAATGACTTGGATCGTGACTCATCAAGATTTTGAAATCTTTTTTAGACAATCCCTCAGAAGCTTTATTCAAATCGCCTACTTTTTTAAATTTTACTCCCCAATTTTCTACACCAACAAGTGCTATTTCGTCGTTTCCTTTTTTGATTTTTGTATTTTCATTCAATAGTAATTTGAAATCTATTTGTTGATGCAAATCTTTGATATCTTCAAAATTTTTATTTTTCGCTTCCTCCGATTTCCAATCTACATATTCTCCATAATCGTGATTTCCAAGAATAGAATATTTTCCAAATTCATGATTTTTTATTTTTTTAAAAGTGTCAATCCATGGATGCATCTCGGTTGCATGTGTATTTACAATATCACCTGTAAATAACAACAAATCAGATTCTTGCTCATTAATTAAATCAACTGCATAACTTATTTTTTCAGGATTATCAAAACTGCCACTATGAATATCCGAAATTTGTGTGATTTTAAATCCATCAAAAGCATCGGGTAAATCATCAAAAAACAAAGTATGTCGTAATACTTTATAATTATACTTGCCTACTGTCATTCCATAAATTAAAGAAAGAAATGGAACAGCTGCTATTCCTAATGCTACTTGACTAACAAAACGTCTTCTTTCTGGTAGAAAAGAGGCTTCCTTATCGTAATTAATAAAATAGTTTTTTGAACCAACTATCAACCGTAAAATATCTTCAAGCAAAAGCACAGAAGTAATTAGCAATTTCGGAATAAGAACCAACAACATCAATCCGATGGTAATCATAAACATGGGTGTTTGCCCAACGCTTCTGTCAAATTTTGTAAACTGATAAACAATAAAAACTATTGCCACTAATGAAATAATTATGTAGCCAAACTGCACCCATTTAACCTTAGTAAATGTTTTAACAGCCTGAAAAGCATAAATTTCTATTACAGCAATGATTAAGAATAATATAAATAAACGAAAAGCCATGATTTGGAAAATTTAAGCAAATTAACGAAGAAACCAAAGACAAAATCATTTCATTATAAAAATTTTAACTAGAGTTGACATTATGAAAATAATTGTGTATTTGATGAAGAATTAATGCCATTTCATGAAAGTAAACTTTTTAATATATTTCTTATTCAGACTTTTGCGACTTAATATAAAAACATTTAACATGAAAAAAATTATACTTTTTATTGCATTTGCCATTATAGGAACGAAAGGAATGGCACAAGCACCAACGAATGGATTGGTAGCTTATTATGGCTTTGAAGGCAATGCATTCAGCCACGACCTATTAAATAATATGACCAATATGACAGCTACATCAGTAACCTACGTTTCTGGCGGAAATGGAACTGGTCAAGCGGCAAGTTTCAACAATTCTGCTTTGAAAACGGTTTCTATTGCTCCTCAAATTACAAACGAATTTACTGTAGCATTTTGGCAGTATAATTCTGCTTCACAAGTTCAACCTTATGCCACAAGATTTGAGTTATTTGGCTCAGCTTTTTATAGAAATAATGGTGGAGCAGGAAGTGCATCGCATGCAAATATATCAATTTCAAATGGTACGTGGGTTGGACCAAATATGACTGTTGATCTTTCAAATAATACTTGGCAACATATAGCGGTGAGATATGACACAAGTGGTGGTTTAAGTGTTTTTGTAAATGGAATTCTTGATGTAACACTTAGTCAATATGTTTCTTTTGCTAATTTAATAAAATACAATACTATTTTTTCAATTGGTGGCGGAGCTGATATTCCAACAGGAAATTTTTTAGCAAATAAAGCTTTTACTGGCTATATTGACGAGGTTTATGTATATAACAGAGGATTAAACAGTGCCGAAATCAATCAGGTAAAAAATAACACTACAGGTGCAGGCGGAATACCTCCAACAATTTTATCTATTTCCCATTTGCCTTCTAGTAATTCGGCTACCGTCGCTTATTCGTTAAATGCGAATAGTAATGCTACTACATCTATTGTGAAATACGGAACAAATGCAGATTATGGTCAAACGGGAGTTTTTCCAAATCAAGTTACTGGACTTTCAGCTTCAGGAAATACAACAACTCCTGGTACTGCTTTTTTACCTAATCTAACACCAAACACTTTCTATTACTACCAAATTATCGCAACAAATTCAGGAGGATCAACAACTTCTACTGTTGGAACATTTACAACAACTTCTTCAGGTGGCGGATTAGCAGGTGGTTTATTAGCGTATTATAATTTTGAAAATAATGATAATAGCTATGATAATGTGCATAATTTAACAAATAACTCAAATCCAAATTATAACCCTACTTTTAGTGCTAGTGCAGGTAAATTTGGTGTAGGTAGAAATTTTGGACTTGGAGGAGGCATATTAACAAATACAAGTATGAGTTCTGCGTTTAATAGCCAGTATTATACCATTGCTTTTTGGGAAAGAAGAACAGTAAATAGCATTCCATATAGCAGCTCTTTTGAATTGTTTGGGTCACATTATATGCGTGTAAGCGGCTCTAATATGTCGGCGGGATATCGAGTTATGTCTAATGGTATCTTTGAAAATGCAGGAATACCAGCAACAACCTATATGAATACTTGGACACATTATGCCTTTGTTTTTGGACCAGTTGATTTAGCCAATCCATCGGGTCCCAAAAATATGAAATGCTATGTAAATGGTGCTTTAGTTGGCACTTCAATGGGGAGTTATGTAAATACTGAAGCTTTACACAAATTTAACAGTGTAATTTCAATAGGAAACGGCACTAATGCCGATGGGACTATTCACGCTTCAAAAGCTTACACTGGATTTTTAGACGAATTTTATATATACAATCGTGCACTTTCGGTTACTGATATTGGTTTTTTGATGAATAATACTGCAGGAATAAGCGTGCTTTCTAATCAATATTTTGCAAAAAACAACCTAAAAGCAACAATCTACCCAAATCCAACTTCAGATAATTTCTCAATTGAAATGGAAAATGAAGTAAAATCAGTTGAAATATATTCTTTACAAGGTCAAAAAGTAATGACTTCTGAATCCAAAAATATAAATGTTTCTAGTTTGTCTAAAGGAATTTATATGGTTCGCATTGAAGATGAAAATAATGCAATTGCTACTCAAAAATTAATAATTAAATAATGATGAAACTGTTTTCAGAATATCGATTACAAATAACAATTGGGTTTTTATATTCTTTTATTTTCTTATTAATTCATTTAAGTTTCTGATTAATAGTTTAGTTTTTAACCGTCACTTTACTCTTGAAGTGACGGTTTTTTTATTTCTAAAATTTACATAACTAATGAAAAAAAGCATTTCATGAAAAAAAAACAAGGTTTCATGAAATGTTAAAATTTAAATCCGCACATATTTAGACTTTTGTCACTTAATTTAAACTATTTATTTATGAAAAAATTATTACTTTTATTTACTTTGTTTTTAGTAGATCTATCTTTTGCCCAAGCACCAACAAATGGATTGGTAGCTTATTATAATTTTGAAAACACTTTAGTTAGTAATGAACCAACGCACAGTTTTACTAATGGCACTGCAACAAATGTTAGTTTTACTGGAGGAAAAGTTGGACAAGGGATTTCATTTGCAGGAGCATCTGCACTAATAAACTCTTCAATGGTTACTTCTGCGAACTTAAACACTAACTGTACCATTGCATGGTGGGAATTTAGAGGCGGAGTTAACCCATTATTGTATTCAATGTCATTAAATTTAAGAAATGGATTAAAATATGGATATGTTGGCACTTCTAATTGTAATGGAGGAACTATATATTATGATAGATATAGACTTGAATATTCAACAACAACAAATAGTTTTTGTCAAACTTTAAATACACACACAGGAGGTCAAAGTGGAGCTTGGCATCATCATGCAATTACTAAAGAAGGTACGATAGTGAAGTATTATTTAGATGGTGTTCTCGCTTGGACACCTTCTACAGGAATGAATCAAGATAATAGTCCGATGAATTCTAATCACGGAAATTTTGTTTTTGGATCTGATGCTTACTCTAATGGAACTGTAGATCCGGCAAGATGTATAACAGGAACTTTGGATGAATTACATATATATCAAAGAGCATTATCTGCTGCTGAAATAGTTACTGTTAAAAACAGTATTGCATTAGCAAGTCCTTCAGTTGCAACACCTGTATTAAAATTTGAATTCAATAATTCTTTAAGTAATGTAGGAAACACAGTGTCATTAATAGATCCTTTAACGGGTACATCTCCAACAGGTGTTGTTTATGTAAACGACCGAAATGGTAATGCTAATAACGCTCTAGGTATGCTAAACAAGTGTTACATGCAAAATGCGTTTACTTTACCTCAAGGTAAAAACCAAAGAACAGTTTCTTTTTGGCTAAACAGAACAAATTTAAACGGTAATTTTTGGACTTGGGGAAATCCCGCTAATAACAGAGCTTACGGTTTTAACGCATCAATTACAAGTATTTTAAGTAATGATGCTTTTGGACCTGGAAACAGCCTAACAACTACCGACACAGGAACTAGCGGCGTTTGGGAGCATTACATACTTACATATGACGGGCTTAATGTTGCAATGTATAAAAATGGTTCTTTGATAGGCTCAGGAACGAAGCCGAACTGGGATACTTTGGGTAACATAATTATATTCGGTAGCTCACCTGATTATAATAATGGTAGCAATTGGGTTGGTAACTTTAAAATAGATGATTTTGAAGTTTACAATACATTTTTCAATTCGATTGAAGCTTTATCATTATATAATTCTCAAAACACATTAAGTTCTCAAAATTTTCAATCTAAAAACCTAAAAGCAACAATCTACCCAAATCCAACTTCAGATAATTTCTCAATTGAAATGGAAAATGAAGTAAAATCAGTTGAAATATATTCTTTACAAGGTCAAAAAGTAATGACTTATAATAGTAAGAATATAAATATTTCTAGTTTGTCTAAAGGAATTTATATGGTTCGCATTGAAGATGAAAATAATGCAATTGCAACAAAAAAATTAATTTTAGAATAGTTAGTTTACATAGTTTTTTAGTTTTTTGGGGGAATTACCGTCACTTTACTCTTGAAGTGGCGGTTTTTTATTTTTATAAAAAAAGCTTTGTGAAAAACGATTGCAATTTCATGAAAGAAAACCTTCGTTTCGTGAAAATCGGAATTCTATTCAAGCTCATTTATAGAATTTTACAAAAATTTTAAAACAAAACATTACTTTAAAAACTACTCTTTATGAAAAAATTATTACTCTCACTATTTTTAATAGTAAATGCAAACTTTATATTTGCACAAATTGCTTTTTCGAGTCTAGCAACTTCGAACATAACTAGCAACTCTGCAAGTTTGAATGCCTATGTGACAATTAACTGTAACAATGGCGGAAATTTTCATGCACAATTTTCAACAAATCCGTCTTTTAGTCCCAGCACCAATGCTACTGGCGGATCGTCATTCGTATCTTATCCAAGAACTATTAACATATCAGGTTTGGCTCCTGGCACTACATACTATTGGAGGTACTATGGTAATTTAGGTACTAATTGTAATCCAACTGTTGTGTATTCACCAACACAATCTTTTACAACTTTACCTGCTAGTATTCCTCCGACTATTCAAAACATAACAACAGCTACTGATAACACAAGTGCAACTATTAATTATTCACTTACTGCAAACAGTACTTCAGCTACTTCTATTATAAAATACGGTCTTACAGACACATCGCTTACAAATCAAGTAACTGGTGGTTCTGCATCGGGTTCTACTAGCACTCCAACATCGGGTATTTTAAACGGATTAACACCAAACACGACCTATTATTATCAAATTGAAGCGACTAATTCAATTGGAACAACAGTATCTCCAATAGGTTCGTTTACAACAACAAATATACTTCCAAATAGTTTAGTTACGGAATATAACTTTAACAACACCTATAATAATGTTTTAGGAAACGCACCTTTTATTTCAAATACTGGAACTTCTTTTACTAGCGACAGAAGCAATACTCCTAATAGTGCATTATACATCAACAATACAGGAACTACATCAACTATTTTAGGATTACCTTATGGAAATAGTGCAAGAACAGTTTCTGTATGGATAAAAATGGCAGTACTTAATTCTTTTGGTTTCAATTTTATTTACAATTATGGGAATTCTACAAATTATTATGGAGCTTACTTCAATAATTCTAATTTATATCACTTTGAAAACGGTAGTAGTCATTATGTAGCTAATACAACCACTGTAAACACTTGGACTCATTATGTATTTACATATAATGGTACTGAATCTAAAATTTATAAAAACGGAGTACTATTAGGTTCAAATACTATTGCATTTAACACTATAAATAATGGGAATTTATTCCGTTTAGGTTTGACAGAAAACGGTGGTCAAAATTATTTTAACGGTACAATAGATGACTTGAAAATATATAATTATGCTATTTCTGATGCAGATGTTACAAGTTTATTTACAAATAACACATTATCATCACAAAACTTCAATTCTCAAAACCTAAAAGCTTCTATCTATCCAAATCCAACTTCAGATAATTTTACTATCGAAATGGAAAACGAAGTAAAATCAGTTGAAATATATTCTATTCAAGGTCAAAAAGTAATGACTTCTAAAGATAAAAATGTGAATGTTTCCAACTTATTAAAAGGAATGTATTTGGTACGTATAGAAGATGAGAATAATGCAATTGCAACTCAAAAATTAATAATTAAATAAGTAAAAAATCATGAAGAAAATTATTTACACCTTGCTTTTTATCACTTTTGCAACTAGTTTAACTAATGCACAGTGCTCACCAATTTGGCCAAATTCTTTATCTGCATCTGCGAGTTCAGCACCTGTTGGTAGTACGGTAACTTTAACACCACTTTATACAGTATTTCCACCATTTAACATAAACCATTATTACAGATGGGTTGATATTACTGCTGGTGGCAACTGCGGGTCAAGCACCGCTTTTTTTGGACAGCAATCTGTTGGTGTAGCATTTCAAGAGACTTCACCACCACTTGTTGCAGGTAATAACATTTTTACTTTGCGTTTTGATTGTTTTACAGGTGTTCAATGTAATCCGCCACTTCAGGTTGTGGTTGTAGGTATTAGTCCGCTAAGTGTAAATGAAAACAAAATAACTAACAATTTTAAAATTTATCCAAATCCAGCAACCAATAATTTCACTATCGAAACAGAAAACGATATAAAATCAGTTGAAATATATTCTATTCAAGGTCAAAAAGTGTTAACTTCAAATTCAAAAAATATAGATGTTTCAAACTTATCAAAAGGAATGTATATGGTTAAAATTGAAGATTCAAATAATTCAGTAGCAACACAAAAATTAGTTTTAGAGTAAAGTAGTAGTTTTTTTTTCAAAAGAAAATGCCGTTCAGCAGAATATTTTCTGTTGGCGGTTTTTCGATTAAAATTTTTTCTTAAATTGTCAAACCAAAACTAACCAATGAAAAAAATTAAAGCTATAATCGTTGATGACGAGCTAAACGCTAGGTTATTAATGCAAAACTTTATAGAAGATCACTGCCCAGAAATTGAACTTGTTGGTGAAGCTGAAGATGTAAAATCTGCTGTCAAAATCATTAACAACAATCCTGTAGATTTGGTTTTTTTGGATGTTGAAATGCCCAATGAAAATGGTTTTGCCTTATTTGATTATTTCAACAAACCGACTTTTGAAACTATCTTTTGCACCGCTTATTCACAATATGCCATCAAAGCTTTTGAAGTTTCGGCAGTTGATTATATTCTTAAACCTATTGGAATTTCCAAACTAAAAGAAGCTGTAGAAAAAGTAGTTTTGAAACATTCTCTAAATCTTCCTCAAACCAATATTGCTATTCTAAAAGAAAACCTTCAAGAGAATAAAATCAAGAAAATTGGTATTCATATAGGAGATGGAATTGTATTTATGGATTTAAATGATATATATTATTTCGAGGCCGATGGTTCGTACACAACTATTCACCACAAAAACGGAAAAGATTTAGCGGTAAAAAAAATCAAACATTTTGAAGATTTACTTTCGTCAGACACTCGTTTTTTCAGAATTCATCGTTCGTATTTTGTAAACATTACTTTGATAAAAAAATACAGCAAAAAAGACGGATTATCTGTCACTTATGATGACAAAATATTACTTCCTATTTCAAGAGAAAAGAAAGAAGAATTTGAAGAATTTATGCAACTAAATAATATTATATAGATTATGACGCTCAAACAAATTTCTTGGATTTTGTTATTAATTGGATTTTGCTCAAATATAAATTCTCAAAGCACCAAAGATAGTTTGCTTGTAGAATTGAAAAAGCATACAAAAATTGATACTACAAGGTGTCGTATACTAAATTTGATTGTTGAAGAAGAACAAGATAATACTATTTCTGAAAAATATAATAATGAGTTATTTAACTTATCTACTAAATTACAAAAAAATAATTTCAATAATAAAATCAAAGCAATTGCTTTACAATATAAAATTACAGCTATTGCAAATAAAGGATATTTTGCTTTGATGAAAGGAAATAGTAAAGTTGCTCTAAATTATTATTTTGAAGCTCTAAAAATTGCAGAACAAACTAATGATGTTCTTCAAAAAATTAGTATTTACAACTCGATTGGAACCATATTTGACGATCAGAACGAAAACACAAAAGCTTTATACTATTACCGAAAAGTAGTTAAAATTGGTACTCAAAATAAAAAGGAAGAAATCACGAGTACCGCACTAAATAACATTGGTTATCTGTATGATAAAATAGAAATCATTGACTCTGCCAAATTTTATTATAATAAAAGTTTAAAAATCAGAGAGAAAATAAAAGACAGTTTGTTAATTGTAAGCACTTTAGCTAATATAGGAAAATTATATGTAAAAGAGAAAAATTATCACCAAGCAATAAAAAACTACAAAATATGTCTTGATTATGAGTTGAAAGTTAATGATAAAATTGGCGCAACTTCTTCGTTATTAAACTTAGCATCGGTATATTATAAAAAAGATAATTTTAAGTTAGCTGAATTTTATGGTCAAAAAAGCTTGAATTTATCTAAAGAAAATAATTATTTGTATGGAGAAATGGAGGCGTATGATAAACTTAAATTTATTTATGAAAAACAAAAAAAATATCAAGACGCTTATGAAATGTATCAACTATACATAAAAACAAAAGATTCAATAAACAATGAGGAAAATAAAAACAGTGCAATTAAAGCCGATTTCAAATACCAAACCGAAAAAAAGGAAGCAAAAATCAAAGAACTAGACCAAAAAAAGAAAATTGCTGAACTTCAATCCAACAAAAAAACCATTCTTATCAATAGTTTTATTATCTCCTTTTTAGCATTAGCCATAATTGCCTATTTCTTATTTTCTCGTTATAAAACGCAAAAGAAAAACGAACTATTAGAAACCAAACTTGCCGAAGCCGAAAAACTCCTTGAAGCTGAAAAGAAAGCAACCGATAGCGAATTAAAAGCATTGAAAAGTCAAATGAATCCGCATTTTATTTTTAATGCACTCAATAGTATTCAAGAACAATTTATGTATGGCGACAAATTAAAAGGCAATGAACAGTTAAGCAACTTTACCTATTTAACACGTCAAATTTTAGAAGTTTCGGGCAAAAAACAGATTACAATTGCTACAGAAATTGATATTCTAACAAAGTATCTCAATCTCGAAAAAATGCGTTTCGCAAAAGATTTTGAATATAAAATTTCAACTTCAAATTCTATTGATGAAGATTACCATAAACTACCGCCAATGCTTATTCAACCTTTTGTAGAAAACAGTATCAAACACGGATTAATGCACAAAAGTGGCTTGAAAACCTTGACAATTGATTTCGATTTGAGTTCAAACGAAGAATATCTTATTTGTACTATTCAAGACAATGGAATTGGTAGAAAAAAATCGGCAGAAATTAAAGCTACTAATCAAGTAAAACATAACTCCTTTTCTACACAATCTATCGAAGACAGATTACATCTTTTAAACGAAAAGTTGCATCTAAACGACTTAATTATTTATACCGATTTAACCGAAAATGGAGTAATCATTGGGACAAAAGTAACTGTAAATATTCCACTAGTCTAGTTTTGCAAAAAAACTAAATTGTAGATATTTAGACCTATTATTATTAATAACAAAACTATAAACAATACATTTTTAGACAAGATTTTCTTCATATTTAAACCCTTAAAATTTCTAACTTTTTACTCAAAATTAGTTCATCATAAAAGATTTTTAGATTTAAAATATATGAATGCAAAGATTTACTTCATGAAATGTAAATTTGATTGATTATTTTTACAGTCAAATTTTATTTTTATGTCACAAAAACGCCTTTACCTTCTAGACGCATACGCACTAATATTTCGCGGTTATTTTGCCTTTATAAAAAACCCAAGAATCAATTCTAAAGGAATGGATACTTCGGCCATTATGGGATTTATGAATGCCTTGATGGACGTTATCAAACGTGAAAAACCCGATCATTTAGCAGTTGCTTTTGATAAAGGTGGAAGCGATTATCGTTACGAAATGTACCAAGAATATAAAGCGCATCGTGACGAAACACCAGAAGCTATCAAAATTGCTGTTCCTTATATTCAAGAACTATTGAAAGCGATGCATATTCCGATTATTGAAGTTTCTGGTTTTGAAGCCGATGATTTAATTGGAACTTTAGCAAAACAAGCCGAAAAAGAAGATTTCAAAGTTTTTATGGTTACGCCAGATAAGGATTTTGCGCAATTGGTTTCCGAAAATATTTTTATGTACAAACCTGCGCGAATGGGTAACGACATTGAAATTTGGGGAATTCCAGAAGTTTTAGAAAAATTTGAAATCGAGAGACCAGAACAAGTAATCGATTTCTTAGGAATGATGGGCGATGCAGCCGATAATATTCCGGGATTGCCTGGCGTTGGTGAAAAAACAGCGAAAAAATTCTTGAAGGAATATGGTTCGATGGAAAATCTTTTAGCAAATACACATCAATTAAAAGGTGCGATTAAAGATAAAATTGAAGCTAATGCTGAGTTGGGATTATTGTCTAAAAAATTAGCCACAATCCTACTCGATTGTCCGGTTGAATTTAATGCCGAAGATTTTGAACTTTCAAAACCTGATGTTGAAAAAACTGACGAATTATTTAACGAATTGGAATTCCGTCAAATGAAAGCACAGTTTGATAAATATTTTGGAACTGGAAAAGAATACGACGAAATTGACACTAATGGAAATGTAACTGAAGCTAGCGCAAGTCAAACTACTTTAAAGAAGCAAATTACAAAAAAATCAAACGAAGATCAATTTGATTTGTTCGGATTTTCTGATGAAGAAAGTGGTGAAGTCAAAACAAATTCGTTCTACGCAACTTTAGAAAACACCAACCATAATTATACGATTATTCAAGGTGAATTGGGTACAAAATTGTTTTTACAAAATTTACTCAATCAAACTTCTGTATGTTTTGATACCGAAACAACTGGAATCGATGCCTTGAATGCTGAATTGGTTGGAATGTCATTTTCTTGGCAAAAAGGCGAAGCATTTTATGTTCCGTTTCCTGAAAATCAAGAAGAAGCACAAATTTTGGTTGATAAATTCAAACCGTTTTTTGAAAATGAAAACATCGAGAAAATTGGTCAAAACATTAAATATGATTTGAAAATTCTTTCTAATTATGGAGTTCAAATCAAAGGAAAATTATTCGATACGATGATTGCGCATTATTTGATAAATCCAGATATGCGTCACAATATGGATGTTTTAAGTGAAACATACTTAAAATATTCTCCAAAATCAATTGAAGATTTAATTGGTAAAAAAGGTAAAAATCAAAAATCAATGCGCGATGTTTCTTTAGAAGAAATCAAAGAATACGCTGCCGAAGATGCCGATGTAACTTATCAATTAAAACAAAATTTCAGTCCAATTCTTGACAAAGCCGAAACCAAAAAGTTATTTGACGAAATCGAAATTCCGTTAATTCCTGTTTTAGCAGCAATGGAATTGGAAGGCATCAATCTTGACGTTCCGTTCTTGAAAGAAATGTCGGTTGAAATGGCAAAAGAAAGTTCTGAATTGGAACAAAAAATATATGAAACCGCTGGTGAGAAATTCAATTTAGCTTCACCGAAACAATTGGGCGACGTTTTATTTGACAAAATGAAAATTGGCGGAGCAAAACAAAAGAAGACCAAAACGGGTCAATACGCAACTGGCGAAGAAATTTTAAGTTATTTAGCCAATGACAATCCAATTGTAAAAGATATTTTGGACTGGCGTCAAATGGTGAAACTGCAAAGCACTTACATCGATGCTTTACCCAACCAAGTTGATAAAAAAACTGGTCGCGTTCACACCGATTATATGCAAACCGTTGCCGCAACTGGGCGTTTGAGTTCTAATAATCCGAATTTGCAGAATATTCCAATTCGTACAGAAAGAGGAAGATTAATTAGAAAAGCATTTATCGCTCGTGATGAAAATTACACCTTGTTATCTGCCGATTATTCGCAAATAGAACTCCGAATTATCGCAGCACTTTCTGGTGAAGAAAATATGATAAAAGCGTTTCAAAATAATGAAGATATTCACAGAAGTACAGCCGCAAAAGTGTTCAACGTTCCGTTAGAAGAAGTTACTAAAGAACAACGTAGCAATGCCAAAACCGTGAATTTCGGAATTATATATGGTGTTTCAGCTTTCGGACTTTCTAATCAAACCGATTTATCAAGAAAAGAAGCCGCAGAATTAATTGATGCCTATTATGCAACGTATCCAAAACTGAAATCTTACATGTCAAATCAAGTTGATTTTGCTAGAGAAAACGGATACGTTCAGACGGTTTTAGGAAGAAGACGTTATTTAAAAGATATCAATTCGGCCAACATGATGGTAAAAAGTGGCGCTGAACGAAATGCAGTAAATGCACCAATTCAAGGTTCGGCAGCTGATATTATCAAAATTGCGATGATTAATATTCATAGGAAATTAACTTCTGAAAATTGGAAATCGAAAATGTTATTGCAAGTACATGACGAACTTGTATTTGACGTTCACAACTCAGAACTAGAAAAAATAAAACCAATGATAAAACACGAAATGGAAAACGCCTTCAAAATGGATGTTCCGTTAGATGTGGAGATTGGAGTTGGTGAAAATTGGTTGGAAGCACATTAGAAAGTTTCGGGTTGCGAGTTTCGGGTTGCAGGTGGCAGATTGCAGATAGCAGGTTTCAGAAAAGTAACTCACACAAAGTTGTCATTCCGTAGGAATCGCATTTGTTAATTTTATGAAGTATTTTATTTTTTTCTTAAAATTCTCTTTTATCCTTCTAATTTCATTTTTTGTCATTGGAACAATTTTTATGACCGTAACTGGGATAACTGGAATCAACAAAACTGTTGGTTGGGCTTGGGATATAACAAAATATATAATTCCGCTTACGATAATTTATTGTTCAACTTACTTGACTTTGTATCTTTTAAAAATAAAACCAAATTTAATTTTTTCAATTTTAAGCATAGTGTTACTTGTAGTTTGTTTTAAGTTTTACAATTTAATTTTCGAATTATTTATTTCAAGCATACTCCTATTTTTATCAAATTGTATTTATTCAATTTATTTGAAATTTAAGAAATAATGCAAGACGATTTCAAACCACCAATAAAATCAAGAAGCACCGAAGATTTATTAAAAATTGTTGGCGCACCCAAAAAATGGAATCCAATTGCATTAAAACTTGCAGAAAATGAACTTTACTACAGAAAAATTGATTCTAAAAAAATTGAACAAGCAAAATATTTAGAAGCGAAAAAAGATCGAATTGAAACTTCTAAAATTGCCAATGAAAGCTTTAATTTTTTTAGTTTTGACCCAACAAACTTATTTATTAATTGGAGTGAAATTTTTATGTTTCTTTTTTCTTGGGAATATGAAAAAGATGGGTTTCTAAAAAAAGCAAGAATTCAACGAAAGTATAGACCAATAATATTATTATTCATTTTGGTAATAATAATTTATACTTTTGTTTCATAAAATAAAACATGTCCAAACTCTCACTTTCCAAAAAATCAATTCAAATTATTAAGTCTATAACCAATAGTACTTATTTAGATTTCATTGGATTGATAATCGTGATTACGGCTTCGATTGCATTAGGCTACCACAACACCGAATACAAATTTACTTTTCAAGGCAAAAACTATGTTTTCTTTTTAGGCTATGTTTCCATTGTCAATACTGGATTGTCGATGATTGGAAATCGATTGGTTACTAAAAAGAATAATATTGGAAACTTTCTTGCTACTTGCAACACTTTCTTGAGTGGTTCTATTGATTATTTGCTTGGAAATGTTGGTGCGATTTTAACTTATCCTGTTTCTTTTGTGGCAAATTATTTGGTTTTTAATACTTGGAAAAAAAACAGAGTTTTGCGTTCAGTCGATTTTATTTTTTACAGAAATATTGTTCTTGGGTTTTTCTTTTCATTGGTTCTAAATTACATTGCATTCAAATATTTATCTGAAAAAGAAATTGATTGGAAATTGTTTTTTGCCATTGCAATTCCGGCAGGAATCACTTTTGGTGGCACTTTTAACACCGCAAGAATGTATCCTGACAACTGGTTTATGTGGCAATTTTATAACATTACAAAGCTTATTCAGAATTTACTTATGATGAATATTGCGAATGTTGCCAAATATTCTTTTTACTTTTTCAATGCCATTATTGGTTACATTACTTGGAATGATGATAGGAAAAAAGCTTTAAAGTAAAAATCTATAAGTAGCTTTTATCAAAAATATATTTTCAGGTTTTCTGCCTAATATTTGCGAATCCAAACCTTTAAATAAATCATCTTTAGGATTGGCTTGACCAAATATTCCTTGTGACCAAACCAAGAAAATTTCAGAACCTGGAATATATTCCCAACGCACAACCAAATTAGAGTTGAATGAAACTTGAGAAAAGTCTGGATTACCAATGCTGTAATCTGTTGTTCCATCAATATCTTCATCAACATTATACACATCATTTAATGAATCAAAACTAATTTGATTATTGCTAAATGTAGAAATTCGATCGCCATAATATTTTGCAACTGGATTAGTTACTTTATTAAATGATTTATAATTACCATTAGAAATAAAGGGTTGTCCGTAATACTGAATTGTCAAATTTGGGTTTATAGAATAATCCATTCTAATAATTGCGCTCAGGGTTTTTTGGGTCAAATCGGCCGTAATATATCTTGGATTTGAATTGTAACTGGCTTCGTCAACATACTGTGTTTTGCTTATATTTAGCACATAATTCGGATTGATTGAAATCGTAAATGAATTTATGGGTTGGTATTGAAATCCAAAATCATATTCCAAATAAGAAAAAGAATCATCTTTGCCTTGCGAGTGAATAATTCCTGTACTAAATCTGATTTTTTTTCTCGAATCTGAATTGATAAAAATATTTTTGAAAAACTCTTCAGAATATCTAAATCTTGGACCGCCTTGCAGAATTGTATTGGTATAAATTATAGGTTTATAAATCATTTCGGCGTTGATATTCCAATTGCTTTTTAAACTTGCATTGCTACTTACAGCATATTGAATACGATTGAAATTTCCATCAAAATCGTAGCTAGAAAATTGAGAGAATTGTGTATTTATCCTTCTAAACTGCCCAAAAGGTTTTAATGTTTGATGATTTAAAAAGGCATATTGTCTTAACTCATCTGCTTGACGCAAAAATCCAACATCATTTAGTTCTAATTCGGGCGAACGCCAAACAAAAATACCGCTATAACGCCAATGACCAACACTTGCTTTTCCAATTTCAAATCGACCACCAGTTCCAGTTAATGATGTTCTGCTTTCATCAACTTCAACATGACTTGCATCAACTCTTTGGAACAAATGCGTTAAACTGGTTTGAGTTGCTGCAATTGCCTCTTCACTTCCAATAACATGGCTAGTAACAATATTTCCTGAGAAAAAGTATTTTCTTTTTTTCCAATTATGTTGAAAATCAATTCCCGCCGTATAAGCAGATTTTCTTAAAAAACTTAAATCGTTACCTTGCAAGTTTCTATTAGTTGCCGTGAAAATTCCTCCAATGAAACTATTTCTGTTATTGAAATCTTTTTGAGCTCTTCCAACAAAATAGTTGGTTAATGGCTCAACCATTTCTTTTCTTTTATTGATATTGTCATCAATTTTGGCAAATTCGCTATCAGTTAAACTTTCAAGAACACCTAGCGACCAGCCATTTTTTGTTTTCCCGCTGAATTTTGCTGCACCTAGAATTGTTGAGTTGTTAGGTTGCTTTACAAACTCATTGTCAGATGGATTTGCTCTTCCTTGCGGACTTCTACCAATTCTTCTTGAATAAAATAAATTATCTTGATTATCGGCAAATCTGTAATTGAAAATATTTTTATTTTCTACAAAAAACGGTCTTCTTTCTTCAAAAAATATTTGAAAACCATCCAAAGCAATGGCAGCAGGATCGGCTTCTACTTGACCGAAATCGGGATTTATGGTTAAATCTAAAGTTAAATCGTTTGTAACACCAATTTTGGCATCCAATCCGCCATTAAATTTTCTATTTTCTCCATCTCTAAATGGATTTCCTTCTTCTTTAGGATACGTTTCGAGTTGAGAAACCACAAAAGGTTGTATTTCTAATTGTTTTTGAGGTTCAATATTTACCAAGCCTCTAAGTTCACCAAACTCGCTAACCCAACCTGGTGCATCTTGCGGAATTCGTTGCCAAGTGGAACGTTCTTCTGCTCTAAAAAATCTTCGCTGTACTTGCAAACCCCAAATTTGCTCAGCATTATTTCCAAACTTCAATTGACTTAAAGGAATTTTTACTTCGGCAGTCCAACCTTCTTCATCAATATTGGTTTTCATGTACCAAATAGGATTCCAGCTTCCATCCCAATTATTTCCATTATCCGAAATAAACTCATCTCCTTTTACTCCCGAAACCGAAGTTGTAAATGAAAAACCAGTTCGTTTATCGTTATAACTATCAATATTTACTTCTACCCAATCACCTTCAAAACCATCACGTCTTGATAATCTTTTTACAATTTTGCTGGGTTCTTTGTCGTAGCATCTAAAAGCAAAATAAATATAGTTTTTGTCATAAACAATTTTGAATTTTGTTTGCTCGGTTGGTGCCGTATTTTCGTCTGGTTCACGCTCTATGAAGTCGCCTGCCCAATCTACGATTTCCCAACTTTTATCATCAATAACACCATCAATAGTTGGCGATTCTGTTGAATCTAGAAATCTTGTTGTGTAACTTTTCTTTTCAATGACATTTTTTTCTTGTGCCCTTATTTGCAGATTACACAAAAGAAAAAATAGACTTAGAATTTTGATTGATGATTTCATGATTAGTGATGATTGTTTTTTAATAGACAAGTAATACGCAAAATTGTTACAGTTTAGTATAAGCATTTTTAAACTTTAACGTTTAAACATAAAAAAACCATCACTTTTTTGGGTGATGGCTTTTGATATTTATTATTAAAATTAAATCTTTTTGGTCGATTCTCTTTGTCTTAATTCAGTTTTTACAATTGTCGTTTTGTGATTGTAAATTTCTTCTTTGCTTTCAAGTTTTTCGATAAGCATTTTAGTAGCGACTTCACCTATTTCTGGTCCGTGTTGACTTACAGTTGATAAACTTGGCGTTAATCTTCTGGACCAAACACCATCAGCAAATCCTATTACTGAAAGTTCTTCAGGAATTTTTAATCCTTTTTTGATTCCTAATTTCATTGCCGTTACAGATGCGTGCTCATCAAGTGCGAAAACAGCATCCACTTTATTTTTATCAAAAAATCCAGCTACTTTTGCATCAAAATCATCTGCCGTTTCAGCAAGTACGATTAAATTTTCATCAGCCTTTAATCCTTTGGCTTCAATTGCCTGATAGAAACCTTTGGCTCTTAATTTTCCAACACTCAAATTATCGATTGAAGAAAATAAAGCTATTTTTTTACAACCAGTTTTAATCAAATGATTAGTCGCATCAATCGCAGAATCGAAATCATCTACAACTACTTTATCACAATTTACTTCTTCGGCAATTCTATCAAACATAACAATTGGCGTTCCTTCGCTAATAATTGATTTGAAGTGATCAAACTGTTGGAGTTTTTGTGCTTCTTCAGAAATTGATAAGATAAAACCATCAATAGTTCCGTTGCTCAGCATTTCTAGAGCGTTTATTTCTTTTTCGAGCGATTCATTTGAAATACAAGTAATTACTTTATATCCTTTTTCATCGGCTACTTTCTCAATTCCTGTGAAAACTTTTGCAAAAAACTGATTTAAAATATTGGGAATAATAACACCAATCGTACGAGTAGAACGATTTTTAAGATTCAAACCAATCATATTAGGCTTGTAATTCTTTAATTTGGCATATTCTTGAATTTTTACCTTGGTTGGTTCGCTAATTTCTGGACTGTCGTTCAATGCTTTTGAAACGGTAGAAACAGAAACGCCCAATTCCTTTGCAATTTGTTTAAGAGTAGCTTTTGCTTTCATATAGGATAAATTGAAATGTAAAATTAAGAAAACTTATCGTATTAACAAGATGAAAGATTGTAGATAATAGAGAAAAAAATATTGCTTCTAAGTTCTTGATATATTCTCTTTTCAAGAAATATAAATAAGATGTTCTAAAAGGCTATACGTTTACTATAAACAATCGTCACGTCGAGTGATTTTCTATTTTGAAAACGCTAATTTTTGAAATAGAAAATTTTATCGAGAACCTATGGAAAACTTGAAAATCATTTTTTACTCGACAAATAAACGCCAAATAAAATAATAAGTGCTCCTACCAATTGAATTGCACTCAAAACTTCACTATCGACCAAACCCCAAAAGAAGGCAACAACTGGAATTAAATACGTCACAGATGTAGCAAAAACAGGTGACGAAATTTGAATTAATTTAAAGAAAATAATGTTGGCAATACCAGTTCCTACAACACCTAAAATTAGCACAAATAACATGGAATGCTGTGTTTGAGGCAACTGAAAAACCTGAAAAAAATCTGAAAAAGATAAAATTAGTAAAGCGGGAAGCAACATAACCGAAAAATTTCCTGTCGAAATACTTAACGGACTTAAGTCAGAAAGATATTTTTTTAAAAGATTGACATTCGTTGCATAACAAATCGATGCAATAATTACCAAAATGGCATAATAATTCTGTTCAGGATGTGTAGCTGCACCATTTAGAATTAGTATGGCACTTCCAACCAATCCAATAATTACACCTATGATTTGACTTCTTTTAGGCGTTAATCCAAAAGCTAAAATGCCAATTAACAATGTATTCATTGGCGTTAATGAATTCAAAATAGAACTTATCGAACTATCAATTTGAGTTTGTGCAATTGCGAAAAGAAAAGCTGGAATAAACGTTCCGAATAAACCCGTTAGAGCAATATATTTCCATTTATTTTGTGGAATTTGCGGTAAGGTTTTGAAACCAATTACCAAAAGAAAAATTGCGGAGAAAATAATTCGCAAAGAACCTAACTGAATAGGTGTTAAACCCACTAATCCTCTTTTTATTAAAATAAAAGAACTTCCCCAAATTAAGGCTAAAACCAGTAGAAAAAGCCATTTTTTATTGTTTGTTTCCATGCAAATAATTGAAGCGCAAAATTGGTATAATTTTATGATAGTTTGCTACTTTTTTTTGTAAATTTGTTATTAATTATAATTTACTAATTCAATGAATATCTCCAAATTATTTGTACTAATGTCAGTGATAGCCACATTAGTAACTAGTTGTAAAAAAGAAGTGGCAGCTACCGATGCTATCGCAAAAACAGAAACTAAAGTTATAGCTGAAGCAAAAAAACCTGCTAAAGCATCATTAACTGTTGAAGGAATGACTTGTGCGATTGGATGCGCTAAGACGATAGAAGAAGATCTTTCTAAAATGGAAGGTGTTCAAAAAGCAGTTGTAGATTTTGATTCAAAAATTGCTTCTATTGATTATGATGCGGCTGTTTTATCTCCAGATAATTTAGTCAAAACGGTAACATCTGCTGCTGATGGTAAAACATATAGTGTTTCAAGTGTGAAGTAAATTTAGGAGCGAATGGCTTGGGCTTTTCGACGATCCTTATTCCCGCTTTTCGTTACAATAAAAATGCTTCCAAACAATGGAAGCATTTTTATTTTCACTGCAATCGGGGCTAGTTAGTGAATCATTTTTATAAATTTATCATTCAACAACAAGCTTTTTATCTTAATTACTATTCATTAATTCCCCACAGTTTGTCTTTCCAGAGGAATAACAAAAATCTGTGTAAATCAGTGTAATCCGTGGCAAATAAAGAGACGCTTCCAGCGTGACAAACAATGAGATTAGTTCACTGTATAAAAACTAAAAAGGATGTTTGAAAAATCAAACATCCTTTTTTTATTGTAGTTTTTAGAAATATTATCCTAAAGCAGCTCTTCTGAAACCAGTAACTACAAGACTTTTATCCAAAGATTGAACGTATTGAGCAACACTCAATTTACCATCTTTAATGTAATCTTGGTTTACTAATGTATTGTCTTTGAAGAAACGTTGTAATTTTCCTTTAGCGATACTATCAAGCATAGCTTCTGGCTTTCCTTCTTGACGTAATAAATCTTTAGCGATTTCGATTTCTTTAGCAATAGTTTCAGAATCAACACCATCTTCGTTTAATGCGATTGGAGACATTGCTGCCGCTTGCATTGCTACGTTTCTAGCTACTTCATCACCACCAGCTACATTTGCAGAAAGTGAAACTAAAGTTGCGATTTTGTTACCAGCGTGGATGTAAGAACCAACGAAAGTTCCTTCTAATCTTTCAAAAGAACCGATTTCGATTTTTTCTCCGATTACACCTGTTTGCTCAATTAATTTTTCAGCAACTGTGATTCCATTGAAATCAGCTGCTAAGAAAGATTCTTTATCTTTAAAGTTCAAAGCAAGATTAGCTAAGTCTGTAGCTAATTTTACAAAACCTTCATTTTTACCTACGAAGTCAGTTTCACAGTTAAGAGAAACTACAACACCTTCTGTTTTTGCATCATTCACAACAGCGATAACAGCACCTTCAGTAGATTCTCTATCAGATCTGTTAGCTGCTACTTTTTGTCCTTTTTTACGAAGGTTTTCGATTGCTAAATCAAAATCTCCATCAGCTTCAACAAGTGCTTTTTTGCAGTCCATCATTCCTGCACCTGTAGCTGTTCTTAATTTATTTACGTCTGCAGCAGTAATTGTTGCCATATTGTTTTATATTAAATGTTTTAAATTTTTGTAAAAAAAGAAATTCCAATTTACAAATCCCAAATTCCAATTTTACTAAATCATCAAATTATTGACAACTTTTTGGAATTTGGAATTTATAGTTTGGAATTTACTATGTTTTTATTCTTCAGTTTTAGTTTCAGTAACTTCTTCAGTAGCAGCTTCTGCTACAACCTCTTCAGTTTCTTCACTAACTTCAGCAGCTTCTTCTGGAGTTGCATCAGAATTTCTGTTAGCAAGACCATCAATAACAGCAGCTGTTACTAAAGATAAAATTTTATCAATTGATTTAGAAGCATCATCATTTGCAGGAATTACATAATCAACCTCACGTGGGTCAGAGTTTGTATCAACCATTGCAAAAACTGGAATGTTTAATTTTTGAGCTTCTTTAATAGCAATGTGCTCTGCTTTAATATCTACTACGAATAAAGCAGCAGGAAGACGTGACATATCAGCGATAGAACCTAAGTTTTTCTCTAATTTAGCACGAAGACGATCTACTTGTAAACGTTCTTTTTTAGATAAAGTCATGAAAGTACCATCTTTCTTCATTTTATCGATAGAAGACATTTTTTTAACCGCTTTTCTGATAGTAACAAAGTTAGTCAACATTCCACCAGGCCATCTTTCAGTGATGTACGGCATGTTAGCTGCTTTTGCTTTTTCAGCAACGATATCTTTAGCTTGTTTTTTGGTAGCAACGAATAATATTTTTCTACCAGATGCAGCAATTTTTTTCATAGCTTCGTTAGCTTCTTCAATTTTTGCTGCAGTTTTATATAGATTGATAATGTGAATACCATTACGTTCCATATAAATATAAGGAGCCATGTTTGGATCCCATTTTCTAGTCATGTGTCCGAAATGAACACCTGCTTCTAGTAATTCTTTTACTTCTACTTTGTTTGACATTTTTTTCTTAGTTTACGTTCTGTTGAATTAGCAATGCTTTTTAGACTTTAAGATGTTAACTTTAAGACATTAGACGCATTTAGATGCTAAACTAATTCTCACCTTAGTGAGCAACAATAACATTGTTATAATTAATACTTTGAATAATTTTTTGAAAGACACCTTTGCCAAAGCTCAGTGTAACAATCAAATAGTGATTAACGTTTAGAGAATTGGAATCTCTTACGAGCTTTTTTCTGACCGAATTTTTTACGTTCAACCATTCTTGGGTCTCTTGTTAACAAACCTTCTGGTTTAAGTATAGCTCTGTTTCCTTCGCCTACTTCACACATTACTCTTGCTAATGCCATACGTACCGCTTCAGCTTGACCAGTTGAACCACCACCATAAACATTTACTTTTACATCATAGTTGGTTACATTTTCAGTCATTGTCATTGGCTGTAACACTTTATATTGTAAAGTTGCTGTTGGAAAATAAGTTGCGAATGGTTTTTTATTTACAACGATTACTCCAGTACCTTCAGACACATATACACGTGCAACTGCGGTTTTTCTTCTACCTATTTTGTGAATAACTCCCATTACTTAAGATCATTAAGGTTAACTGTTCTAGGTTTTTGAGCTCCTTGTTTGTGCTCAGAACCTACAACAACATTTAAATTTCTGAAAAGTTCAGCTCCTAATTTGTTTTTAGGCAACATTCCTTTTACTGCTTTTTCTACTAAAGCTGCTGGGTTTTTTGATTGCAAAACTTTAGCAGTTAAAGTTCTTTGTCCTCCTGGATACCCTGTATGACGCATGTAAATTTTGTCATCCATTTTAGTACCTGTAAGGTTGATTTTTTCTGAATTGATAACAATTACGTTATCTCCACAATCAACGTGTGGTGTGTAACTTGGCTTGTACTTACCTCTCAAAATCATAGCGACTTTGGAAGCCAAACGGCCCAAGTTGTGTCCGTCAGCGTCTACCACAATCCATTCTTTGGATACGGTTGCTTTGCTTGCTGATACTGTTTTGTAGCTTAATGCGTTCACAATAAATTATTTTTAATTAAACATTCCATCCCATAATAGGGGTTGCAAAAGTACAAATTATATTTATAAATCCAAATAGCTGGAAAAGATTATTTTACAAGTCTTTTTTTATCTATTTTTTTGAGTAAAATTTGAATCGGAAAAGGAACTAACTATTTAAAAAAAAGACCATCAAAAATGACAGCCTTTCTATTGCAGAATAATTTTTTAGGTTTTATTGAAAGTCACTATCCTGAACACCTTCATTGATTTTTACATCGGTTGTGGCAAATTCAAGTTCTTGACCTTGCATATCCATTTTCAAAGTGTAAGGAAATTTTAAACCTTTAATATCTATATAATTATCGTAAAAAATAACTTGAGTGTTTTTTTGACCGTTTGCTTCACTCTCCATTTTGGCGCAAACTCTATAACCTGATTTTACATCATAATATAAGGTAGTTCTTTCTACTTGAACTGCGTAAGCATCATTTCCGTTGATAGATTCGACTGCTACAAGTTTTGTATTTAGGTTTTTCATTAAATTTAATTCAAAAAACGGATGCGCTTGACTTTGCATTTCTTTTAAATCTTGTCCTTCAATTGGTTTTTTCTGACCTTGAACCGTCATGTAACCTTCTTTTTCGTTTACAACTTGTTTCATGAAGGTCATTCCCATTCCTTTTAATTCAGATGAAAATTTATTAGATGAAGTTGCTTTAGTAATCATTTCGAGTTCTGTTCCTTGAATACTTCCTTTAGCTAATGTCAAAACCGTTTTTACTTTTGAAATTGCTTTTTCGCCACCAACTGCTTTAATATAATTTTCAAAAATCATTTTAGGCGTTACACCTTCTGGAATTGGTTTTGACACAACCGGTTTTTCGACTGGATTTCCGTATTTGTCAAAAAAGAACATCGGGATTTTCAAACTTTCAAGACCAATAAGCGTTTCAGATGCTTTACCAGTAATTACAACACGTAAATTATCCGCTTGAATATATTTGTTTGCTACTCTCATCACATCTTCAGCCGTTACAGCATTGATGTTTTTGATATAATTTTCATAGAAATCGGCTGGTAAACCTTCTTTTTGAATATTTAATGCATATTGTGCGATAGTTTGCGGTTTTTCTATTTGCATTACAAATTTTCCAACATAACCTGCTTTTACATTTTTCAAATTTTCGGCATCTACCAATTCAGTTCTGATTCTTTTGATTTCTTTCAAAAATTCAACTACTGCACTATCCGTTACAGCATTTCTTACTTGAGAATTCGCTTTGAATTTGACTGCACTATATTTATTTGCACCAATACCAGAACGCGCACCATAAGTCCAGCCATGTGCTTCACGCAGATTCATATTAAGGTAACTATTAAAATCACCCCCTAAAACTTGGTTCATTACAATAACTGGAAAATAATCGGCGTCTGATAATTTCAAATTGGTAGTATTTACAACCGAAATTTCAGATTGCACCGCATTTGGCATATCCACAAAATTGATTTGAGTGAATTGTACATTCTTAGGATCAGAATAAGTTAATTTTGGCGCAGTAGCTTTCGGCCATGAACTGAATAGACTTTCAACCAAAGCTTTAATTTCTTTAAATTTCACATCGCCAATAATAACCAAATAAGCATTTTCTGGAACGAAATACGAATTGTAGTTAAGTTTAACGTCTTCTAAAGTTACATTTTTGATGGTTTGTTCAGAAATATATTCGCCATTAGGATGATTTATACCAAATGCTAAAACATTTTCGACTCTACCAGCAACAGCGGCAACACTCTTTTCTTCTGTTTTTAGACCTTCTATAAGTTTTTCTTTTTCTTTATCAAGTTCTTCTTGCGTGAAATTTGGGCTCAAAGAACCTTCGGCCATCAACTCTAAAATTCGTTTTGCATATTTAGACAATCCACTTGCCGAAGCTCCTGAAGAATAAAAATTAATTTCGGCACCCAAAAAATCAATTTCTTCATTGAATTTGTCTTTTGGTGTTTTCAATGTTCCGTTACCAACAAGTGCGCTGGTTAGATTATCAACTCCTTTTTTAGTTCCTTCAGCATACGGCGTATTGTCGGTAGAAAGACTAAAGGAAACTCTTGGTAACTTATGATTTTCGACTACCATAACAGTTAAGCCGTTTTGCAACTTAAAAGTTTCTGGTTTGTTAATGTTGATTTTTGGAGCTGCTCCTGGTTTTGGCTGAGTTCTATCTTGTGCTTGCATAATAAGTGTAAAAAACAAGCTTGTAACTATAATTACTGCTTTTTTCATGATGTTATATTTCTAGTTTTTAGCTTTTTCTTTGGTTGGAATGTAATTCAGAATCAATCTCTGATTTGGATTAAGATACTTTTTGGCAACTTCACGAATTTCTTCACGAGTTATGGAACGATACATTTCTATTTCGGTATTGATAAGATTTACATCGCCATACAATAAATAATAGGTAGCTAAATTTCCGGCAACACCTTCGATTGAAGCATTATTATTAACGTAGTTGTTTTCGTTTTTGTTTTGCAATTTTTGAAAATCGGTTTCCGAAATCAAATCGGTTTGCAGTTTTATGATTTCTTCATCTATCTCGCGAACCAAATCATTTGCAGTATTTTCGCCTTGAGGCAAACCATATAAAATGTACATTCCGTAATCTTCTAAACTATAATTGAATGCACCAATTTGAAGTGCCATTTTCTTATCGTCAACGATTTTTTTGTATAATTTTGAACTTTTCCCGTCACTTAAATACGTTGAAATCATATCCAAAACTCTTGCTTCACGAGTTTTCATTGAAGGAGTTCTGTAAGAAGCTACAACCATTTCTTTTTGAATATTTGGATCTTCATAACTAGCAGTAATGGTTTTATTGATAGGTTGCTCAACAAACGTTTTCTTGGTCAACTTTTCACCTCTTGGAATTGGTCCAAAATATTTTTTAACCCAAGCTTTTGTTTGAGCGATGTCAATTTGTCCAGCTACCACTAAAACTGCATTATTTGGGCTGTAGAATTTTTTATTAAACGCTTGAAACTCTTCTAAAGTTGCCGCATCTAAATGAGCCATTTCACCAATAGTTGTCCAACGATACGGATGATTTACGAACATGTTTTTCTTAACTTCAGCAATCAAACTACCATAAGGTTGATTATCAACACGAAGACGTTTTTCTTCTTTTACTACTTCGTTTTGAGTATCCACTCCAATTTGGTTAATTACTGGATGCATTAATCGTTCTGATTCCATCCAAAGTCCTAGCTCAAGATTATTTGAAGGAAAAACTTCGTAATAATACGTTCTGTCGTCAGAAGTATTAGCATTGTTGGTTCCGCCATTGGAAGTTACAATTTTGAACCATTCGCCTCTTTTTATATTGGCGGTTCCTTCAAAAAGTAGGTGTTCAAAGAAGTGAGCGAAACCTGTTCTTTCAGGGTTTTCATCTTTAGAACCTACATGATACATTACCGAAGTTATGACTACTGGAGCAGAACTATCATTGTGTAAAATAACATGCAAACCGTTATCTAAATCATATTCTTCAAAAACTACTTTTTGAGCTGTCATTGTTCCTCCTGTCATAAGCATTGTACTTAAAGCCATTATTATTTTATTCATATGTAGAAATTATTTGTTTTTTTCGGTCATATGGAATCGCTATTTTTAATATATGTTTGCAAGCAAACGAGTATTTAAGGCGATTTCATACTATTATGTTAATGTTTAGTAATAACAACATTGGTGTTCATATAAATTTTTTTGTTACATCAAAAATACTTTTTTTTGGTTAGAGAAAAAGTAATTGTCAATTTTTAACAAAGTTATGTGATTTTCTTATTAAAAAATAACTTCTAAAACCAATAATAAAGCCTGATTTTCTTTAAGTTATCATTTTTTTTTCTAATGTGTTGCACCATTACAAATTAGTTGTATATTTGCAAACTTAAAAATTAATAAAAACATTTGTTATGTACGCAATCGTAGAGATAGCAGGGCAACAATTTAAAGTAAGCAAAGACTTAAAGGTTTATGTTCACCGTTTGGCTAATGAAGAAGGTTCAAAAGTTTCTTTTGACAAAGTTCTTTTATTAGACGATAATGGAAGCGTAACTTTAGGCGCCCCAGCTATAGAAGGTGCTTCAGTAGAAGCAAAAGTGTTACAACACTTAAAAGGAGACAAAGTAATTATCTTCAAAAAGAAAAGAAGAAAAGGTTACAAAAAGAGAAATGGTCACAGACAGTACCTTACTCAAATTGTAATTGAATCTATTTCTGCAACTGGAGGTAAAAAAGCGGCTCCTAAAAAAGAAGAAGCTCCTAAAGCTGAAAAAACAGTAGCTCCTAAAGCTGAGAAAGCAGCTCCAAAAGCTGAAAAATTAGTAGAAGCTGTTGAAGAAAAAGCTCCAAAAGCTAAAACTTCTAAAAAAGGAGATGATTTAGTAATCATTGAAGGAATTGGTCCTAAAGCTGCAGAAGCGTTAGTTGCTGCTGGCGTTGACACATTCGCTAAATTGGCTACTGCATCTGCTGAAGAAGTAAAAGCAATTTTAGACGCTTCAACTTCTAAAGTACAACATTTAGATCCAACTACTTGGGCTCAACAAGCACAATTAGCTGCTGATGGAAAAATGGATGAATTAAAAAAATTACAAGATGAATTAAATGGCGGAAAAGCTGTTTAATTAATATTAACTCATAAAACCAAAACGTCATGGCTCACAAGAAAGGTGTCGGTAGTTCGAAGAATGGTAGAGAATCAGAATCAAAACGTCTAGGCGTTAAGATTTATGGTGGTCAAGCTGCAATAGCTGGAAATATCATTGTAAGACAAAGAGGTTCAAAACACAATCCAGGTGAAAATGTTTACATCAGTAAAGATCACACACTACACGCAAGAGTAGATGGTATTGTTAAGTTCCAAAAGAAAAAAGACAATAAATCATTCGTTTCAATTCTTCCATTCGAAGCATAAGAAACTTATAATTTTTCAAAATAAAAACCCCGATTTCAATTGAAGTCGGGGTTTTTTGATTGTGGTCGAGATTTATTGTTCTTCAAAGAAATCTTCATCCAATTGTTTAACTTCGTAAGTTGCTTTAATTTGAATTCCAACATTAAATTCATGCATCAAATCAACTAATTTATTACCATCCAATAATATTATTTTATGATGAGCATTTTTAGCTTTTTCAATCGCACCACTATCAAACAATGAAGTTGTAACAAATACTCCTTTGTTTGTATCACCACTCATTGCTCCTATAAAATTCCTGATATCTTTTTCTCTAACTTTATTTTCACTAAACCTCTTTGCTTGAATATATATTTTATCCAAACCAAGTTTATCTTCATTTATAATTCCATCTATTCCACCATCACCTGATTTTGATGTTTCAATAAATTCACCATAACCCATTTTTTTGAGTAAAATCAAAATTACTTTTTCAAAATAGTACGGATCTATAGTTTTTAGTTTTTCTAATAAATCATTTTTAACTTCCTTTTCAATTTGATTAAAGCCTTCATAAATCAAATCTTCAGGTGATGAAGTCTTAATTTCATCGATATCATCTTCTTTTATATTACCACCATCTTTGTATACAAGAGTTTTACTAATATCTAACTGAACTTGTTTCAATGTCAAAACACCTTTTTGATGTAATCCTTTAGATGTAATTTGAACAAAACCTCTTTTTGGATATTTAACATATTCAGATTGTTTCAAATAAGAAATTCCCCAGGCAATTCTATTTTCAATTAATACATCTCCAGATTTAATTTTCTCTTCCAATAATTCTTTTGGAAGATGAAAATAGCTTTTTTGAATTACCTTCTTAATTAATTCTCTTCGATGTAAAATTTCATCATTACTTAAAACTTCTAAAATTGGATTAAAAGTTTCGCTATATTTTGGAATTTCTAGCTTCATTTTTATTTAATTATATAATCCTACAACGTCTCCTTCAACCATTTATAAAACTCACTTTGCCATACTTGGGCGTTTTGTGGTTTTAGCACCCAATGGTTTTCGTCTGGAAATAATAAAAATCTACTTTTAATTCCTCGTAATTGTGCTGCTTGAAAAGCTTCTTGTCCTTGTCCTATTGGCACACGGTAATCTTTTCCTCCTTGGATTATTAAAATAGGCGTATTCCATTTGTCAACTAATTTTATTGGATTGAATTGCGTAAATGTTTTTTGAGCAACTTTATTGTCTTTTTCCCAATAGGCACCACCGTGATCCCAATTATTGAAGAATACTTCTTCTGTTGTGCCGTACATACTTTCCAAATTGAAAACACCACAATGTGAGATAAATGTTTTAAATCTGTTGTTATGAATTCCTGCTAAATAAAACACAGAATAACCACCATAACTTGCTCCAACAGCACCAAGTCTTGCTTTGTCAACATAACTTTCTTTAGCTACATCATCAATTGCTGATAGGTAATCGTCCATTACTTGTCCGCCCCAATCTTTAGAAATTTGTTCGTTCCATTCTTGTCCGTGACCATACATTCCGCGACGGTTTGGCGCAACCACAACATAACCTTGTGAAGCCATCAAAGAGAAATTCCAACGGAAAGAATAACTTTGAGTTAACGGCGATTGAGGTCCGCCTTGGCAATACAAAAGAGTTGGATATTTTTTAGTTTTATCAAAATTTGGAGGTAAAATTACCCAAACCAACATTTTCTTTCCATCAGTTGTGGTTACATATCTCCTTTCGTATTTTGGCAAAGCTAATTTGCTGTAAGTTTCATCATTGATTTTAGTCAATTGCAACCAAGTTTTTTTCTTCAAATTATATGAATAGACCTCAGCGGCGTGATTCATATCGGTTCTTGTAACGATAACATTGTCGCCAGAGAACGCCACAATATCCGACACATCGAAATCACCATTAGTAACTTGAGTAACAGTAATTGCAATTCTAGTTACTCCAGGAAAGTTTACTTCAAATAATTGTTTAGTTCCATCAACTGCGGCAACAAAATATACTTTTTTACCATCAGCGCTCCATGCGTAATTATCTACACTTCCGTCCCAATTGGCTGTAAGATTCATATCCATTCCTTTGAAACGAACGATAATGTCATTTTTATCCGCTTCATATCCGTCACGTTTCATTTGCAACCAAGTTGGATTTCCCGTTGGAGAAAACGTCGGATTGGTATCGTATCCTTTATTGGTTTCTGTTAGGTTTTTGGTAGTTTTAGTTTCTAAATTGTATTCATACAAATCGGTGTTTGTAGAAATAGCATATTCTGTTCCGAACTTCTTTTTAGACACATAGATAATGCTTTTAGAATCTGGCGACCAAATAAAATCTTCGTCACCACCAAAAGGTTTTTGAGGCGCATCGTAAGGTTCGTTTGGCATTATATCAATTGGTGTTGCCTTGTCTTTATTTTCAGCATAAAACACATGATTATGACTTCCATCATTGTAAGTATCCCAATGACGATAATCTAACGAGTTGTAAACTTGTGCATTTGATTTATCAAGATTTGGATAAATATCTTTACCTAAAACTTTATTGATTTTTACTTCTTGAGAAGACAAAATGTATTTTCCATCTGGAGAAACATTTTTATCGACAACTAAATCTTTGGTTTCTTTTACTTCGGTTGCATTTCCTCCATTTACTGGAATAGTGTAAAATTTGGAGTTTGATTTATTTTCTTCTACTGATGGAATGGCTACTTTATAAACCACCGATTTTCCATCTTTTGAAATTCCTATAACAGAAACCCTTCCTAATTTCCAAAGTAATTCTGGAGATAAAACTTGTTGCGCTGATGCTGCTATACTCATTGTACTAACGATTATAAAAAATAATTTCTTCATTGTAAATACTGATTTTATTAATTGGTTAAAAGTAATAAAAAAAGCCATTCACAATTGCGAATGGCTTTTAAAAAACTTAAAATCGAATTATTGTTTGACAAAACGTTTTGAGGTTGAACCTTTAGCATTTGAAACTTCAATTAAATAAGTTCCAGCTGATAATGAACCAACATAAATGCTTTCATTTTCTATTTTACCTTTTCCTAATTCTTGTCCCATCATATTGAAAACTTTGAAAGTAGAATCAGCATCTACATCTGTAATATTCAATAAATCGCCTTGAACAGGATTTGGGAATAATTTGAAAGAAATAGAATCACTAGAAGAAGCATCATCCATTTTAGCCACAGAAGCAGTAATATTTACAGTGTAATCTTCCACTTGTCCATAAGTATATGATCCACAAGATGATGTTGGAGTTGTATTGTAAGACATTTTAACTCTCATTCTAGTTGCGCCTAATGTTGCAGTTGCAGGAACTGTAAATGCTCCAGAAACTGGAGTTACAGTTGTAGCAGCTCTTGTGTAAACTGTTTCACCAGCATCTGTAAAGACTCCATTTTGGTTGTAATCAATATACACTGCATAACCTTCAGCATAAACTGTTGCTGTCCAAGTTGGAGTAATTGTGATTGTGTTAGCAGTACTTCTAACAAGATTTGTAGAAATTGCTGTAAAATTTTCATATCCAGCAGTTCCTGTTGAAGGATTATTAATTGTTCCTAATTGAACTCTACCAATTCTTTCATCAGCTGTATTTGTTGCAGCTGAAGTACAATAAGTTACTGTATTAGCTAAAGTAGTCACTGAAACTGTATTACTATTTACTGATACATTTCCTGCAGCATCTTTTGCTCTTACATTAAAAGTATAAGCAGTTGCTGCTGTTAAACCAGTTGCTGCATAAGTTGTAGCTGTAGTAGTCGAACCAACTAATACACCATTTCTATATACATCATAACCAGTTACACCAATATTATCAGTAGCACCCGACCACGATAAATTAGTTGAAGTAGAAGCAGTTCCTGAAGCTGACAATGTTGGAGCTGTTGGAGCCGTTGTGTCAACTACTGGAGAAGAAGTTGTAACAGAAACTGCATTACTAGCAACAGAAACATTTCCTGCAGCGTCTTTTGCTCTAACCGTAAATGAATAAGTAGTTGAAGCTACTAATCCAGAAACTGCGTATGTTGTAGAAGCTGTTGAGCCAAGTAAAACACCATCTTTATATACATCATAACCAGTCACAGCAACATTGTCTGTAGCACCTGACCAAGACAAACTTGTTGTAGTTTGAGTTGTTCCAGAAGCTGCTAATGTTGGAGCGGTTGGAGCAATAGTATCAGTTACACCTGAAGTAATTGTAAAGTTTGTATTAGAAACATCAAAGAAAATATGATTGGTTCCTTTTACCATTATTCTATTAGTAGTTCCTGGTGTATTTGGAATTGTTACTGCTTGAGTTCCATCATTTGGAGTTGCAGCTAATAAAGTTGACCATGTTGTTCCGCCATTTGTAGAAATTAAAATATCAACATTAGCACAGTTTACGCCATTTGCAGTAGTTCCAGCAACAGCCCATGTTACAGTTTGAGAACTTCCACCGACATACGAAACTGCTGTATTTGGAGCACTTACAGTAAATGGTCCAGCTGTTGCATTAACAGTAATAATTGCATCATCAGAATTATTTGCTGGTCCACCAGCTCTGTTATCTCTAACTGTCATTCTGAAATTTAAAGTTCTTGCTACTGAAGGTAATGCTTCAACCGTGATTTCAGAACCAGCCGTAGTTGTAGCTCCAGCTAAAACTCTAGACATATTTGGGAAATATCTTGTTGGTGAAGTAGAAGAATTATATGATCTAAAATTTACACCAGAGGTTTTAGTTGCACTTGGTGCTGCAGTTGTAGTTTGAGAGTTCATTTGCTCCCAATTATAAGTAAGTGCATCACCATTTGCATCAGTTGCAGAGCCGGTTAACATAAATGGAGTACTTTTTGGGATTGTAAAATCCAAGCCAGCATTAGCCGTTGGTACAGAATTTCCAGTTGCCGTGTTAGTCTGACACGTTTTGGTTTTAACATTATTAGTTACTTGTTGAATACTAATTGCGTGAAAATACGCATCAGAATGTGGTTGCACATCAAGAGTTGTTATACCAGCATAACCCATAATTGTTGAACCTGAGCCTGGTTCCATATGAACTCCTGTTCCTTCATTTCCAGTTGTAAATGTGTGGTTTGCACCAAATTGATGACCTAATTCGTGTGCTACATAATCGATGTCAAAATTATCTCCAGACGGAATTCCATCATTTGGAGAAGTAAATCCACTTCCTTTTTGTCCGTTTACACAAACGCATCCAATACATCCTGCATTTCCACCACCACCAGAGGCACCAAATAAGTGACCTACATCATAATTAGCTTCGCCAATTACAGATGTTAAAGTATTTTGTAATTCTCCATTCCATGCACCACCAGAACCAGCTGTTGCAGCTGAATAAGGATCGGAGGAAGCTGCGGTATAAATTACCAAATCTGTATTAGCTATTAATACCATTCTTACTCCAAAATCTTTCTCAAAAACACCGTTTACACGAGTCATTGTATTATTGATAGCTGCTAATGCAAGTGCTTTTGTTCCACCAAAATAAGCAGTGTATTCACCTGTAACAGACATTGCTAAACGAAATGTTCTTAAAGTAGCATCATCAGCATTTGGCCTTGCTTGAACTTCATTATCTAATTGACTGTTTGCATCTGAAATCACTTTACATTCAAATTTATCAAGTGATTGTGTTTTATCAGATTTTCTATAAACTGAATACGTTTTTAAATCTTTAGAGTAAGGTTCGATAAAAACCGCCGATTTATCCGCACTTAAAATCATTCCTTTAAACCCAAGTGGTGAAACACTGAAGTAACCAGTAGAAGTTGGATTGTCAATTCCTATTCCGATATATGATTTAATTTCTGGATATTTTGCCGCCAATTCAGGATCCATATTAGAATTTTCATAAACTCTAAAATTCTCCATTTGACCATTTTCATTTGGTAACGAAATGACTACATTAGAAGTTTTGGCAACTGAAAACCTATCAGATGCGTTTTGAATAGACGTTTTTAAAGAAGCAACATCTAAATCTAATAAATGATTAGTTGGGACTTGCATTTTACTGTCAAGTTTAACTATATCACTTTTGGCGGAAACATTCCACAAAGGTTTTTGTTGGGCAAAAGCGAAACTCGTTATCGCAAACAATGCCACTGGAAGTAACTTTAACTTCATAATTTTTAGTTTTTTTTGGTTAAAAAATAGACTTTCAAAATTATCATGTTTTTTGTGTTATTTTCATGTTTTTATAAAAGTTATTAACAAATCGATGAAATGCATTCTTCATAATTATCACATTCACAACTATTTTTAGAATTAATAAACGTTTTACTATTTTAAACCGAATATTATTTCAATATCAAAAAAATTGTATTTTTATAAAAATTTATTTCTATGCAACTGAGTTATTGGGAACTTAAAAATTGGTTTACAAACATTGATTACACTATAGTCGGAAGCGGAATTGTTGGTCTACATTGTGCCTTAAATCTACGTGAACGTTTTCCTGAAAGCAAAATTTTAATTCTTGAAAAAGGGATTCTACCGCAAGGTGCTAGCACAAAAAATGCTGGATTTGCTTGCTTTGGAAGTCTTTCAGAAATAATTGACGATTTAAAAAACCATACCGAAGAAGAAGTAATTCAACTAATTGAAAAACGCTGGAGAGGATTACAATTACTACGGAAAAACCTTGGTGATTCAGCGATTGATTTCAAGCCATACGGTGGATATGAATTATTTTTAAAAGACGACGAATCAACTTATAACGAATGTTTGCAAAAACTTCCTTTTATAAACGAAATCATAAAACCATTATTCAAAACAGATGTTTTTGCTAAAGAAGTGGATCGATTTGATTTCAAAAACATACAAGAATATTTGATTTTCAATCCTTTTGAAGGGCAAATAGATACTGGAAATATGATGCAAGCTTTGTTGAAAAAAGCGATTTCTGAAAATATTATGATTCTAAATCATGCTAACGTTTCTTCCTTTTCAGATAAAAATTCAAATGTTGAAATTGTGGTAAATGATTATTCGTTTGAAACCAAAAAACTGCTTTTTGCAACAAACGGATTTGCCTCACAATTAACCAACAACGCTGTAAAACCAGCTCGTGCTCAAGTATTAATAACAGAACCAATTTCTAATTTAGACATAAAAGGAACATTTCATTTAGACAAAGGTTACTACTATTTTAGGAATATTGATAATAGAATTTTACTTGGTGGCGGACGAAATCTAGATTTTGAAGGAGAAACTACAACAGATTTATCACAAACAGAAAAAATTCAAAATAAATTGGAAGCGTTATTAAAAAATGTAATTTTACCCAATCAAGATTTTCAAATTGCACATCGTTGGAGCGGCATAATGGGAATTGGAAATAGCAAAAACCCAATAGTCTCGCAATTATCAGAAAATGTATATTGCGGTGTTAGATTAGGCGGAATGGGTGTCGCAATTGGTAGTTTGGTCGGAAAAGAATTGGCAGAATTAATATAAAAAAAATGCAATGAAAAAAAAATTACTTATCATTATTACCTTTATCTCTTTAACGACTCAAGCTCAAATGGCTAAAGTTAATATAGACGGAAATTATCAAGTAAGTGGAACAAATTCACTGTGGGCATATCGCTATAGACCAGTGGGCACTACAACATATTTTACAAGTGCTGCAGTTTCAGGATCGCCAAAATTAGTCAAATTAAATCCGTTTATCGCTTATGAGTTTAGCAGAAACATATATAATTCTTTTGGACAACCTACATTATGGGAAACAGATGTAATTATTAACAGTAGTTACGAAACAATGACTCCTAAAACTGTTGGTTACTCTTATGACTTTAATTCTATCGATGTAAACGAAGGCTGGAGAGGATACAGATTACAGAATACATCTGGAAATACTTATAGTGATATTTCAGAAATAAGCACGACCTCTAATGTAATTACAGGTGAATCATTATTTGTAGGATGGTCGAATAATTATGGACTAATGTTGGTATCACCAAAAATAGCAGATTTATCTACTGATAAAAAATTTTCATTCTATGCAAAAAGTTCTCAAGGAAATTACACTATTCAATTAGGTACAATAGCTAGTCCGAACGACCCTACCACTTTTCATCCTTTAAAAACGATTACAATAAATGCGTCTTCTGGGTTTCAAAAAGTTGAAGTTTTCATGAATAACTATCAAGCAATTGACAATCATATAGCAGTTAAAACATATGGTAACTCTGGAACAATTTATTTAGAAAATTTTGCCTACGAACAATCTATAAATTGTTTCGACAACACAAATTTGACTGTTACAAATATTAATGAAAACAATGCATTAATAAGTTTTGACTCTGATCAAATTCAAAATAATTGGGAATTGTATGTGAAAAATTTATTCTCAGGACAAATTCAAACTATTACTATTAGTGAAAATCCTTATACAATACAAAATCTTATTGGAAATACAAATTATGAAATTAAAGTAAGAGCGATTTGTAGTGAAGATTTCTATTCTAATTGGACTCCTCTCAGTAATTTCCAAACAACCTGTAATACTATTTCTTCAGGATATTATACTTCTTTTGAAGAAACAACATACATAAATCCTTGCTGGAAAAGCATCACAAATAACGTATTTCAAATAGGAATAACTTCAGGCTATTTAACCAATGGACATCCAAGTTCAATTGCCCCACAAACAGGTATTCAAGCTATAAAAATAAAAAATAATCAAGGAACACCACTTTTAATAACACCACAAATACAGGATTTATCTCAAAATAAAAGAATCAGATTCAGCATGTATAGTATAGGAGGTGATTTGAATTTATCAAGCCTTATGGTCGGAACAATGACAGACCCGAATGATACTTCAACCTTTTCATTGATTGAAACAATTTTACCAAGCCAAATGAATGATTTTAGTAACTTATCATTCCCAATACAATGGAAAGAATATATAATAAATATGGACAATTACTCTGGAACAGGGAATTATATAGCTTTCAAACATAGTAACACTTCATTTTCACCTGATAATTTTATTATTGATGATTTTTATTACGAAACGCAGCCAATTTGTGTACAGCCAATAAATCAAAAAGTAATAAATGAAAAGTTTAATGAAGTCACACTTTCTTGGGAACAAATGCCAAGCTCAAACGCAACAGAATTTGAGATAGAATATGGTATTGCGGGATTTACACAGGGAACTGGTGTTGTGTTGACTGCTATATCAAGCCCATATACAATTACAAATATCACTCAAGATGATACTACTTTTGATTTTTACATCCGTTCTAAATGTGGCACGGAGTATAGCAATTGGACAAAAAAACAAACATTTACAACAAAATGCGAAGGAATTACTGCTGGATATACAACTAGCTTTGATGATCAAACAGTTGGAGACATAAAAAATTGTTGGAAAAGAATAACACCAATCATAAATTCAAGTTTTTGGTCTCCAGGAACATTTATCAACCCATCAACTTATTTAAAACATAGCGGAACAAAATCAATATTCATTAAAAAAAATACAAGTTCTGGTATTGCAGATGTTATCAATAAGGTAATACTAGTGAGTCCACGGTTAATTGATTTTAACAATTATAAAAGAATAAAATTCTGGCTTAAAAGTGAATATGATTGTCAACTTACTATTGGAACATTATCTACTGATAATGATTATACAACTTTTACCCCTTATCAAAACATAACTCTTTTATCATCTATCACATCTGGACCTTGGACACAATATGAGGTTGATTTTTCAAATTATTATGGCACTGACAAATTTATTGGAATAAAAATAAGTGAAAGTAGTAACAATGCCGTAGTTTATATTGATGATTTTGAATATTTAGAAAGTCCATGCCCAAAACCTACCGAATTAATTGCACATCAAACTAGTATCGATACTGCTTCGTTAGCATGGAATGACAACAATCAAGGAAATACTATAAACTGGGAAATTGAATATGGTTCTACTGGATTTACAACAGGTACTTTAGTAAGTAATATAGCATCAAGTTCATATCTATTAAACGGACTAACAGAAGGTGTTTATGAGTATAGAGTAAGAGCCAACTGTTCATCATCAAGTAGTAGTGTTTGGAGTAATCGCTATAAATTTAAAATTTCGTGCACTAAAAACACTCCTTTTTATGAAGATTTCACGCCACCTAATTCAAATCAAACCTATCTTGAATCTTTGTCGAAATGTTGGACATTTCATGAAAACGCAAGTGACGCAAGTTATACTATTCTTGAAAACGTAAATAGCTTTCCTTATGTTGTTTCATTATCTAAAACTCAAGACAGTTCTTCTCCCTACCTGATAAAAAAAGGACTTTTAGTTTCGCCTTTTTTGGAAGATTTTGATGCTACTAAAAAGATTAAGTTTTGGCTCAATTCAATTTATGAAAACTTAAATGGAACGTTAACTATAGGGACCATTTTAAATCCTTATGATAAAAGTACATTTGTTCCCTATCAAAATATAAGTTTTACCGATTTTGATATACAAGGTAAAGAATATGAAATTACATTTGAAAATTATACTGGTATTGCTAAACACATTGCTTTTCAATTAGATGGAGTAATCAGTAATCTTAGCCCTTTTTTAATTATTATGGATGATTTATATTATGGGAATATATCAAACTGCACAGAGCCAATAGATATTAATGTGAGTAATGAAACAAATTCATCAGCTTTAATATCATGGCAAGTGCAAACAAATTCTAATAATTATGAGATAGAATATGGTGTGGAAGGATTTACACTTGGAACAGGCACAATTGTAGAAGTTACAAATGCAAATTCCAAATTACTCACTAATCTTGTTCCTTCAACTAAATATGATTATTATACACGATCTGTTTGCAACACTAATTCTAGCTTGTCTGTAGGTCCAAAAAAATTCAGCACAACATGTAATCCGCAACCACTTCCTTGGATGGAAAAGTTTAATTCGATGACTGAATATGGAATGAATATTTTTCCAAATTGTTTTAAAAAAGGAAATGGCTATAACTGGGAATCAAGAAACTCTTCAACTACATCTGGCTATCCTTTAACAGGATTTGACGACACCTACTTTTTAAAAATTGGAGATTTCTCGCACAACCTTTTTACTCCTACTTTTTATTTAGAAGCAGGAACAACCTATACCTTTAGTTACAAGTTCAAAAAAGGGTATGCGTATTCTGGAGAGAGTATTTCTTTATTTACTGGGCTAGGAAATACACTTCCATCTATGAAAAACAAATTAAGTCATACACCTACCTATCCAAACTATTCAACAACAAACTATTTCAAAATAAACACAGCATTTACACCTATTGTTTCTGGCAACTATACATTTTACATTAATTTTTCAGCTTCTGGTGGTCATCCAAATGCATTTGATGATTTTGAACTTAAAGAAGGTTATAACAACATAATAAATAATCCAAATGGTGGATTAATTTATAATTTTAATTCTATTAATAATGATTTAATTTTTGAGGGAACTCAAAACACTACAACCTCTATTATTGTGGATCAAGAAGACAGTTCAAATTCTATTTTACAAATGAAAGGCAGTTCTGGAAATGAATGGAATGCATTTGGAAATGTTTGGGAAAACAATCAAAATAGCATATCTAAACTAAACATGAAAGTAAACACTACTGCAACTACTAGTTTATTCATGAAGTTCGATCTGAATCAAACTTTTGCCGATAATGCTGACTATTCAAAATTTAGAGTCATCGTAAATGGTACTATCATAGATGAAATTGAATCTAATTTATTAAATAGAAGTATCAATTCAAATCAATCTTTTGAGTATAATCTATCTCAATATATTGGTAGTAATATTAGAATTTCACTTCAACATGTTGGAAAAACAATACAAGACAATGCTTATTTAGACAATTTAACTTTTAGTCCTACTGCTTCATTAACATCAACTAATTTTGATTTCGAAAGTTTAAAATATTATCCAAATCCAGCCAATAATGAGTTAACAATTGAAAATAATAATAAAATTGAATCGGTTACAATTTATAATTATAATGGTCAAATTGTTAACGAATCAAATTTTGATTCCACTTTAGTAAAATTAAATATAGCCAATTACGCTACGGGTATTTATTTTGCTAAAATTACTTCTGATGATAAAATCAAAACAATAAAATTTATCAAAAACTAAAATTTAATCATGTAAATGTTTAGAAAAATTTTTCATTTTATAAAAAAATCAATGTTATGGTTCTTTGCCATTTCAATTGTGTTGGTTATCCTTTTTAGATGGATTCCTATTCCTTATACACCTTTAATGGCAATTAGAGCCATCGAAAACAAATCGGCTGGAAAAGAAATGGTTTTAAGTCACGATTGGGTTCCGATTGAAGAAATCTCACCTAATATTCAGAAAGCGGTTATTGCTAGCGAAGATGGAACTTTCTTAACGCATTACGGATTTGATTTTAGCGCCATTCAAAAAGCAGTTAAAAACAACAGTAAAGGAAAGCGTTTAAAAGGCGGAAGCACGATTTCGCAACAAACCGCAAAAAATATTTTTTTATGGCAAGGAAGAAGTTATTTGCGCAAAGGATTAGAAGCTTATTTTACAGTATTAATAGAGATTTTTTGGAGTAAAGAACGTATTATGGAAGTCTATCTCAATTCAATAGAAATGGGTGATGGTGTTTATGGTATTGAAGCGGCTTCTCAACATTGGTATAGAAAAAGTGCCAACGATTTAACAAAATTTGAAGCAGCTGGAATAGCAGCTATTCTCCCAAATCCAAGAAAATATAAGGCTACTAATTCGTCTTCCTATATTGAAAGAAGAAAATCACGTATTGTCAAACACATGCGTTATGTGAAATTAGACTATTAAAAAAAGTGCTTCCGATATAGAAGCACTTTTTAGTTTAAATAATCTCCTTTTAAATGTTGAAGTTTAAACCTAAAACTACATTTCTTCCAATATTGGGTATTCCATCCGTTTTAAGTCTTGACAGATGTGAAACATAGGTTTTATTCAACAAATTATTGGCGTTCAAGTTGACATCAAAAATCATTTTTCCAAAAGTTACTTTTCCTCCAAAACCAAGATTTAACAAAGTATAATCATTTGATTTTGTTTCAAACAGACTTGGATTATTTTGATTGAAAACATATTCAATATTTACTACAGCAAAACTATCTTTGAAATACTTAGTTGGTTTGAATTCGGTTTTGATTGCATTATTCCATTTGTTTGCTGGAATTAATGGCAAATTGTCGCCGTTTTGTTTTTTTCCAGTAACATTTTCAAAACTACTTGTAACATGAAGCCAATCAATAGGATGCGGATGAAAATGAATTCCTGCTTCTCCACCATATAAAGCAGCATTAGCTTGAAGGTAATCATAAACTTCATTTTCGTCAATTGTAGTTCCATTTGGCGAAATAAAAATATAATTGTTGATGTGATTGTAAAATCCGTTGGCAAATAATTCAAAATGTGAATTTCTGTATTCCAAATTCAAATCGGTTTGAAAATTTTGTTCATTTTCTAAATCAGAATTCCCAATTTCATAACGATTGCTTCCTTCGTGAACTCCATTTGAAGTTAGTTCAGCCAAATTTGGAGCTCTAAATCCAGATGCCAAATTCACACGAAGAATTATATTTTCTTTCAAATTAGTTTTGAAACCTAAAGAAGAATTGAAACTTTCATATTTTTTTTCAATTGCTTCAAAATAGCCTTCTTCGCCTAAAACACCATTAGTTTCAGATGTTATTTTTCTAGAATCAAAACGAATTCCGGCTTGCACTACATTTTTATTCCATTCATAATTTACAGTTCCGAAAACGCCCAAATCATTTGTAGTTGCATTTGGAATTAGAAATTCTTCTCCGAAATTTTCATTGGTTTGGTGCATTCCTTGTGCTCCAATAATAGATTCAAAATTTCCCAGTTTAGGCAAATAATATTTTACATTATAATTGAATGTTTTTAGTTTCATTTGCAAAATAGCAACATCACTATCTTCAAATTCACTTCTGTCATTCAAGATATAACCTAAGTCAGCATCTAACTTAGAATTTTTAAAATAAATGCTGTTATTTAAACTAAAAACTTGGCTAAAAACTCCTTGTTTAGGAAAATCTGTTTTTTTAGAAGTTGATTGTTCAGCAATTCCTTCTTCTGGAATTCCCAAATCTAATCGGTTAAAATTATATCTAAAAACAGTAGAAAAAAATGCGTTAGAATATCCTAAACCCGTTTTAAAATCCAATTCATTATAACGTGTATTTGTTACTCGGTTTCCATCAGGAATTTTATAATCGGCATGCTTATTATTACTTATTCTAGTAGAAAATTTCAAATCTTCACCCGATAATTTATAGCCAACTGACGAATTAAATCCATTAGTATTTGAAAAATATTTTTGGTTAAAATTTAACTCCGAGGAATTCTGCTTTCCAAATTTTTCTGGATTAAAATACAAAACGCCACCAATCGCATCTGAACCATAAAGCAACGAAGCTGGTCCTTTGATAACCTCAACACTTTCTATTCCGGCATCATTTAGACCTAAACCATGTTCTTCGCCAAACTGTTGATTTTCCATACGAACGCCTTGCGAGTAAACCAAAACGCGATTGCCACTCAAACCACGAATAACTGGTTTTCCGATTGAAGTTCCAGTAGAAACTTGCGAAACTCCTGGAATTGTTGCTAATCCTTCAATAAGTGTTGATGTTCCTTTTTGCGAAAGCGATTTTAGTGATTGATGTTCAACTTTCATTACATTTTGCGATTGCAATTTGTTGAAAGCTGTCGATACAATAACTTCATCCATCTGATGTGTTTCTTCTTGTAAAACAACATTTATAATTGTTTCCTTTTGATTGATTTTTAAGTCTTTTGTCACGGTTTCAAAACCAATATGTTTGAAAATTATTTTGAAATTTCCATTTGGTAAATTATTTAAAAAATATTTCCCGTTTTGGTCAGAAGTTGTTTCTTTATGAATTTCTGGAATTGAAATAATCACACCCGAAAAAGGTTGGTTTTGATTGTTGGAAATTGTTCCAATGACTTTATTTTGCGCTGACGCAAGTATTGATAGCCCTAAAAAGAAGGCGAGTAAATATGATTTCATGTAAATGTTTTTATTGTTAAAAATAAATAGGTATCAATTCCAAAAAATTAGAATAGAATTAAATTGATTTAAACAATAAAAGTTGGTGGTGCTCGAAGTGCAAAAAGACTGCCTCGAAACGATTGAAGAATTTCTTTAGAATAGAAAAAAGAATAAAAATGAGAAGTCTCAACTTTATCTATTTTAAAAAAAGAATAAGTAGAATTAATGTAATTACTGAAAGTGAACTCGCAAACAAAACAATCATCAAAATCGTGATGCGCGTGCGAAATTTCAGTTTTATACTTATCGTATTTATGGTGGCATTGTTTTTCGGCAAAAAGTTCTTCTAAGTGATGCCCAGCGTGAAAAGCTTGTAAAAGTAATGCTACTAATACAATTAGTCCGAAGGAAAAACTCGTTATGAAAGACTTTTTATTCATCGAAGCAAAGCTAAGAAACCTAAAAAGAAACCCAATTGATTTTAACAAAATATAAAGTCAATTGGGTTTTTTATTATTTAATTTTAGTAACGAGGCAATCTTTGAATCCCCATATTAAACAAAGTGAAAGCTTGAATATCTGCATTTTCTTGAATAGTAGCAGCTGTTGATTTTCCAGCACCATGACCTGATTTTACATCAATTCGGATTAAAGTTGGAAAATCACCTTTTTGAGCTTCTTGTAATTGAGCTGCAAATTTAAAACTATGTGCTGGCACTACTCTATCATCGTGATCACCAGTTGTGATTAATGTTGCTGGATATTGAACTCCTTTTTTCACATTGTGAACTGGAGAATACTTCAATAAATACTGAAACATTTCTTTAGATTCTTCTGCAGTTCCATAATCATAAGCCCAACCAGCTCCTGCTGTGAATGTATGGTAACGCAACATGTCTAACACACCAACTGCCGGCAATGCAACTCTTGCTAAATCTGGTCTTTGAGTCATAACTGCACCAACCAATAATCCTCCATTTGAACCGCCTTTTAACGCCAGATAATCAGAAGATGTGTATTTTTCTTTAAACAAATATTCTGCTGCCGCAATGAAATCATCAAAAACGTTTTGTTTCTCCATTTTGGTTCCCATATCATGCCATTTTTTACCGTATTCGCCACCACCACGTATATTTGCAACCGCTAGAATACCGTTATTTTGCAACCAAATTGCATTAGCTATTCCAAAACTTGGTGTGATACTTATGTTGAATCCTCCATAACCATAAAGAATTGTTGGGTTTTTACCGTTTAAATCTAATCCTTTTTTATAGGTAATAATCATTGGAACTCTTGTACCGTCTTTTGAATTATAAAATACTTGTTTTGTTATATAATCATCACTATTAAACTCAATCTTAGGCCTTCTATATAAGTCAGATATTTGTCTACCCGGTATATAAGAGTATATACTACCTGGCGTTATGTAATTTGTAAATGAATAGTAAAGTATTTTATCTTCTTTTTTACCGCTAAATCCAGAAACTGTTCCAACTCCAGGAAGTTCAATTTGGCTAACTAATTTTCCGTCATAATTATACTGTAAAACATAAGAAACTGCATCTCTTAGATAATTTGCAAAAATGTATCCTGATCCTGTCGATACTGACAAAACATTTTGAGTTTCACTAATCACATCTTCCCATTTATTTGGAGAAGGATTTGACATATCAAATGCCACAACTTTTTTGTTAGGAGCATCATAATTTGTTAGTAAAAATATTTTTGAACCAACATTATCAATAACATCAACATCATAATCAAAACCCTCATTTATTTTGACTAAAGTTCCTTTTGGATTCTTTAAATCTTGGATAAACAATTCATTTCCCGAAGTTGAGTTTGCTGCTGAAATAGTTAAATAATTATTATCTTCAGAAACTGTACCAGTAACATATCGGTATTTTTCTTTATCCCCAAAAATAACTTTATCTGTTTTCTGAATTGTTCCTAACTTATGGAAATACAATTTATGTTGTTCCGTTTTAGCACTTAACTCACTTCCTTTTGGTTTGTCGTAACTTGAATAATAAATCCCTTCATTACCTTTCCAAGAAAGTCCGCTAAACTTAACATCTATCAAAATATCTGTCTTTTTTTTCATAGTGATTACATCTAAAAAAATCACTTTTCTCCAATCACTCCCAGATTCTGAAATTGAATAGGCAACCAATGAACCATCTTTAGAAAAACTAACATTATCTAAAGAAGTTGTTCCATCTTTAGAAAAAGTATTTGGGTCTAAAAACACCTGTTCGACACCTTTTTTGTCTTGACGGTATAACACAGATTGATTTTGCAATCCATTGTTTTTATAATAGTATGTATAATTTCCCTCTACAAATGGCGCACTTATTTTTTCATAGTTCCACAACTTTGTCATTTTCTCTTTTAGTTCATTTCTAAAAGGAATTTTACCCAAATAGTCATTTGTAACCACATTTTGAGCTTTTACCCATTCTTCTGTTTCTTTGGATTTATCATCTTCTAACCAATGGTATACATCATCAATCTCAGTACCAAAGTAAGTATCAATATGTTTGACTTGTGTCGTTTTAGGGTAAACTATTTGAGATGATTTTGCAGATACCTCAACTAACCTAACTTGAGCATTACTATTTGCCATAAAAAACAATGAAGTTATAAGTGCTATTTTTTTCATTTTATTTAAATTAGATTACACTAAATTATTTACAACCAAATATTCAGCAATTTGAATTGTATTGGTAGCAGCTCCTTTTCTTAAATTATCAGCAACAATCCACATATTTAAAGAGTTCGGTTGACTTTCATCACGACGGATTCTACCAACAAAAACATCGTCTTTCCCTTGAGCAAACAAAGGCATTGGATACGAGAAAGTATCTAAATTATCTTGAACAGTAACACCATCCGTGTGATGAAGAATTTCTCTAATTTCACTTACGTTAAAATCGTTTACAAATTCAACATTTACTGCTTCGCTATGACCACCAACTATTGGCACACGAACAGCAGTTGCTGTAACAGCTATTGTTTTGTCGCCAATGATTTTTTGAGTTTCACGAACCAATTTCATTTCTTCTTTAGTGTATCCGTTTTCTTCAAAACTATCACAATGAGGAATTGCGTTTCGGTGAATTGGATATTTATATGCCATTTCGCCTTGAACTCCAGCGTATTCGTTTTCTAATTGTTGTACTGCTTTAACACCAGTTCCAGTAATCGACTGGTAAGTAGAAACAATTACTCTTTTGATTTTATATTTTTTATGCAATGGTGCTAAAACCATGACCATCTGGATTGTTGAACAATTTGGATTGGCTATAATTTTATCTTCTTTTGTCAATTCAGAAGCATTGATTTCTGGAACGATTAATTTTTTGGTTTGATCCATTCTCCATGCAGAAGAATTGTCAATTACGGTTGTACCCACTTCTGCAAACTTTGGAGCCCAAGCTAATGAAGTTTCGCCACCAGCAGAAAACAATGCAATATCTGGTCGCATGTCGACAGCTGTTTGCAAACCAACTACTTTATATTTTGTTCCTTTAAACTCAATTTCTTTTCCAACAGACTTTTCGGAAGCCACAGGAATTAATTCGGTTACAGGAAAATTTCTTTCTGCTAAAACTTGAAGCATTACTTCACCAACCATACCGGTTGCGCCAACTACAGCAACTCTCATATTAACTATATTTAGATGTTTAATAAAATTTAGAAACACAAAAGTAGGTAGAATTTCAATTCAATCAACAACAATATAAAAAAAGAAAAACCGCCTCAATAAAGAAGCGGTTTAGTTAGAATATATAATGTAGCGGAATTATTTTTTCAATAAATCTCTAATTTGTGTAAGCAATTCTTCTTGAGATGGTCCTGCTGGAGCTGGAGCTTCAACTGGTTTTTTCATTTTGTTGTATGCTTTGATAATCATAAACATTACAAAACCAATAACAACTAAGCTTACCAAAGTGTTAATCCATGCACCGTATCTTACAGCGTTTTCAGGACTTGTTACAACACCAGCAGCATCTTTAACTTCTGGAGAAAGCACATATTTAAGAGCTGCAAAATCAACTCCACCAGTTAACATACCTACTAAAGGCATTGCAATATCAGCAACAAAACCATTAACAACAGCACCAACGGCTCCGGCCATGATTACACCAACAGCAAACTCAATAACGTTTCCTGTCATAATAAAATTTTTGAATTCTTTTAACATAATAAATTAGATTTTTAGTTAGTATTTAGTTTATTGGGGCCAAATATATAGAAAATTTTAACATATCATTTATTTTTTATAAAAAAATATGCTACTCTTTCACAAACTTACTGCTCGAAACTCCTTTGTCTGTAACTATTTTTACAATATAATTCCCAGTTTTTAGACTTGAAACATCAACTGTATTGGTTGGGTTGGTGGTTGTTTGCACTTGTTGTCCTAAAAGATTGTAAATTGTTAAACTGTAAACTTCTGTTGTTTGTTTTGTGGTTAGATTTAGCACTTCATTTACTGGATTTGGGTAGATGGTGAAGTAATTATCGAACTCAAAAGTATCGTTTTGCAAAACTGAAAACGTAGAAGTTGCTGTATTGGTAACTATTGGAAAATTATAATCAAAATAAATATTGGCTGAGTTACTAATTGTATTTCCAACAACCAACGTTGGTTTTGTTTTGATTTTGAAAACCACATAACCATCATTATTGGCATCATCAAAAGGAAGATTGATGTTTTCAAAGATGAATTCTACTTTGTTTGGATTGGTAATTCTGGTTACGCAACTATGCGATGCATCTGTCATTTGTAATGATGCAATATCAAATTTTGCAGTGTTAATCATATCTTTAACCACAATATTTTGTGCCGCAAATGTTCCAGTATTTTCAAAACGAATTTTATAATGCACATACTTACCAATATTACTTGGGTTAATTATTGTTCCTTCTAAACATGTTTTATCATTTGGATCAAAAGAGTTTACCACTACTTGACTTAATGTAAAAGTATTATCATCTGGCGTTTCATCGGTATTTAAACCATTGGCTATTGCAGTATAACTTAAAACATCACCACCATTTACAGCTGGCGTTTCCATTGGAGAATTTACATTTAAAGTAACCAAAATTTCACCCGATTGAAATGGAGCAATTGTACCAACATTCCAAGAAAGTGTTCCAGTTGTTTGTGAAGTTGGTGCAACACTTAAAGAAACCAAGTCTAAAATAGCATCGTTGTAATTGAAATTGATGATTGCGTTTTCATTTAAGTTTCCTTTGTTTTTGTATCTAATTTTATAATTGGCATCAAATCCTGGACGAGCAACATCAATAGGAATAACTGCAATTTCTAAATCATGATGGATACCATTTGGGACAATGCAAAAATCTTGAGTAAATGGACTTGTTGTTGTAGGAAATGTTACGGTTGCACTAGTTGGAGAAGTTGTAAAATAGGTTAGATTTTCAAGTTGTGGGGTTATAGTGTGCGTGCCAGCTTGAACTGGAATGGAATAATTTCCGGAAGAACTTGAAATCAAACTTCCAGAAACAGTTCCGTTAGTAATATTGAATTTTAAATTTGGATAAGCTAAATCATTAGCATCACATCCGTTATTATCACCATCAAATTTTTGATTTCCTTGCATGGTATAATAGATCCCTCCTGGATTAAAGCTACAATAACTGTTTACTTGACATGTCGCAGAGTAGCCATATTGATTCACTTTATTTTGAACTTGTATCAAATTCTCTTCATCAATACATATATAAGTTAAATTTGGATTATGATTGAAGCTTATATAATTCCCAAGTTTTCCATTTTTAGCAAACAATGTAGTTAATTGGTTATATTGACAATTTAATGTATTTAAATTAGGTAATTCAGTAACATCAATACTTGCTAATTGATTATAACTGCAATTCAAAAAATATAATTTAGGTAGTCCAATTAAATCAATACTTGTTAATAGATTGTTTTGACTATGAACATATTCCAAATTAGGTAGATTAGTAAGTACTAATTCATCTAATTGATTATCCTCACAAGACAAATAATCTAAATTATCCAAATTGTTTATGTTAAGATTTATTAATTGATTGTTTGAAACATCTATAAATTCTATACTTGTTAAACCACTTACATCCAAATTAGTTAACTGACTATTTGAACAGAAAATAGCTTTTAAATTTGTTAGACCACTCACATTTAAACTTGTTAATTGATTGTAACTACAAATAATTTCTGGCAAATTTATTAAATCACTAATATCTAAACTTGCTAATTGATTATTTCTACAATTGAAAGTTGTCAAATTTACCAAACCACTGACATCCAAATTTGTCAATTGATTGTAACTACAATCTAAAGTTGTCAGATTTATTAAATTACTTAAATTAATACTTGATATTTGATTGCCACTAAAATCTAGAACTCTCAAATTTATTAAATTATTAACAAATAAACTTGTCAAATATTGATTTGAAGAACAATCCAATATTTGCAAATTTGTTAAACCACTTATATCAATATTAGATATTGAAGTTTCAGAGCAAACCAAAAAATTTAAATTTGATAAAGAATTAATATTTATATTAGTTAATTCATATATATCATATATTTTTAAAGAAATTAGATTTGTAAAATTTTCAACCCCAACAATATTTAATATACTATTTACTCCATTAGTAATATTTAAACACTTTATTTCATTTGCTTCACTAACTTGAATTTGCCCATCATTATTAGTATCTATTGAACTATATGAGGTTGCGTAACCATTACTATCAGGAAGTTGTGTTGAAGCTACAGTATTACTAGAACTAGCACTCAATAATCTTGCTTTAAAATTTGCATCCGGAATATTCACAATTTGTGCATTACCAACTGCTAAAAAAAGAAAAGTTACTAAAGTAAAGTAGAATTTTTTCATAAATGTATGTCTTTAAAAATCAAAAATGTTTGTTTATCTATTTTGCTACTCTTTCACAAACTTACTGCTCGAAACACCTTTGTCTGTCACCACTTTTACAATATAATTTCCAGCTTTTAGGCTTGAAACATCAACTGTATCGGTTGGATTGGTGGTTGTTTGTACTTGTTGTCCTAAAAGATTGTAAATTGTTAAACTGTAAATTTCTGTGTCTTGTTTTGTATTTAGATTTAGCACTTCATTAACTGGATTTGGGTAGATGGTGAAGTAATTATCATCATATAAGTTTGTATCAACTGATAAGTTGCAGTTGCTATCGACTGTGCAATTTGTGTAGCCGTACTCAGTAATTTTAGTTTGAACCAAAGCAACATCTTCCTCATCAGCACAGATATAGGCTAGATTAGGATTACTATAAAATCTTAGCGGACTCCAAACTTGAAGATTACCATTTTTAATAAAAAGTGAAGTTAATTGATTATTAGAACAATCTAAATAGATAAGATTTGTTAATCCTTGAACATTTAACGAAGTAAGTTGATTAGAAGTACAAACCAAATTGTTAAGATTTGTTAATCCTTGAACATTTAATGATGGTAGTTGATTAGAATTACAATGCAAATATTTAAGACTTGTTAATCCTTGAACATTTAATGATGGTAGTTGATTATAACCACAATTTAAAGATTGAAGATTTGTTAATCCTTGAACATTTAATGATGGAAGTTGATTATAACTACAATCTAAAGATTGAAGATTTGTCAATCCTTGAACATTTAACGATGGAAGTTGATTACCTATAGAATTTAAACGTTTAAGGTTTGTTAATCCTTGAACATTTAACGATGGAAGTTGGTTAAATATACAACTCAAAGTATGAAGATTTGTTAATGCTTGAACATTTAAAGAAGAAAGTTGATTATCACTACAATTTAAAGATTGAAGATTGGTTAAACCTTGAACATTTAAAGAAGAAAGTTGATTAAATCTACAATTTAAAGCTTTAAGACTTGTTAAACCTTGCTCATTTAATATAGTAATTTGATTATCGCCACAATCTAAATAGATAAGATTAGTAAAACTTGCTATTCCTGCTATATTTGTAATACTGCTAAAATTTACGTTTAAAAATTTTATTGTTTGCGCTTCACTAACTTGAATCTCTCCATCATTATTGGTGTCTATTTTATGATAGGAAGAAACTGTCCAAGTGTCATTAGGAAAATTATAAACAGGTGTTGCTGTCGAAGCAATTGTGTTACTCGGACTAGCAGCCAACAACTTCGCCTTAAAATTAGCATCAGGAATATTTACAATCTGCGCATTGGCAACTGCTAAAAAAAGAAATGTTACTAAGGTAAAGTAGAATTTTTTCATAAATGTATGTCATTAAAAATCAAAAATGGGTGTTTGTCTATTTGGTTACTCTTTCACAAACTTACTGCTCGAAACACCTTCGCCTGTGACCACTTTTACAATATAGTTTCCGGTTTTTAGGCTTGAAACATCAACTGTATTGGTTGGGTTGGTGGTTGTTTGCACTTGTTGTCCTAAAAGATTGTAAATTGTTAAACTGTAAACTTCTGTGTATTGTTTTGTGTTTAGATTTAGCACTTCATCAATTGGATTTGGGTAGATGGTGAAGTAGTTATCGAACTCAAAAGTATCGTTTTGTAAAACAGAAAACGTAGAAGTTGCCGTATTGGTAACTATTGGAAAATTATAATCAAAATAAATATTGGCAGAGTTACTAATTGTGTTTCCAACAACTAAAGTTGGTTTTGTTTTGATTTTGAAAACCACATAACCATCATTATTGGCATCATCAAAAGGAAGATTGATGTTTTCAAAGATGAATTCTACTTTGTTTGGATTGGTAATTCTAGTTATGCAACTATGTGAAGCATCTGTAATTTGTAGTGTTGTAATATCAAATTTTGTGGTATCAATCATATCTTTTACCACAATATTTTGAGCGGCAAATGTACCTGTGTTTTCAAAACGTATTTTATAATGCACATATTTACCAATATTACTTGGGTTAATTATTGCACCTTCTAAACACGTTTTATCATTTGGATCAAAAGAATTTACAACCACTTGATTTAATGTAAAAGTGTTATCATCTGGCGTTTCATCAGTATTTAAACCATTAGCAGTTGCGGTATAACTTAAAACATCGCCACCATTTACAGCAGGAGTTTCCATTGGAGAATTTACATTTAAAGTTACTAATATCTCACCTGATTGAAAAGGTGAAATTGTACCAACATTCCAAGAAAGTGTTCCAGTTGCTTGTGTAGTTGGGGCAACACTTGAAGAAACAAAATCTAAAATCGCATCGTTATAATTGAAATTGATAATTGTGTTTTCTGTTTGATTTCCTTTGTTTTTATATTTGATTTTATAATTGGCATCAAAACCAGGTCGAGCATCATCCATAGGAATAACAACAACTTCTAAATCGTGATGTATACCATTTGGTGCAATACAAAAATCTTGAATAAACGGACTTGTTGTCGTTGGAAATGTTACAGTTGCACTAGTTGGATTTGCGGTGAAATACGTTGGGTTTTCAAATTGTGGGGTTATAGTGTGTGTGCCTGCTTGAACAGGAATAGAAAAATTACCTGAAGTGTTAGAAATCAAACTTCCCGTAATTGTTCCGTTCGTAATATTGAATTTTAGATTAGGAAAAATAGGGTCTGAGGTATTACAACCATTATTATTGCTATCAATTCTTTGATTTCCTTGAATAGTATAAAACGTTCCGCCAGGTGTAAAACTACAATAACTATTTACTTGGCAGGTTGCGGAATAACCATATTGATTTATTTTACTTTGAACCAAATTTATATCAGATTCATCGGCGCAAATATGTAATAAATTAGGATTATAAAAAAAACTTAACAAATACCAATTTTCAATATTACCATTTTTAATATTAAGTGAAATTAATTGATTTCCAAAACATTCTAAGTGTTCTAAATTATACAACTCACTAATATCTAATATAGTTAATTGATTATTCTCACATTTCAAAATATTTAAATTAAATAGTCCATTTAAATTAAGATTTAAAAATTGATTATTTTCACAATACAAACTTGATAAGCTAACTAAACCATTTAAATCAATTGAACTTAATAAATTATTACTACATAATAAATATTTTAAATTTAACAAACCACTAACATTTATACTCGTTAACTGATTATTGTAACAAAGAAACGTAACTAAATTATTTAATCCACTGACATTTAAAGTACCTAATTGATTGTTATGACAATATAATGTAGCAAGATTGTTTAAATTACTCAATTCTAAACTTAACATTTGATTATCATTACAAGCAAGAACTTGTAAATTGTTCAACCCAGTTAAATACAAGCTAGCTATTTGATTGTTTGAACAACCTAAACTGATTAAGCTTGTAAAGCTTTCAATACCGGACAATGATGAAATAGAAGAGTTGCTAAGTTCTAGATTTGTTACTTCAATTGCCTCAAAAGTATCAATATTTGTATCTCCATTTGTATCTACTCCAAGTGCCAACAACTTCGCCTTAAAATTTGCATCAGGAATATTCACAATCTGTGCATTGGCAACTGCTAAAAAAAGAAAAGTTACTAAAGTAAAGTAGAATTTTTTCATAAATGTATGTCTTTAAAAATCAAAAATGGGTGTTTATCTATTTTGTTACTCTTTTACAAACTTACTGCTCGAAACACCTTTGTCTGTAACCACTTTTACAATATAATTTCCTGTTTTTAGACTTGAAACATCAACTGTATTGGTTGGATTGGTGGTTGTTTGCACTTGTTGCCCCAAAAGATTGTAAATTGTTAAACTGTAAACCTTTGTGGTTTGTTTTGTGTTTAAATTTAGTACTTCATCTACTGGATTTGGATAAATGGTGAAGTAGTTATCATCATATAAGTTTGTATCAACTGATAAGTTGCAGTTGCTGTCGACTGTGCAATTTGTGTATACGTACTCAGTAATTTTAGTTTGAACGAAAGCAACATCTTCCTCATCAGCGCAGATATAAGCTAAATTATAATTACTGCTAAAATCTAACAGACTCCAAAATTGAGGATTACCATTCTTAATAAAAAGTGATGTTAACTGATTATTACTACAATCTAAAACTTGAAGATTTGTTAATCCTTGAATATTTATGGAAGTAAGTAGATTAAGATAACAATATAAAGCTTGAAGATTTGTCAATCCTTGGACATTTATGGAAGAAATTCCATTATAATAACAAGATAAAGATATAAGATTTGTTAATCCTTCAACATTTAATGACGTAAGTTGATTATTATAACAATTTAAAATTTGAAGATTTGTCAATCCTTGAACATTTAAGGATGCAAGTTGATTATTATTACAATACAAATTTTGAAGATTTGTTAATCCTTGAACATTTAAGGATGCAAGTTGATTTTGATAACAATATAAACTTTGAAGATTTGTCAATCCTTGAACATTTATGGAAGGAAGGGAATTAACCGAACAATGTAAAGCTTGAAGATTTGTTAATCCTTGAAGATTTAAAGAAGGAAGCGAATTACTAGAACAATGTAAAATTTGAAGATTTGTTAATCCTTGAACATTTAACGATTGGAGTAGATTATTATAACAATATAAAGTTTGAAGATTTGCTGATCCTTGCACATTTAAGGAAGATAGTTGATTATAATAACAATTTAAATTTTTAAGATTTGTTAATCCTTGTACATTTAAGGAAAGAAGATGATTAGAACCACAATTTAAAAATTGAAGATTAGTTAATCCTTGAATATTTAATAAAAAAAGTTGATTAACACTACAATTTAAATAGATAATATTAGTAAAACTTGCTATTCCTTCTAAATTTGTGATACCGCTACTATTTACGTTCAAACATTTTATTGTTTGCGCTTCACTAACTTGTATTTCTCCATCATTATTTGTGTCTATTTTATTGTATGAAAAAATTGTCCAAGTGTCATTAGAAGAATCATAAATTGGTGTTTGGGAAGAAGCAATCTGATTACTAGGACTAGCCGCCAACAACTTCGCTTTAAAAGCTGAGTCAGGAATATTTACAATCTGCGCATTGGCAACTGCTAAAAAAAGAAATGTTACTAAAGTAATATAGAATTTTTTCATGTACTCTTATTGTTTTAAAAATCAAAAAAGTGTGTTTGTCTATTTGGCTACTCTTTCACAAACTTACTGCTCGAAACACCTTTGTCTGTAACCACTTTTACAATATAATTTCCGGTTTTTAGACTTGAAACATCAATTGTATTGGTTGGGTTGGTGGTTGTTTGCACTTGTTGCCCTAGAAGATTATATATTGTTAAACTATAAATTTCTGTTGCTTGTTTTGTAGTTAGATTTAGCACTTCATCTACTGGATTTGGATAGATGGTGAAGTAATTATCAAACTCAAAAGTATCATTTTGTAAAACTGAAAACGTAGAAGTTGCCGTATTGGTAACTATTGGAAAATTATAATCAAAATAAATATTGGCCGAATTACTAATTGTATTTCCAACAACCAACGTTGGTTTTGTTTTGATTTTAAAAACCACATAACCATCATTATTGGCATCATCAAAAGGAAGATTGATGTTTTCAAAAATGAATTCTACTTTATTTGGATTGGTAATTCTGGTTACGCAACTATGTGAAGCATCGGTCATTTGTAATGTTGAAACATCAAATTTTGTTGTGTTAATTATATCTTTAACTACAATATTTTGAGCAGGATAAGTTCCCGAGTTTTCAAAACGGATTTGATAATGCACATATTCTCCTATCTTGCTTGAACTAATAGTTACTCCTTCTAAACATTTTTTATCATTTGGATCGAACGAATTTACTACTGTTTGATTTAATGCAAAAGTATTGTCGATTGTTGTTTCATCAGTATTTATTCCATTAACTGTTGCTGTGTAATTTAAAATAGTTCCAGCATTAACTGGCGGTGCTTCTGTTGGAGAATTCAAATTTAAAGTAACCAAAATTTCACCTGATTGAAATGGTGAAATTGCACCAATATTCCAAGTTAAAGTTCCTGTTGCTTGCGAAGTTGGAGCAACAATCGAAGAAACAAAATCCAAAATAGCGTCGTTATAATTGAATATTACAGTTGCATTTTCTGAAGTAGTCCCTTTGTTTTTATATTTTATTTTATATTTAGCATCAAATCCTGGACGAGCGACGCCTAAGGGAATAACAACCACTTCTAAATCATGATGAGTACCATTGGGAACAATACAAAAATTTCGAATCGCTGGACTAGTTACTGTTGGAAACGTTACAATCGCATTATTTGGTGATAATGTAAAATAAGTTGGGTTTTCAATTTGCGGTGTGATGGTGTGAGTTCCTGATGAAACTGGAATAGAATAATTTCCAGTTGAATTTGAAATCAAACTTCCTGTATTTGTACCATCGGTTATATTAAATTTTAAATTTGGATAAACTGAATCATTAGTATCACATCCGTTGTTGTTGCCGTCAAAATTGTTGTTGCCTTGAATGGTGTAAAAAGTACCACCTGGATTAAAACTGCAATAGCTGTTTACTTGACAGGATGCTAAAAAGTTTGGAATTAAATTTTGAACATACGTTAAATCTTCCTCGTCAGCACAGATATAAGCTAAATTATTATTATTATGAAACCATAGCTGAACCCAACCTTGAGGATTACCATTCTTAATAAAAAGGGAAGTTAGTTGATTATCATTACAAACTAAATAATTAAGATTTGTTAATCCTTGAACATTTAAGGATGGAAGTTGATTAAAACTACAATCTAAAGTTTGAAGATTTGTTAATCCTTGAACATTTAACGAAGTTAATTGGTTACTGTTACAGTTCAAAGATTGAAGATTTGTTAATCCTTGAACATTTAAGGATGATAATTGGTTACTTTTACAGTTCAAAGATTGAAGATTTGTTAATCCTTGCACATTTAAGGATGTAAGGTCATTATATATACAATTTAATGTTTGAAGATTTGTTAATCCTTGCACATCTAAGGAAGGTAGTTGATTATAATAACAATCTAAATAATAAAGATTTGTTAATCCTTGCACATTTAACGAAGTAAGTTGATTAAAATAACAATCTAATGTTTGAAGATTTGATAATCCTTGAACATTTAAGGATGTAAGGCCATTATATATACAGTTCAAAGTTTGAAGATTAGTTAATCCTTGAACATTTAAGGATGTAAGTTGATTATGTTTACAATCTAATGATTGGAGATTTGATAATCCTTGAACATTTAAGGATGTAAGTTGATTATACATACAATTTAATGTTTGAAAATTTGTTAATCCTTGAACATTTAAGGATGTAAGTTGATTATAGTTACAATCTAATGTTCGAAGATTTGTTAATCCTTGAATATTTAACGAAGTAAGTTGATTATCACTACAATATAACCTTTGAAGATTTGTTAATCCTTGCACATTTAACGAAGTAAGTTGATTACCTCCACAACGTAAATCTTTAAGATTTGTTAATCCTTGAACATTTAAGGATGTAAGTTGATTATCCGTACAATTTAATGTTTGAAGATTTGTTAATCCTTGAACATTTAACGAAGTAAGTGCATTACTACTACAATATAAATAAATAACATTAGTAAAACTAGCTATTCCTTCTAAATTGGTTATATTACCTAAATTGCCTAAACCATTGCCACCTACTCTCAAAAATTTTATTGTTTGTGCTTCACTAACCTGAATTTCCCCATCATTATTTGTGTCTATTTTAATATATGAAGAAACTGTCCAAGAGTCAGTAGAAGAATTATAAACGGGTGTTTGGGAAGAAGCAATCTGATTACCAAAAGAAAATGGACTCGCTGCCAACAACTTCGCCTTAAATACTGGATCAGGAATATTCACAATCTGCGCATTGACAACTGCTAAAAAAAGAAATGTTACTAAAGTAAAGTAGAATTTTTTCATAAAATGTAAGTGTTTAAAAATCAAAGGTAATTATTTTTTCTTATGAAAAATATTACTTTTTTAAATTTATTATAAATTGTATGGTTCTCGATATTTTTTTCTTCGTTACACTGCACAAAAAAACTCGAACTGACGCTTGAAAACTATTCTCTATAAAAAACCCTTTTCACACGTTGCGAAATACTGGTCAAGACTTCGTAAGGAATTGTTTCTAAAAGTTTTGCAATCACTATTACTGTTGGGTTTTCACCAAAAATGATGACTTCGTTTCCTTCTTTGCAATCAATTTTGGTTATATCAACCATTAGCATATCCATACAAACGCTTCCTACAATAGGTGCTTTTTGGTTGTTAATCATCACATAACCAACGCCATTACCCAAATGTCGCGAAATTCCGTCGGCGTAACCTATTGGGATTGTCGCAATTTTGGTGGTTTTGTCTGCCATAAAGCGTCTTCCGTAGCCAACACTTTCGCCTTTTTGGATGGTTCGTATTTGGGAAATAACCGATTTTAAAGTTCCTACATTTTCAAGGTATTTTTGCTCTTCTTCATCGTTAGAAATTCCGTAAAGTCCTATTCCTAATCGCACCATATCGTATTGCGCTTGCGGATAGTTGGAAATTCCCGAAGTATTCAAAATATGTCGAATTGGATTGATTTTCAATTCTTTCAGTAAGGTTGAAGACAATTTTTCAAATAAACTAATTTGCGAAAGCGCAAACTCGTTGTGCGTCAAATCATCGCTAGTTGCCAAATGCGACAAAACCGATTTAACTTCTACTACTTTCGTTTCTTTGAGTTTAGCGATCAATTCGGGTAAATCGGCTTCTTGAAAACCCAATCGATGCATTCCGGTATCTAATTTTATATGAATTGGAAAATTTTTCAAACCGCGTTGTTTGGCAATTTGTAAAAAAGCATTCAATCCTTTTATCGAATAAATTTCGGGTTCTAATTGATGCTGAATAATAGCCGAAAAACTCGTCGTTTCTGGGTTTAAAACCATAATCGGCAATTTAATTCCAGCATTTTTTAGCGAAATTCCTTCGTCGGCAAAAGCCACGCCCAAATAATCTACTTTGTGATGTTCGAGCAATTTGGCAATTTCAAAACCACCATTTCCATAACCAAACGCTTTAACCATTACCATCATTTTGGTTTCGGGTTTCAATTTGGATTTGAAGAAATTCAGGTTATGACTTATGGCGTTCAGATTGATTTCGAGAACGGTTTCATGTGTTTTTTCTTCGAGAAGCGACACGATTTTTTCAAATTCAAATGTTCGCGCGCCTTTTATCAAAATGGTTTCGTTGCCAAAAGTTAGACTATCAAAATCTTTTATAAATTCGTCTGTGTTTTTATATGTTATGGCATTCAGAAATTTGTTTTTAAAACTAGAAATCGTTTCGCCAATGCCAATAATTCGGTTGATTTTGTTAGAAATAATCAACTGAGAAACATTCGAATACAATTCTTCGTTAGACAAGCCACTCTGAAAAATATCTGATAAAATAAGTGTTTTCTTTTTGAACTGTTTCTGATTCTCCAAAAAATCTAATGCTATTTTTAACGACTGAAAATCAGAGCTATAACTATCATCTATCAAGGTTGAATTGTTGATGCCATTCTTTAGTTTCAAACGCATTTCTACTGGATAAAGCAGTTGCATTCGGTCTTCAATTATTTTGTAATCATAGCCAAAATAAAGTAAAACCATCAAACACTGAATCGTATTTTCGATAGAAGCATCATCCTGAAACGGAATTTTGATTTCAAACTTTGTCGTTGCTGTTTTAACTTCCAGAATTGTTTTGTCCAGAATCGATTTTTTTGAGATAAAAACATCGGCATTTGCTTCTTTAAAACTCCAAGAAAAAGTTTTTATTTCGGGTTTTATAAAAGCGTCAATCGTTTTATTTTTGTTATAAATTAGAACGGAAACATCTGAAAAAAGCTTTAGTTTTTCTTTAATTTTTTCACCAATATTTGCAAAACCTTCATCGTGCGCCGAACCAATATTAGACAAAATCCCTATAGTTGGTTGGATAATTGCTTGCAGTTTTTGCATTTCGTTTTTGGTCGAAATTCCGGCTTCAAAAATGCCAAAATTATGCTTTTCGTTTATTCCCAAAACCGAAAGCGGCACACCAACTTGCGAATTGTAACTTTTAGGACTTCTAATAATATTATAATCAGGACTTAACAAGAAGTTTAACCATTCTTTGATGATGGTTTTTCCGTTGCTACCTGTAATTCCTATAATTGGAAAATTAAATAAACTGCGATAATAGGCCGCAATTTTTTGAAGTGACTCGAGTGTATTTTCAACTTTTAAAAAAACAGCTTTGCCTTTTACATTTTCAGGAATATAATGTACCACAAAAGCTTTTACGCCTTTGTTTATCAATTCTTCAATATAAATATGTCCGTCGTGATTAGGACCAACTAATGCAAAAAAAAGTGTTTCGCCATCATTTTGTAAAGAACGACTATCGATAGAAATGGTTTCAATAACTTCATTAGTAATCTCTCCAATTACTTGAGAGTTTAATAGAGAAATTATATTTTGGAGTGAAATGGTCAAGGCTTATTATTCAAATAAAATTCTAAAAAATCACTTGGACTAAAAACGGGAATTTCGGCGTTTTTGAAATCTTTTTCATTTCTTGTTACAATATATTGACAATTAGCTTTTAACGCACTAAAATACTGTAGTCCGTCTTCAAAATCTGAAAAAGTAGATAGAATACTTTTATCAATAATCATTTCATCAAGCGCGACAATTTCTGATAAAATTTTAAATTTTATGATTTTCCCTTTTGATATTGAATCACCAAATTTTTTAGATAAAAAATAATTACAAGTTGCAAAAGATAAAGCAGAAACAAAAATCGTTAATTTTCCTTTGTCCGCTTTATTTATAATAGATTCAGCTATTTCAAAAAAAGGTTCACGTTCTCCGAGAAAATCTAGCATTACATTTGTATCTAAAAAAACTTTCATTATTTATACTTTTCAAGTAAATGCTCTTGATATTCTTTTTTATAATCAAAATCTGCAGGAATACCGCCGTTTTTAAGCGAAATACTTTTTACAAAATCTGAAATTTCAATTTCCTCAAAATTTTCTTTTTTGTTTTCTCTAGATACTATTGCTCTTAAATAATTTTCAAACATCCAAGACAAGCTAATTTTTTGCTTGGCAGCATATTCCTTAGCTTTTTCAATTACATCTTTATCTAATTTTAAAGTGAGTTTAGTGTCCATAATAACTTTAAATTTATTGTTATACGTACAAAATTACAAAAAGTTGCCGTACAACAACATTTTTTACTTATTTTCTTTCTGTTTGCTTAGAATTTCAACGTTTTTTACTTCAATATTTTCACGCATTGCCTTGTAATAAGCGGCACGACTTAACGGCTCATATTCTTCGGTTTCACCTAGAAGCACCAAGTTATCATTGTCGGCTTTTCTAAAACTGTAATGTGCTAAATTTCCTGTTCGGGTACAAACAGCATGCACTTTGGTAACATATTCGGCAGTTGCCATGAGCGCTGGCATTGGCCCAAAAGGATTTCCTTTAAAATCCATATCTAAACCAGCTACGATTACTCGAATTCCAGAATTGGCCAAATCGTTACAAATTTTCACAATTTCATCATCAAAAAACTGCGCTTCGTCAATACCAACAACATCGCAACCTTGAGCTAAAATAGAAATATTAGCTGCTGCTGGAACTGGTGTCGAGCGAATTTCATTTTTATTATGAGAAACTACCATTTCCTCGTCATAGCGAGTATCTATGGCTGGTTTGAAAATTTCAACTTTTTGTTTGGCAAACTGTGCTCTTTTTAGTCGTCTGATAAGTTCTTCTGTTTTGCCCGAAAACATCGAACCACAGATAACTTCTATCCAACCAAATTGCTCTTCGTGATTTACTGTATTTTCAAGAAACATTTTGTACTTTTATACCTTTAATTAGGATTCGTTTTTTTTCTTTGTTATCGAAACAAAACGACGTAAATATTTTTTACATTTACATCGATTCAAATGTAGAAAATATTTAGTACAACTAAGATAAGCAAGTTACTATAATTTAAGAAAGTTATGAAAAAAAGATTGGAAGCCGATTTAATCAGTATTGCACATAGAGTTTTGAAACTGAAAAACAAATCAGAAGTAGATCAATTGTATCTTGAAACTCGAAAATTATATGAAGCATTGACTGTTTTGAAATTTTACGGCGACAATTACGAGCAAGTAAAAGCCGAAATTTCAGAAGAAGATATCACCGAAAAATTGGCCATTGCATTAGAAGAAAAAGAGGTTGCAGCCGAAATTCCAACAGAAGTTAAAGCAGAAAAGAAATCTAAAAAAGTGGTTGAAGAACCGATAGAAGAACCAATTGCCGAAGAAAAAATTGAAGTTGAAATAGAAATTCCTGAAGAAGTTCTTGTTGAAGAAGAAATTGTCGCTGAAGAAGAAGTTCTTGCCGAAGAAACTACAGTTGAAGAAATCGTTGCAGAAGAAGAGCCAATTGAAGAAGAAACTATTATTGAAGAACCAATTGCAGAAGAAAAAGAAGAAGTTGTAGCAGAAACTATTGAAGAAGCTAGTCCAGAAGAAGAAGTTACAAATGAAGAAATTATTGAAACTGCAAAATCAGAAGTTGATACTAAAATTGAGCCATTAAACGAATTACTAGAAATGCTTTCAACTACTAAAGAAGAAAAAGTAGCTGATACTAAACCCGAATTTGAATTAACATTTGATTCTAAAATTAACGAAGAACCTGCAGATATTAAAGTTGAAAAAACTGAAAAACCTGCGCAAGTTCTTTTTGATGATTTTCTTGGAACCAACTACGCCGAACCAGTTTTTGTTAAACCAGAAGAATTAGAAGCTGAAAGAAAAGAAAAAGAAGCAACTTCCAAACTTTCTGAATATATAAATAAACCAAATCTTAACGATAAAATTTCGCGCGGACTTACCATTGGTTTGAACGATCGTGTAGCTTTTATGAAACATCTTTTTGATGACAACAGCGAAGATTACAACCGTGTTTTGTCACAATTAATCACTTTTGATTCGTTGCAAGAAGCTCGAGATTTCTTAGATAATTTTGTCAAACCCGACTATAACGATTGGAAAGGCAAAGAAGAATATGCCGAGCGTTTTATGGAAATTATTGAGAAAAAATTCTCCTAAATGGGAAAATTATACATCGTTCCCACGCCAATTGGCAATCTTGAAGATATGACTTTTAGAGCTATAAAAGTGCTCAAAGAAGCCGATTTGATTTTGGCAGAAGACACGCGAACAAGCGGAAAATTGCTAAAACATTTCGAGATTTCTACACACATGCACAGCCATCACATGCACAACGAACACAAAACCGTTGAAAATTTGATTGCTCGTCTTAAAAGTGGCGAAACCATTGCCTTGATTTCCGATGCCGGAACACCAGCCATTTCCGATCCAGGATTTTTATTGACACGCGCTTGCGTTGAAAATAATATTGAAGTTGATTGTTTGCCAGGCGCAACCGCTTTTGTACCAGCATTAGTAAATAGTGGTTTACCCAACGATAGATTTATATTTGAAGGCTTTTTACCAGAAAAAAAAGGAAGACAAACAAGATATTTAGCTTTAGCAGAAGAAACAAGAACCATGATTTTCTATGTTTCTCCGCATAAATTGGTAAAAACTTTAGCCGAATTTGTGCACTATTTTGGAGCCGAACGCCCAGTTTCAATTTCAAGAGAATTATCAAAACTACATGAAGAAACCATTCGCGGAACAGCCGAAGAAGTATTAAAACACTTTGAAGCCAAAGCACCAAAAGGTGAAATTGTCGCTGTTGTTGGCGGGAAATCTTTAAAATAAATATATTTATGTATTTACATTTTTCAAATAATGGAAATTTACCCAAAGAGTTAATAGAATCTAAATATCATTTAAATTTATCTGAAAATGATGTTAATATTGAAACTAAAAATGGAAACTTCTTTTTAAAAATTGAACTTATTAATTTTTTAGTTGGTTCAAATAATTCTGGAAAAAGTAGATTTTTGAGAAGTCTTTTGAAAATCAACAAAGGTCCAAATAATATACAATTACTTGAAAACAATTCAAAAATTGACAAGTATTTCGATGAGATTAAAACCCTTGATTGGTATAGAGATTATGGCTTCTGTATTAATAATAGATTAATTTCTGATATAAGTTTATTTCATAATCAAATTGAAACTTTTCGGAATCGAGTATCTAGAAATGAATTAACTGTTGAAAATTTATTTTTAAATGAATCCCTTTTTAATGATTCTTTAAATGGTTTTAGTAAACTTCATGAGGAATTAAGAAATTCTAGACATATTAATAGAACTGAAATCAAAAACACTTTAACTATCGTTGAAAAAATATTAGAAGCAAAAAAGAAAGTTGACTATTTTAAAGTTAACTCCGTTAAAGATTGTTTCTACATTTCAACTTTGAGAAGTAGTATTAAAAGTGAAATTTATGATGAAACAGTATTTGAAAGAACAATAAAAAAGTTATATGACCTTGATAAAGAAAAAATCTATACCGGTCAAAATTTATATACGGAAGTATTAAAAGTTAGAAATTCATTAAAGGACAAAAGGAAAGGTTTTGAAAAATTTGAAAAATTTTTAGAAAGAAATTTCTTCAATAATCAAACAGTTGAAATTATAGCGGATTTAGAACAAAAGCAACTTGTGTTTTTTGTTAATGGTGACGAAAGAAAAATACAAGATATTGGAGATGGAATTCAACAGATTATATTATTATTATTTCCAATTTATACTTCTGATGAAAATACATGGATTTTAATTGAAGAACCAGAAACTCATTTGCATCCTGGTTTACAAAAACTATTTATTGAAACTCTTATTAACGATGAATATTTAAGAGCAAAAAATTTAAAATACTTTTTTACAACTCATTCAAATCATTTTCTTGATTTATCAATAGATTCTAAAGAAATTTCAATTTTACAATTTGAAAAAATTAATAATGAAATTTTTTCTATTAAAGAAACTCGTCACAGCAAAGAAACCTTAGACTTATTAGGAGTTAATAATTCATCCGTTTTCCTAGCAAACTCCTCTATTTGGGTTGAAGGACCAACTGATAGAAAATATATTTCTACGTTTTTAAAATTATATTGTAAAAATAAATCAAAACATTTAAGAGAGAACATTGATTTTGCTTTTCTAGAATATGGTGGTAACTTAATTGCACATTATCTTTTTGAAGAAGATTTTGATAGTAATTCTCTTGAATTAGTAAAAGATAAAATATATTCATTCTCAATTTCAAACAAAATTTACTTATTAGCAGATAATGATAACGTAGATAATAGATCAAAAAAAGGAAAAAGAAGAAAAGAGTTAGAAGAATTAAGTAATAACAATACATTCAAATATCAAAACACAATTTACAAAGAAATTGAGAACCTTTTACCATTTAAAATATTAATTGATTTTATAAAAACTTTGGTCAATGCGTCTGAAATTGAAAAAATTGAACATTTAACATTTAAAAGAGCTGAATATGTAAAAATTGGTTTAGGTGAATTCATTTTACAATTACTTAAAGACAACAATATAAATTGTACAAAAAAAATAAAATCATCAACAGGTGAAACATTATCAACTCAATACAAACATCAACTATGTGACTTAGTTGTTAATGGAAATTACACATATGAAGACTTAATTTTTGAGAATAAACAACTTGATGATATTGTTGTTAATCTATATAACTTCATAAAACCAAAATAATAGTTTTTTAATTCAACAACTTGACTTTCAAATGAATTTTTATACATTTGTCAAACAATTACACGCCAAAATCAAATTTTTTAAAAATTAATATCTAATATTCTTATGCGTTGGACATTAAAATCGAAGCCAGAAAAAGAGAAAGTTCAAAAACTACAAAATGAACTTCAAGTAGACGAAATCATTGCTACATTACTAATTCAACGTGGTGTTGAAACCTACGACCAAGCCAAAACATTTTTCAGACCGACTTTAGACGATTTGCACAATCCGTATCTTATGAAAGATATGGACAAAGCGGTTTCTCGTATTGAAAAAGCTATTGAAAATGAAGAAAATATTCTGATTTTTGGCGATTATGATGTAGATGGAACAACAGCCGTTTCGCTAGTTTCTTCTTATCTAAAAAGTTATTATCCTAATATTGCGACTTATATTCCAGACCGTTACGACGAAGGTTACGGCATATCGTACAAAGGAATTGATTACGCCGATGACAACGGAATTTCGTTAATAATTGCGCTAGATTGCGGCATAAAATCTATTGATCATATTGCTTATGCCAATGCAAAAAATATTGATTTCATTATTTGCGACCATCACCGACCAGGCGACGAATTGCCTAATGCTGTTGCGGTTTTAGACCCAAAACGTGAAGATTGTTCTTATCCTTATGATGAACTTTGCGGTTGTGGTGTTGGCTTTAAACTCATTCAAGCATTAGCACAAAACAGAAACCAAACTATTGAAGATTTAATTCCCTATTTAGATTTGGTTGCCACAGCCATTGCAGCTGATATTGTTCCAATTACAGGTGAAAATCGAGTTTTGGCAAAATTTGGTTTGGAAGTGATAAATTCCGATCCGCGACCAGGCATAAAAGCTTTGGTTCAAAATGTGAAGAAAAAAATCTTGACAATAACTGATGTTGTTTTTATAATCGCACCAAGAATCAATGCAGCCGGAAGAATAAAACACGGAAATGAAGCTGTTGCACTTTTGACCGAATATGATTTAGAACAAGCCGAAATTTTTGCTTCCGAAATTGAACAACATAATTCCGATAGAAAGGATTTAGATAAAAAAATAACAGTTGAAGCGCTTTCACAAATTGAAACTAACGGCGAAAAAGAAAAATTTACAACCGTTGTTTACCAAGAAGATTGGCACAAAGGCGTAATCGGAATTGTAGCATCAAGATTGATAGAAACTCATTATCGTCCGACAATTGTTTTTACCAAAAGTGGCGATAAATTGGCAGCTTCCGCTCGTTCGGTAAAAGATTTTGATGTTTACAATGCTTTAGAAGCTTGTGCAGAACATTTGGAACAATTTGGCGGACACATGTATGCAGCAGGAATGACTTTGAAAGAAGAAAACTATTTAGCTTTCAAAGAAGCATTTGAAAAAACGGTACAAGAAACCATTCATCCCGATTTGCTAATTCCAGAAATTTCAGTGGATGCCGAAATTAATTTTTCAGATATAAATCCGAAGTTAATTCGATTATTGAGTCAATTTGAACCTTTTGGTCCACAAAATATGACGCCAGTTTTTATGACCAAAAACATAAAAGATACTGGCTACGCCAAACCACTAGGGCAAAATGATGAACATTTGAAACTTTTTGTAAAACAAAATAATTCAGAAGGTTTTGGTGCAATCGGTTTTGGATTAGGAAACAAAATTGAACTAACTAAAAATCAAAAACCATTTGAAGCCGTTTATTGCATTGATGAAAATGAATATAATGGCACCGTAACAGTCCAATTACGAATGAAAGATTTGAAAGAATAAAGATTATGAAAAAGAACGATCCATATGCAGCGTTGCGCTTCAGAGAATTCAATATTTTTTTATTCATGCGATTTGCAATGGTTTTTGCTTGGTCAATGCAATTTGTAATTATAGAATGGGAAGTTTACAGCTTAACCAAAAACCCATTATCACTAGGGATTATTGGTTTAATGGAGATTATTCCCGCCATTTCTATGGCATTATTTGCTGGTCATATAGTGGATCAAAAAGAGAAAAAAGGCTTGTTATTGAAATGCATAATCGGATTTAGCATAGTCAGTTTAGGACTTTTTTTAGTGACTTTACCATTCATAAAATCGAAAATTGGTCTTTCAACAATCTTATACACAGTTTATGTTTTAGTATTTCTTGGTGGCATTGTACGTTCCTTTATTGGTCCAACCATTTTTTCGTTGTTATCATTAATTGTTCCTAAAAAGATTTATCCAAACGCCTCAACTTGGAGTAGTTCAGTTTGGCAAATGGGTTCTATGTTTGGACCTGCAATAGCTGGTTTTTCGATAGGAATAATTGGAGTACATTGGTCGATGTGTTTGGTTTTTTTGTTTTCGATAATTGCTATAATTTCACTTTCACAGATCAGTGAAAAACCAATACTAAATCCAAAAATTGGCGAACCTGTTTTTGATAGTTTAAAAGAAGGCGTGAAATTTGTTTTTAAAAACAAAACAATTTTAGGTGCTATTTCTCTGGATATGTTTGCTGTCTTATTTGGTGGCGCGATGGCATTGTTACCTATTTTTGCTCAAGACATCTTAAAGGTTGGTTCAGAAGGGTTTGGTGTTTTAAGAGCTGCTCCAGCAGTTGGCGCTGTAATTACAATGGTTTTTTCAGCCTACATTTCTCTGAACAAAAAGGCTGGTATAAAATTACTAACCGCCATTTTTATTTTTGGATTATGCATTATCGTTTTTGGGTTGTCTAAACTATTCTGGGTTTCTGTTTTTGCTCTATTTTTAAGTGGTATTGCTGATGGCGTTTCTGTTGTAATAAGAAATACTATTTTACAATTGCATACACCAGATCATATGCGAGGCAGAGTAGCATCAGTAAATTCAATTTTTGTTGGATCTTCAAACGAGTTAGGAGCATTTGAAAGTGGTATAACCGCAAAATTAATGGGAACTGTAACCGCTGTAGTTTTTGGAGGTACTTTAACATTAGTCACTGTTATAACAACAGCACTTTTATTGCCTTCTTTTAGAAAATTAGATTTAAAAAAGGATGTTGATGCACTTGAAAATGGTGACTAATTTTCAAATTTTTTCAATTCAAAATTTTCACCATCAAAAACGCCGTAAGTAAAATAGCCTATCCAATCACCTAGATTCACATACTCAGAGTTTTCACCAACATTCAAAATCATTGGCAAGTGGCGATGGCCAAAAACTAGGTAATTATAGTGTTTTGTTTCTAGTTTCTTTTTGGAATATAAAATTAACCACTCGTTGTTTTGACCTAGAAATTTTACATCTTCGACACCAGAAATCAACTTGTTTTTGACTGAAAGATATTGTGCTAATTTCATTCCAATATCAGGATGTAGCCATCTGTAAAGCCATTTTGAAAACGGGTGTACAAATACTTTTTTCATTCGTTTGTATCCTTTGTCTCCTGGGCCTTTTCCATCACCATGACCGATTAGAAATGATTTGTTATTGAATGTAAATTCTTTATTATCGTGATAAACTGGAATATTTAATTCCTTTTCGAAATAATCATTCATCCACAAATCGTGATTTCCAACAAAAAAATAGATTGGAATGCCACTATCTCTTATTTCAGCTAATTTGCCTAAAACACGAACAAATCCTTTTGGAACAACAGTTTTGTATTCGAACCAAAAATCGAATAAATCTCCTAATAAAAAAATGGCTTCTGCATCTTGCTTTACTTCATCTAACCAAGCTACAAACTTTTGCTCACGCGGAAAACTTGCTTCAGGAGTTGGAGCGCCAAAATGTTGGTCGGATGCAAAATAGATTTTTTTGTTTAGCATTTAGAAGCAATTTACAAATTATCGGAAGCGTACCATTCGGCAAATGAGCTTTCAGTTTCTTGCAGTTTAAGTGAATGTAGTTCGATATCGTTAGGCAATCTGTCTTTTATTTTTTTAGCAAAATCAACTACCATATTTTCACTTGTAGGCTGATATTCAACTAAAATGACATGATGTCCACGATTTTTTAATTCATTTGCCAATTCAATATGAGGTGTGTTTTTGTTAAAAACTGTTGCATGGTCAAACAAATCAACTATTTCTTCTCGAACTATTTTTTTTAAATCTGTAAAGTCAATTACCATTCCGTATTTCACGTTTGTATTATCTGTTATAGGAGTTCCTATAACTGTTACAGAAAGCTTATAACTATGTCCATGAACATTTTTACATTTTCCATCATAGCCATATAAAGCATGACCGGTTTCAAAAGAAAATTGTTTGGTAATTCTGATTTTACTCATTGTATTAATTTTAGGTTACAAATTTAGTAAATAAATTACTCATCGAGTTTTCTATTTTTTGCTTTAGAAAACATCCAATAGGCTAAACCAACTAAAATGACAAATGGCAAGATATTCCCTATCCAAACACCTATTATATAAGCATTATCAGGAGCAGTTTTTATTTTTTCTTCAACGCTTACTTGAAGTTTTATAAGCAAATTAAGTGACATATTATTTCTTTTTAAGAACAAACAAATTTACAAAAAAGGCCGCCAAAAAGCGACCTTAAATAATATTACTTTTAAATCAAATTAATTTTCTTCAAACTCTTGATTAACACCAATAGCAGCACTTCTTACATTGATGGATTTATTATCGCTACCTATTACAAAAGCTACAAACTCCATGTTTGCTGTATTTGAAATGTTAGAAGGAACAGCTACTGAGAAGTTTCTTGAATATGTTTTTCCATAGGATGTTTCACTTGAAGGAATTGCATCACCTAATATATCTGTAAATGTTGCTCTTACTACGTGGTCATGTTTAAAATCTGTAATAACTGATAAACCTCCATAAAAAGATGTGCTGTTTTTTTGCGGATAAATCAAATTGTTTTCTAATGCGTACACAACTAATTTAAGATTGCTATAATCATTAAAAAACTTTACTTTAACATCTAAATTTATATTGTTTCCAACTATTGTTGAGTTCATAGCAAGACCAATTTCTGCTAATTCGCCTTCTGTTAATTGTTTTGCTTTGTTTTGATTTGTAGCAGTGTGTTGTGGGTAATTCCAGTTTGTTAATCTGTTAAGTTTTGCCGTTGGATATTGATTCGCAACACCAACTAATTCTTCTAAAGGATCTGCACCTGCAAAATGATAGGGATCATAACTTGCTGAATTTGCTCCACGATGTATCGCTACAGGAACAGCTCGTACACCACTATTTTTTAATAAATCAATTGCGTAACTAACTGTTGGACAGTTTACACACCAAGCACCAGTGTAATCTTCTATTAGCACTCGTTTTGCAAAACTTTGAGCATTTTCATCAAATTTTATCTCTATTTCTTCACTTTTATATTCTCTAAAGCTTTCACTATTTTTATATAATTTATATTTGGCATAAACTATATATGTTATTTCGGTTGCAGATGTAATTGTGGTTACATCATCTGCTAATTTTTGTTCATTAGTTGTGTTTTTTTCTCTAATATAAATATCTGCATCTTTTGTAACATCTGTTCCTGCATCAGTTGTAATTGTTAATATAATAATTTCATTAGGTTTTCTTTTTGCAATGTCTGCAAATATTGATATGCTATCATTTCTAAAAAAATCGCCAGTATCTTGGTAGCACGAACTGAATGAATTTATGATAATAATGCAAAAAAGAAGTAGTTTGGTTGCTTTCATTTGTTGTAAAAATAGTTTGTTAAGCAATATTATAAATTATTTTTCAAAAAAGGCATAATTATTGGTTAATTTTTATTTCATTTGTGCAACAAACTATAAAATTATTATGAAAAAACTAACCTTATTTTTACTGTTTATTTCTTTTTCTGTTTTTTCTCAGAAGGAGCTTCCAAGTGTTTCTATTACTACGCTTGATAATAAATCTGTAAATGTTAAAACAGATTTTAACGAGCAAGATAAAATTTATATTTATTCTTTTTGGGCAACCTGGTGTACGCCATGTATTGCTGAACTTGAAGCAATAAGTGAGCATTATGAAGATTGGAAAAAAGAACTAAATATTGAGTTAATTGCCGTTTCTATTGATGATGCAAGAACTCAAAAAAGAGTAAAACCACTGCTTAATGGAAAAGATTGGACTTATACCATTCTTTTAGATTCAAACCAAGATTTGAAAAGAGCTTTGTCAATAGTTAATGTTCCGTATTCAATTGTTGTGAAAAATCAGAAAATTGTAAAGATTCTCAATGGTTATACACAAGGATCGGAAGAAGAATTACACGAAGTGCTAAAATCTTTGTAAAATGAAGAAAAGTTTATATTTATTTTTATTATCTACTAGCATTTCTGTATTCGCACAAGAAAATAAATTTGGAAAAATATTTGGAGGATTTGAATCTAATTCTCAATGGTATTTGAACGATAAAGGGCAAGGTACAGAACATCCTGAAGATCCACTACGTTCTAACAATTATTTATTTTTAAATTATAATTTAAACAAATGGTCGGCAGGTCTTCAGATTGAATCGTATGAAAAGAATGCCTTACTTAATTATAATCCAAAATATAAAGGAACAGATGTTGCAACCTATTTTGTAAATTATAAGGATAAAACATTTGATTTGACAGCAGGATATTTTTATGAGCAATTTGGTAGTGGATTGATTTTACGATCATGGGAAGATAGAGCTTTAGGTATTAATAATGCGCTTAGAGGTGTAAGAGCAATTATTAAACCAACAGATTATCTAACTTTTACTACCTTATTTGGTCAGCAAAGAACAGGATTTGATGTTACTGATTCGAAAATTCATGGTTTTAATACTGAAGTTGATTTTGCTAATTTATTCAAATTTGAAACTTCTCAGCTATCTGGTGGGTTAAGCTTTGTTGGAAGAGATGAAAGAATTAATATTGAGAATCCTGATTTCGATAATATGACAAATGCTATTTCATACCGTCTCAATTTTTCTCACAATTCGTTTTATATTTCGTCTGAATTAGATACAAAATCAAGAGATGGTATTTTATCTAATAGTAATATTGATTTGAGTTCAAGACTTGTTAAAACGGGTAATGCATTTTTGTTAAATATGGGATATACAAAAAAAGGATTAGGTGTAGATGGTACTTTTAGAAGAATTCAAAACATGTCTTTCTTTTCTGAAAGAGTTCCAGAACGTTTTGCAAATGGTACAAGTTTAGATTTTAACGATAGATTAATGAATTTTACACCTGCCCTGACCAAACAACAGCATTTAAATACTGCTAATATCTATGTTTACCAAGCACAAAACAGAGTTGATTTTACAAGTGATGAAATAATGAAGGCTGGTGAAATTGGTGGGCAGATAGATGTTTTTTATGATGCAAAAAAAGGAACAATTCTTGGCGGAAAATATGGAACAAAATTTTCTTTTAATTCTGCAAGATGGTTCAATTTAGATGGGAATTATATTTTATCACCTTCTAACTATGAAACAAAATTATTGTCAGGTAGTGATAAGTATTATGTTGATTACAATTTAGAAATTACCAAAAGATTTTCTCCAAAGGTAATTTCTGGTTTTACATATGTCAATCAGTATTATGATGGGAGATTTATTGCTGGTTATAAGTATATCGTCAATACAAATATATTAGGCGCTGAAACTACTTATAATTTTACAAAAGCTCGATCAATTCGGGGTGTTATAGAACATATGTGGGCTGATGCAGACAGAAAAAATTGGGCAAGTGCTACATTAGAGTATAATGTAAATTCAAAAATGTCTTTTTATGTTTCTGATTTATACAATTATGGTAATGATGAAAAGAAAAGTAGAACGCATTACTATAATGTTGGCGGTTCTTACCGAAGAGGTTCTTCAAGAATTGCACTAAATTATGGAAGACAAAGAGGCGGCTTAGTTTGTGTCGGCGGTGTATGTAGAATTGTACCAGAAAGTACAGGAGTATCTTTATCGCTTAATACTTCTTTTTAAGAAATTTATTATAACTGAATTGTTTTGAAATAAAAATTCCCAAGTAAAAAATGATTTACTTGGGAATTTTTTATTGTATTAACTTCTAAAATTATTCTTTAATAATCTTTACAGTTGCTTTTTTACCTTCAATAGTTGTTAAATTAACTAAATAAACACCAGAAGCTAGTTTTGATGCTTCTATTGAATTATCTCCAGCAACAAGACTTTGTGCAACAAGTAGTTTACCGTTTAAGTCATAAATGGCGGCTTGAGATTGATTAGTAACTTGTAAATCAATACTATTTTTAATTACTGTAGATTTAAGTTGAATTCCTAAACTAGCCAATTGATTAAAATCTGCATTACTCAAGTTTGGTGTATAGCGATATGTAAATGTAACACTATTACCAACTTCAACATTATTTTCGTCAACTCTAAAAAGTTTTAATACATAGTCTAAACTGTTAATACCGTCACCAGCATTTGAATTTAAAAAATGATCAGCATTTCCATTTTCTCCGTTAGCAGGAATTGTAGAACCAAAACTTGGATATGAGTTACCAGCAATTAAATTATTAACACAAATTGGGTCAATACATAATTGAAGATTTGAACCTTGTCCTGCAGGGAAAGAAACAACTTTAATCTTTACAGTTACATCTTCGCTTAAGCTGTTATAAATTTTTAATCCTAAATAATTTGCAGGATCTGTAATCTGATTATAGACTAAAACATCGCCATCATTTATAACCGTACCATCAAGTTTTTTTAGTGTTAATTGAGAAAATGCCACTAAAGAGAAAAGACTAAATACTGTAGCTAATATAAATTTCATTTGTTTATTATTTTTTAATTTTAAATAAACACCCTAAAAATAGTTGTTAGGGCGTTTCATTTAATTTTGTATTAATTTAAAATTACTTTTTCAGTATAGTTAATATTTTCACCAGTTATTTTAGCTAAATATATTCCTTTGTTTAAAGAAGACAAATCAAGAACTGTATCATTGTTTACATTTTTAGAAGTAAAAACTACTTTTCCTAAAACGTCAACTAATTCTACAGAAACTGCGCTATCTGCTTTAATTTGTAATCTTCCTGTTGAAGGATTTGGATATACACTTACAGATGATTTAGAGAAACCGTCTGTAGCAAGTGTACCAGTTCTTAAAACATCGGTGTTAACTAATAAAGTTGTGAAACTTGGAGAAATACTCCATATTGAAGTATTACCATTAAAAATTTCCATACCTCCAGTTGTCCAACCATCTCCGTAAGAATCAACTAGTTCAACACTGTAGCATTCGTTCAAACTTGGTAAAGTTACATTGTGAACTTTAGTTGTATTTGCGTCAGCACCTCCACCATTTGCATTGCCTACATAAGGACCGCCAGTTGCAACAACTGTTCCTGTACTATTTTTAATTCTCCATGACATTTCTGTAGGGTAATTATCAGTGAAGACGTTTACAATTATATCCAATTCAGAACTAGCAGGAAAATTTACATCTAAACTTGCAGTAGATAAATCAGGATTAAAATTAGGTTGACTATTTACATTGTTAACTTCATAAGTGTAAACAGCAGAAGGATCAAAAGTTACAGGATCAAAAGTTAACGTTTTAGTTGCAAATTGTGCAAAAGTACCAGTTGTTGATTTTGTTGAAATAACAGTTCCATTTTCTTTTAAATCAACTGTAGCTATAGTTGTAACACCAGTAACATTTTTACCATAATTTTTAACTTTAACAGTTGGTGATGCAGTACTTGAAGCACATGTAAGGTTTGTAACATTGTCGTTAACTGCAACTGAACCAACTACACCTGCCAAAGGAACACAATTTGTGTTAAGATTATTTCTCAAGTTTACAGCGCTTAAAGAACCTACTTCAGTCACAATATTATTAGGGCAAATTCTAAATACTGTTGGGAAATAAGTGATTTGATATTGGTTTGCAATAGTTGCACTATCAATAATTGGGTAGGGAGTTCCAGCTACCCAGTTGCCTTGCGTATTTCCTGTTCCAGAAAGAGCTGAGACAGGCGTAGAGCCATCTCCTTCTACAAACAGAACGACAATTTCATCTGAACCATCTGGACCATATGCACTATACATGTCTTCTAGAGCATGACCGTTGTGATAATTCCAACATGGACCACACCATGTAGCTGAAATATCCATAATGACAGTTTTACCTGCTGCTGTATAATCATATAAAGTGTGAGTAACACCATATATATCTGTTACTGTAAAGTTGGGAGCAACACTTCCTGGTGCTATTTGTGCATTACTAGCCAAACTAGCAAACACTAATGCGAAAAATAAAGTAATTTTTTTCATGTTTTCGGTTGTTAAATAGTTAATTTTTTCTTTGTGAATGCAATAATAAGAAATAATTATTAAACTATTAATAATTTTAGTTGTAAAATGTTGATAATTAACAATTGTGCAAGTTTTCAAGTTCTTTTCCATCCTTTTTTTATTTGTTCGTTGATTTTTTAAATAAAAATATTATTTTTACAAAATAATGGGGGATTAGCTCACTTGGCTAGAGCGCTACGCTGGCAGCGTAGAGGTAACCGGTTCGATTCCGGTATTCTCCACAATCAAGTCATTCAACAAGTGTTATTGTTGGTGACTTTTTTTGTTTAAAATATATTTAGATTTACTTTTGAACAAACACTAATTAATATAGTATGTTTCAATCAAAAAAAGATACCGTTTATGTAGTCTTAGCAGGAATTTTTATAACCAATGCAGTTGTGGCCGAAATGATTGGCGGAAAACTTATTGATGTTTTCGGAATTCCGATGAGTATTGGTATTTTGCCTTGGCCAATTGTTTTTGTAACAACCGATTTAATCAATGAATATTTTGGCGAAAAAGGCGTAAAAAGATTGTCAATGATTACAGCGAGTTTGATAACGTATGCTTTTTTTGTATTGTATTTTGCTATTCAAATCCCTGCTGCTGGTATAAGTTCGGTTTCTAGCGAACAATTTCAGGCTGTATTTGGTCAAAGTTTATGGATTATTGCGGGAAGTATTATTGCTTTTTTGGTTTCTCAATTGATTGATGTTACCATTTTCCATTTTGTAAAAAACAGAACTGGAAACAAGTTAATTTGGTTAAGAAGCACAGGATCAACCGTGATTTCACAATTATTTGATAGTTTTATCGTTTTGGGAATTGCTTTTTGGGCAACCGGAATTATGACAACCGAACAATATATAAAATCTGGTTTAACAGGTTATTTTGTAAAACTAATTATAGCAATTATTATGACGCCAATGATTTATTTAGGTCATTATGCAATAGAAAAATATTTAGAAAAAGATGGAAAATAAAATAAGATGTAAATGGTGTTTGTCTTCTGATTTGTACAAGAAATACCATGACGAAGAATGGGGAAAACCAGTATATGATGACCCAACGTTATTCGAATTTTTGTTGTTAGAAACATTTCAGACAGGTTTGAGTTGGATTACCATTTTGAACAAACGAGAAAATTTTAGAAAGGCTTTTGATAACTTTGATTATAAAAAAATTGCTCAATATGAGGATTCAAAAATTCAAGAATTATTGCTTGATGCTGGAATTATTCGTAACAAACTCAAAGTGTATTCAGCGATAACAAATGCACAAAATTTCATGAAAATTCAAAACGAATTTGGAAGTTTCTCAAAATATATTTGGGATTTTGTTGATGGAAAACCTATTGACAATAAACTTCGAGATTTGTCACAAGCACAAGCTACAACGCCACTTTCAGACAAAATTAGTAGAGATTTGAAAAAACGCGGATTCAAATTTGTGGGTTCAACTGTTGTGTATGCTCACATGCAAGCTACTGGAATGGTAAACGATCACGTTGAAGATTGCTGGACAAGAAGTTAAAATAACGTACTGTTTTCACTTAATGCCTTTTTTAAATGATACCTTTGTTTAAAATAACTTATCATGTTTCGTCACAAAGGAAGCAGAAGAACTTTTTTACACAATCTACGACTTGCCTCTAATCTTTCATTTATTGCAGGAATTGTAAATATTGCGGGTGTTCTTTCTGTCGCGACATTAACAACAAATGTAACGGGACATTTTGCCTATTTTGCTGAAGAAGTTTCGTTGAAAAATTATTCAAAAGCCATTACTTTTCTTCTTTTTATTCTCTTTTTTCTAATCGGTGCTTTTGTATGTAATACTTTAATAGAAATCACATCGTTAGTAAAACCAAGAATAGCGCACGCTTTCCCAATGCTTATAGAAATTATTGTCTTGATAATTATTGGATTGGGATATGTAAATCAGCAAGAATACATCGCTTATCTATTGCTGTTTGCTATGGGAATTCAAAATGCATTAGTTACCCAAATTTCGCAATCTGTTGTAAGAACTACGCATCTTACAGGATTGTTTACAGACTTGGGAATTGAAATTTCACAACTATTTTTCTACCGTAAACCTACTGAAAAATCTCGATTGAAAAGAAGTATTTTTCTACGACTTTCCATTATTTTCTTTTTCTTTCTAGGATGCGTTCTCGGTGGCTTTTTTTACGAAGAATATAAATTGAAAATATTGCTTTTTGCCGCTTTATCCTTGACTATTGCACTTCTATTTGATAACATTATTATCTATTATCATTTGACAAAAAGAATGATAAAATCAAGTTTTCATGAAGAAGAATCTAATTAAGATTTCAATATTTTCATAAAAGTTGCTCTGGAGATTTCAAATGCACCTAACTTTTCTAAATGATCATTATGAACTTGACAGTCGAGTAGTTTGTAATTATTTTGTTTTAAATAATCAATTAATTTTGCAAAAGCTACTTTACTGGCATTTGAAACTTTAGAAAACATACTTTCGCCACAGAAAACATGTCCTAAATCAACACCATATAAACCGCCGACTAGCTCGCCATTTTGCCAAACTTCAAACGATATTGCTTTTCCAAGTTGATGTAACTTAGTGTATGATTTTATAATATCCTGAGAAATCCAAGTGCCATCTTGTTCTTTTCTGTCAATTTTTTGGCAATTCTTGATTACTGCTTCAAAATCTTTATTGATGGTTACTTCAAAAATATTTCTGTTAATGATATTGCGTAAACTTTTTGAAACCTTATAATCGTGAGGATTAACGACCATTCTTTCGCTTGGCGACCACCACAAAATAGGTTCATTTTCATTATACCAAGGAAAAATTCCATTTTCGTAAGCTAGCAATAATCTTTTTACAGATAAATCACCGCCAATAGCCAAAATTCCTTCGTAAGAAGCTTCTTCAACTGGAGGAAAATAAAGTTCTTTTGTTACAAAATACATTTTACAATAACAATTTCAAAAATCAATTTCAATTTCAATGAAAAAGTCAGAAATTCAAGTATTACTTAAACTTCTGACTTCCATCTTCTGACTTCTAACTTATTAAAAAGGTAAATCGTCGTGTTCTTCTTCTTTAAAGTCTGTTGCTGGTGCAAATGCTTCTGCTGCTGGCATAGGAGGCATTTGTTGA
>NZ_JAPZSP010000031.1 GCF_027531705.1 Flavobacterium sp. | reverse complement strand
TTGAAATGAAACTGAGATTTTAAAAAAAAATACCTAGAAACAAAAAGTCAGTGTTCAAAACGGCTATTTTTTTTAAAAACACATAAAATAAAACCAAAAAAAAAAATTGATTTATATTTAGTGTTCATTTATATAAACGTTTATAATTAATTGATTTAAAATTATTTATAAAAAAATTAAATACTATTTTTGAAAAGTAATTAACATTTTATGTTGAAAATTAATTTTACCTTTTAAACACAAGAATAAAAAGTAATATTTTAAAACTTTGGTGTTTTTTTATATATAAATATATTTTTAACATTGAATTTTTTGTGTTAATAACTATAATTTTGAGGTGTTTTGTCGTTAAAATTTACAATTTGTCGATGTTTTTGAGTTTTTAAATAATGTTCGTATTAACAATTCGTATAATTTTACATCCACAACCAAATCAAAAAAAGGTTTACGAATATCAATTTAATGTTTTTATTATGGAAAATTCTTTTACGAAAATTAGCAAAAAAAGCTTTTTAGTTGCAATTGCAATTTTAACTACGTCAATAGGCTTTTCACAGCTTGCAGTTCCTTTTAAAATAAGACATCAAGGTTATGTTAAGGGTGATATGACCATGATTGCCAATAATATAGTTAACAGAGTCGACTATAAAAACGATTCGAATTCACCACACGACAGTAGAGCTTACCAAGGCGAACTGAATGATGAATTCATGATGTTATACACAGACATTGATAATGAAAAATCAACCTTTTCATCAAGTAGTGCAGATTTGTACTTAAATAATCCTTTAAACAAAAAAATTGTTTATGCTGGTTTATATTGGTCAGCAACTTACCTATACAACAGCGGAATAAGTAAAAAAGAAAATAAATTCAAAGCAGTTGATCCAAAAAGAGATTCATTTGATGAAATAAAAATTAAATTACCTAATCAAACTACTTACACTAGCATAAAAGGAGAATTACTTTTTGACGGAATAAAAGACCCAAAATTTAAAGAAAGTGCTCCTTATGCAATGTATGCAGATGTTACAAACATGGTTAAAAACCTTAAAGACCCTACCGGAACATATACAGTAGCGAACATTAAAGCTACTCAAGGTAAAATTAGTGGTGGAGTATCAGGCGGTTGGAGTATCTTTTTTGTTTATGAGGACGAAGACATGACTGGAAAATTCATAACAACCTATGATGGTTTTGCAGGTGTTACTGACAAACCAACGGAAATAAACATTACAGGTTTTCAAACATTGCCTAGCGGTGAAGTGAAAGCAAAAATTGCTTGCGCTGCCTTAGAAGGAGATTTGAATCTAAAAGGCGACCAACTACAATTCAAAGCTGCTGAAAATACAGAATTTACTCAATTGCAAAACCCGTTAAGAGACAGAGCAAATATTTTTAACAGCTCAATCTCTTTGGAAGGAAAATATTTTGAAACAAGAAAACCAGCAAGTAAAAACACATTGGGTTATGATTCTTTCATAATGAATATTGATAATTTTGACAACTCTGTTATAGGAAACAACACAACTGATGCAACTATAAAGCTAAAAACAACTGGAGATAGGTATTTTGTATTCTTCAACGCGTTTGATGTAGAAGTTATTCAACCAAAAGAATTGCCTAAAGCAAATGAAGAACTAATTACTTCAAGTGAAAAAATTGAACCAAAAGCAACTGTGCCTACTATAAAAATGGAAGAACCAAAAGTTGCAGTTGTTGAAAAACCAATAGTTAAAGAAATTGCTCCGACAAAAGTAATTGAACCAACAGTTATCAAAAAAGAGCCAATTGCAGCAGTAACTCAAACGAAAGAAGATAAAGCAACTGAAATAAAAGAACCTGTAAAAGAAATTAAGTCTGAAACAGTTGTAGCTATAGTGGAACCAGTTAAAGAAGTGAAGAAAGAAGTTGTGGCGGCAGTTGAAAAAGCTCCTGCAAAAATAACACCGACTGTTGCGGCTGTTAAACCTCAAATTGAATCTGTAACTCAAAACACAACTTTACAAACACAAACAATTGTAAAAGCTGAGAAACCAACACCTATTGAAAGTCCAGCAGTTCTTATTGCTTCTCAACCAGAAGGTTATTACATCATTGTAAATGTATTTGCAGTACATTCAAACGCAACAAAATTTGTTTCTAAATTGAAAAGAAAAGGATTGTTTGCAGATTATTTCATTAATCCGATAAACAATTACAGATATGTATATGTTAGCAAACATGATAGCTTTAACGATGCAAGACAAATGTATGCTTCAAACATAAACGGTCAATACTATGATGATTTTTGGATTATGACTGTAAACAAACAAAACAATGCAGATGGCGTAGCTTCATCAAACACAATAAATCAAACAAGCCCAATATCCACAAATTCAATAGCTGTTTTAACAAGACAAACTGTTATAGCAGACGAGAAGAAATATTTAGTAATATCATAGTTATTAATTATTTTAGATGAAAAAAACGCCAAGTATTGCTTGGCGTTTTTTGTGCTTATTTTTGTGTAAATAGCGACTTATTCTTTTCCTCCGTCAAGAGAATCTTGCCAAGACTTTAGTTCACTCCATTTTCCTTCGTAAGCCATTTGCGATTGTTTTGGCCATGTTCCTGGATTATGAACGGCGAATCTATCTCCAGCAGCATCGAGAATTTGCTGGCACATTTCAACAGAAGTTGATCCTAAAGCTTTCCATGTTTTAATGCCAGCAACATGAAAAAGCTCTTCAATTTTTGGACCTATACCTTCTACAATTTTTAAATCATCTTGTTTTACTTTTTTACCCAAAGCAGCTAGTGCTAAACTTGCATCAAAAGGCAAGTCAACAGCTGTTTCAGAAACAAAACTAGAACGAGCACTGTTACTTGAATTTTTAAAACTCATCAAATCGGCCTCAAGTTCTTCAGTTCTTTTTCTACAATTTTTTAATTCTTTTTCTAAAGAATCATTACCATCGTTTTTAGATGATTTTTTTCCAGATTTACCTAATAAATACCCTAAATAAGCACTTATTAAACCTGTTAATAACGGAATTAATATACACGGAATACTCATATTATTATATTTTTAAAATTGATTAATTAATTTTTACTTCTGTTCTTCTGTTTTTTGCTTTTCCTTCAGTAGTAGCATTTGATGCTAATGGTTGGTCTGGTCCTTTAGATGAACTAATGATTTTTTCGGCAGAAACACCATTTGTAACTAAATACTCTTTGGCAAAATCAGCCCTACCTTTTCCTAATTCTATGTTTTTACTTCTATCTCCGGCATCGTCTGTATGACCAACAACGTCAAGTTTTGCTCCTTCAACATTGTCTAAATAACGTGTAATCTCAGTTATTTTCTTTCTATCTGATTCTGATAAATCTATTGAAGTTTGTCCTGAGTTAAAATACAAAATCAATGGGTCAGCATTGATTGCAGACTTAACAGCATTCCAGTCAACTTTTGTCGTTTCTGTTACATCATTTAATATAAAAGAAACTGGTCCATAGACAGTGTTTTCTTTTTGAAGTAAATCATCTTTAATTTCTCCTTTAATGTCAATTGAATTAGAAGGAATTCCTCTTGAAACAAAATAATTTTTTACATCATTAGCACGAGCTAAACCGAGATTTTCAAAGGCAGATGTGTTCTTTTCAGAGGCTAAAGCATAACCAGTAACACTAAGTCTTTGTTTAGAAGTTTCAAGTGCTTTTTTTAAATTATCGATTCCAAGATTTACAGAATCATTAATTGGAGTAATCGATTTGAAATCGTTGTTCAAGAAATCAAAATTTCCGTTACATCGATAATCAATTCCGTTTCCTTGAAGTGAGAAAACACTTTGTGGCAAGGCAGTTTCGTTGTTTACTATATTTGGTTGGGGCGTTTTGTCTTTTTCACAGTCGCAATTACAACATAGAAAATAGTGCAAAATAGTTCCAATTCCAATAGTCAGTAAAATACCTAATAAATAAGAATTTTTTTTAGACATATTATTCACTTTTAAAGTTTGAATTATAAAGCTACTGATTATTAGGTCTTAAAAAATTAAAAAACGACAAAAATCCAATAAACTCGTTAAAATGTTACTTATTCATTTTTATTGCCATATTTCATTTTTCGGAGTATTCTCATAACATCTTTAAAGTTGGCAAATACTTCAGGGTTAGCAAATGATTTTAGCAATGACTTGGCGTCAATTAATATCTGTTTTGCTTCATCAAAACCATTTAAATAGCAAATCATAAGTGTTGAAGGTAAGTTAATTAAATCCTTTTCATCATGTTTAGAAAGTTCAGATTGTTTTTGAAGTTTTGTCAACAAAGCCAAATTAGTATTATAAATATGGAAAAGCATTTTTCGGCTATATTCTGGAGGTTCAAATAACATTTCGGTTTCCATTTTATAATAACCATTATCAAAAAATCGTAAAGTTACTTTTTCAAGTAAATAATAACTGGTTTTATCATTTAACCCAAGTGGAACATATTCAAGTATAGTAAAAGAATTTTCATCAAATAAAATCTCAACAACATCTTGTGTAGAATAAAACAATTTAACCTGTTCGTTTATTAATTCAATATCAACTCTTGACAAATACGTTTTATCTCGAACTCTTTTTTGAATTCCAGCCCAACAAATCACAAATAATTCTTTAAAAACTTTATATTTTGGGGAAAAATCTTTGTGTCGATTATTCATAAAATCAATAACACCATCAAGCGTATAACCAATGCTGTTTCTTGAATTATTTTCTATTCCAATAACCGTTTCTGTGTTTTGACGATTCTTTTCAAATGAACCTTCAACAGGAACTGTATTACTACCAATTCTTACAAAAACAGTTTTGGCAACAATAGTATGAATTCCTTTTTTGAAGAAAGATATTTTATTCTTAGGTCTAATGGTAACTAAACCAATAACTTTATCTTTAGGAAGATTAGGAAAAGGTACATTTTCATATTGAATCTTGGGTGGATTTTCTAAAAAAGCATTTACAAGATTCTGAATACGACTATCATCAAAAAAATCATCGCCCACAATTTCATTGTCTTGATCTTCAACTCCAACAATTATATAAGAATTATTGGTAGGATTAGAATTGGATAAGGCGCAAATATGTTTAAGAAACTTCGCTTTACCTTCACGCGAATGAAGATTTAACTGCCGCTTTTTATCATAAAAACTGCACTCATCGTTGTGAGCAAGTAAATTTTTAATCAATAACCGCTTGTTAATCATTGTTTGTAGTTTACAGTCTCTGTTTACAGTTACAGTTTGCAGCAAACTCAAAATACTGCTAACTGAAACTGTAAACTGAATACTTTCTAAGGAACTCTGTTTCCCATACTTTCTGTCCAAATAGCAAACCAATCTTCTGTTTCCATTTGTAACGTTGTAGCTTTCATTAATGCTTGAATTCTGGCAATATTAACCGTTCCAGCAACAGGAATTACATTTGAAGGATGTTTTAAAACCCAAGCTAATAAAATGGTGTCAGAACCAACTCCGTATTTTGCAACTAGTTGAAGCAATAATTTTTTCAATCGACGAGTTTGTTCGATATCTTCTCTAAAAACAGTTCCAAGCGGATTCCATGACATTGGTCTAATGTTTTGCGTTTGCATATAATCTAAACTTCCATCAAGCATTGCTTCATAATGAGTAGCAGAAAATTGAATTTGATTGTAATTTACTTCCGTTTTTTGGCTTATTAATGCCGTTTGAGAGCTTGTAAAGTTAGAAAGTCCAAAATCAATAATCTTTCCATCAGATTTTAATCTTTCAACTGCTTCAGCAATTTCATCTGCAACCATAAGCGGACTTGGTCTATGAAGTAACAAAATGTCTAAAAAGTCAGTTTGAAGATTTTTTAACGAATTTTCAACAGACCAAATGATGTACTCTTTTGAGTAATTATAATGTTTGATAGTATTTGGTCTTCCATCTGTATGCTGAATACCACATTTTGAAATTAATTGAATTCTTTCACGAGAAACTTTGCTTTCTGTAAAAGCTTTTCCAAATTGTGTTTCTGTAGTATATCCGCCATATATGTCGGCATGATCAAAAGTTGTAATTTTATTTTCGACACAAATATTGATCATATGTGCCATTTCTGAAACTCCTAAATTTTTGTCCCAAACGCCCCAATTCATAGTTCCAGCAGCAATTTTTGATAACGAAGTTTTGTTCATGATTGTAAAGTATATAGTTTTAAAAAAGGTATTATTATAAGCTTTTTAGATAAAGTTCTTAAAATTATAAAAAGAAAATCATAAATCACACTTAAAGTCTACTTTATCGTTCAAGTTTTAACCATTTTTTAACATCTTACTAGTAAAAAAAAATTCAATTTGCACTACCAAAAATAATAACCCATTCTAAGTAACAGTAACAACAAAATGGAAGAAAACAGTTCGACTCTTGACATTAGAGCCATTAATGAAAAAATTGAAAGAGAAAGCGCTTTTATTGAGCTTCTTAACATGGAAATGAATAAAGTAATTGTGGGACAAAAACACATGATCGAGCGATTACTTATTGGACTATTAGGGCAAGGACACATTTTGCTAGAAGGTGTTCCCGGTTTAGCAAAAACGTTAGCTATCAACACGCTTTCACAAGCAGTTCAAGGTTCTTTTAGTAGAATTCAGTTTACTCCTGATTTATTACCTGCCGATGTTGTCGGAACAATGATTTACAACATTAAACAAAATGAGTTTTCTATCAAAAAAGGTCCAATTTTTGCCAATTTCGTTCTTGCTGATGAGATAAACCGTGCTCCTGCCAAAGTGCAATCTGCTTTATTAGAAGCTATGCAGGAAAAACAAGTTACTATTGGCGATACAACTTTCAAATTAGACAAACCTTTTTTAGTTCTAGCCACTCAAAATCCAATTGAGCAAGAAGGAACTTATCCTTTACCAGAAGCGCAAGTCGATCGTTTTATGCTAAAAACGGTTATTGACTATCCTAAAATGGACGAAGAAAGAATGGTAATTCGCCAGAATTTAAAAGGCAGTTACGATAAAGTAAACGCGGTTATTTCTGTTGAACAAATTCTACGCGCACAAGAAGCTGTTCGTGAAGTGTATATGGATGAAAAAATCGAAAAATACATTCTAGACATTGTTTTTGCAACGCGTTATCCAGAAAAATATAAATTAGAAAATCTTAAACCACTTATTGGATTTGGAGCTTCTCCACGTGGAAGTATCAATTTGGCTACAGCTGCAAAATGCTATGCTTTTATCAAACGTCGTGGTTATGTAATTCCAGAAGATGTTCGTGCGGTTGTACATGATGTTTTACGTCACAGAATAGGTGTAACCTACGAAGCCGAAGCCGAAAACATCACATCGGTTGACATTATCAACAAAATTGTTAATGAGATTGAAGTACCTTAATTTAGTTTACAGTATACAGTCACAGTTTGCAGTAAAATACTGCTGAATTGATGCGACTGAAAACTGCGACTGAAAACTAGTGAAGATGGATACAAAAGAGTTACTCAAAAAAGTTCGTAAAATAGAAATCAAAACCAGAAGATTGAGCGATCATATCTTTTCGGGAGAATACCATACGTCTTTTAAAGGTCGCGGAATGACTTTTAGCGAAGTGCGCCAATACCAATATGGCGATGATATTCGTGCAATTGATTGGAACGTAACTGCCAGATATAATGAACCTTACATAAAAGTATTTGAAGAAGAAAGAGAACTAACCATGTTATTAATGGTTGATGTTAGTGGTTCTGAAAGTTTTGGTTCTAAGAATCAATTCAAAAAAGAGATTGTTACCGAAATTGCTGCAACATTAGCGTTTTCTGCTACTCAAAACAATGATAAAATTGGTTTAATATTGTTTTCAGATGAAATTGAACTCTATATTCCACCTAAAAAAGGGCGTTCACATGTTTTGAGAATCATTAGAGAATTAATTGAATTTGAACCAAAAAGCAAACAAACCGATGTTTCACAAGCTTTAAAATTTCTTTCGGGAACACAAAAAAAGAAAGCAATTGTATTCCTAATTTCAGATTTTATGACCGATGAATACGAGCATACGCTAAAAATTGCTTCTAAAAAACACGATATTACAGGAATTAGAGTGTACGATATTCGTGAAGAAAAAATGCCAAATGTCGGAATGGTTTCGATGTTAGATGCTGAAACTGGTCAAACAGTTTTGGTTGATACAAGTTCAAAATCTGTTCGCTCGAATTATGAGAAATACTATCAAGATAAAGTAAAATATTTCAAAGAAACGTTTAGCAAATCTGGTTCAGGAACTGTAAACACTAGAGTTGACGAAAGTTATGTTACCAAATTATTAGGCTATTTTAAATCCCGTTAATGCTGAATACGCTTTTACAAAAATGAAAATTAAACTATACATATTAGTTTTTCTATTATCAACATCGCTTTTTGCACAAAAAGTGACTACATCTATTGATACTACTAAAAATAAAATTGGTGCTGAATTCAAATTAACGCTTAAAACAACTGTTGATACAGCTTCAAGAGTTACTTTTTCAAATGCTAAAAATTTTGGAAATCTAGAAGTCATTCGTTCATATCCTATTGATACCATAAAAAAAGATAATGTTTACGAATTGATTAAAAAATATGGTTTGACACAATTTGATTCAGGAAAATATGTCGTACCAAGAATTCTAGTTTTAATCAACAAAAAGTCAATTTTTTCAGATAGTATTGCCATTGAAGTTAACGATGTTAAAGTCGATACGTTAAAACAAAAAATGCATGACATCAAGGATATTATTCCTGCAGAAAGTGGCATTGGCAATTGGTGGAAATACTTGTTAGGATTTTTATTAATCATCGGATTAGGATTTTTGGTGTATTATTTCATCAAAAAAAGACAAGCAAAAAAATTAGAAGAAGTCGTTTATAAAACACCTATTGAAAAAGCAACTTCATTAATCAAAATCTTAGAAACCAAACAATTGTGGCAAAAAGGTGAAATAAAAACGTACTATTCTGAATTAACAGATATTACTAGAAATTACATTGAAGAAGAAATTCAAGTGCCGGCAATGGAAAGTACCACTTCTGAACTTATCCAAGCATTAAGAAAGGTTGCTAATCAAAAGAAATTAAAACTATCAAAGGAAACACTAGTAAATCTTGAAAAAGTGCTAAAACAAGCCGATTTAGTAAAATTTGCCAAATCAAAACCATTAGATTTTGAAATTGAAGAAGATAAAAACCGAATTGTAAACTCTATAATCACCATTCACAAATCAATTCCAGAAGTAAAAATTGAAGAAGGAGAAAGTGCTTTGGATGAATTACAAAAGGAAAAACTACTCAAAGCTAAAAAATCAAAACGTGTGTTTTGGTCAGTATTTATAGTTATTGCTGTTCTTTTTATTACTTTAATTACACTAGTTTTGACCAAAGGTGTTGACTTTGTAAAAGACTCATTACTTGGGCATCCAACAAAAGAATTGGTTGAAGGCGAATGGGTTTATAGCGAATACGGAAATCCAGCTATCAAAATTGAAACGCCAAAGGTTTTGAAACGTACAGACGTTTCGGCTTCATTACCAAAAGAAGGTTTAGCACTTATCAAAGAAATGCAAACGTTCACTTATGGAAGCATGTTGGATAATTTCTTCTTATCTGTTTCAACTTTCAAATACAAACAAGAAGGCGAAATAGATTTGAATAAAGTTTTAGACGGTTCTATTCAAATGATGGAAGCACGAGGCGCAATTAATATTTTGATTAAACCTGAAGAATTTTCAACTCCGCAGGGCGTTAACGGAATTCGAGGAGCAGGTTCTTTATCAATGACGAATCCTTTGGATAAAACTAAAAACAACAAAATGCATTATGAAACGCTCATTTTTAATCAAAATGGCGGATTACAACAAATTATTATCATGTATCAAAATGACGATCAATATGCTGAAATCATTGCAAAAAGAGTTTTAAATTCGGTTGAACTAACTAAAATTAACGAATAATGAACGGAATTACATTTTTAAATCCAGGATTTTTTTGGTTATTTCTGTTACTTCCTATAGCAATTGCTTGGTATTTCTGGAAAAGAAATCAGCAAGTAGCCACATTAAAAATAAGTTCGCTGAAAGGCTTTCAAGGGCAAAATTCATTTTTAGCTAAACTTAAACCTTTATTATTCGTGCTTCGATTACTAGCGTTAAGTTCGTTAATAATAGCAATGGCAAGACCAAGAACTGTTGATGTAAGCAATCAAACCAAAACAAACAAAGGAATTGATATTGTTATGGCAGTTGACGTTTCTGGAAGTATGCTAGCAAAAGATTTGAAACCTAACCGAATGGAAGCATTAAAAGATGTTGCCCAAACGTTTGTTGAAAACCGTCCAAACGACCGAATCGGATTGGTTGTTTATGCAGCTGAAGCTTATACCAAGACGCCTGTAACAAGTGACAAAGCCATCATTTTGGAAGCCATAAAAAGCATTAAATACGATAACATTTTGCAAGACGGAACTGGAATCGGAATGGGTTTGACAACGGCTATCAACCGATTGAAAGACAGTAAAGCCAAAAGTAAAATCATTATTTTGCTAACCGATGGTGTAAACAATGCAGGATTTATTGAACCAGAAACTGCTTCTGACATTGCCGAACAATATGGTATTAAAGTATATACAATTGGAATTGGAACCAACGGAACTGCTGAATTTCCTTATGCAATTGCACCAAATGGGAAATTCCTTTTCCGAATGATGCCTGTAGAAATTGATGAAAAATTATTGCGAAGTATTGCCAAAAAAACTAACGGAAAATACTTTAGAGCAACCAGTAATTCAAAGTTAGAACAAATTTATGACGAAATAAATAAGCTAGAAACAACTGAAATAGAAGAATTAAAATTTTACGATTTCGATGAAAAATTCAGACCGTTTGTATGGTTAGCCGGAATTTTGTTGCTACTAGAAATTGCATTAAGGAATACGATATTTAAGAGTTTTATATAGAAATTTAAACACAAAGAACACTAGGAATGCACAAAGTTCACTATGTTCTATTTTAAAAAAATCTTTGTGAGCTTAGTGTAAAACTTTGTGAACTTAGTGGTTAAGAAAAAACATGTACGAATTAGAAGAAAAAAGTTATTTGTATTTACTATTCATACTACCAGTATTGGTGGCGGTTTTCTTGTATATTCAATATTGGAAAAGAAAAAAACAACAAGAATTTGGTGATTTGGCTTTAATCAAAAAATTGAGTCCAGAAAAATCAACATTTAAGCCAATTTTGAAATTTATAGTTTTTTTATTGGCGCTAACAAGTTTGATTTTGGCATTGGTAAATCCAAAAATTGGCACCAAAATGGAAACTGTAAAACGTGAAGGAATCGACATTGTTTTTGCAGTCGATGTTTCCAAAAGTATGCTTTGCGAAGACGTTGCTCCTAATAGATTAGAAAAAAGCAAACAGTTGGTTTCTCAAATTATCAATAATCTTGCAGGCGATCGTATAGGAATTGTGGCGTATGCCGGAAGTGCTTTCCCGGTTTTACCAATTACAACCGATTATAGTTCGGCAAAAATGTTTTTGCAAAGCATGAATACCGATATGGTTTCTTCACACGGAACATCTTTGGATGAAGCAATTCAATTGGCTTCTGATTATTTTGATAAAGGAAACAAAACTAGCAAGTTAATTATTCTGATTTCAGATGGTGAAGATCATTCAGAAGGTGCCGAAGATGCTGCCGAAGAAGCCAATAAAAAAGGAATAAAAATCCTAACAATTGGAGTTGGAACAGCAAAAGGAGGTCCAATTCCGTTAAAAAACAATGGTGTTGTAGAAAGTTTTAAAAGAGATCAAAATAATGAAGTGGTTGTTACCAAATTAAATCAGGAATCGCTTACCTTAATTGCTAAAGACACAAAAGGTAGTTACATCAATGGAAATAGCACAAAAGAAGTAACCGAATTTTTGAAAAAAGCATTAAATAATATCGAAAAAACCGAGTTTGAAGCTACACAAATGGCCGATTTTCAATCGCAGTTTCAATGGTTTATTGGCATTGCATTTGCTTTGTTGTTTCTAGATATTTTCTTCTTAGAAAGAAAAACAAAATGGATACAAAAGTTGAATTTATTTAACGAAAAAGAATAAATGAAAAACATATTTTTAATAGTACTTTTTATAACTTCTTTTTCTGTTAATTCGCAGGAAAAGGATAGAATTTTGCCTAAAGCAAACGAAGAATTTGTTGCCAAAAACTATTCGGAAGCAGAGGCAAATTATAGAATTTTGCAATCTAAAGCGACTAATAAAACAGTTGCTTCATATAATCTTGGGAATTCAATTTATAGACAAAATCAAGCTGGAGAAGCAAAATATGCTTATGTAAAAGCATTAGAAAAAGCAAAAACCTACACCGAAAAACATTTGGCTTATCATAACTTGGGAAATTCTTTTATGAAAGAAAAAAATTATTCGCAAGCTGTTGAAGCCTATAAAAATGCTTTACGAAACAATCCAGCCGACGAACAAACGCGTTACAATTATGCTTTGGCAAAAAAAATGCTAAAAGAAAATCCTCCTAAAGACGACAAAAACAAGGATAAAAATAAAGACAAGAACAAAGACAAAGACAAAGATAAAAAAGACGGCGATAAAGATAAGAAAGACGACAAAAACGAAGGCGACAAAGACAAACAAGACAAGAAAGACGGTGATGATAAAAAAGATAATGGCAATCCAAAAGATGAACCTGCACAACCTAAACCAAAATCAGGTGGTATTTCTAAAGAACGACTAGAAAACTTACTTGATGCTGTAAATAATGAAGAGAAAAAAGTGCAAGAAAAAATGAATGGTAAAAAAGTAAAAGGCAAACCTGTTCAAAACGAAAAAGATTGGTAATTTACCCAATTACGAATTAAAAATTACGAATTACAAAAAATGAAAAAGTATTTTATAATCCTTATTTTATTTCTAACCAACTCACTTTTGGCACAAATTCAATTTGAAGCTAAAGTGAGCAAAAATTCATTGGGATTGAACGAAAGACTTCGTGTAGATTTTATAATGAATGATGATGGCGATAATTTCACACCGCCCAACTTTGATGGTTTCAGAGTAGTTGGTGGTCCAAGTCAACAAGTTAGTCAATCATGGATAAATGGTAGAAGTTCGTTTCAAAAATCGTATTCTTATTATTTGTTGCCTTTACAAAAAGGAACACTTACAATTCGCCAAGCTTCGGTAGAAATTAATGGACATATTTACAAAACCAATCCTGTAAAAATCAATGTTACCAATGCAATTGAGCAACCCAAAGATCCAAACAATGCTCCACAAATTTCGGCTAATGACGCATTACATCTTGTAGCAGAAGTTTCTAAAACCAATCCTTATATAAACGAGCCGATAACTGTTGTTTACAAATTGTACTTTAGCTACAACATCGGGATTTCAAATTGGAGAGAATTGAACAAACCGAAGTACAATAATTTCTGGAGTCAAAACATTGACATTAAAGAACTTGTAGCCGAAGAGGGAAAATACAATGGCGAGCGTTATCGTTATGTTGTTTTAAGAAAAACCGTTTTATATCCTCAAAAGTCTGGAAAACTAGAAATTGAACCTTTATCATTAGATTTAGATGTACAATTACCAACTAACAGACGCGATGTTTTTGGTCGAGTTCAGGTTGTGGAAGATAGCAAACGTGTTTCTGCACCAAGTAGAGTTGTAACTGTAAAACCATTGCCAGAAACAGGAAAACCAGCAGATTTTTCGGGTGCAGTCGGAAATTTTTCATTCAAAGTTACACCTTCTAAAACAACTTTAAAAAATGGAGAATCTTTAGAATTGAAAGTTGCTGTTACTGGAAAAGGTAATCTAAAATTATTTGATTTACCTAAACCAGTTGTACCAAATTCATTCGAAATGTATGATCCGGTTCATAGCGAAAATGTACAAACGCCACTTTCTGGGATGACAGGTTCAATAATCGATTCCTACACGATTATTCCACAATTTAAAGGAAAATATCCAATAAAATCGATGACTTTTTCGTATTTCGATTTAGGAACTAACTCTTATAAAAAAATTGCTTCACCCGAAATTATGGTTGATGTTATGGATGGTCCAACAGCGTCTCAAGATGATGTTGCTTCTACAAACACTATTTCTAAAAATAAAATTTCGGCCACCGAACAATTTAAGTTTATCAAATCGAAAACAAATTTACAATCCATCAACCAACCCGATTTTTTTGGTTCAGGATTGTATTATGGATTGTTAGTATTTCCATTTTTATTAATTCCAGCTATTGTTTTATTCAAAAAGAAAAAAGAAGCAATAGATGGCGATATTGTAGGCAATCGAATCAAAAAATCCAATGCTTTGGCTAAAAAATATTTATCGGAATCGAAAAAATATATCAACAACAAAGAACCGTTTTATATTGCGTTAGAAAAAGCCTTACATAATTTCCTAAAAGCCAAATTACACATAGAAACTTCGGAAATGAGTAAAGAAAAAATCACTGAAATTCTGCTTTCGCGAAAAGCATCACCAGAAACGGTTTCGGCATTTATCAAACTCACCGAAAGTTGCGAATTTGCTCGCTATGCACCATCAACCAACGAGGAAATTCACCACGATTATGATAAAGCGGTTGCTATTATTTCAGATTTAGAAAAACAAATAGCTACTTAACCACGAAGAAGGCACAAAGCTCACGAAGATTTTTTTGGTTTTCTTGGTGAAAAAGTTCAAATTTTATAAAATGATTATAGAAGAGGAAATATCGAAAATTGTTTTTGAAGCAGCTTTAAAAGTTCATAAAGCTTTAGGACCTGGCTTGTTAGAAAGTGCTTATGAAGAATGTTTGTATTATGAACTGAAAAAGTCAAACTTAAAAATTGAAAAACAAAAAGCCCTTCCATTAATCTATGAAGAAGTAAAAATGGATGTGGGTTATAGAATTGATATACTAATTGAAGATAAGTTTATAGTTGAAATAAAATCTGTGGAAGCATTAAATGATGTACATCTAGCACAATTATTAACTTATTTAAAGCTTTCGGATTGTAAATTAGGATTACTGATAAACTTTAATGTAAAATTATTAAAAAATGGAGTACGAAGAGTTATAAATGGTTCACTTTAAAACTTTGTGGACTTTGCGCCTTCTTCGTGTCCTTCGTGGTTAAAATAACTGATGATGAAAAATTTAATTTATGTATTTCTACTAATTTTCAATATTTCACTAGCACAAAACGCTTTTGAAAAAGGAAATCAATTTTATCAAAAAGAAAAATACCAAGAAGCAATCGACAACTATGAAAGCGTCTTGCAATCTGGTAAAGAATCTGCTGAATTGTATTTTAACTTGGCAAATTGCTATTATAAACTCAACAGAGTTGCTCCAGCAATTTACAATTATGAAAAAGCATTAGTATTAAATCCAAATGATTCTGAAATTCAAAACAACTTAAAATTTGCTCAAAAACTCACCATTGATGAAGTAAAAGAAACACCTAAAGTAGGTTTTGAAAAACTGCTTTTTAACCTAACCGATACTTTTCATTACGATGGTTGGGCAAAAGTTTCTATTTTCTTAGCATTCTTGTTTTTAGCTTTTTTTGCAGGTTATTATTTTTCGAGTTTAACTTTATACAAACGTATTTTCTTTTTTGGAATGTTTGCTATTGGATTTTTAATTTTGCTAAGTATAATATCTTCTATTTATCAAAAAAAATATACTGAAAGCGAAAAGCCTGCCATTGTTTTTGCAGAATTCACCGAACTAAAGAGCGAACCAAGAAACTCTGCAACAGCCGTTGTTACTATACACGAAGGAACAAAAGTCTATGTTTTAGAAAGCATCGCTAACTGGAAAAAAGTACAGCTATCTGACGAAACTACAGGTTGGATTGAAGATGGAGCGATTAAAGAAATTAAGTAGTTTCCAATCTCATTCTTAGGGTAACTGCTAACTGAAAACCGCGACTGATAACTAAATTTTCTCTTTCAAGTCTTTAAACCAATCGGTTAAAACGGGTAACATAAATTCAGACGTTTTCAAAATAGGGTTGAAAAACAAGGATTTCTCTTGGGTTTCTTTAGACACTAATGCATCATTAATATTGACTTTTTGAAACAAACTCAAAACGATTCCTAGTAATAATGTTGTTTTTAGAATCGCAAAAAAAGCACCACCGAGTTTATTCAACCAACCTAAAAAAACAAAATTAGCTATACCAGAAAAAACTTTAGCTAATAAGTGAATCCCAATTATAACACCAATTAAAGTAATTACAAAAGCTGACACTTTAGCTGATTTGCTTTCACCAATAAAAGCACCAACCACATGAGAGAATTTCACAGCAATATAAATTCCGACAAAAAACGAAATAAGAGAAGCTAATTCTACAAAAAGTCCATTTTTTAATCCTTTATATGCACTATAACCAAGTAATCCTGCTAAAACGATATCAATAAAATCCATAAATACTTTTTTAAGCAACAAATATAGCTGAAATTCCAAAAGTCAAATTCCAAATTCCAAAATTTCAGTATTGATAAACTATATTTGCAAAAAAGTTTACGGTCATTTTTCAAAATTTGAAATCAAAAACCGTTACTCTTCAATCTGAAATCACATGTCAAGAGATATACAACTTAAAGAACGCTGGGAAAACCTAGTAGAAATCCTTTCTAATCAATTTTCGCAAGGAGAAGATTTAGATTTGGATGCCATTATATATTTAATTGGTTTACAAGAACTTGGAAAAGTACATAATCAATTCAAAAAAGACGAAAAACTCGACTTAATGCATATTGCCATCTGCCGATTACTAGAACCTTATGGTTATTATGAATTTGACTATGTTGACAAAGAAGGTTGGCCACATTATCGAGTAAAAGAAGAATTACCACCACTAAAAGCTGGCGAACAATCTGTACTAATGAAAGAAGCCATCGTGAATTACTTTCTCGAAAAAGAACTTATTGATTAATATTTATTTTGTACAGACAAGTCGCGACTTGTCCCTATCAAAAAAATCACTAAATTTGCACCTTCAAAGAACGAACGATGATAGATAAGATTAAAGAACATATTGAAGAAGCCAAAGCCTTCAACGAAAAAAACAAAGAAGCATTAGAGCAATTCCGAATTAAATATTTAGGAAGTAAAGGTTTGTTGAAAGAACTTTTTAATGAGTTCAAAAACATTCCAAATGACCAAAAGAAAGACTTCGGGCAAGTGATTAATACACTTAAAGCTGTTGCTGAAGAAAAAGTAAAAACCATTCAAGAAGAGTTAGAAAGCAAAGAAGAAGTTAAAGGTTTTTATGGCGATTTGTCTCGTCCTGGTGAGCCAATTCAAATTGGTTCTCGTCATCCTATTTCGTTAGTAAAAAACCAAATTATTGATATTTTTTCAACCATAGGATTCAATGTTTCCGAAGGTCCGGAAATTGAAGACGATTGGCATAATTTCACTGCATTAAACTTGCCAGAATACCATCCGGCACGTGATATGCAAGATACTTTTTTCATCCAAACCAATCCTGATGTTTTGTTAAGAACACATACCTCATCAGTGCAAGTGCGTTATATGGAAAACAACAAACCGCCAATTCGTACGATTTCTCCGGGAAGAGTTTTTCGTAATGAAGCGGTTTCATCACGTTCTCACTGTATTTTTCACCAAGTAGAAGGTTTGTATATAGATAAAGACGTTTCTTTTGCCGATTTAAAACAAACGCTTCTATATTTCACCAAAGAAATGTTCGGAAAATCTAAAATTCGTTTACGTCCGTCTTATTTCCCGTTTACAGAGCCAAGTGCAGAAGTTGATATTTATTGGGGTTTAAAAACCGAAACGGATTACCGTATTACTAAAGGAACAGGTTGGTTAGAAATTATGGGCTGCGGAATGGTAGATCCAAACGTACTTAAAAATTGCGGAATTAATCCAGATGAATACAACGGATTCGCCTTTGGAATGGGAATTGAACGTATTGCGATGTTGCTTTATCAAATTGGCGATATTAGAATGTTCTATGAAAATGACGTTCGTTTCTTAGAGCAATTCAAGTCAAGCATATAATTTTTTTAACCACAAAGAGCACAAAGTTTTTTCACAAAGCTCACTAAGTTTTGTGTTCTTCTTGCATTCTTTGTGCTCTTCGTGGTTATTATTAATTTTAAAACATGAAATCAGATATTACAATTCCAACTGTAGAAAACGTATTCCTTGCCGCCGTTCAAGAATGGAGCGACGATTTTATGGAAAAAGTTTGGTATGTATATCTAGTAAACGATTCTGATTTCAATTTAGATAGCGTAATGGTGGTTTCTAAAGCCTTTGGAACTATTGACGGCGAAATGAAAAAAACGTCGCTTCTTCGCCACGCATTTATGCAAGTGCCTGCGGTTTCTGTTGTTAAGGTAGAAATGGTAGAAAAAAGCGTTTTACAGCTCAACAACGAATTTATGGTTACTTATTTTATCGGTAACACTTTATACGATAAAAAATTTATTTTCAGAGCACAATCCATCACACCAGATTATGTAGAAGAAGTTCCTATTCTGTTTGTCGATGGTGTGATTGTTAGATAATTACTGATTATTTTCTCTTTTGTTTTTGGAATTCCAATTGAAATATCCTAAGACAAATATTCCAAGAAGTATAAAAGAGACAGCTCTAATGTAAAAATTTTGATCAGAAAATTGTTGGGCAAAAGATTTTTCTTTTAGTTCAAATAACATCATAAAAACGACCATAAACAATCCCCAAACACCACCCATTTTAATTTGATATTTCCATCTTTCACTCATGCTAATCTAATTTTTCGGTTAGTTTTTTGAATGTACTTTTGGCATCTTTCCCTTCATACAAAATTTCATAAACAGCATCAATAATTGGTGTTTTGGCTTTGTATTCTTGATTTAATTTGTAGGCACTTTTTACAGCATAATATCCTTCGGCTACCATACTCATTTCCATCATAGCAGATTTCACTGTATAGCCTTTACCTATCATGTTTCCGAACATTCTATTACGTGAAAAAACCGAATATCCAGTAACTAATAAATCACCCAAATAAGCCGAATTATTGATGTTACGCTTCATTTTATGTACTTTTCTGATGAACTTTTTCATTTCACGAATAGCATTACTCATAATCACCGATTGGAAATTATCTCCATAACCCAAACCATGAGCAATTCCAGCGGCGATTGCATAGATATTTTTGAGCATTGCTGCGTATTCAGTACCAATAATATCGTCAGAAATTTTAGTTTTTATATAATTTCCAGCTAAGACTTTGGCAACTACTTTAGCTTTTTCAGAATCGCCACATGCAATTGTTAAATAAGAAAGTCTCTCTAAAGCAACTTCTTCTGCGTGACATGGACCAGTTATTACGCCAATATTTTCAAATGGAATATTATATTGTTTATTGAAATGTTCGCCGACAATCAAAAACGTTTCAGGCACAATTCCTTTGATTGCAGAGAAGATAACTTTATCTTGTAGGCTTACGGTCAATTTTTCTAATTCTGCGCTTAAAAACGCTGAAGGAATAGCAAAAATGATGTAATCAGCATAAGCAACCGCTTCGTTAATATCAGAAGTTAATTTTAGTTTGTTAGTATCAAACTCTACCGAACTCAAATAATTAGGATTGTGTTTTTGGGATTTTATGTGGTCAATTGCCGATTGATTTCGCATGTACCAAGCAATTTCGTCAAGATTAACACACAGCATTTTTGCTATTGCTGTAGCCCAACTTCCACCACCGATTACCGCAAATTTTGGATATTTATTCAATTTTGTCATTCCGTAGGAATCATTTATTATTAAATTTTACTCTTATCAAAAATAGTTAAAATATTAGAAATACACTCAGAAAACGGGCAGTATTTAACTTTAACTTAATTTTATGATATTCAATACAATACACAAAAAAGAGATGCGTTATAAATAAATATAAAATTGTTACAAATTAGTTAAGTTTTGTTTTGAGGTTTGGGGAAAGACGTTCATGATACATTTCATGAGCGTCTTTTGTTTTTGAAACAATTAAAAAAAGCCGATAACTTTCGCTATCGGCTTTGATTTATATAATTGAAAAAATTAGTTTTTAATCAATTTTTCAGTATAGTTTAATTTTTGTCCATTAACATTAAGAATATAAACACCAGATTGTAAATTACTTAAATCTATTGATTTAATATCGTCAGCATTAACATCCTTTTTGCTAAAAACTTCTTTTCCGTTTATATCCACAACTTTAACATTCACTCTTGAAGAAATGTCTTTGATTTGGATAGAATATAAACCATTAGAAGGATTAGGAGAAACAACCACTGCATTAGTATTTTCAAAATTAATAGTTGAAAGAGATGGAGCAGTAAATGCACCTGAGAAAATTCCTCTACCATAAGTTGCTGCAAAAACTACATTGTCATTTCTTAAATCTAAATCGGTTACTTTTACGTTACTCATTCCATTGTATGATTGTAACCAAATTGGAGAAGCTGTGTTAAAAGTATTTGTGTACCAAACACCTAGTTCAGTTCCAATGATAACTTCGTCAACATTTAAAGGATTTCTTAAAACTGCTTTTACAGGAATATCAGGGAAATTACCTTCTTTATTTTGCCAAGTTACACCACCATCAGCAGTATACCATAAACTAACTACATTGTAATTATGGAAAGTTACAAAAATTTCGTTTTCAGAATTCCCGTACTCAACATCAGAAACACTGCCAACAAAGCCGGGTCCAGCAATATTTGACCATACAATTGCTGCACCTGCAGTAGTTGTACCGTTATCTGCATTTTCTACTTTTAAAAGTCTTCCATTTCTGGTACCTATTAGCAATGTAGAAGTAGATGTTGAAGAAATATATGGGCTAACGGTTAATGCCGTTGCTGCACTATTCATAATTGGGTTTGATAATAATGCTTTTTGAATTGCGCCTGATTTAACATTTTTATATCTTCTAATTCTATAATTTGGATTTGTAAAATATTCTGAATATAAAATATCTTTACTAGAATCTAAGGTCATCGGATTGATAAATGAACCATTTCCTGGCACAGCAGATTCTGTATTAATAGATCTTGTTTGACCACTTACATAATTATATAATCTAATAGTGTTGTTATAAACATAATTAGTGATTCTATATTGATCTATACCATCTTGATCAAACATTGAATAAGCGCCATCACCTCCTTGAACTTCTACAGAAGCATTTTGACCTGGTGTAGCATTTAAAAACATTTGAGAGCCATTATCTTGAGCACCCGCTACAAAATTATCTCCAGGCAAACCATTGGTGGTTGGAGCAACTCCTAAACTATAAAACTGTGTAACATTAAAACCGTTATTTCTAACAGAAATAGTGTTTCCTCCATCATTACTATAAAATACTCCTCCGTCATTACCAAAAACCATTTTACTTGCATTGTTAGACGCAAAAGAAGCTGCATGTTGGTCGGCGTGAACTTCTTGAAGAACATTTCCTGTCCAATCAGATTTTCTTACCCAAGATGTTCCTCCATCTGTTGAATTAAAAATATTGATTCCACCAACAAACAATTTTTGATCATTTGTAGGGTCAACTTCTAATACTAAATCATAACCAGCTTGTCCTCTTGTAAAATCATTTGCAGGAATTCCGCTATCAGGATCATCTGGTAATGCCAAAGATGTTGGAGCGGTTGCAAAACCATCTATTGTACTTATTATAGAAACTGTTTCTGTAGTTGGAGTTGGAATACTTACTTCTGCTAAAGCATAAACTTTATCGGGAACAGTTGAAGATACAGCTATTTGTGTTCTTTTAGCATCTTGTATTTGGTGTTTTTGAGTGAAAGTGTTTCCATCTGTCGAAGAGAAAATCTTTCCACCTCCATCACCCCAAACCGCACTATTGGTTGTTGCTAACCATATTTTGTTGTCTGCACCAAATTCAATATCATTTGGGCAATGTTTTTTACCATTTGCCGTTAGTGGAAGTACTACTTCAGACCAAGTTGTACCATTATCAACAGATTTATACAAACCATAGGTAGTTCCGCCAAGATATGTAGTTGAACCTGATGCGCTATAGAAACTATCTCCAGCAGCAACATATATCTCAGATGTTCCAGCGTTATTTCTAATTTTTATTGCGTTTACATGTTGAATCCCAGGTAGCATATAACCTGTGAAATTTCCGTTTGAAGGATTTAAAGAAACATTTACTGCTCCTGATAATAATGCGTTCTGTAACATATTGCCATCCACTTGTGTAATCATTACAGACGGAATAGTAATAGTTGTATCTGTTCCACCCATCGAGAAAGGTGCGTCTGTATTATTATTCATAATAATTACAGCAATAGCACCAGCTAATTGTGCATTTTTAACTTTAACTGTAAAATTACATGTGCCTCTTCTAACAAGAGCAATCTTACCAGCCAATGCACCTGAATTAACAAAAGCACTACATCCTTCTGTATTGAAAGTTGTTCCATCATCTGCAAGTACTATATCACCCGTAATTGGAGAACTTATTGCAGGAGCAGAATCAAAACCTTCACTAGATTCAACCATTATATAACTTCCAGCAATAGTTGATGGAGAATTTACTGTAAGATTTGAGGCATTATCAAAGTAAATTGGAGCCGAAATTCCACCAAAAATATTTGACCATGTTGCGCCACCATCAGTTGATTTCCATACTCCATCTCCATTAACATCGCCACTAACATACGATTCACCTGTTCCTACATAAAAAACATTTGAATTATTCGGATCAACAGTAATACATGACACTGCTAAATTTTCAGGAATGCCTACTCTTACCCAAACTGAACTTGGATTAGAAATGTTGGTGTTTTTCCATAAACCACCACTTACACCACCAGCAAAAACAGTTTCATTTGTTGCATCATTTGGATCAAACATAACAGCTCTTGTTCTTCCGCCCACGTTAGTTGGCCCTCTTTCTATCCAGTTATTGTCAACTCCATCACCAGGTGTTCTACCACCTAATTCTTCTCTATCTTTTAGAAGTTTTTTTCTAAGTTCAACAAGGTTTTGTGTATCAGGTTTCCCAGTTTCAGGATTCATGGTTAGTTCCCATTCTGTTTCGAAATATTTGTTAGGTGGTATTCCCATTGCTCTTCTTTCCTTTTTTGATAACTGTAAAGTTTTCTTAAAAGGGCTTTTCTCAAGGTTTTCAGAATGACACTCTCTTAGTTCAAGTGTTTTTGCATCAGGTTTTTGAGCAATAACTTTGTTTGTGCTTTCTTTTTTTAATTTAGATTTTGTTTGTTTGTTTTGAGCATACGTTGACACAAACAACAAAAACGAGCAGATTAGTAATAATTTATTTTTCATAGAAAGTTAGTTGGTTTATTGTTGTAAAAATAAGTATTTTAATGTAATATGTAGTAAAAATAGAAAAATGTTACAAAAAAAGCCGATAACTTTCGCTATCGGCTTTGATTTATATAATTGAAAAAATTAGTTTTTAATTAATTTTTCTGTATAATTTAAATTATTAGCATTCACTTTCAAGATATATACTCCTGATTGGAATTGGCTTAAATTGATAGTTGCTTCGTTATTAAAGTCAGCATCTGTTTGACTCAATACTACTCTTCCATTAATATCAACAACTTGCATGGTTACTTTACCTGAGAACTTATTAATTCTTACATTAAAGACACCATTTGAAGGATTTGGAGAAACATTAATCATTCCTTCATTATTGAAATAATCAACAGCTAATGTACAATTTGGTCCTGCAGGGAAAGCTGTGAAATCTTCAACTTGGTCACCAGAATTATTTGCATCTCCTGAAGAAGCATTAAGTCCTAAACCTCTTCTTCTGAATACTTCCGCAATCATACAATAGTCTTGTCCTCCTGTAGTTGCTTGATCAGCAGCAAAAAGATTATCTCTTCCACTTACCATTGAAGCAGTATTACATGCTTGTAACTTAAGAGCATCTAATGCTAATTTCATTACTTTGTTATTACCGCCAGTTCCTGTGTAAATATTTGGATCATAACCATATTTATCAATGTATGCCCATGTTAAATCCCACATTACTGTAGCCCAAGTTTCACCTATTGTATATCTATAACCTGAATTGGAATTATCAGGATTGTTAGAACTATTTAAAGTTCTTGGATTAACATTCATATCAGTTGTGTATGGAAATTCTCTTAATCCAGGACCAGTAGTATTTGCTTGATTCATAACATAAGTTCCAATATAAACATTATCTGTAGCAGTTGCTCCAGGTTTAATTTGCATCATCATACTAAACCAGTCAGACCATCCTTCTCCCATTTGTTCAAGATTAGTCATACAAGAAGAGTTTGTTGGTCCACCAATCAACTTATTAGAAATTCCATGTCCATATTCGTGAGCAACAACACCATTATCATAACTTCCATCAGAAAATAAATAAGAATTGCCTGGATCTTGTACAGTAACATTTACAGTACCCAATGCCAATTGAGCAATTAATTCATCCCCTAAATCTTTAGTAATAGAAATAGCAGGTATAGTAATATCGTTAAGACCCGTTGATGTCATACCAATAACGAAAGGCAATCCTGCACCAAGTGATTCATAGTGACTTTGCGAAAGGCTATCTGCTATAATAACAGCCACTGCACCTGCATTTTGAGCATTTTTTACTTTATCTTTAAAGAAACACCCTCCTCTTTTAATTAATACTATCTTGCCATCTAATTCAAAAGAATTAGTAGCTGCTTGACACGCACTGTTTGGGTTTTGACCTACATTTACGGGTACATTTGTATATAAAGCCAAATCAGATGTAATTCCTGCTGGAGCTATTGGAACAGGAATATGATCTGTTCCTTCAAAAGAATTATCTTTAGCTGGTTTTGGCCCTGCAATAGACGAAGGAGAATTAACATTTAAATAATTTACCAAAGGAGCACCATCATCCCACATAAACATTTGCATTCTAGGTCTAACTCCATCGTTTGGTGTAGAAAAGTTTGCATTGTTTCTGTTTTGAAGATTTGTAGCAGTAAATGGTGGCAAAGTTTCAGCATTTGCTATTCCGTCTTGTCCGTCAGCTAATACGTAATCTCCAGTTGCTGAAGTAGCTCCACCACGTCCTAGATTATTTTGTTGAAAATTACCCGCAACTTCTGTAAAACCATATTGGTACCAAACATCATGCATGATATTATTCATGTAAAATAAATTGGTTAGAGATGATGACAAATAAGTTGATGGTATTGAAGAAGTTGCACCTGGAGCAAAATCAAAATTTAATGATGCTCCTCCTTCTGCTCTCGTTCCATTTCCATTATTAGCATCAATATCATCTTGAGCTAAAACGTTGTTACCTCTACTGTAAGTAAATTTTAAAGAAGCATTTGTGCCTCCGATAGTATTAGCATCGTGCCATCCGTTTGGAGAAGCTAGTGCATCCCCTTCTGTTGTAATTAGATCAAAAGGACTGTGATTTGGACTTGTATAGTTAAATGGGATTACTCTATAGGTTCCAGCTGGAGCTACCACTAAGGAATTTGAAGATTTTAAAGCTTTGTTTTCAAAACTAAAGTTTTTTTCTGCTTTATGAGTATCATGATTGTGATATCTATGATTTGCACCAAAAGCACAAGAAATAACTAAATCTTTTTTCTCAAGTATAGAACCGTTTAAAGCATCAATTCTCAAATCCCACAGATTTTTACCATCGGGTGTGTAGAACTGATAATACCAAGCTAATTTTAAACTATTGTTTGGCATAGTTTGGTAAACCAATTTAGCTGTAATTAAGTCTTCATTAAGACCATCTGTAAGCATAAATGATTTGCTATTCTTTGTTTCTGCGATAGTAAATGTTGGTGTTTGAGTAATTCCTAATTTAGCATAAGCAGCAGAAATTCCTTGTAAAACAGACAATGTAGGAGTTGTAGTGTTAACTCTTGCCGCTACATTATTTTGAAAATTATTAACAACATTGATTACTTGGTCGTTTTTTACCCAAGCAACAGATTGTGCATTAAAAACAGGAATTCCTTGATGTTTTTGAGTAAAGTGAATACTTGTAATACCCGTTCCAGCACCTGGAACTTCGCTCTCGATTTGCCAATCTGAAGCGTCTTGTTTTGTAATCCCAAATCGTGCTACATTAGCATCAAGATAGGACTGGATTTTTTGTTGTGTAGTTTGCGAAACAGCAACTAAACTGAACAAAAATGTAGTTAATAGTGTAATTTTTTTCATCTTATATAATTTTTTTGGAAAACAAACTTAATTTAATTTTACTACATTTCAAAAAAAAGCCTTAAATATTAACAATTACAAGCAATTAAGCTGTAACTATTTGATTATATAAAACAGCTTTTCCATCGGTTAACATAGAAATAAAATGGCAAATATGAATCAATCTTTCGTATAAAGTTTCTTTTTCTAAATGATGTTTTTCGGGTAGAATTTTTAACAATAGTTTATCGTAATTAGTTGCTTTTCCTTCATAATTGTTATTGTAAGCCGTTATGAATTTATCCAATAAATTATTAATTATTTGATAACCTGATAACTCTTTTTCAATAACTTCTCGACTTTGGTAAATATTTTTTACGCTTAACTTTATAATATCATCAATTTGAGCTTTGTATTTGCTTTTGTCGGTTAGAGCATAAGGAAATTCGCCTTTAAGAATGGCTTCTTCGTTTTCTACAAACACTCTTACAGCATCGTTTATCAAATTTCCTATGGCTAATGCACGCAAATAACTTATTCTATCTTCTTTGGTTGTAAGTGTTTGATATTTTGTTGTATCAATTGTATCTTTTACTAATTTTATTAAATACTCCAAAGCATAATCTTCGGAAACTAATCCAAGGTTTATTCCATCTTCAAAATCGATTATGGTGTAGCAAATATCATCGGCTGCTTCTACCAAATAGGCTAACGGATGACGTTCAAAACCAATATCATTTCCTGATTTATTTGGAATCAAACCTAATTCGTCTGCCACTTCTTTGAAAAAATCTTTATCTGATTGAAAGAAGCCGTATTTTTTGTCTGCAATATTAGAAGTTGGTTTCTTTGGTAAACTTTCTTTTGGATATTTCATAAATGCACCCAAAACGGCATAAGTCAATCGAATGCTACCTTCAATTCCAGGTCGAGAACTTGTAAGCACTGAAAATCCGTTGGCGTTTCCTTCAAAATCTATTAAATCTTGCCACTGTTTATTGGTTAATTGGTCTTTGTATTTTTGTCCTTTTCCGATAGAAAAATATTCTCCAATTGCTTTTTCACCCGAATGCCCAAATGGTGGATTACCTATATCGTGAGCTAACGAAGCTGCTGCTACAATGGCTCCAAAATCATTCGCTTGATAACCATGAATTTCTTTAAGATGTGGATATTTTTCAATGATTTTTTTACCTACTAATCTTCCTATTGAACGTCCAACAACTGAAACTTCTAAACTATGTGTCAATCTTGTATGAACAAAATCGGTTTTTGACATTGGAATTACTTGCGTTTTATCTTGCAGACTTCTAAAAGCTGCCGAAAAGATAATTCGGTCATAATCAACCTCAAAGCCTAATCTTGTATCGTCTTGTTCTATTCGCAAGCGTTTGCCTTTGTCGCCTTGACGTTTTAGTGATAAAAGTTGTTCCCACTTCATGATTAACTTAGGATTTAGGATTTTGATATTTAGGATTTAAATTATATTTTTTTTCATGCAAATACTATTTTCAACGCCTATGTATTGCCCGAAGTTTTCGGTGACTTTATAACCAACTTTTTTATACAAATGAATGGCGTCTTTTTGCATAAATCCTGTTTCAAGAATAGAAACTATATATTTTTCTTCTTTTGCCCAATTTTCTAATTCTGATAAAATTGTTTTAGCAACTCCTTTTCCGCGATATTCTGGCAAAGTAAACATTCTTTTGATTTCGACGGTTTCTGAATCATATTCCTTGTAGGCGCCAATACCAATTGCTATCTCATTTTCATAGCAAATTAAAGCATTCTTCAATAAACTAGATTTATTAAATTGTGCATAAAACGCATGATCATCGCCATCTAAAACTCGCAAATAAGCATCTAATTGAACGACTAATTTTTCAAAATCTTTGTTGTCAGAAGTTGTGCGTTTTAACGAAATCATTTGATTTACTTTTTATCATTTGCCAAAAAGAAATTTCTCGATTTCTTTGGATATTGGTTGTAACTTCTATCGCTAGGATTAGCTATTACGGTTTTGATATTGATTTTATCGCCTAACTTAAAACTTGCCTCTGTGTATTGATAATCCAACAAATATTCTCCGCAAAAATAATTTCCGTCTTTGTCTTTTTCTATTATTCCTGTGTAAACTCCTTTTTCTGTTGCCATTGCTTTTTTATTTGATTTTCAAAGATAATTAAAAAATAAAACAGCCGTCAATTAGACAGCTGTTTATATTTATAATCTAATATCTATATTTATTATTAAGAACCACACATTTCGCAATCATCTGGTCCAGCATTTCTTGCTCTTTCTACCATTGCAGCAAAATCTTCTGCTGTCATTTCACCCGTTTCATTTGGAGCGGCAACTTCTAGTGCAACGGCTTCTTTTTCGGCTAGTGGTTCTGCTTTTTTATCATTGTTTAATGTAAACTTGATAGCATCAACCGCTGCTTTTGTTCTTAGGTAATACATACCTGTTTTCAAGCCGCTTTTCCATGCGTAAAAGTGCATTGATGTCAATTTTGCATAATTAGCATCTTGCATAAACAAGTTCAACGATTGCGATTGGTCAATAAAGTAACCTCTATGACGCGACATGTCTATAATATCTTTCATCGACATTTCCCATACGGTTTTGTACAATTCTTTCAAGTCTTGTGGAATATCTAAATCTTGAACAGAACCGTTGTTTCGCATTAATTCTTGTTTCAATGTTTCGTTCCATAATCCTCTTTCTACTAAATCGTTTAGTAAATGTTTGTTTACCACGATAAATTCGCCAGAAAGTACACGACGTGTATAAATATTAGAAGTGTAAGGTTCAAAAGCTTCGTTATTTCCAAGAATTTGCGATGTTGAAGCCGTTGGCATTGGCGCCATTAACAGTGAGTTTCTAACACCGTTTTCCATTACTTCTTTTCTCAAACTTGCCCAATCCCATCTTCCTGATAAGTCAGCATCTTTTAATCCCCAAAGGTTGTATTGGAATTCACCTTGCGAAATTGGTGAACCTTCAAAAGTTGAGTATGGACCTTCTTCTTTTGCCATTTCCATAGAAGCAGTTACAGCTGCAAAGTAGATAGTTTCAAAAATATCTTGGTTCATTTGCTTAGCTTCGTCACTTGTAAATGGTAAACGTAGCATAATGAAAGCATCTGCCAAACCTTGAACTCCTAATCCAACTGGACGATGACGCATATTTGAGTTTTCGGCTTCTTTTACTGGATAGTAATTTCGGTCGATAACTTTGTTTAAGTTTCTAGTTACACGTTTTGTTACATCATATAACAATTGGTGATTGAATTTTCCGTTTTCAACAAACATTGGCAACGAAATTGAAGCTAGGTTACAAACTGCAATTTCATCTTCAGAAGTGTACTCCATAATTTCGGTACACAAGTTTGACGAACGAATTGTTCCAAGATTTTTTTGATTCGATTTTCTGTTTGCTGCATCCTTGTACAACATATAAGGTGTTCCAGTTTCGATTTGTGATTCTAGGATTTTTTCCCAAAGTTCACGCGCTTTAACTGTTTTTCTTCCTTTTCCTGCTGCTTCATACGAAGTATATAATGCTTCAAATTCATCGCCATAAACATCACATAATTTTGGACATTCGTTTGGACACATCAATGTCCAATGAGCATCTTCTTCTACACGTTTCATGAACAAATCAGATGTCCACATAGCGAAGAATAAATCTCTAGCACGCATTTCTTCTTTTCCGGTATTCTTTTTCAAATCAAGGAATTCAAAAATATCAGCGTGCCAAGTTTCTAGGTAAATCGCAAAACTTCCTTTTCTTTTTCCACCACCTTGATCTACATAACGAGCCGTATCATTGAATACTCTCAACATCGGAACAATTCCGTTTGAAGTTCCGTTAGTACCGCGAATGTATGAACCTGTTGCACGAACATTATGAATAGACAATCCGATTCCACCAGCCGATTGCGAAATTTTGGCCGTTTGTTTTAACGTGTCATAAATTCCATCGATACTGTCGTCTTTCATCGTTAATAAGAAACAAGAAGACATTTGTGGTTTTGGCGTTCCTGCATTGAATAATGTTGGCGTTGCGTGGGTAAAGAACTTTTTCGACATTAAGTCGTAAGTTTCAATAACCGATTTTAAATCGTTTAGGTGAATTCCAACCGAAACACGCATCAACATGTGTTGTGGTCTTTCTACGATTTTTCCATTGATTTTCAGTAAATACGAACGTTCTAATGTTTTGAAACCGAAATAATCGTAGTTGAAATCGCGGTTGTATATAATGTGTGAATCTAAAAATTCAGCATTTTCTTGAATTACTTTGTGAACTTCTTCAGAAAGTAATGGTGCTTCTTGGTTGGTTCTTGGATTTACATAATGAAACATATCGTTCATTGTTTCCGAGAATGATTTTTTAGTATTTTTATGTAGATTTGAGATAGCAATTCGAGCTGCTAATTGAGCATAATCTGGATGTGCAATGGTCATAGAAGCTGCTGTTTCGGCAGCTAGATTATCTAGTTCGGATGTGGTTACACCGTCATATAATCCTTCAATAACACGCATGGCAACTTTTACTGCATCAACTAAATCGTTTAAACCATAGCATAGTTTTTTAATTCTATCTGTGATTTTGTCGAACATTACCGGCTCTTTGTGGCCGTCTCTTTTTACTACGTACATAAGTTTTTGTTTTTGTGAAATAGAAAATCCCTTCGCTATTTCGGGTTATTTGTAATCTTTTTTATCAACCCTTTCTGGGTCAAATGGAAATCTTAGAAATCTGCGTCGAAACTAATTTTACTTGCTTCAGAATCGGTGTTCATTACACCTGCTTTTTGGTATTCGGCAACTCGTTTTTCAAAGAAATTGGTTTTTCCTTGAAGGGAAATCATATCCATAAAATCAAAAGGATTTGACGAATTGTATACTCTGTCGCAACCTAATTCTACCAATAATCTATCAGTAACAAATTCTAAATATTGTGTCATCAAAGTGGCATTCATACCTATTAAACTTACTGGAAGCGATTCGGTAATGAATTTTCTCTCAATGTTTAGTGCGTCTGTTAGAATTTCTGTTATTCTTGCTTTTGGAACTTTATTTACAATATGATTGGTATGTAAATGCACGGCAAAATCGCAATGCATTCCTTCGTCACGCGAAATTAATTCGTTAGAAAAAGTCAATCCTGGCATTAAACCACGTTTTTTCAACCAAAAAATAGAACAAAACGAACCAGAAAAGAAAATTCCTTCTACAGCTGCAAATGCAATTAATCTTTCTGCGAATGAATCAGATTCTATCCATTTCAATGCCCAATCAGCTTTGTCTTTAATAGCTGGAAAAGTTTCTATTGCGTGAAAAAGTTCATGTTTTTCTGCTTCATCTTTTACATAGGTATCAATTAATAAAGAATAGGTTTCGCTATGGATGTTCTCCATCATAATTTGAAAACCATAAAAGAATTTTGCCTCTGGATATTGCACTTCACTTACAAAGTTTTCAGCTAGATTTTCATTTACAATTCCGTCAGATGCCGCGAAAAATGCTAAAATATGCTTGATAAAATATTTTTCATCATCATTCAACTTATTGTTCCAATCGTTTAAATCGGTGTGTAAGTCAATTTCTTCGGCAGTCCAAATGCATGCTTCTTGCTTTTTGTACCATTCCCAAATATCTTGGTGTTTGATTGGGAAGATTACGAAGCGATCTTTGTTTTCTTGTAAAATAGGTTCAACTTGAGACATGATGTAAATTTATTGTAAATTTTAAGTAAAAATTAAGAATTTTTCCGATTACAAAGATTGCAATTAGTTGTGTGAAATGAAAGCCAAACTTATTCACAATCGCAACTAGTTTTTAACAAAGAAGAATGATAAAAGTATAAAAATGATTGTTTTTAATATATTGTAAATCAATAACTTAAAATAAAACAAATGTTCTGAACCCCTTGAAACAAAGGGCGTTTGGAGTAATGAACAATTATATTTTTTGTAGAGTTCTGGAAGTTATTTTTTTAATTCTTCTGCTACTTTTTCAAGTTCAGAATACCAATCTTCACCAAATTTTCGGATGAGCGCTTCTTTGACAAAAATGTAAATTGGAACTTGTAATTCTTTACCCAAAGAGCAAGCATCATCACAAATATCCCAACGATCATAATTAACCGCGGCAAACTCAGTAAAATCTTTTACTCGAATTGGATATAAATGGCAAGAAACTGGTTTTTTCCAAGAAACTTCGCCTTGATTATAAGCTTGTTCGATACCACAAAGCGCGGTTTTACCATCAAAAATTACGTACGCACAGTCTTTTTCGTTTATTAAAGTTGTTTCAAGCGTTCCGTCGGTTCCTATTACAGATGTTCCCAATTTTTCGATAGCTTCTATTCCTTCTTTGCGAAGAAAAGGTTTCACTTTTGGGTAAATTTCAGCAAGAATTTTGGTTTCTTCTTCGCTCAAAGGTGCGCCAGCATCGCCATCGACACAACAAGCGCCTTTGCAAGCCGAAAGGTTACATACAAAATCTTTTTCGAGAATATCTTCTGATACGATGGTTTTTCCTAGTTGAAACATGCCTTAATTTGAAATAATAATTTTATGAGTTGATAATTTGTTATTGTTGTCAGTTAAAAGAAGAAAATAAATACCATTTGGCAATTGTTCAATATTAATTCTGGAATTATTTTCAAGAGATTCTTTTTGAACCAACATTCCAATTGAATTGAAAAATTTAGCTTCAAGTAATTGCTTTTCCGATAAAATATTTAAATAAGAACTTGCAGGATTTGGTGTAATTTTAATATGAGAAACATTTTCAAAGCTTTCATTTGACAATGAACCAATACTAAAAACTTTGCTTTGAGTATAATTTGAAAATTGATTTTCAGCAATTGAAATCAACTTTTTATTTAAACCATTAATTTCATTTATAAAAATATAATTAGCATTTACTGTCAAAAGATTTAATCCGTTTTCATTAATAACAGCACTTTGATAATAATCCTCTAATAAATATTTATTTTTATAATTGTAGCAAACTTCTATCAAAGCATCAGGAACAATTTTAGATTCTGAAATTGAATTAACATTAATTACCTCAAAATCTTCATTAGGAACAGGAAGCGATATTGTTTTCCATAGACTATGGTCAGAATTATAAATTTTTAGTTGATTATTTATAGGTTTATCAAATGTGTAATATTTCTCCATACCTGAGTTATCAAGTTTCAACCTTCCTACCAAGCTTTCATAAGCATTCTCTAAAGATAAATTTGAAACATTAAACACACTTGTTGTATATGAATAAAAGTTTTGAGATGTGTTAGGATAGGAAACCATTAATTTATTTTCAAGACCATCTAAAACACTAAGCTCAATGCCTGACGCATTTGGCAATGACAGTAATTCTTCATTGCTTTCATTTATAATTTTGCATCCATATATATACATTGGAGTCATTACAAAATAATATCTATACCCAACTTCAATGAGATTATCAGAATTGATTTGATTTTCAGACAAAAAAGACACATCAAACAAGGTTGCGTCTAGTGGTATTGTAAGATTTATTATTTTCCAAATTGAATAATTTGTGTTGTAAATTATTACTCTTTTGTTTATTTTATCTAAAACATAATATTTTTCTCCAGAATTTTCTAGTTTTACTCTTTCAATTTGTCCAAATATGTTTGTGTTTTCAAGAACTAAACTAGGGAACGAATACACGTTACTATTAGGATTATTACTATCCGCATTCATTGTAATTAATTTACTATCAAGCCCTTCAATTTCATCAATAAAAACCCAAAAACAGTTTGGAATTGTTAAAATGACTGTTTGATTTTCTGAAATCACTTTGGTCTCATAACTGATAGAAGAATTATTATAATAGCCAAAAATTACTTCTAAATTAGTATCAGGATTAATCAATGATTCTGAAATGTGAAATATTCTGGTTGGAGCTAGTTGGTTGTTTCCAATAATTGGCAAAACAATTGTTTTCCATAAAGTATGGTCAGAATTATATAATAGTAATTCATTAGTGCTATTTTTGAACATATAATACTTCTCTCCAGAATTTTCCAAATTTATTCTTTGAATTAGACCATCATTATAGGTGTGTTCCAAGTTAATTTGTCCCGAAAAAAATGATGTAGAAAAAAGCAATAAATAGGTAAATAAATTTTTCATATTGTAGCTTTTAGAATTAGTAACAAGAGAATTTGAAAACAAATTTACTCTTTTTCCCTTTAAGATTTCTGTTTTACCTAATTTTACACATTTAAAAAAGTATTATGTATTTAGATTTTAGAGAAATTGTCACCGTAACTATGGTTTTGTTTGCAGTAATTGATATTGTCGGCACAATCCCTATTATTGTAGATATGCGAAATAAAGTCGGGCATATTGAATCGGAAAAAGCATCTATTGTTGCTGGAGTTATTATGATTGTTTTCCTTTTTATAGGAGAAGAATTCTTAAAACTTATTGGTATTGATGTGCATTCGTTTGCCGTTGCAGGTTCGTTTGTGTTGTTTTTTCTAGCTCTTGAAATGATTTTAGGAATTCGTATTTATAAAGATGAAGCGATGACATCAGCATCAATAGTTCCATTAGCATTTCCGCTTATTGCAGGTGCTGGAACGATGACTACTTTGTTGTCTTTGCGTTCACAATTTTATTCAATAAATATTGTAATAGCCATTATTTTAAACATTTTATTGGTTTATGCCGTTTTAAAATCATCTGCTAAAATTGAAAAACTACTAGGAAAAACAGGTTTAGGCGTTATAAGAAAAACATTTGGAGTAGTTTTGTTAGCGATTGCTGTTAAATTATTTGCTGCAAATGTTAAGGGTTTATTTGCTTAACAACTTTTTTAGTATTTTTGTATCCAATTATATTTCAAAATAATGAAAATCTTTACCTACGTATTACTTTTTCTTGCTATTGCACTAATTGTTTTTAACATCACAATGTTAGATTTCAATAATTTATTAGAAGGAGACAGTTTTGTTGCACTTATAGGAATTGTTGCTTCTTTTTGTGCTGTTTTAATCTTGTTGATTTTTAGAATGTCAAAATCAATTGAAGAAAAGTTCAAAAATCAATAATTTATGTTTGATGTTTTGATAATTGGTGGCGGTGTAGCTGGCGTTTCTTGCGCACTTGTATTAGGTTCGGCAAAAAATAAAACTTTTGCATCTGATAAAAAAGTTGGTATTATTGCACATCAAAAAACCTCAGCATTGCAAGAAGCATTATTTAATAACGCATACGGAATCCCGACTGGGAAATTAGGTTCGGAATTATTAGAAGAATCTTTGCTGCAACTTTCTACATTATATCCTCATATTACTCAAATAGAAGATGAAAAAGTGATGAAAATTACTGGTTCTTTTCCAAATTTTGAAGTCATTACCAACAAAGATTCCTATTTGACTAAAAATATTGTTGTTGCCATTGGAAGTTCAAACACATTTGCTATTGAAGGTTTAATGGACTTTGTTTATCAACATCCAAAAGCAATTGTTGAAAAAAAACGAATTTATTTAAAAAACAATGACCATAAAGTAGCAGAAGGAATTTTTGTTGCAGGAACTCTTGCTGGTCATAGAAGTCAACTAGCCATTGCGGCAGGAAGCGGCGCAGCTGTTGCAACCGACATCCTTACTTTATGGAACAATGGTATTGACGCTCAAAGTCATGATAGTATAAAAAAATAAAGCTACCTTATTATAGATAGCTTTATTTTTATTTATTGTTTGTTTGTTTTATACAACACCTTGTCCTAACATAGCATCGGCAACTTTTACGAAACCTGCAATATTAGCACCTTTTACATAATCTACGTATCCATTTGCATCTGAACCGTATTTTACACAAGAAGCGTGAATATTTAACATGATGTTTTTAAGTCTTTCATCAACTTCTTCTGTTGTCCAGCTTAAACGTAATGAGTTTTGAGACATTTCTAAACCAGAAGTGGCAACACCACCTGCATTAGAAGCTTTTCCTGGAGCAAATAATATTTTTGCATTTTGGAAAACAGTAACCGCTTCTGGAGTTGAAGGCATATTAGCACCTTCAGCAACACAGATACATCCGTTAGCTACTAACGTTTTTGCTTCCTCTTCGTTCAACTCGTTTTGAGTTGCACATGGTAAAGCAACATCACATTTAACTTCCCAAGGACGTTTTCCTGCAACATATTTAGCATTTGGATATTTGTTCAAATAATCACTAATTCTACCATAGTTTACATTTTTGATTTCCATGATGTAAGCTAATTTTTCTGCATCAATACCAGCTTCATCGTGAATGTATCCAGCAGAATCAGACATAGTAACTACTTTTCCTCCTAATTGAGTTGCTTTTTGAGCAGCATATTGCGCTACATTTCCTGAACCAGAAATTACAACTGTTTTTCCTGTAAAGCTATCGCCTTTGGTAGCCAACATACTTTGAGCAAAATAAACATCACCATAACCTGTAGCTTCTGGACGAATTAATGAACCTCCAAAAGAAATTCCTTTACCAGTTAAAACTCCAGTAAATTCGTTTCTTAATCTTTTATATTGACCAAACATATAACCAACTTCTCTTCCACCAACACCGATATCTCCAGCAGGAACATCAGTATCAGCTCCAATATGTTTTGATAATTCAGTCATAAATGATTGACAGAATTTCATGATTTCGTTATCTGATTTACCTTTTGGATCAAAATCAGCTCCTCCTTTTCCTCCACCCATTGGTAAAGTTGTCAAACTGTTTTTGAAAGTTTGCTCAAAAGCTAAGAATTTTAGGATGCTTAAATTTACAGATGGATGAAAACGAATTCCTCCTTTGTATGGTCCGATTGCTGAATTCATTTGAATTCTGTATCCGCGATTTACTTGCGTATTACCAGCATCATCAAGCCAAACAACTCTGAACATGATAACACGTTCTGGTTCAACCATTCTTTCCAATAGCATTTTGCCTTGGTATTTTTTATTTTGTTCGATAAAAGGAATTACAGTTTCTGCAACTTCTTTAACTGCCTGCATAAACTCAGGTTCGTTTTGGTTTCTTTTTGAAACTAATTCAAGAAAAGTGTTAATACTTTGTGACATGATTATTAGATTATTAACGTTTAAGAAAACGTTTTCGTTTGTGATGACAAATATACATTTTATAAAAATATTTGAGTGATTTTTTTTAAATTCTCAAAAGAATTATTTTTTTTATAATAAATCTTAAAAAATCATAGTATATACTTTCTTTTTTAAATGTTTTGATAGGTTTTTCTCTATTTGAATAACTATTTTTTTATTTTCTTTTATATGTGAATGATGTTTTTATATATTTGTAACCAAATAAGTAAAATCCTTTCTTTCTATGTTAAAGAAACTTCTATTAACATTCGTGCTAATTTTTGGTGCTTACAACGCCAACGCTCAATATTACAACACCTATACCGAGGTTGGTATTATGGCTGGTCCAGTATTTTTTAAATCTGATTTCGGCGAAGCTGGAAATGTAGAAAACTTTGTAAAAAATAACGGCTTTTCTATTGGTGGTTTTTTCTATATTTCTCAAGTTGAAGACTTAGAAAGTTTTAGAGAAAATTTTAAACTTCGTGCTGAGTTATCTTATCTAAAAGCAGATCTTGAGCATTATGGTCAGTATGTAGACCCATCTAAAAAGAGTTTATTTGCCAACCAATTAAGAGCAATGTCTGGGTCAACCCAAGTCACAAGCGCTGGTTTTCAAGTGGAGTTTTACCCTTTTAAAATTGATGACTACGTTAGAGGTATGACTTTTAGTCCATATGTAGGTTTTGGTCCACAAGTGAATTATTTTTCTTCTAAAGTTACTTCTTCATTAGGCGAACTTAATTTTCCATATACTACTCCAGTTAAATATATGAATGCATTAAGAACAAACGATGATTATGCATTTTCATTAACTGGAACTTTAGGCATTAGATACAAATTATCTGAATACCATTCTCTTATTGCTGAAGCAAGAGGTCAGCACTATTTTTCTGACTGGGTTGACGGTATGAATCCTGATAAATATATATATACAGAAAACAAATCAAATGATTGGAATATAGGTATAAACTTAGGTTATATCTATTATTTCTATTAATTAAATATCTTTATAAAAAGCCCCGATTTAAAAAAAATCGGGGCTTTTTTATTATCTGAAAGCTTGTTCTAAGTCGGCAAGTAGATCATCTATATCTTCTACTCCTACACTTAATCGAACTAAGTCGTCAGTAATTCCAACTTCTTTTCGTTTTTCTTCTGGTATAGAAGCGTGTGTCATTAAAGCTGGATGATTGGCTAAAGATTCAACTCCGCCTAGAGATTCCGCTAAAGTGAATACTTTCAATTTTTCTAAAAAAGAAATCGCATCTTCTTTTCTTCCTGATGTAAAAGTGAATGAAACCATTCCACCAAAAGACTTCATTTGTTTTTTAGCAATTTCATGAAATGGATGGTTAGGTAATCCTGGATAAAATACCGTTGAAACTTCTGGATGATTACTCAAAAATTCGGCAACTTTCATACCATTTTCACAATGTCTCTGAACTCGTAAATGCAATGTTTTAATTCCTCTAAGAACCAAATAACTATCCATTGGACCAAGTGTTCCACCGGTTGCAAATTGTTTAAAATGCAATTCATCACCCAATGCTTTATCTTTTATAATAAGAGCACCAGCAATAACATCTGAATGTCCACCTAAATATTTTGTGGCTGAGTGCATTACAATATCAGCTCCTAAATCTAGTGGTTTTTGTAAATATGGTGTAGCAAAAGTATTGTCGACTGCAAAAAGTAAATTATGCTTTTTTGTTATTTTGGCTATTTCTGCAATATCCGCTAATTTCATTAATGGATTTGTGGGTGTTTCAACCCAAACCAATTTGGTGTTTTCATTGATTAATGATTGAAATTTCTCCAAATCATTCATATCGACAAAATGGAATTTTATACCACTATCTTTATATAAACGGGTAAACAATCTATAGGTTCCACCATATAAATCATCCATCGCTATAATTTCGTCACCTGCTTTGAACATCCTCAACAAACAATCAGTTGCTGCTAAACCTGATGCAAATGCTAAACCACGAGCTCCATTTTCTATTGAAGCTAAAGCATCCTCTAATGCTTGACGAGTTGGATTGGCTGCACGACTGTACTCATAGTCACCAACTGGTTGACCTGGACTTTTTTGTACATAAGTTGATGTCTGAAAAACTGGAGTCATAACAGCTCCTGTAACTTTTTCATGATGTTGACCACCATGTATCACTTTAGTATTGAATTTCATTTTTTTTAATTTTTTACAAAGATAAATAGTTTACACAAACTTCTTAATATTTAACATCATTCCCAAATGAATTCCTTCATGATAATTATTAAATTCTAACGAATCTTGAAATGAACCCAAATGAAATCCGGTTTTGGTTTGGTACTCGGTAAAGTTTTCGAACAAACCATTTGCAAAATCATTTTTGGTCTGCGCAATTGTTGAAAGTAATAACTGTTTAATTTCATCTAAATCTTCTTGAGTTGCATTTCCATTTGGTCTTGAACCGTTTTGGTATTTCTCAATCATCGCTTCCGAAATAGAAACAGGTAATCCTGAAAGTGTGTAGATTAATTTTTGTTGCGAAACAATGACATGACCAGCATTCCAAATGATATTATTGCTAAAACCATCAGGGATTTTGTTTAATTGCGGTAACGAATAAGTTTCTAAAAACTTTAAATAAATGTGGCGGCTGGTTTCCCAAACTTTGAATAATGATTCCATAACTTAAATTTTTATCAAAAATACAGATTATAAGTTTGAAATGAATTTTCTTTGCAAAAACAATTCTTATGGCAAACAAAATATACTACTTAGCTTCATGCGATACTTGTAGAAAAATTATAAAATCGCTTCCAAATACCGATAAATTAGAATTTCAAGATATTCGACAAAATCCAATTACCGAACAACAATTGGATGAAATGCATCAATTATCGGGCAGTTACGAAGCTTTATTTAGCCGAAAAGCGCAACTATACAAATCGATGGATTTAAAAAGTAAAAACTTGACTGAAGCTGATTATAGAAACTATATTTTAGAACATTACACGTTTTTAAGTCGTCCCGTTTTTATCATTGATGGCAAAATTTACATCGGAAACAGCCAAAAAAATATTGCAGAAGTAATTAAAGCATTGAGTTAATGTCAAAAAGAAATTGGGCATTACTAGCCGCTACTTTAGTATCAATTATTTATGGCGTAACCTTTACCATTGCCAAAGATGTAATGCCAAAATATGTTGAACCATTTGGTTTTATAACCATGCGAGTTGGTGGTTCGATGTTGCTGTTTTGGTTAGTTTCATTTTTTGGTCCAAAAGAAAAAATTGCCAAAGAAGATTTTCCTCGAATAGTAGCTGCCGCTTTGTTTGGCGTGGCTTTAAATATGCTGACATTTTTCAAAGGGTTGAGTTATACTTCGCCAATTATGGGAGCCGTTTTGATGGTTACAACACCAATGATTGTATTGATTCTTTCCGCAATAATTATGAAAGAACGAATGCAAAAACGTAAAATTTTCGGAATAATGTTGGGTTTAACCGGAACCATAACACTCATTCTTTACGGGAAATCGATGGTTAATGCTCCAAATGCAACTTTGGGAAATCTACTAGTTTTTATAAATGCCGTTTCATATGGTTTTTATCTAATAATTGTAAAAAAATTAATGGATAAATACAACGCTTTCACTTTCGTAAAATGGATTTACACCTTCGGATTCATAATGGTGTTACCTTTTGGCTGGAATGAATTTCAAGCGATTGATTGGGCAATAGTTCCAACTACTATTTTCTGGAAAATTGGTTTTGTAGTGATTTTTTCCACGTTTTTAACCTATTTACTCAACTTGGTTTCGATGCGCGAATTAAAACCAACAACCGTTGCTGTTTTCATATATCTACAACCGCTTTTTGCAACGATTTTCGCCGTAAGTTTAGGGAAAGATGATTTGAGTTTAGTCAAATTACTTTCGGCAGTTTTGATATTTACAGGTGTTTATTTGGTAACGCAGAAAAAGTAGGCAGTCGTATAGTTTAGTCGCAGTTGGCAGTCACAGTTGGCAGTAATTAAAAAAATAAATATATGGATTACAAAGACTTATTGGCATATAAAAAAGCTTTTTCTTTGGCAATGGAAATTTTTAAAGTTTCCAAGTTATTCCCAAAAGAAGAAACTTATTCATTAACAGACCAAATTAGACGTTCATCAAGAAGTGTTTGTGCAAACATGGCGGAAGCATATAGAAAAAGAAGATATGTAAATCATTTTATAAGTAAATTAACCGATTGTGATGGTGAAAATTCTGAAACAAATACTTGGCTTGATTTTGCTTTAGAATGTGAATATATCAGTATTGAAATTCATAAAAGTTTAAACGAAAAATCCTTAGAAGTGGGAAAACTTATTAATTACATGATTAATAATCCCGATAAATTTGGTTGCAATTCAGAAAAATAAAAAAACTGTAAACTGTGACTGTAAACTGTGACTGAATAATTAACACTTTTTATTATCTTTGAATACTTATAAAAAAATATGATACAATCCATGACGGGTTTTGGGAAAGCTTCTTTGCAATTACCTACCAAGAAAATTACAGTTGAAATCAAATCGCTTAATAGTAAAGGTTTAGATCTGAATACCAGAATGCCATCGGTTTACCGCGAAATGGAATTGGGTTTACGCAATCAATTATCACAACGATTAGAACGCGGAAAAATCGACTTTTCACTTTATATTGAAGTTACTGGCGAAGAAACATCTTCTAAAATTAATGTGCCAATTGTAAAAGGGTATATCAATCAGATGAAAGCCGTAATTCCAAATGCTGACGAAACCGAATTGATGAAAATGGCAGTAAGAATGCCCGATGCGCTAAAAACTGAACGTGACGAAATAGACGAAAACGAATGGAAAGAAATTCAAAAAGTCATTGATGATGCGTTAGAAAACATGGCACAATTCAGAAAAGACGAAGGTGCTTCTTTAGAAAAAGAATTTCAATTGAGAATTGCCAATATTCTTTCATTAATGAATGATGCCGTTTCGTACGATGCTGAAAGAGTTGAAACGGTAAAAACTCGTTTAAGAACGGCTTTAGACGAATTAAAAGGCAATGTTGATGAGAATCGTTTTGAGCAAGAATTGATTTTTTATCTTGAAAAATACGATATTACCGAAGAAAAAGTACGTCTTGAAAATCACTTAAATTATTTCAAAGAAACGCTTGCTGGAAGTGAAGCCAACGGAAGAAAATTGGGATTCATAACGCAAGAAATGGGAAGAGAAATCAATACAATGGGCTCAAAATCAAATCATTCTGAAATGCAGAAATTGGTTGTGATGATGAAAGACGAATTGGAGAAAATTAAGGAACAAGTTTTGAATGTTTTATAAAGAAAATAGAGAACTGAATAGACTCAAAAAATGATGAATTCAATTTTAATCGAAACTAAAGAATTAGTATTTGACAAGTTGGGTTTTAAATTATCAAATATCGAAATTGAGAAAGAAAGTTCTGAATATTGTGCACATCGATTTGAAATAAATAATTTGAAAATTGTTTTCCGTCAAGCCAAAATTACTCCAACTAAAATGGGACAATTTGTAACTTTATGGAAGCGAAAAACAGAAAAAAGTCATATTGAACCATTAGAGTTTACCGATGATTTTGATTTTGTTTTAATAAATGTGAAAGAAGGAAATTATTTCGGACAATTTGTTTTTCCAAAATCAGTTTTACTGCTAAAAGGAATTATTAGTGACATAAAAGAAGGGAAAAGAGCCTTTCGAGTTTATCCAAGTTGGGTTAAAACGGAAAGTTCTCAAGCTCAAAAAACACAAAAATGGCAATTGGATTATTTTATAGAAATTCCAATTGATAAAAATAGTGATAGTAACCAAGCTAAATGCTTTTTTAAACAATGAACAAAGGAAAATTACTCGTATTCTCAGCTCCATCTGGTTCGGGAAAAACAACTATAGTGCGACATTTATTAGAACAAAACGATTTGAATTTGGAGTTTTCAATTTCGGCTGCAACTCGTGATCCTCGCGGTGAAGAAGTTAACGGAAAAGATTACTATTTTATGTCAATTGCTGATTTTAAAAAACACATCAAAGCCGAAGATTTTGTAGAATGGGAAGAAGTCTATCGTGACAACTTTTACGGAACGTTAAAAAGCGAAGTCGAGCGTATTTGGGCAAAAGGGAAAAACGTAATTTTTGACATTGATGTTGCTGGCGGATTGCGAATTAAATCTAAATTTCCGCAAGAAACATTGGCCGTTTTTGTAAAACCACCAAGTGTTGACGAACTAAAACGCCGTCTAAAAGAACGTTCAACCGAAAGCGATGAAAAAATCAATATGCGAATTGCCAAAGCGCATGTTGAACTAGCAACCGCACCACAATTTGACAAAATCATCAAAAACTATGATTTAGATGTAGCTAAAGAAGAAGCGTATCAGTTGGTGAAAAAATTTGTGTCTTAACTTTTAACGCAAACCGCCGCTTTCAATTCCTCAATAAAAATGGATAAATGTTGTACTTCAACGTGATTCATAAGTACGATTTTGTACCATTTATTTTCATGATTGTGCGTTTCTGGAACTAAATCATACTTTTCAGCAATTTCTCTTGGAATATATTCTGCATGAATAGTAACAATATTCATAAATGGTTCACGGAAATATTTAATTCCTAGTTTATCCAATTCATTACACAAAAATTGCGTTCTCATTTGTAAAACACTAATTTTTTCAAACCATTTGTGCGGTCCGTAAGTAAACAAAATCATCCAAACGGCAATCGCATTTGCACCAGAACGACTTCCGCAAAGCGTCAAATCCATTCCTTCTACATATTGTGCTTCTTTGGTAAGTACATTTTCAATCAAACCTTTTCGGCAAATAAAAATTCCTGTTCCATAAGGCGCTTGAAGCATTTTATGAGCATCAATTGTAATCGAACTGATGTTTGGATTACTAAAATTTATAGTAGAATTTTCATTACTAAATGGATAAACAAATCCGCCATAAGCGCCATCAATATGAAGTTTAAAATCTAAATTGTATTTTTCTAGAACAGAAATATAATCTTCCGGATTATCAACAGAACCAAACATTGTGGTTCCCATATTGGAAATTACAATGAAATATTTTTTCCCATTGTTTTTGGCTTTAACTATGATTTCTTCTAATGCAATTGTATCAATTTCTCTGTTTTCAAATGAAACTGGAATTTTCAACCAATCCAATTGTAATAAATTAGCACCTTTCGGAATAGAATAGTGTGTGTCTTCCGAAGCTAAAATTAATATTTCCTCAAGTTTAGCGTCTTTTTTGTACATAAAAAAGTTGCGATACATCCAAATAGCTTGAACATTAGCTTCAGTTCCACCTGGAGAAATATAGCCGTCAAAATCGTTTGGTTTTGATTTAAAAACATCAGTAGCAAGTACGTTCAAAACTTCTTTTTCCAATTCGTGAGTTCCTTTAAAAGCACTTTCAGAATCACCCAAAGTATGACATCCAATATGATTTGGATTAGCAACAAACGTTTGCAAAACTGGCGCGTCTTTCAAAAAATCGGCATCATAAAATACTTTTCCATCCAATTTTGATGCTGGATAACCCAATGAAGTGTCTTTTGCAAAATTGACATTCGCATTCAAAGCTTGTTGAATTTTATTTTTTCGTTCCTCTTTTGGGAGTTTTTTCCAATAAATCATACCTGAAATTTTCGCCAAAACTACTTTAACCACTTAATATAAAACATGATAATTGTTAGTTTAAAAGATTGCCAATAGGAATTTGCTTTGTGAAGAATTTAAAGTTAAATTTGTTTGAAGATAATTTACAAAATCTATTTTCTTTATTCTTTGCTCTATTTTCTTAAAAACAATGAACAATCCATCTTTAGAACTTCAAATACAAACGCTTCCCGATAATCCCGGAGTATATCAGTATTATGATAAAGAGGATAAAATTCTATATGTAGGAAAAGCCAAAAACCTCAAAAAACGAGTTTCTTCCTATTTCAATAAAGTGCATGATAACGGAAAGACAAATGTGCTAGTTCGCAAAATTGTTACTATAAAACATATTGTAGTTTCGTCTGAACAAGATGCGCTTTTGTTGGAAAATAATTTGATTAAAAAACTCCAACCGCGTTACAATGTCTTATTGCGAGATGATAAAACTTATCCTTGGATTTGCATCAAAAAAGAACCTTTTTCTAGGATATTTCCAACGCGTAGAATGATAAAAGACGGTTCGGAATATTTTGGACCTTATACTAATTTCAAAACGGTTAATACGATTTTGGATTTGATAAAAGAATTATATCCATTGCGAACTTGTAACTATGATTTAACCGAAAACAATATAGATAAAGGAAAATATAAAGTTTGTTTAGAATTTCATATTGGTAATTGCAAAGGCGGATGCGAAGGTTACGAAATTGCTGAACATTATCAAATTCAAGTCAACGCTATTCGTGAAATATTGAAAGGAAATTTCAAAGAGAGTTTGAAAGATTTTAAATCTAAAATGCAGGAATTTGCAGCTAATATGCAATTTGAAGAAGCACAACAAATCAAAGAAAAAATCGAAGTACTTGAAAACTATCAATCACGTTCAACAGTTCTAAATCCGAAAATTTCTAATATTGATGTATTTTCAATTATTTCCGATGAAACTATGGCGTATGTCAACTTCTTGCAAATCGCACACGGAGCTATTATTCGTTCGTATACATTGGAATTAAAGAAAAAATTAGATGAAACCAACGAAGAACTTCTGGAACTAGCCGTTGTCGAACTTCGGGAGCGTTTTCATTTGACTTCTAAAGAAATTGTTTTGCCATTTCCTTTAAATCTTGGAGATAATATAAAAATTACCGTTCCACAACTAGGCGACAAAAAACAAATTCTTGATTTATCTGAACGAAATGCTAAATATTACCGTTTAGATCAGTTAAAACAAATTCAAATTGTTGATCCCGAACGTCACACGAATAGAATTATGGCGCAAATGCAAAAAGATTTACGCCTTTCGGTTGAGCCACGACATATTGAATGTTTTGACAATTCCAATATTCAAGGAACCAATCCTGTTGCTGCTTGTGTAGTTTTTAAAGACGGAAAACCATCCAAAAAAGATTACCGTCATTTCAATATAAAAACTGTTGAAGGTCCAAACGATTTTGCCTCAATGGAAGAAGTCGTTTACCGCAGATACAAGCGATTATTAGACGAAAACCAACCATTACCTCAATTAATAATCATTGATGGAGGAAAAGGACAACTTTCATCTGCTTTAAAAAGTATTGACGATTTAGGTTTGCGAGGAAAAATAGCCATCATTGGAATTGCAAAACGCCTCGAAGAACTTTTCTATCCTGGCGATTCAGCACCATTATATCTCGACAAAAAATCGGAAACACTTAAAGTTATTCAGTTTCTAAGAAACGAAGCACATAGATTCGGAATCACATTTCACCGTGACAAACGAAGCAAATCGGCATTAAATTCATCCATAGAAACCATTCCTGGAATTGGAGAAAAAACGATGCTCACATTAATAAAACATTTCAAAAGTGTTAAAAGATTAAAATTAGCCACCGAAAAAGAAATTTCTGACGTAGTTGGTGTATCAAAAGCCAAAAAAATTTCCGACTTTTACCATAAATTAGATAATTAATATTTGAAGCGAATGTTTAAGGCATACTTTCAGTCCATATTCCCGCTATCCATTCCAATCTTTTTCTTTTCAAAAAGAAAAGAAAAAGGATTTCCATTCCTATCGGGGCTAGTTGGTAATGGTCTTTTGTCAAAATCAATTTTCAAGAACATCTTTTCGTTTCAACTCGCAATCCGCAACTCGCAACTCGCAACTTTTTTACTAATAACTTCCATCTTCCATCTTCCGTCTTCCGTCTTTTCTCAAGAAACTATAAAAAAACAAAAAATCGGACTAGTATTAAGTGGTGGTGGCGCAAAGGGTTTTGCTCACATTGGAGTTTTAAAAGTAATTGAAGCTGCCGGAATAAAAATAGATTATATTGGAGGAACCAGTATGGGAGCAGTTGTTGGCGGATTATATGCCTCAGGTTATAACGCAACTCAAATAGATTCTATTTTTAGAAAAATAAATTTTGACGAACTTCTTCAAGATTACAATCCAAGAACATCCAAAAGTTTTTACGAAAAAAGAAACGACGAAATGTATGCCATTTCATTGCCTTTCAACAAATGGAGTTTGGGAATTCCGGTAGCATTATCCAAAGGATTATATAATTACAACGTTCTAAACCAACTAACAAATAAAGTAAGACACGTAAGAGATTTTAGCAAATTGCCAATTCCTTTTTTGTGCATTGCAACCGATATTGAAACAGGTGAAGAAGTAATTTTAGACAAGGGTTATTTACCACAAGCAATGTTGGCTAGTTCAGCATTTCCAACACTTTTTTCACCAGTAGAAATTGATGGAAGATTACTTATTGATGGTGGTGTTACCAATAATTATCCTATTGATCAAGTAAGAAAAATGGGAGCCGATATCATCATTGGCGTTGATGTTCAAGATGATCTAAAAGACAGAAATTCTCTAAAAGATGCCACTCGGATATTAGTTCAAATATCTAATTTACAGATGATTGAAAGCATGAAAGAGAAGATAAGCAAAACAGATATTTATATAAAACCAGATATTTCGGGTTATAATGTAATCTCATTTGATGATGGAAGAGATATTATTAGAAAAGGAGAAGAAGCTTCTTTTACAGTGTATGAAAAATTAAAAGTTTTAGGTAATACAGAAACATATAAACTTCAATCTTTAAAAAACGTTAACGATAGTATTCAAATAAATAGAATTAGTTTTTCAAATTTAAAAAATTACACAAGAGCTTATGTTGTAGGTAAACTTGGGTTTAAACAGCCATCAAAAATAAGTTATACAGATTTAAAAAACGGATTAAACAAATTAAATGCAACTCAAAATTTCAGTTCTATCGGTTATAATTTAAACCAATTAGATAATGGTGATGATTTACAGTTAACATTGACAGAAAGTAAAAACAAAACATTTTTAAAATTTGGCTTACACTATGATGATTTATACAAAAGTGCCATTTTAGTTAATTTAACTCAAAAAAAATCAATATTTAGAAATGACGTGCTTTCGTTAGACTTAGTGCTTGGCGATAATTTTAGATATAATCTGGATTATTATGTTGACAATGGTTTTTACTTTAGTTTCGGATTCAAATCGAGATTAAATCAGTTTAACCGAAATGTTTCAACCGATTTTAGCAACGGAAGTCTATTTACATCACTTAATATTACATCTCTAAATGTCGATTTCCTAGATTTGAATAACCAGGCTTATGTTCAAACTATTTTTGCTCAAAAATTTCTAATTGGCGTTGGAGTTGAATGGAAACATATGCGAATAAGATCAAAAACGCTCAACAATTCAGCATCTATATTTGAAAACAGCGATTATGGAAGCGCTTTTAGTTACATAACCTATGATTCTTATGATAACAAATATTTCCCTAGAAAAGGATGGAATTTTAATGGAACTTTTCAAACCTATCTTTTTTCAAATAATTATTCCGATCAATTTAATAGATTTTCAACAGTAAAAGGTGAAATTGGAATTGCCAGAAAATTGTATAAAAAAGCAACTCTTAAACTTCAAGCTGACATTGGATTAGTTATTGGCGAAGAAAGTGTTTCCTATTTAGATTATGTTTTTGGGGGTTATGGCTACAACACCATTAATAATTTTAATCATTTTTATGGTCATGATTTTATATCGATGGCTGCTGATAGTTTTATAAAAACTGCTGCTACTGTTGATTATGAAATTTTCAAAAAAAACCACTTGAATTTTTCTGCAAACTATGCAATTATAGAAGATGCTCTTTTTGAAAAAGTAGATTGGATTGATAGAAAAAAACAATCAGGATATGCTGTTGGTTACGGACTTGAAACTATAATTGGCCCAATAGAATTTAAATATTCTTGGTCGCCAGATAATCCAAAACCTTTTGCTTGGTTGAGCGTTGGTTTTTGGTTTTAAATTCTTCATCAAGTGTATTTTTCTTTTTTTACTAAAAAAATGATATATTTGGAACCTTCATGAATCTTTTTTGATTTTAAAGATTTATTGAAATTTTCAAAAATAAAATAAAAACTAACCAAACTAAAAACTAAAAAATATGTCAATCTGGAAAAGAAAACCTATGGCTATTTTGCTTGCAGAAGCATCAGAATCAGAAAAAGGATTAAAAAGAACATTAACTGCTTGGTCATTGGTCGCTCTTGGAATTGGAGCTATTATTGGAGCTGGACTTTTTGTTAGAACAGCAACGGCAGCAGCTCAAAATGCTGGTCCATCAGTAACCATTGGATTTATAGTTGCTGCAATTGGTTGTGCATTAGCAGGTTTATGTTATGCCGAATTATCATCTTCTATTCCAATTTCAGGAAGTGCATATACTTATACTTATGCAACAATGGGCGAATTATTAGCTTGGATAATTGGTTGGGATTTAATTCTTGAATATGCCGTGGGAGCAGCAACGGTTGGTATTGCTTGGAGTGAATACCTCAATAATCTGCTGGTCAATGTCCTCCATACCAGTCCGATTCCTTATGAATTATGTCATTCGCCCTTTCAAACATCGGCAGATGGAGTTACTGGAATTATAAATTTACCAGCATTGTTTATTGTAGCAGTAATTAGTTTATTATTAATAAAAGGAACCCAAGAATCAGCGTTTGTAAACGGAATTATTGTTGTTGTAAAAGTGGCAATTGTTGTAATGATTATCGTTTTTGGATGGAGTTTTATAAATCCAGCAAATCACACTCCTTATATTCCTGAAAGTTCTATTTTTACAGACGAACACGGAGTTGGTCATAATTTTGGAGGTATTATGGGAATACTTGGTGCAGCAGGAACAGTGTTTTTCGCATTCATTGGTTTTGATGCAGTAAGTACAGCCGCTCAAGAAACTAAAAACCCAAAACGCGATATGCCTATCGGAATTTTAGGTTCACTAGCTATTTGTACCATTTTATATATTCTTTTTGCTCATGTTTTAACGGGTTTAGAATCAGTAGAGTTTTTTAGAACTGGTGGAAAAGAAGCATCAGTTGCTAATGCAATTACTTCTGCAATGCCAGGTTATGGTTGGTTGGCTCAATTTGTAACAGTTGCCATTTTATTCGGATTTACTTCTGTAATATTAGTAATGTTACTTGGTCAATCAAGAGTTTTTTATGCAATGGGAAGAGACGGTTTATTGCCAAAAGCATTCGGAGATTTACACCCAAAATTCAAAACGCCTTACAAAGCAAATCTTGCTATTTTAGTTATTGTAGGTTTATTTGCAGCATTTGTGCCTGGAGACATTGTTGGTGATATGACAAGTATTGGAACTTTATTTGCCTTTATTTTAGTTTGTATTTCGGTAATTGTTTTGAGAAAAACAGAACCTGATATGAAACGTGAATTTAAAACACCTTTAGTTCCTTTAGTTCCAATATTAGGAGTTGTTGTTTGTCTTGCGATGATTTATGGTTTAGGTTGGACAAACTGGTTAAGACTTGCCGTTTGGTTAGCGCTAGGGCTTATAATATATTTTGCATATAGTAAAAAGAATAGCAATCTGAATAATCCAAAATAAATAGATTTTCAGCTATTCTAAAAAGCATTAAAATTTGATTTTTCATTTTTTAATGCTTTTTCATTTTATAAATATTTTATAATTTTTATCAACTAAAATAAATTTTCCCGATATTTGTTTTATGAAAAAATGGGACAACCTTTTAATCCATTTAAAATTCCTCATCAAGAGAAATCCTGAATGAGTTGATTCTTTTTGAGTGTTAACGAAAGTTAGGTTCTCCTAAACTTTTATACTTTTAAACTTTTAAACAAAAAGAAAAATGCCATTTTATCACAAACTTGGAAACATTCCACCAAAACGACATACACAATTCCGAAAACCAAACGGCGATTTGTATTATGAACAACTTTTTGGAACAGTTGGTTTCGACGGAATGTCAACCAATTCCTATCACGAACAACGACCAACGCAAGTAAAAGAAATTCGTTCACAATATAGCGTTGCGCCAACTATTGCAAAATCAAACAACATTCAGTCCTATAAATTAAGAGGTTTTGAAGTGGCACCACAAGACGATTTCTTAGAAAGCCGCAAAATTGTATTAACCAATTCCGATTGTCATATTGTTTTAGCAGCTCCAAGAAAATCAACAACCGATTATTTTTATAAAAATACTGATTCTGACGAAATGATTTTCATTCATCAAGGATCAGGAAAATTAAGAACTATCTACGGAAATCTTGACTTTAAATATGGTGATTATCTAATCATTCCTCGTGGTATCATCTACAAAATAGATTTTGATACTGAAGAAAATCGTTTGTTTATTGTCGAATCTCATTCTCCAATTTACACACCAAAACAATACAGAAATTGGTTTGGACAATTATTAGAACATTCACCCTATTGCGAAAGAGATATTCGTCGTCCATATGAATTAGAAACAAATAATGAAATAGGAGATTTTATTATTAAAGTAAAAAAGAAAGATGAAATTTTCGAGATGGTTTATGCTTCACATCCATTTGATGTAGTTGGTTACGACGGTTTTAATTATCCATACGCACTATCTATTCACGATTTTGAACCTATTACAGGTCGCATTCATCTTCCGCCACCAGTTCATCAAACATTTGAAACTTCAGCTTTTGTAGTTTGTTCATTTGTTCCAAGACTATACGATTATCATCCTTTATCAATTCCAGCACCATACAATCATAGTAATATAGATGCCGATGAGGTTTTATATTATGTAGATGGCGATTTTATGAGTAGAAACGATGTAAAACCTGGCAATATTTCGCTTCATCCAGCAGGAATTCCTCACGGACCTCACCCAGGAGCAGCAGAAAGAAGTATTGGTAAAAAAGAAACGCTTGAGTTAGCCGTAATGGTTGATACATTCAAACCTTTAATGGTTACAGAAGAAGCTATGAAAATTGCTGATGAAACCTACTACCTGTCTTGGTTGGATAAATAATAATAAATTTTTAGAAAATATTTTTTGAATAAAGTTGAATCTTAATTCTTAAAACTTTCATCTTAATACAAAACAAAAATGAGTAAAGAAGTAAAATCCGTAGATTACGGACTAGAAAAAATATTCAGTGGAGCACAAGATTTTCTTCCACTATTAGGAACAGATTATGTTGAATTTTACGTTGGTAACGCAAAACAATCAGCACATTATTACAAAACAGCCTTCGGATTTCAATCGCACGCATACCGTGGATTAGAAACAGGTTCTAAAGATTCTGTAAGTTACGTTTTGAAACAAGACAAAATTCGTTTGGTTCTAACAACTCCATTAAACAGTAGCTCACCAATTAATGATCATTTGCGCAAGCATGGTGATGGTGTAAAAGTTATTGCTCTTTGGGTTGAAGATGCAAAATCTGCATTTGAAGAAACTACTAAACGTGGTGCAAAACCATTTATGGAACCAACAGTAGAAAAAGACGAGCACGGAGAAGTAGTTCGTTCAGGAATTTACACCTATGGTGAAACTGTTCACATTTTCGTTGAAAGAAAAAACTACAACGGCGCCTTTTTACCAGGTTTTGTAGAATGGAAATCAGAATATAATCCAGAACCACTAGGTCTAAAATATGTAGATCATATGGTGGGAAATGTAGGTTGGGGACAAATGAACCAATGGGTAAAATGGTATGAAGACGTTATGGGATTCGAAAATTTCTTATCGTTTGATGATACTCAAATTCACACCGAATATTCAGCTTTAATGAGCAAAGTAATGAGTAACGGTAACGGAAGAATTAAATTTCCAATTAACGAACCAGCAAAAGGAAACAAAAAATCACAAATTGAAGAATATTTAGATTTTTATGAAGATTCAGGCGTTCAGCACCTTGCTGTGGCAACAGATGATATAATAAAAACAGTTGCTGGATTAAAATCTCGTGGAGTTGAATTCTTGCCACCACCACCACAAGCCTATTATGATGATATTCCGAACAGATTAGGTGTTCACAGAGACATGATGAAAGAAGATATCAAAGAATTGCAAAAACTTTCTATTTTAGTTGATGCTGATGAAGATGGTTATCTTTTACAAATATTCACAAAACCAGTGGAAGACAGACCAACCTTATTTTTTGAAATAATTCAAAGAATGGGCGCAACCGGATTTGGAGCAGGCAACTTCAAAGCACTTTTTGAGTCAATTGAAAGAGAACAAGCGCTGAGGGGAACACTATAAAAACCATCATTTCTTAAACATTTCGCAAACTACAACGTTGTAGAACGTGTTCAATTATGAAATAAATGTTAAAATTGATTTTTTATTGATGATATATCAAAAAAACGTTTTACATTTGCATCAGAAATAAAAGGGGTGGTTCCCTGTTATTTTTATAAATTTTTCATAATTTATAGTTTTTTGGTTGGTTAATAGCATAAAAACTCCGTCATTTTTTGATGGAGTTTTTTTGTTTTTAGTACATTTGGAACAGAAATTGTATTAGACTTACAAAATATAAAATTTATACAATGAAAAATTTTCTCTTATTAACACTATTACTGGTTACTGTAAGTTTTAATAATCAAAAACAATCTGCTTTTGAAGTAGGCGAATGGTTTAAATTTAGAATACATTACGGAGTTGTAACAGCCGGTTATGCAACTGTTGAAGTAAAAGAAGCTGTAAAAAACAACAAAAAAGTTTTTCACGCTGTTGGAAAAGGTTATACAACTGGTATGACTAAATTTTTCTTTAAAGTTGAAGATAATTACGAAAGTTATTTTGACAAAGTAACCAGCAAACCCTATCAATATGTTAGAAAGATTGATGAAGGTGGTTACAAAAAAAATCAAGAAGGATTTTTCAACCAAGACAAAAACACTATCTTAGTTAAAGATTATAAAAACAAAACCGAAAAAACGTTTACAACACCAGAAAACGTTCAAGATATTTTGTCAACTTTTTATTTTTTGAGAAACCATCCAAATATTGATAAGCTAAAAGTGGGCGAATCTATTATTGCTGATATGTTTTTTGATGATGAAACGTTTAAGTTCAAACTAAAATATATTGGTAATGAAGATATAGAAACTAAATTTGGAACTGTTCCAACCATGATTTTTAGACCTTTAGTTCAATCTGGAAGAGTTTTTAAAGAAGAAGAAAGTGTAACCGTTTGGATTTCAGCCGATGAAAATAAATTACCAATAAGAATTAAAGCAAGTCTTGCAGTTGGATCTCTAAAAGCCGATTTAGAATCTTTCAAAGGATTAAATAATTCTTTCAAAATAAAAATGAAATAATGAACCAACAAACAACAAAATTAATTTCTGAATTAGAAAAAAAATTTGATGCTATAAATCAAAATACAAATACACATCTTGAAGGTTTACTTTGGTCAAAACCAATCACCTATTGGGATTATATTCAAACAGATGCTTTATTAAATCTGCAAACTCAAAAAACCATTTTGCCCGACGAAATGGTTTTTATTATGTATCATCAAGTCAATGAGTTATTGTTCAAAATGGTTCTTTGGGAAATTAAACAAGTATGCCATTGCGAAAAACCCGAAACCAAGTTTTTTGCCGAAAGATTAATGCGAATTTCTCGTTATTTCGACATGCTTACAACTTCATTCGATATTATGGGCGACGGAATGGAAATAGAGCAATACATGAAATTTAGAAACACATTAACGCCTGCCAGCGGATTTCAATCAGCACAATATCGTTTAATCGAATTTTCTTCAACCGATTTAATCAACCTTATCGATTACCGTTTCAGAGCAACTATTGATAGAAATACTCCTTATTCCCATGCTTTTGAGCATCTTTATTGGCAAGCGGCCGGAAAAGACCACACAACAGGCGAAAAATCTTTTTTAATTCTTGAATTCGAAAGAAAATATAAAGAAGAGTTTTTGCGTTATATGGAAGAATACAATACCATCAATCTTTGGCAAAAATTCAAACAATTACCTGAAGAAGATCAAAAAGATGCTGATTTAGTAGCGGCTATGCGTCATTACGACAAAACAGTAAATATCACTTGGGTTATGGGACATTTGAATGCAGCCCGAAAATATATTGGTGATGGCGATGCAACAGGCGGAAGCGATTGGAAAAAATACATGCATCCTAAATACCAACGAAGAATTTTCTTTCCAGAACTTTGGAGCGAAGACGAATTAAAAAACTGGGGAGAAGACGTCTAATTTTTTTATTTGCCACGTTTTTCTTAACTTCGTAAAATGCTTTCAAGAGAAAAGTCTTTTCTTGTTGACAATGTGGCAATTAAAAATTATTTGAAAAAAATAACGTTAATATTACTTCTACTTCTTTCTTTTTCTGCTTGTAAAAAAGCCGAAGAAGATTTTATTATTGAAGATATTGAACCGCGCAAACCAATTGTCGATTTCGGATTCAAATATGACGATTTCAATGTGCATTATGACACAATTGGACATCAAGATACTTTTGAAAGAATTCTGAAAAAACAAAACCTTAATGGCAAAAAAGTTGCTGAGATAATTGATGTTGTAAAAGATTCATTTCCAACACAAGTACGTTTTATGCGACCTTATGTTTGCTTGCGCTCTAAGAATAAATATCACAAACTTCAATATCTTATTTACCAACCCAATCGATTAGATTATTACTTGGTTGATTTGACCGATTCTGTTGTTGGATTCAAAAAATCAAGACCTTTATCATTCAAAATAAGAACAATTGCTGGTAGAGTAAACGGTTCACTTGCTGCAACACTCAAAAAGGAAGGAATTGACGCTTCTATGTCTAAAAAATTAACCAAAGTTTATGCTTGGTCAATCGATTTTTTCAAGTTGCGTCGTGGCGATAAATTTGCCTTAAGTTTTACTGAAAGATATATAAACGACACACTTTACGATGGAATCGATTCGCTAAGAGCTGCTTTTTTTGAATACAAAGGCGAAAAAATATATGCTTTCCCATACACACCTAATGCTAGTAGTAGCAAAGTCGATTATTACGACGAAAACGGAAAAGCGCTAAAAAATTATTTCTTAAAAGCACCTTTGAAATTCGTAAACATAACATCACGTTTTTCTAAAAACCGCTTTCATCCAGTACAACTTCGCTGGAAACCTCATAGTGGAACCGATTACGCAGCACCAACAGGAACACCAATCATGACAACTGCTGCGGGTATTGTAGAACAAACAGGTTATACCGCTGGAAATGGGAATTTTGTAAAAGTAAAACACGACAAAACCTATTCTACACAATATCTTCACATGTCCAAAATCATGGTACGTCGTGGTCAGAGTGTTCGACAAGGCGATATTATTGGTAAAGTAGGAAGTACAGGGCTTGCCAGTGGTCCGCACGTATGTTATCGTTTCTGGAAAAATGGCGTTCAAGTTGATGCTCTTAAACTCAAATTACCCAATTCCATTCCGATGGATAAAAGACATTTGCCTAAGTTTTTAGAATACAGCAAACCTCTCAAAAAAGAACTCGATAGCGTTGCTTTAGCTAAATTTGGGTATTAAATTTTAGAAGCTAATCTCGCCATCATTCCAAATTTTTAGGCATTCTAGCTTTTTTTGAATGACTTTACAGGAACTTCCGTTGGTCGTTCTGCAAAGTCAGCAAAAAATAGCCATACTGCCCAAAAGATTTTCCCTTCTGTCAAGGCTAAAAATTCCCAAACAATGATTACTTTTGCACATCTAAAATTATAAAAAGATGGCACTACAAAATACTAATCCTACTACAACAAAAGCTTGGGGAAAATTGCAACAACATTTCCAAACCATGCAAACAGCCTCCATGAAAGAGATGTTCGCTGAAGATGCTTCAAGAGCGGCAAAATTTCATATAAAATGGGAAGATTTTTTAGTAGATTATTCTAAAAACAGAATCAATCAAGAAACCATCAATTTATTACTAGAATTAGCAAACGAAGTCAATCTAAAACAAGCAATTGCAAGCTATTTTGACGGACAAGCCATTAATCAAACCGAAAACAGAGCGGTTCTTCACACTGCATTGCGAGCGCCAGAAAAAGCAACCGTCTTGGTAGATGGAAAAAATGTAATGCCCGAAGTTTATGAAGTAAAAAACAAAATAAAAGCATTTTCCAACGAAGTAATTTCGGGACAAAGAAAAGGATATACAGGAAAAGCATTTACTGATATTGTAAACATTGGAATTGGCGGCTCAGACCTTGGACCAGCAATGGTTGTTGAGGCTTTGCAATTTTATAAAAACCACTTAAATGTACATTTTGTTTCCAATGTTGACGGTGATCATGTAAACGAAGTAATCAAGAAAATAAATCCAGAAACAACATTGTTTGTGATTGTTTCTAAGACATTTACAACACAAGAAACCTTAACTAATTCTGAAACCATAAAAGATTGGTTCTTGAAATCGGGCCAACAAGAAGATATAGCCAAACATTTTGTGGCCGTTTCAACAAACATCCAAAAAGTAACCGAATTCGGAATTGATTCTAACAACATTTTTCCAATGTGGGATTGGGTTGGTGGTCGTTTTTCACTTTGGAGCGCAGTTGGTTTGTCTATAAGTTTAGCCGTTGGTTTTGATAATTTTGACCATTTGCTAAAAGGCGCAAACAAAATGGACGATCATTTCAAATCAGAATCTTTTGACCAAAATATACCTGTAATTCTGGCTTTATTGAGTGTTTGGTACAATAACTTTTTTGGAGCAGAAAGCGAAGCGCTAATTCCATACACACAATATTTACAAAAACTAGCACCTTACTTACAACAAGGAATAATGGAAAGCAATGGAAAAAGTGTAGGTCGTGACGGAAAAATTGTGAATTACCAAACTGGAACTATCATTTGGGGTGAACCAGGAACTAACTCGCAACATGCTTTTTTTCAACTAATTCACCAAGGAACAAAATTAATCCCAACCGATTTTATAGGTTTTGTAAAACCTTTGTATGGCGATAAAGACCATCATGACAAATTGATGTCTAACTTTTTTGCTCAAACAGAAGCATTACTAAATGGTAAAACCCAACAACAAGTTCAAGCAGAATTTGACAAACAAGGAGTTGCTGCCAAAAAAGCTGCTTATCTTTTACCTTTCAAAGTTTTTGCAGGAAATAAACCAACCAATACATTGTTAATTAATCAACTAACACCTGAATCTTTGGGTTCATTAATAGCTTTATACGAACATAAAATTTTCGTACAAGGAATTATTTGGAACATTTTTAGCTATGATCAGTGGGGTGTTGAACTTGGAAAACAATTAGCCAATTCAATTCTAGATGAAATTAATTCTAAAGAAGTAAAAGTACACGACAACTCTACAACTTTCTTATTAAATTATTATTTAGGAAAATAATTTTCAACCGACAAAATATACTTTAATTTGTATTCAAAGGTTTTCACAAAGGAATAGGAAAATTGTTAATATTATCATAACATAGATGTTTTGATTAGGTTGTACTTTTGCGGAAACTTAAACAAAACAAAAATGAAAAGAAAATTATCGCTTTTTTTTCTCTTCCTATCTATGATTGGTTTTTCACAAGTTACGAAATCTTCTATTTCGGGAACTGTTAAAACTGACAAGGGAGAGCGATTGCCAGGAGCAACTGTTGAGGTAAAACACGTTCCAACTGGAACTAAATATTTTGCCAATTCTGATGCATCAGGAAATTATGGAATTCCATCGTTAAGACCAGGTGGACCTTATACAGTTTCAGTATCTTATGTTGGATACAAGCAAACTGTTCTTTCTGACATTACCGCATCTTTAGGTAATAACGTAACAGTAAATCTTTTTTTAGAAGAAGAATCAAATGCTTTAAAAGAAGTTGTTATAACTAAATCTAAATCAGGGGTTTTTTCTAAAGGCAGAACAGGTGCATCTCAACAATTTAATAATCGTGAACTAAATGCAATACCTGTAACAGGTGCAAGATCGATTACTGCTATTACAAAATATAATGCAAATGCTGGAAGCAATGGAACTTTTGGAGGACAAGATTCTAGATTGAATAATTTTACTATTGATGGATCAGTTTTCAACAATGGTTTTGGTTTAGGTTCTGATTCTCAAGCTGGTGGTAGAACTGGTTCATCAGCGATATCATTAGATGCTATCGAACAATTACAAGTAAACATTGCTCCATATGATGTACGCCAATCAGGTTTTACAGGTTCAGGAATCAATGCAGTTACTAGAAGCGGAACAAATGAAGTTGAAGGTTCTATTTACCATTCTTTTAGAAATAACAAAAAAGATTTTGTTGGAACACGTGCAGATGAAGTCAAAATTGTACCTGCCACTTTTGAAGAAAAAATTTGGGGAGCTAGAGTTGGTGCACCAATAATTGAAGATAAATTATTTTTCTTTGGAAATTTTGAAACAATTGACAACTTAAGCCCTGCTACTACTTGGACAACGAGTAATTCACCTATTGCTGGAGGACAAGTTTCAGCTCCAACAACAGGGCAAATGCAAGAGGTTTCTGATTTGCTAGGCAAACTTGGTTATCAAACAGGTCCCTGGGAAGGATATGATGCTGTAAAAGAATCAAAAAAGTTTTTGGCAAGGATAGATTGGAATATAAATAACAATCATAAATTAACAGCAAGATATGTTCATCACGATTCAAGTTCTGATGAGTTAATATCAAATTCAAATTCACTTGGTTTTGGTAATAGAAGAACTAACGTAAACTCGTTGTCTTATAAAAACAGCGGTTATGTAATTAAAGACAATACTAGATCAGTAGTTCTTGAACTTGATAGTAAACTTTCAGAAAAATGGCATAACAATTTTATAGCTGGATACGATTTACAGATTGAAGATAGAGCTTTACAAGGCGGTGGAATATTTCCAACTATAGATATTAAAAACCCTGAAAACAACACAAACTTTATTTCTGCAGGTTTAGACCCATTTACACCTGGTAATTTATTAGATTATTCTACATTACACTTTACTAATAATATAACTGGATATTTTGGAAAACACACTTTAGTATTTGGTGCAAATTATGAAAGATTTAAATCTAACAATTCGTTTTTCCCAGGATCTAATGGTGTTTTTGTTTTTAATTCATTACAAAATTTTATTGATGCTGCAAATGAAACTATTGGTTTAGGAGGATTACCAACAGTAACCAATCTTCCCGCTCAAGTACAATTTAGATATTCTGCTTTACCTGGTGGAGCAGAACCTTTGCAAATATTAAAATCAAATAAGTTTGATATTTATGGTCAAGACGAAATTAAAGTTTATGATAATCTAAAACTTACTTTTGGAATTAGAGCTACAGCTATAACATTTGCAAATACAGCTCTTGAAAATCCAATAGTAACAAATTTAACTTTTGCTAATGGAGAAAAGTATAATACGGGAAAAATGCCAAAAACACAATATCTTTTTGAGCCTAGAATTGGTTTCAACTTAGATGTAAAAGGTGATGCTACAACACAAGTAAGAGGTGGTACAGGAATATTTACAGGAAGACCTCCTCAGGTTTTCATCTCTAATGCAATAGGTAATAATGGAATTTTAACAGGGTTTGTTGATGCAAGCGGTGATGCTGTTGGTGCTGGTAATTATGGATTTACACCAAATCCAAGTCAATATTTTACACCAAGTACACCACAACTGCCGGCAACAATTGAGTTAGCTTTTACCGATTCTGATTTTAAATCACCTCAAGTATGGAAATCAAATGTTGCAGTAGATCAAAAATTACCTTTTGGTTTTATAGGTACAATTGAAGGAATTTTTAATAAAAACATTAATGAAGTTTATTACAGAAATGTAAACTTAGACAAACCTGTAGGAACTTTGAGCGGTGTTGATACAAGACCATACTACTCTGGAACTGCAAATGGAAGTAGAATTAACAACAATGTTTCAAGTGCAGTTTTATTGACAAACTCTAATAAAGGATATTTTTATTCTACAACTTTTAAATTAGAGTATCCTTATAAAAAAGGGATTTGGGGTTCTATAGCTTATACACACTCAGGAGCTTATGATTTAATGTCTGCAGGTTCAATAGCAGCAGGTTCTTGGACGGGTGCTAGATCTGTTAATGGAAATAATGATTTGGATAGATCTATTTCTAACAACAATACACCACATAGAATAGTTGGTATCTTAGGGTATAAAATAGAATATGGTAAAAACATTGGCGCTGCAACCTCTATAAATCTTGGTTATATAGGCGAGCAAGCAAGTCCGTTTTCTTACACATATAGCGGAGATTTAAATGGTGATTCTGTTGCAGGAAACGATTTATTATATGTGCCATTAAAAGCTTCTGATATTCGTTTTGTTCCAATTACACAAACAGTTGCGGGTTCAACATTGGTTTTATATACAGTTCAAGAACAAGAAGAAGCTTTTGAAAAATATATTAGCCAAGACCCATATTTATCTGAAAGAAGAGGCCAATACGTTGAGAGAAATAGTAATGTGTTACCTATGTTACATCGTTTAGATTTATCAGTAACACAAGATTTTTTCATCAAGATTAAAGGTAAAAAGAATAGTTTCCAGTTTAGAGCAGATATTTTAAACTTCACTAATTTTCTAAATAGTGATTGGGGTGTTACAAAAAGAGCTACTAATACAAATCTTCTTTCTGTATCTCAGGCGCCAAATAGTGGTAATAACTTTATTGCAGGATATAATTTAGCACTACAAACAGATAATCAAGGAAAACGTTTCTTAATTAAAGATACATTCCAAAAAAACGCATCTGTATTTGACGTATGGCAAGCACAATTTACATTAAGATATACATTTAATTAATAAAACATAAAATAATAAAACATAAAGATTATGAAAATAGTTAATAAACTTCAAAAAGCAATTTTGCTATTGTCAATGATATTCTTAGTAGTTTCATGTGATGAAAAATCTGAAGAAGTAGTAAAACTTCCAACAATTTATGACATTGTTAGTACCGATGCAAATTTTAGTATTCTGAAAAAAGCTATTGAAAAAACAAGTCCAGCAAGTGATAACAATAGTATATTAAATAGAGTTAAAGGTGCAGGATCTTATACTGTTTTTGCTCCTACAAATGCTGCTTTTATTGCAGCTGGTGTAACAGAAGCTTCAGTGGACGCTTTAAATCCTGCTTCTACTGTTCCAGCAGATGTTTCTGCAATATCTACTTTAAGAAGAAGATTGCAAAACCACATTCTTGGAGTTGGAACTTTATCAAGCGACTTACCATCTGATGGTTATGTAAAAACATTTGCTGCTGGTGTTGGTTCTACAACATTAAGTATGTATGTTAACAAATCAAGCGGTGTTGTGCTTAACGGCGGTACTGCTAATGGTGGTGCAACTGTAACTACCGCAAATATAGAGGCAAGTAATGGAATTGTGCATGTGATTGATAATGTTATGACATTACCAACGTTAGTAAATCATATAAAAGCTAACCCAAGCCTTTCAACTCTTTTAGCTGTTGTAACAAGTGGAGTTGGCGGTTCTTTTGGAGATCAATCAGCAGTATTAAATTTATTGACAACTGCAAATTCTAATGCAGTATATGCTTCTAACAATACTAATCCTGCAATTACATTATTTGCGCCATTAAACTCTGCATTTACTTCTGCTACAGCTAGTGGAGGTTTTTTAACAGGTGCTAATTTTGATCCAGCAACTAACTTGGGAACAAATGTTACAAAAGTTTTGCAATATCATGTAAGTCAATCATTACCATTTACTCCGCCAGCAGTTGCTACCGTAGGAAATTTATCAGCAGCTTCAAACACTGCTTGGTCTACATCTACTACATCTGATTCAACAATTAGAACTATAGCTCCAACTTCTACAACAGGAACGCAAACATTTTTAATTACAAGACAAACTTTAAAAATAACTGAATTACCTGCTATATCTGCACCAGCAAGTATTCTAAAAACAGTAAATATTCAAGCAACAAATGGTATTATTCATACTATTGACAGAGTATTACAGCCTGTTTTATAAAAATTAAGTTTAAACAATTTCTAAAACCTCTTAAATATTTTTTTTAAGAGGTTTTTTTGTTTAAATTTGAAATCCTAAAAAAATAATTTATGTACACTTTTATTCAAAAATTTCATTCTGGTTGGGCTTATTTAGTGCTTTTATTGCTAGTTGTTGCTGTTGTTAATTCGTTTCTTGGATTATCTTCTAAAAAAGATTTTACTGCTAAAGATAGAAAAATTGCTCTTTTTGCCTTAATTTTTACTCATGTTCAATTAGTAATCGGATTTATACTTTATTTCGTTTCTCCGCTTGGAAAAGATAGTTTAGGACAAATGAAAGATGCAGCACTACGCTTGACTTCACTAGAACATCCATTAATCAATATAATTGCTATTGTTCTTATTACAATTGGTTGGTCATCACATAAAAAACAAGAAAGTAGTAACGGGAAATTCAAAAAAATAGCTATTTTTTATGGTCTCGGATTACTTCTAATTTTAAGTCGAATCCCATGGTCATTATGGTTTTAAAAATTTAGAAAGTCCTGAATAAGGACTTTTTTTATCCATTTGGGTATGGTTTTTGTAAAAAAGTTATAAACGCTAAAAAATGAAAAAACATTCTATAACATATCTGCTTCTGGTCGTCACAAATTTATTTTGGGTTTCTTTTTATGCTCAAAAAAGTCAAATTCAACCAAGTAAAACGACTCTAAAAGTTGAAAAAACTACAACCGTTGTAGACACAATAAAAAAAGGAAAAGAAATTGCGTTAGAAAGCAATGACGAAATAATTGACACACTTATTGTCGAAAAAGGAAAATTTAAACTTCACAAAAAAAACGCACATGCTTCTTATTACGCCAATAAATTCAACGGAAGACGAACTGCAAGCGGAAAAAAATTCAACAATAACGCAATGACTTGTGCTCACAAAAAATTTCCTTTTGGTACAAAACTAAAAGTAACCAACGAAGCAAACGGTAAATCTGTCTATGTAGAAGTAACCGATCGTGGACCATATGTAAAAGGTCGTGAACTCGATTTATCAAGAAGAGCTTTCATGGAAATTGCTCATAATAAAGGTTCGGGTTCAATGAATGTGACAATTGAAATTCTTCAAAAATGATAGTAAAAAGAGGTTTTATTTTACTTTTTTCAACGCTATTTTTACTAATTACTGCAAGTTGTTCTTCCACCAAAAAAACTTCTGCTAAAGTCTTCAAAAGTAAAGTAGAAGCTTCCTATTATGCCGATAAATTCAACGGAAAGAAAACCGCAAGTGGCGCCGTTTTTAGTAATTCAAAACTAACAGCCGCGCACCGAACATTGGCTTTTGGAACAAAAGTAAAAGTAACCAATACTGCCAACAACAAAAGTGTTGAGGTTGAAATAAACGACCGTGGACCATTCAAAAAAACTAGAGAAATCGATTTATCCAAAAAAGCGTTTATGCAAATTACCGAAAACAAAAACAACGGCATTCTAAACGTCAACATTGAAATTCTAAATTAGTTTACCACATTTTTATAAAATATATTGATTTTCTTTAATTTTGCCACTGATTAAATGGATTAAAAGGATTTACCATTTACATAATAAAAAATCTGTGGCTTGAAAAAAAATTAATTATTCAAAGCCCACTATTTCAAACTAATTTTTTACAAAAAATTTGTGAAAATTTGCGTAATTTGTGGTTGCGTTCACCACTTTGTAAAAGGATTATTGCTTAAATAAGCATTATAATATTTCACATCGTTTGTAACTTCTTTTCCCAACCAACTTGGTTTTTCGAAAGCTTCATCTTCACTTTCCAATTCTATTTCGGCTATTACCAAACCTTCATTTTGGCCAAAAAACTCATCGACTTCATAAACATGATTGCCAACCTTCACTTCATAACGAATTTTTTCAATCGCTCCTTCTTCACATAATTTCAATAAAGCAGTAGCTTCATCAAGCGAAATTATTTTTTCCCATTCAAATCTTGTCATACCGCTTTTATTGCCCATTCCTTTGATAGTTATAAAGCCATCCTTGCCATTTGTCCTAATTCGCACCATTCGTTCGGGATTTGAGCTTATATAGCCTTGTAGAATACTTTTTTTAGCAAAAGCTTCGTTCTTAAATTCAAAACTAGTTACCAGAAACTTTCTTTCTATTTCTATCATTTTTTAGGAGCTTTATCCTGCTATTCGCTATATCTTTATTTTTTTAAAGAAAAAAAATAAAGGATGCCGCTACTATCAGGGCTAGATTACGTAACAAAGATAAAAAAAACGAATGCTACTTTTTGATTAAATTTGTAACATGCAAGAACCAATTCCAAATAGAAAAATTATTCATGTCGATATGGATGCATTTTATGCCTCGGTCGAACAATTGGATAATCCCGAATTGCGAGGAAAACCGCTTGCTGTTGGTGGTTCAGAACATCGTGGTGTTGTTTCTGCTGCAAGTTATGAAGCTCGAAAATTTGGCGTTCGTAGTGCATTAAGTGGCACTTTAGCTAAAAAATATTGTCCAGAACTTATTTTTGTACGACCACGATTTGATAGATACAAAGAGATTTCTAACAAAATCAGAAACATTTTTCACGATTATACCGACTTAGTCGAACCACTTTCGTTAGACGAAGCTTATCTGGATGTAACCGTAAACAAAAAAGGAAATCCAAGTGCTAGTTTGATAGCGCAAGAAATAAGAAAACGAATTTATGACGAACTAGGCTTAACAGCTTCTGCAGGTATTTCAATCAATAAATTTGTGGCAAAAGTCGCTTCTGATTATAACAAACCTAATGGACAAAAGACAATTGGACCAGACGAAGTAATTCCATTTCTAGAGCAATTGCCCATCAGAAAATTCTATGGTGTTGGAAAAGTTACCACCGAAAAAATGTACCAATTAGGTATTTTTACGGGTTTAGATTTAAAAAACAAATCGCTAGAATTTCTAGAAAAACACTTTGGGAAAACGGGTACTTTTTATTACCATGTTGTTCGTGGCATTCATAATGGTCAAGTTAAGTCAAATCATATTGCCAAATCGGTTGCTGCCGAACATACTTTCAATGAAAATTTAACTTCGGAAATCTTCATGCTCGAAAAATTAGAAAGAATCGCAGCCGAACTCGAACGAAGATTAAAAAAGCACAATATTTCGGGAAAAACAGTTACACTAAAAATAAAATATAGTGATTTTTCACAACAAACTCGAAGCAAAACCTTGCCTTACTTTATTTCAGACAAAGCATTGATGCTAGAAACCGCCAAAGAACTATTGTTTCAAGAACGCATGAAAGAATCTGTTCGATTACTCGGAATTTCGTTAAACAATCTCAATACCGAAGTCAAAAAAACAGTTGTTGTTCAGTTGAAATTTGATTTTTAAATAAAAAAAAGCTGCTCAAATCATGAACAGCTCTTATATATTATTAATTTTTGCCACAGATTTAAAGGATTAAAATGATTCACTTCACAATTTTAAAAATCTGTGTTAATCTTTGTAATAAGTGTTATTTTAACAAAATTAATCTCTACTTGATAGTTTAGACAATAAACGCAAGAATTCGATATACAACCAAACCAGTGTTACCATCAATCCCATTGCACCAAACCATTCCATGTATTTAGGCAAACGATTTTCAACACCTTTTTCTATTTGATCAAAATCTAAAAACAAGTTTAAAGCAGCAATTACTATCACAAAAACACTTATTCCGATACTCATCATCGAGTTGCCATAATGAACAGGTTGAAAGCTAGTAAACATTGATAACAACCAGCTAATCAAATAATAAGTAGCAATAGCAAGTGTCGAAGCCACTACAACTGATTTAAATGTTTCAGTAACCTTTACGATTTGGTATTTGTATAACCCAAAACAGATTAAGAAAGTAACAAACGTTGCTCCAACAGCTTGCAAAACAATTCCTGGGTAACTTGTCATTTCGAAAAATGCAGAAATTCCGCCTAAGAACAAACCCTCAAAAACGGCATAACCTGGCGCTAAATATCTTGACAAATGCGGTTTGAAAGAAGAAACAACAACCAAGATTAATCCAACAATGGCGCCACCAATGGTTAGAATCATAGTATTATAACCTTGAAAAGTCAAATACCAAGTAACAAAAGCTGATGCAATAAGAAGAAATAAAAGCGCAAAACTTTTGTTGATGGTTCCCGATACACTCATGGTATCATTATAATCTATTACTACAGATTTGTTTTCTGTTCCATCATAACTAGATACGTCGGCATCTTTAAACGATTTGTTTTTAAAAAACGGATTGCTTGAGTTCATATTTTTTAATTTTATTGGTGATTCAAATATAGAAAAAAAAGGATTATGGTTTAAAATTTATTTTGTGTACAAAAAAAATCACAAAAAAATCCGTCAAGTAATACAACAAGACGGATTTTATATTTTATTACGTATAATTTACTCTATCTCCGAAACTCTCAAGGTATTTACCATTCCTTTTTCGGTTACTGGCATTGCTGCAAGATTGATTAAAAAATCGCCTTTGTCAACAAATCCTTTTACACGAGCAATTTCATTCACATCGGTTACAGTATCGTCTGTACTAACGAATTTATCATAGTAGAAAGACTTCACGCCCCAAAGCAGATTTAATTGCGTTAAAATGCGCTTATTTGACGTAAAAACTAATATATGAGCCGATGGTCGCCAAGCCGAAATTTGAAAAGCAGTATAACCGCTATTGGTTAAAGTACAAATCGCTTTTGCTTTGATATAATTGGCCATCATAGCCGCGTGGTGACAAATTGATTTTGTAACAAAACGATTGGTTCTAACTTGTGGCGTATTTTGTGGTACTTGAATAAGTGGTGAATCTTCAACAGCTTCAATAATTTGTGTCATTTGCTGAATTACTTGTACTGGATAATTTCCAACAGAAGTTTCACCCGAAAGCATTACAGCATCGGCACCATCCATAACAGAGTTGGCAACGTCATTTACTTCGGCACGTGTTGGTGTAAGGCTTGTAATCATGGTTTCCATCATTTGCGTTGCCACAATAACAGGAATACGAGCCGTTTTAGCTCTATGAATCAATTTTTTCTGGATTAACGGAACTTCATGCGCTGGAATTTCAACACCCAAATCGCCACGAGCAACCATTAATCCATCGCAATAAGCTACTATTTTATCAATGTTTTCAACACCTTCTGGTTTTTCAATTTTGGCAATAATTGGAATTTTATGATCAGAATGTTTAGTAATTAAATCCTGTAATTCCATCAAATCTTCTGCGGTTCTTACAAACGAAAGTGCTATCCAATCTACTTTTTGTTCGATTGCAAAAAGTGCATCTTTTATATCTTTCTTTGTTAATGCAGGCAAAGAAACTTTGGTATTAGGTAAGTTTACACCTTTTTTAGATTTTAATGGTCCACCTTGAATTACTCTACATTTAACTTCGGTTGTTCCGTTGGTTTCTAATGCTTCAAACATCAATTTTCCGTCGTCCAAAAGGATTTTTTCGCCCGGATTTACATCGCTAGGAAACGCTTTGTAGTTCATATAAACTCTATCGGCAGTTCCAGGAACATCTTCGGCAGTTTGAAATGTGATGATATCACCAGGATTTACAACTACATCTTCTTTCATCACACCAACTCTAAGTTTTGGCCCTTGTAAGTCTCCTAAAATTGCAGTAGTATAACCGAATTCATCATTTAAACCTCTAATTAAATCTATCTTTGATTTTACATCATCATAATCGGCATGCGAAAAATTTACTCTAAAAACATTAACACCAGCTTCAATCATGTCTTTTAGAACTTCTCTAGTGCTACAAGCAGGACCAAGTGTGGCTACAATTTTTGTTTTTTTATTTGTTGGCATTTGTATTAAAAAATTAGATTGTTTTTTGATTTTATTTTAGCTAAATCAACAGCATAAACCGTTGAAATTCTTTCTATTGTATTTATTTTGGTTAGAATTGATTCAATATCAATTTCTGAGTTTTCAATTTTTATAAAATAATCAACTTTTTTAAATTCAGGAACTAAATAAGTTGTTGTTGTTTCTTCTTCATTACCAAAAAGATTTTGGGTTGCCAATTTCTTTTGAATAATAATCTCGTTTTTATTTTGAATTAAATCCCAATATTCCTCTTTTTCTGTATTACTATAACTGTATTTAGAAAAATTTATTTTACCAATTTTACTAATTACCTGAATTTGTTTTTCGCTTTTAGAAAAAAGAACAGGAAGCTTTTGGTTAACAAAATAGGCTAAACGATAGTCTTCTAGTGAAGTATGAATTGCTAATAGCTCATAATTTGCTTCTTCACAATCATCAATTATCAATTTATGAATTGCCATTTTATTGAAAATTTAGGTGTAAATATAGTATTTCTTGTTTAGAAAATTCTTTGAAAACGTCAACTAACTGTTTATTTATCAACGAAAACGATATAGTTTTGAGAATTATTTACTTTTTGGAATCGATTTTTCCTTGAAATGCAAAATAAGCTCTTTGCGATGCTTTTTCTTCGGCTTTCTTTTTGGAAGTTGCTCTAGCTTTTGCCACAACAACATCGTCAATACTAAGTTTAACACCAAAAAGGCGGTCGCCACTTATGCTATTATCTTCAAAAATATCGTAAAAAAAAGTCTTTTTCTCTTTCTGACACCACTCTATCAATAAACTTTTATAGCTAATTACTTTCCCTTCAAGTCTTGGTATATCAACATAAGGCTCAATTACTTTATTATGGATAAATTTTTCACAATGTGAATAACCTTGATCTAAAAAGATAGCTCCAACCAATGCTTCAAATATATTTCCATGTATGTTTTCACCAAAATGCTGTGTTTGTACTTTACTTTCAACGAATTTAATTAAATTTAAGTCCTTTCCTAGCTCGTTAAGATGTTCACGGCTAACAATTTTAGAACGCATTTTAGTCAAATAACCTTCGTCTCCAGATGGAACTTCATTAAAAAGATGAGCCGCAATTACTGAACTTAGCATAGCATCACCAAGAAATTCAAGTCGTTCGTAACTAATAGGATTTCCTTTTAAATCTACTTTGTTTATAGAACGATGGGTAAATGCTCTTGTGTAATTCTCAATGTTTTTGGGTTTAAAACCTATGATTCTTTCTATATCACCAAAAAAATTCCCGCCTTCTGTAGGACGGGAATTTTTAGAAAATATTTTTTTTAATAAACTCATTTAGTGGTTATTCTTCCAATTTTTTAAATAATACACAAGCATTGTGACCACCAAAACCAAAAGTGTTACTCATAGCAACATTGATTTCTCTTTTTTGCGCTTTATTCAAAGTCAAATTCAAAGAAGGATCAATATTTTCATCCACAACTTCATGGTTAATGGTTGGAGGAACAATACCGTTTTTCATTGCTAAAATTACTGCAATAGCTTCAATTGCACCAGCAGCACCAAGCAAGTGACCAGTCATAGACTTAGTCGAATTGATATTAATATTTTTAGCATGATCACCAAAAACATGAGAAATTGCTTTTAATTCGGCAACATCACCAAGTGGAGTAGAAGTTCCGTGAGTATTAATATGATCCACTTTGTCAGGAGACATTCCAGCATCACGCAAAGTGTTTTCCATAACGGCAATAACACCAATTCCTTCAGGATGTGGAGCTGTTAAATGGTAAGCATCGGATGACATTCCGCCACCACCAACTTCACAATAAATTTTGGCACCACGAGCTTTTGCATGTTCGTATTCTTCAAGAACTAATGCACCTGCGCCTTCACCAAGAACAAATCCGTCACGAGTAGCATCAAAAGGTCTTGAAGCTGTTTCTGGACTATCATTTCTTGTTGATAAAGCTTGCATAGAGTTAAATCCACCCATTCCAGAAATAGTAACAGCTGCTTCAGAACCACCTGAGATAATAACATCACAAAGTCCTAAACGAATATAATTGAATGCATCAATTAATGCATTGGCAGATGATGCACAAGCAGAAACTGTTGTGTAGTTTGGTCCCATAAAACCATTTCTCATAGAAATATGAGCAGGCGCAATATCAGCAATCATTTTTGGAATAAAGAAAGGATTGAATCTAGGAGTTCCATCACCAGCAGCATAATTTAAAACTTCTTCTTGAAAAGTCTCTAATCCGCCAATTCCTGCACCCCAAATTACACCAACTCTTTGTTTGTTTACATTATCAGGAGTTATTCCGGCATCATTAATGGCTTCTTCACTAGCAGCAACAGCATACTGAGCAAATTTATCCATTCTACGAGCCTCTTTTCGATCCATAAAGTTTTCAATATTGAAATCTTTTACTTCACAAGCAAATTTTGTTTTATGCTTTTCAGTATCGTAATAAGTTATTGGAGCAGCACCGCTTTTACCATTTACTAAACCATCCCAATATTCTTGAATGGAATTTCCGATAGGAGTTAATGCTCCAAGACCTGTTACAACAACACGCTTTAATTGCATATATTTTTTTTTAAATAGTATTTAAACAAATAATACCCTGTATTCTTTATGATGTTAGCTTAAAGAGACAAGGGTATTTCAATATAGTGTGATTGAAATTCAATCAAAAATAGACTAATTTTTTGAAAAAATAATAAAACCCGTCACAATTATGCAACGGGTTTTAAGGCTTTATTATTTTTTTGCTTCTTCGATGTAAGAAATAGCTTGACCTACAGTAGCGATATTTTCTGCTTGATCATCTGGAATTTGAATGTCAAATTCTTTTTCGAACTCCATAATAAGCTCAACCGTGTCTAATGAATCCGCTCCTAAATCGTTTGTGAAGCTTGCTTCTGTTACAACTTCGTTTTCGTCAACACCTAATTTGTCTACGATAATCGCTTTTACTCTTGATGCAATGTCTGACATAATCTTTAATTTTAAATTTAATTTGTTGGCAAAAATAAAAAACTTTATTTTAAAACAACATTTTAGTTAATAAATATGACCACGAATTTAAAAAATAAATTTAACAAAGACCAATTATTTTTATTTATTATCATTTATTATTCTTTTTTTTGCGTAATACTAATTACCAATAAATGAAAAAGATTGTAATTTTTGCTTCTGGTTCGGGTTCTAACGCCGAAAAAATCATATTACACTTTAAAAACAATAGTCAAGGAACCGTAGTCGGGATTCTCACTAACAATCCTAATGCCAAAGTTATAGAAAGAGCAAAGAAATTTGATATTCCATGTGAAGTATTCAATAAAGAGGAGCTTTCCAACGGAATAGTTTTAGAAAAAATAATGGGTCTAAAAGCAGATTTAATTGTATTGGCTGGTTTTTTACTAAAATTTCCCTCTTCTATAATTGAACATTATCCTAATAGAATAGTAAATATTCATCCAGCACTTTTGCCAAATTATGGAGGAAAAGGCATGTATGGAATGAATGTACATCAAGCAGTTTTAGATAATAAAGAAAAAGAAACTGGAATTACAATTCACTATGTAAATGAAAATTATGACGAAGGAGCGATTGTTTTTCAAAAAAGCGTCTCAATAGAAGATTGTAAAACTGCCGAAGAAATTGCTGAAAAGATTCATGTTTTAGAACATCACTATTTTCCTGAAGTTATCGAAAATCTCATAAGTAAACTTTAAAAAATGCAACACGAAGTTCATATTTATACAGATGGAGCCGCCAAAGGAAATCCTGGAAATGGTGGTTACGGAGTTGTTATGGAATTAGTCGGAAGTCATTATAAAAAAGAGTTTTATGAAGGTTTCCGATTAACAACGAACAATCGCATGGAGTTGTTAGCAGTTATTGTTGGTTTAGAAAAACTGAAAAATCCAAAAACGAAAGTTTTAGTAGTTTCAGATTCAAAATATGTTGTAGATGCAGTTGAGAAGAAATGGGTTTTTGGTTGGGAAAAAAAGAATTTTTCGGGTAAAAAAAATCCTGATTTATGGATTCGTTTTCTTAAAATATACAGAAAGCACCAAGTAGATTTTAAATGGATAAAAGGGCATAATAACCATCCACAGAACGAAAGATGTGATGAATTGGCAGTTATGGCTTCTATGCAAGAAAAACTTTCTGTAGATGCGTTTTATGAGTCCGAGAGGGATTCTTTATTATAAAAAAGCCTCTATATGTTTTCATATAGAGGCTTTTATTTTTACATATGATTTGATTTACTTCACAATCAAGAACTCGCTTCTTCTGTTTTGTGCGTATTGTTCTTCTGTGCAAGTTTGTCCGCAATCAACTTTTGGTTCAGTTTCTCCAAATCCTTTTCCAGAGATTCTAGCTCTGTCGATTCCTTTAGAGATGATGTATTGTACCGTTGATTTAGCTCTTCTGTCTGATAAGTTTAGGTTGTACGTATCACTTCCTCTGTTATCAGTATGAGATTTGGCCAAGATTACTAGTTTTGGATTGTCTTGCATTACTTTTACTAGTTTGTCTAACTCAAAGGCGCCGTCTTCGGTGATGTTGCTTTTGTTGTACTCAAAGTAAATTGGTTGTAAGATGATTTCTGTTTCTGTAATAACTGGCTCAATTGGTGTAAGCTTGATAGTAGCTTTTAACTGATCGTCT
>NZ_JAPZSP010000008.1 GCF_027531705.1 Flavobacterium sp. | reverse complement strand
CTTTATTATGAATTTTACTATTCTGACGTATATCTAAAGATGCAAAATGAAATCCAAATAAATTGACTTTATTTATCAAATCATTTATGTCATCTAAATACAACGATTGGTGTTTTTCTATACAAAGTAACTTGATTTCATTTAGTTTATCTTTTAGTTCAGATAAAGCAATATAAATTGTTCCTGTTGAATAAAATACAGAACGATATAATTTATTTTCAATGTCTGCAATTATGGTGTCAATTCCAGAAAATGTTAGTTTTCTTTTTAGTTTTCTAACATCCAAATAATATGATTTTAGAATTGAAGTTCGCAATCTATCTGCAACTTTTAAAGTGATTTCAGTTGTCACAAATGGATTTCCATCTCTATCACCACCTGGCCAAAATCCTAAATTTATAATCGAATTTGAAATAGGTTTATCCTTAAAAATATTCTTCTGAATGTACTGTAACATTTCGCCAGATGTTTGATAAAATACATTTTCTAAATACCAAATTAGGCTTACTGCTTCATCAAAAGGTGTTGGTTTTTCTTTCTTGATAAAAGGTGTTTTTCCTAATTGAGCTAATAGTTCTTTAATTTTATTCAAATCATTTTCACGAATGGCGTCAGTCAAATCGGTAATTATTCCCAAGACTGAACCAGGATAAAACTGTGTAGGATGCGCTGTTAAAACCGTTCGAACATTGAAATCTTCTAAAAATGAAATCAATTCTTGTTTTAATTCTTTAGTATCAGCACGTTCTTTTACATCACGCAGCGAACCTTTTCCTTCCATGTTATTCACCACCGGAAAAGCTGCATCTTCAATAGCATCAAAAAGAACAATTTGACGTTCAACATATTGAATAAAACGAAACATCAAACCAATTTTTTCTTCTTCAGAAACATTATCCAAATATTTTTGCGCAAACGAATTGACAATTTCAACTGGCGAAAGATTATTCTTGAATCCATTATCACAAACTTCACTAAAAAGTGGCAATAAAACTCCTGTATTATCAATAGCATCAAAAGGCAAAGTAATAAATACACTATTGTAAATGTGGTATTTAGATAATACATTTTGATTAAAACGTTCAATTTTTGGTAGTGTGTACATACTTGTTTTATTTTTTAGCAACTCCAATTATAACTCCAAAATTTCCATCGGTTTGTTCCCATTTTTCTTTTGGACAATAAACTCTTGATACAAATCCGTCTAAATACAGTGCATTTTTGCATCCTTTATTTTTGAAATAATCTGCAAATTCGTAAAAGTTGATTTCTTTTTTAGACATAACAAACAAAATATCGTTGTTTGGCAAAACTCCTACTCCATTTCTTATATTCAAATTGGTTGAATTCTTACTAAACGCTTTGTGAATTTCTCCATCAATCAACAACATTGGACCCGATTGAGTAGCGTATTGTATATTTTTATTGCTTAAAAAATCTTCTGTTCTACAAACAAAAGCTTTCTTATCATTAGTAATATAGAAAATACCATTTGGTTTCAAATAAAAATTTCCACTTGCTGAAGTCGTATCAATAGGTGTTTTTTGGATGCTTTTTTCAATAAACAAACCTTGTGGTGACTTGTCTTTTTTGTACATGCCACCATTCATAGCAAAAAGTAAACTCTTATTTTTTTTATTCAAAAAAGTTTTAATGTTTTTTAGACTTCCAAAATTTATTCCTTTTTCATTTTTATAGTACAGGCAAACATTTTGCTCTTTTGGATTGGCTACATAAGCAACAAACTGTTCATCAACTTGATCTTTTATATCAAATTGAAAAAACAAAGTAGCAGCTCCTACTGTAATTAAAAGAAAAAAAAGTAGTTTGATTTTACTTGCCAAGAAACTTATTTTTAGAAATTAATTTTTACTATTTGGTATCCCAAATGTAACAATAACTATTTAGTTGTGAAATACTTTTCTTAAAAATATAAAGGTTGCACTGTAATCTATATACAATTGGTTATAAACAATTTACATTTTAAAATAGTTAACAATTTAAGAACTTAGGAAGTAAACAATTCTTAATTTTTAGTAATTTTATTTTATTAACCAATAAAACTATTTAAAATTATGAATGCAAAAAACTTTATTGTTGGCGGTATTGTAGGTGGTATTGTCGATTTTCTTTTGGGTTGGCTTTTTTGGGGTATTCTCTTTGCTGACTTTTTCCCAGCAACCGACGAAAGTAAGATGAATATGTTGTTTATCTTTTTAGGTTGTATGACATTTGGATTCTTTATTTCGTATATCTTTTCCAAATGGGCACATATTGCAACTGCTGTAACGGGTGCCTCGGCTGGTGCAGTGATTGCTTTGTTCATGAGTCTTTTTCATAATTTCTTTTATTATGGAAATAATCTAACACCTGACTACAAAGTACTAATTATGGATGTTGCACTAACAGTAGTTTGCGGTGCCATAGTTGGTAGTATTATCGGATTCGTAAATGGAAAAATGAAATAATTCTCATCAATTTTTTATATAAAAACCACAAGTTCATGCTTGTGGTTTTCTTATATAAGACAACACTTATTGTCTCACTATCTTTTTTTAACCATAAAAAACACAAGTTTTTTTATGGTTTTTTATTTTAAATTAAAAAAAAATACTATTTTTGAAATAACATCATCATAAACAATAACTAAAAATAGACAATATGAAAAATCCATTTGCTTGGGTAGAAATTTATGTGTCAGATATGGCGCGTGCCCAAAAGTTTTATGAAACTGTTTTAGCCACCTCTATGATTCCAATGCAAACTCCTGGTGAATTTGGAGATTTAGAAATGGTGAGTTTTCCTTGGGTTGAAGGTGGCAACAATATTAGTGGAGCATTATGCAAAACTAGTAGTATGCAACCCGGTAGTGGCGGAACATTGGTCTATTTTGCAAGTGATGATTGCGCCATTGAAATTGCTAGAGTAACTAACGCAGGCGGAATGGTTTTACAAGAAAAAATGCCTATTGGTGAACACGGATTCTGCGCCATTGCAACTGATACCGAAGGCAATACAATTGGCTTTCATTCTATGAACTAATAACTTTTTTGCTTCCTAAATAGTTGATTCTGTTTACAAGTTAAGTGCCTAACGTCAATCTAATTAATTAGAAAAATGATACAAAATATATTCGATAAACAAGTTTCTGACGCTCTTATAAGTCGCATAAATAATCTACAACCAAACTCTGAACCTCTTTGGGGCAAGATGAGTGTTGATCAAATGTTGGCGCATTGCAATGTGAGTTACCTTTTTACCTACCATTCAGGCAGCTTTATTAAACCTAGTCCGTTTAAAAAATTTATGCTCAAAACGTTTGTTAAAAAAATGGTGGTAAGTGAAAAACCTTATCAAAAAAATGGTAGAACTGCACCCGAGTTTATTATTGCTGGCACTAAAGATTTTGAAAGAGAAAAAAACAACCTAATTGACAACATTAACAAAACACAACAATTGGGAGCAAATCACTTTGATGGAAAAGATAATTTTTCGTTTGGAAAAATGTCAAGTCAAGAGTGGAACAATATGTTTTATAAACATTTAGATCATCACTTATCACAATTTAATGTATAAGAAAAATGAGTACAATACAATTACACAGAGTTATAAAAGCGCCTACAGACAAGGTTTTTAGAGCTTTTTCTAACCCAACAGCTATGGCATCTTGGATTCCACCGTATGGTTTTTTATGCGAAATTCAGCAGTTTGATTTTATAGAAGGTGGTAGTTTCAAAATGTCGTTTTATAACTTTACAACACAAGATAGTCACTCTTTTGGCGGAAAATATGTAGCCATAAAAACCAACGAGTTCTTAAAATACACCGATGTTTTTGACGATCCAAACTTACCTGGCGAAATTACAACAACTGTTTCATTAAAAAGTGTGATGTGCGGAACTGAAATTTCTATAACACAAGAAGGAATTCCCGATATGATTCCTGCCGAAATGTGTTATTTGGGTTGGCAAGAATCGTTAGAGAAACTTATCAAATTAGTTGAACCCGAAATTAATCAATAAAAAATAAAATTATGGCAACTGTAAATGTATACTTAACGTTTGATGGCAATTGCGAAGAAGCATTTTTGTTTTACCAATCGGTTTTTGGTGGAGAATTTCCATACATAGGGCGTTTTAACGATATGCCTCCAAGCGACGATTATCCGCCAATGAGCGAAGAAGATGGTAACAAAATAATGCATGTTACCTTACCTATCAGCGCCGAAACTTGTCTTATGGGAAGTGATACAGCTGGTGAATGGTCAGCAAGTTTCAAACAAGGTAACAATTACGCGGTTTCTATAAACACAGCTAGCAAGGACGAAGCCGACAAATTATTTAACGGACTTTCGGCTGGTGGACAAGTTACCATGCCTATGAACCAAACATTTTGGGGTGCATACTTCGGAATGTTTACCGATAAATTTGGTATTCACTGGATGGTGAACTACGACGCACCACAAGCGTAGTTTTATTTAATAAATACTTTTACACCTGACAGCTTTTTGAAAATTGTCAGGTGTTTCGCTTTTAAATCCCTTTTAAATAAAATTGCCAAAGTCAGATTTATTTGATAAGTTTGAAAAACATTCTCATTTCACATTATGTCATTATTTCAGAACACCGTTGTAAAAAAATATAGCAATTCATTAGACCAAAAATTGGTGGAAGAAAAGTGGCAATTATTTACAACCATTTTCCACAATACCACCAAGCAAGACAACATTCGCAACAGCAAAGAAGAACAATACCAAGCGATTTTCTTAAACGATTTGTTTGTGCAAGTGCTTGGTTACACACAACATCCCAACACCGATTATAATCTTATAACCGAACAAAAAAACGAAACCAATAGCAAGAAAGCCGACGGCGCCATTATTTTGAACGAAAATGTACTCGCCGTAATTGAACTTAAAGGAACTGAAACAACCGATTTAGCTAAAATAGAAAACCAAGCGTTTGGTTATAAAAACAATCAGAAGAATTGCAGTTATGTGATTATTTCCAATTTTGAAAAACTGCGCTTTTATATTGATAATGCTACCGAACATATCGAATTTAATCTGTTTACGCTTTCTCGTGCCGAATTTGATTTGCTGTACATTTGCCTTTCTTTGGAAAGTATGCAAACCGATTTGCCCAAGAAAATCAAAAACGAAAGTGTCTCCAACGAAGATAAAATCACCAAAGAATTATACAAAGATTATTCGGCTTTCAGAAAAGAATTGTTCAACGATATTGAACAGCTCAATCCGCAGTACGATCGATTGCTTTTGTTTAAGAAAACCCAAAAGTTATTGGATAGATTTCTATTCATTTTCTTTGCAGAAGACAGACAATTGTTGCCTACCAATTTGATTTTTAGCATCAATCTCGAATGGCAAAAACTTCGTGAAGCGCGCGTTCCGGTTTCGTTGTACGACCGCTACAAAATGTATTTTCAAGATTTGAATACGGGTGCACGCGTGAGTTTGCCTGCGTTTGGAAAACATACCAACGAAATTGTAACGGCTCAATATGATATTTATGCCTACAACGGCGGTTTGTTTCAACCGGATGATATTTTAGACACGATTACTATCAATGACGATTTGCTTTTTAAACATACCAAAAAATTGAGCGAATACGATTTTGAAAGCGAAGTGGACGTTAATATTCTCGGACATATTTTTGAAAATTCGTTGAACGAAATTGACGAAATTACCAACGCTATAGAAGGTCAAGAAGTTGACAAAACAAAAACTAAGCGTAAAAAAGACGGCGTTTTTTACACACCAAAATACATTACCAAATACATCGTTGACAACACCATTGGCAAACTGTGTGAAGAAAAGAAAACCGAGTTAGCCCTTGACGAAACCAAATACACAACCGACAAACGTATAACGGTTGCCACCAAAAAGAAACTGATAGAAACCCTAGACAGTTACAGAAAATGGTTGTTGCAATTGACCATTGTTGACCCAGCGTGTGGCAGTGGCGCTTTTTTGAACCAAGCGTTGGAGTTTTTAATTGCTGAGCATAAATATGTTGACGAATTGCAAGCCAAACTATTTGGTGATGCTTTGGTATTGAGCGATGTAGAAGGCAGCATTTTAGAAAACAACCTTTTTGGTGTGGACCTCAACGAAGAAAGTGTAGAAATTGCCAAACTCTCATTATGGTTACGCACGGCACAACGCAACCGAAAACTAAACAGCTTAAACAACAATATAAAATGTGGCAACTCGTTAATTGACGATGCCACGATTGCAGGCGACAAAGCCTTTAATTGGCACAACGAATTTCCGCAAGTGTTTGCTAATGGTGGTTTTGATGTGGTGATTGGGAATCCGCCTTATGGAGCTTTTTTCGATATTCAACAAAAAGATTTTATATCAAATAAATATTTTAGTTATCAATACAAATTTGAAAGCTATTTATATTTTTATGAATTAGGAACACAAATCCTAAAACAGAATGGATATTTATCATTCATTACACCTGAACTATTTTTGCGATTAGAAAAATCTGAAAATATTAGAAAACATTTAATTAATAATTCTAAAATTATTGAAGTTAAATTGTGTGGTGAAGATGTATTTCAAGATGTAAAAGTTAATTCCACTATTTTAACTTTAAAAAATATTTATCTTGAAAATTATAAATTTAATATTGTATTTGAAAATGATCTTGTGATAGAATTTTCTTCACAGAGATGGAAAAAATCCAAAAATTTAATATTGGAATATGAAATATCCGAAAACTATGACGCCATTATTCAAACTATTCTAAAGAAGTCAATATGTTTAGAAAAAATTGGTGAATGTGTTCAAGGACTTACAGCATATGATAGTTATAGAGGACATTCACAAGAAACAATAAAACAAAGAGCATTTCACTTTAATGAAAAAATAGATGAATCTTGTGGAAAATGGCTTGATGGTAAAAATTTAAGTAGATATTTTTTAGAAGAAGGAAATGAATGGCTAAAATATGGAGATTGGTTAGCTGCACCAAGAGAACCAAAATTTTTTGAAAATCCAAGGATTTTGTTTAGAGAAATTCCTGGTCAAAATAAAAAAATTCAAGCGTCATATACTGATAAAAAATATTATTATGGTCATAGTATAACCCCATTTATCTTAAATGACATTAAAAAATTTGATGTTTTGTATTTATTATCAATTGTGAATTCAAATCTTTTGAGTTGGTATGCTTCAATAAAATGTTCTAATTTTTCAAAAAAAACATTTCCTAAACTTAATCCAAAAGACATTAAAGATTTACCTATTCCAAATATTAAAAAAATAGACCAACAACCTTTCATTGAAAAAGCCGATTTAATGTTATCGTTGAATAAAGAGTTACAAGAAGTTAGTTTGAAATTCAGCAAGTATTTTTCGGGACAATTTAAGTTGGAGAAATTATCGGGTAAATTAGAGAAATGGTATGATGTAACGTTTGAGGAATTCATCAAAGAAATCAACAAAGCCATCAAAGCCCAAAAAGGCACACCTTTAACCAAAAAAGACGAATTTGATTGGATAGATTTATTTGAAGAAAATAAACAAAAAGCCAACGCACTACAAACCCAAATAGCCACCACCGACAAAGCCATTGATGCCATGGTGTATGAATTGTATGGATTGAATGAGGAAGAAATTGCAATTGTGGAGAATTGATTATATTGAAATTTGATAGATGGCAAAATTCAAAGGCAAATACCGCATAGAAACCACGCGTGCTCAATGGTGGAATTATAGTAATGAAGGATTGTATTTCATTACCATTTGCACCAAGAATAGAAAACATCTGTTTGGAATGGTAAAAAATGGCGAAATGATTTTGAATGAAAATGGTAAAATCGTAGCCGATTGTTGGAAAGATTTACCCAATCATTATCCGAATATTATCATAGATGCATTTCAGATAATGCCCAATCATATTCATTGCATAGTAGGAATAGATAATACGATTTTCAATAAAGATTCAGAAAAATCAATTCCGTCCGAATATAGGATTTCATCCAAATCAGAATCGATGTTCAAAATCGTAAAAAAAATAGAATCGCCAGAATCAATTAAATCGCAATCGGAAATAATAATAAAATCGGAATCGCCAGAATCGAAATCGGAAATTCAAGAATCAAAATCGGAATTTCAAGAATCGAAAGAGACGGGTTTCAAACCCGTCTGTGCTGACAAAAATGGCAATAATGGAAAAAATGGCAATAATGCCAATATTGAAAATGATGCCAATATTGAAAATAATGCCAATATTGAAAATGATGCCGATAATAAAAATGATTCCAATGATAATCCCAATATTGCCGAAAATAAAATTAAAATCCATGGTGTTTTTGAATTCATACGTGCATTAAAATCATTTTCATCACGAAGAATAAATGAATTAAATAATGTAAAAGGAATTTCCAATTGGCAAGAAAGATTCCACGATCATATAATTAGAAATGAAGGCGAATATGATAGAATAAAATTCTATATCATAAATAATCCCAAAAAATGGGAAGAAGATTGTTTTAATAAAAAAAAATAAAATTAAATGGACATAAAAGCATTTTTATTAGAGTGGCTAGAAATCAGTAATAGCTACGACACAGAAAAATATTTGGAAAAATACAATAACGATGCACTACTCTATGATCCGTCAGTAGGAAAAAAATTTGTTGGTCATGAAGGCATTCTAGACTATTATACTAAATATTTTATTGGGTATAAAACGCAAACAAGGCTTTTAAAATTAACTATTCTCGATAACACGGCACATATGGAAGTCGAATTTACGGGTGAATTCCCAGAAGGGAAAATTGAAGGAATATTTGATTTCACATTTAAGAATCAAAAAATAGAAACCGTTGATGCAGATTTAAAGTAGTATGAGTAAAAATAAAACTACATCTACAATGGTGTCCTTTTTTATTTATATTTGGCTTTCTATCTAGCTAACTAGTATAGTTAATAACACTTTTTTTAGTTACTTCATCTATAGGTTAATGATTGAGAAATACAGAAAAATAACTACTCAAATTCTTGCAATTGTATTGTTATTAATAGGTTTGCTATTTGCTGATTCATATGTATTACCCCAAAAAACAATTGAGGATAAAATAGAATCTTATAGTTCAATTTATAAAACTCATCGCAATAAATACAGTGCAAATGAAACTAAAACTTTTTTAGGTTACATCTATTTTACTCAAAAAGGATATAAATTTTCTACCCAAAAAATATATATTGAAGAAAACTACGTGACTCTTAAACAAAGTTACATCACAAAAAATATCACTTCTGTAAAAACTAAAACTAATGACTATAGTAAAAAATTAATGTCTGGCTTGAATGGAGCCATTTTATATATAACTGTCGGATTAGTAATATCGTTAATCATTAGTTTAGCATTGCTCATGTTTGATAAAAATCTAACAGAAAATGGATTTCTAAATATAATTATATTCAACTCTTTTTGGGCATTCATAGCATTATATTTGTCTTTAACTTATAATTAGTTAAAAAATAAAATCGAAAAAGGAATCCACCAAAGTGAATTCCTCTTTCTATGGCGGAGTTCCTCAGATCTCCATAACAAACACTACTTAACAAAAATCTCTTTCAATTGACCGATGATGTTACCAGAACCAGAAATAGTGATTTCACCAATTCTATCTGCAATTTTTTCAACGTATTCCATCTCTTTCAATTTCCACAACATTTCGTTTTCTTCCATCAATTTGGCAGTATTCAACATACTTCTCATGGCGGCAGTTTCCTCACGTCTCATAATGCTGTTAGCTTGTGCTTTTTTTTCAGCTACTAACACCTGATTCATGATTTCTTTCATATCACCTGGCAAGATAATATCTCTAATACCTGCATCTGACACAGTCAAACCTAATTCGGCAATTTTGTTAGTCGCTTCGTCTAAGATTGTTGCTGCAATAGTATCTTTTTTGCCCAACAATTCGTCTAACGTAAAATTACCTACAAAAGCTCTCAATGCCAATTGCATCAAAACGTACAATTGTTTTTCAAAATCTTTGTTGTTTACCAAAGCTTTCAACACATCAACTACTTGGTATCTCACAAAAAAGTTGATTCTCAAAGCCGCTTTGTCTTTGGTTAACAATTCTTGACCAGAAATTTCCATTTGTTGCTGTCTTACATCTACGTTTTTAACTTCTACCGTAATGGCATTGTTCCAAAAGTAGTAAGTACCAGCTGCCAACTCTTTTACAAAAGCACCGTTAACAAACAACAAGGCTTTTTCAAAATTCAATACCTGAAATCTTCTTGTGTATGCTCTTACTTTTACATTTTCCAATAAGTTTACTGGAATTTGCTCTGTAATATTTACTTTAGACAAATCAGCTTTGATAAATTTATTGTCTGCATAACCTTTCCAAAAAGCGTATCTACCAGTGGTCAAAACCTCTTTGAACATACCGTTCACAAAGAACAATACGATTTCGTTATCAGCAACCTCAACTACTTCCAACATAGAAGCCAATACTTCATTTTGCAATAAAATGGTCAATTCTACTGGTGCTACAAAAGATTGGTTCATTTCGTAAACCATTACATCTTTGTTACCAAAAATCCAAAAAGTACCTTCTTGCAAAACGGTAACCAATTTTCTATTCTCAAATACCAAACCTACTTGGTAGGCATTAATTTTAATTCTTTTCATCATAATTTCAATTTTTTTAATCTATCAAAACTTTGTAATCGTTATCATATTCTGTTAAAAATACTTTTCCACAAAGTCTATTTTCTATTCTCTATTTTCTATTTTTTAAAAATAAAAAAACGGTTTGTCTTCATCCTCTGACAATGACGGAAAGCAAAGTGATTAATGTGCAGCTACAATGGTTTTCTGTTCTTTTTTAAGGCTAAAAATTGTACGCAATCGTTAGTCGTAATCAAACGGAAAAGCAAAACAAAATTCTAAAAATCAAATTTGTTTTCAGGTCTTATCAGGAGTGCAATATTTGAACACTTTTTCTCGATTGCCGACAAAGACAAAACCATTTTCCTTTTTTTTGGTACATTCATTTAAAGAGCTATGCTACTCTGTCGAACAGATTTTGAGTCTGTTGGTTGACAACCACTGTCAAACGCATCAAAATTGCGTGCAGGATTCGAACCTGCGTATCCAAATCTATTGTTCTATCCATCTGAACTATTCCGATTACTCGAAAGTGGGAATCGAACCCACGACCTATAGGGTGACGACTATTTTTTGGAAAATAATCAAAACCTTCAAGTCAAGTTGAATAGTACCACATCATTCGCAATTGCGAAACGAGTACTACAATAGTGCTATACAGAAACACCCAACAAGACTCGCTTGATATTTTTATAGTATTAAACTTCTTTCTGCAAATTAGGGTTAACCAGATGAACTACAATCCTTACCTGACTTTCGGGATGTTCTCTCGAATCGACTTGCTGAATAAGAGCTCTAAGATGGTCTTGCATTCCCATTTTTAAAAGTTTATAAATAATTCTATTGTCGCTCTTGGGCACAAATCCCAGTTTGCACTCTTGATGGTAAATCGCTACTGCACGTGCATCAAACTTGTTATCTTCCTCCAATTTTAATTCGACTTGCTTACCAATCTTGAGCTTATTGAATGCCAAAGCTCCTTCGTAATAGGTAAAACCTGCGATTGTAAAATTTGCTAAATGTTCTATTTTCATAATTTCTAATTTTTTTATTTTACCACTCTTACTTGTGGAACAGATTCGAGTTGAACGAATACCTCTAGTTCTTCAGACTAGCGTGCATACCACATACACCACTGCTCCTTTTTTTGTACAGGAAGAGAGATTTGAACTCTCAATAAACGGATTCTAAGTCCGCCGCGTCATCCGTTCCGCCATTCCCGCATTTTGTTGATTCATCAGGACTCGAACCTGAACAAAGAGAGTCAAAGTCTCTTATGCTAACCAATTACATTATGAATCAGTTTGTGGAAGTAGTAAGACTTGCACTTACTCAGTACCCATACACTTGTTTTACAGACAAGCCCGACTCTCTAACTTCGGCGCACTTCCAATATTTATCTGAGAAGCAAGATTCGAACTTGCAACCTCTCGCGTCCAAGGCGAGTAAACTACCACCGTTATCTTCCCAGTTTTATTTTGGGTGTTTTCGGGAATCGAACCCTGTTCTTCAAATTCACAATTTGACATTTTACCTAATAAACTAAAAACACCATTTGCGGCTTATACGGGAATCGAACCCGTTTCTCCCGAGAGACAGTCGGGAAGGTTAGCCAGTAACCCCAATAAGCCAAGTTCCTTTCTAAAAAACTTATGTGATTTTGGAAGGACTCGAACCTTCAATCTACTGCTTCGTAGGCAGTTGCTCTCTCCAATTGAGCTACAAAATCTTTTGTAATTCTGGAAGGATTCGAACCTTCAACCATCAGTTTAGAAAACTGGTGCTCTCTCCATTGAGCTACAGAATTAATTGGCGATTTTGGCAGGATTTGAACCTACAACCCTTGGTTTAACAAACCACCGCTCTACCGTTGAGCTACAAAATCAGTAATTAATAGGCATAAAAAAAGCACCTCATCAAAGGTGCTTTATATCATAACGTTAGAATATTGCTATTCCATCTGCTTATATTTATGCACCCAAACATCCTGAAACCCAAAGTCAAAACTCGGTTTCACAGTTAGTCTATTATTTTGTAAACAATCTATCATTGTTATTGTTTTTATATTTTGTTCTTGCGAATTATATCGTGTTCTCATTTTTTTATTGTATAATGTAAAATTGTATATTGTATACTGTAAAAATCTATATTCTATTCTCTTTTTTCTGATTTCTAATTTCTGATTTCTAAATTCTAATTTTCTGGTGCAAAGATAATGTCAAAAAAAATTAACTTCCAAATTTATTTTTAATTTATTTTATTGATTATCAATTTCTTACGATAATTTTAAGCAATAAAAATCCTGTCCGCTAAGTTGCAGATAACTTGATTATTGTCAAATGACTGTCTCTCATTTGGTTACTTTTCAAGATTATATTTCGTTATTTTTATAATTCATTAAACATTTTTTTTACTTTTTTATCAAATTTATTTCAGTAACTCATTTTTACATTCAATTTTTCACTCTAAAACAAAAAAAACGTCCCATTTTCATAGGACGTTTTTTGTATTTATACTTGAATTTTAATTAAAATCAATTCGTTTTTTCATAAAAACACATACAACGACCAGACATTCCAACAGGATATATTCCTGTTAAACGATCATGATTTTGATTAAATAGTGATTTCATCTGTGTTTTTGTTTTTTATTTCGACGGCAAATGTAAGATTAATTTTGAACACTACAACTTTTTTTAAATCCAAAAAACAAAATAAAACAAGAATTAAAACACAAGGCAACCAAAAGTTAGTAAATGGTTGCAATAATTAATTTTTTCATAACAATTTGATAAACAGAAAAGAACAATACAGGTTTTAACTTTGCAACTTATAAATTAAGTTATTTAATTTCTTATTATGAAAACAAAACTATTATTGTTATTTCTTTTAACAACTATCTTTAGTTGGGGGCAGTATACAGGTACTGGAACATTTACTCAAATTACAACTACTACAGAACTAACTGATGGTTATTATGTTTTAATTGCTAATGGAACTACTAACCAAGGGATGTCTAATACCTATGTTAGCTCAACCTTTTTTTCCCCTGCTACATTAACTTTGACTACTGGAACATTAGTAAATCCTTCCGTTTCAAATGTATGGAAGATTGAAACAAATGGTGCTAATAAAACAATTTATAATGAAGCAATAACAGGTTATGTATCATATACTGGTTCTTCAAACAATGTGCAATTATCAACAACAGCTACTACAAATAATCAGAGATGGAACTTTACTGTAACTACTGGGGTGTTTTCAATAAGAAATGTAGCACTTAATACGAGATTATTACAGTATAATTCAGCATCTCCTAGATTTGCATGTTACACTGGAAGTCAATCCAACATTAAGCTTTACAAATTAGCTGGCAATACCGTAACTTTTGATGCAAACGGTGGTACTGGTACTATGGCAAATCAAACGGCAAGTTCAGCTACTGCACTTACAAGTAACGCCTTTACAAGAACTGGATATACTTTTGCAGGTTGGGCAACTACTGCTGCTGGAGCGGTTGTCTATACAAATGGAGCTTCTTATCCATTTACAGCTAATGCAACTTTGTATGCTGTATGGACACCTACTAATAATACTATAACTTTTGATGCTAATGGTGGAACAGGAACAATGGGAGCACAAACTATAGCAACCAATGCAACTGCCAACTTAAATACAAACACCTTTACCAGAGCAGGATTCACTTTTGCTGGTTGGTCAACAACAGCTGGTGGAGCTGTAGCCTATGCCAACGGTGCTTCTTACAACATGGGAACTGCTAACGTTACTCTTTATGCACAATGGATAGCTGCTGGTACTTTTACAGTAACATTTGACGCAAATGGTGGTACTGGAACAATGGCAAATCAAACGGCAAATATTGCAACGCCTCTTACTAACAATGCCTTTACGAGAACTGGATATACTTTTGCAGGTTGGACAACAACAGCTGGTGGAGCGGTTGTGTACACAAATGGAGCTTCATATCCATTTACAGCTAATGCAACTTTGTTTGCAATATGGACACCTAATACTAATACTATTACATTTGATGCTAATGGTGGTTCTGGAACAATGAGTTCACAATCATTGGCAACTGATGCTACTGCAAACTTAAATACAAATACTTATACCAGAACTGGATTCACTTTTGCAGGTTGGGCAACAACAGCAGGTGGAGCAGTTGCATATTTAGATGGTGGTTCTTATACTATGGGAACTGCTAATGTTACTCTATTTGCACAATGGACAGCTATTACCTATTCAATAACTTTTGATGGTAACGGTTTTACAGGTGGTTCAATGAGTAATCAAACCATTGCTAGTGGAGCTTCTGCAAATTTAACTTTAAATGGTTACACAAGAACTGGTTATGCTTTTGATGGATGGTCAACATCTGCTATTGGTTCAGTAACATACTTAGATGGAGCTTCCTACACAATGGGAACAGCTGATGTGACATTATATGCACAATGGAGTGTTTTTGTTGGACCATGTTTTTCAGAAAATTTTGCCTCGATACTTACTGGAAATAATACTACCACAACAGGTTCTGGAACAGCGTGGAGTAACAATGCTAATTTTCCAATAGGAACAAATGACTTTCAAGCGGGTGGTGCGGTTAGAATTGGATCTAGTTCAGCACCAGGTTCAATTACATCTGCTGCTCTATCAGGAGTAAGTGGTAATGTTACTGTTAGTTTAGATGTAAAAGGTTGGTCAACTGTTGAGGGTGATATTAGAGTGACATTAAATGGAGTGGTACAAACACAATCATATACTGCTATTATTACTAGTCCAACTTTTGAAAACAAACAGTTTACGTTTATTAATGTGCCAGCAAATTCAACTTTGATTATTGCAACAACGGCAAGAAGAGCTTTTGTTGATAATATTATTCTAACTTGTTCTGTAAATACACTTCCAGAAATTAATATTATAGGAAATACAATTGATATTTTAAATGGTGATAGTTCACCCTCGGTTGCTGATGATACCGATTTTGGTTCAACTGATGTATCAACTGGTTTAGTGAGCAAAACATTTACTATTCAAAATATTGGAAGTGTTAACCTAAATTTAACTGGAACACCAATAGTTGAAATAATTGGTGTTGATGCTTCTGAATTTTCAGTAACTACACAACCATCTGCCACGACCATTGCTGGTTTAGGATCTTTAACATTTGTAGTTGCCTTTAATCCAGCTAGTGTTGGTTTAAAATCGGCAACAATTTCTATTGCAAATGATGATACAACTGACTCAGAAAACCCATATACATTTTCTATACAAGGAACTGGAGTAACACCAGCAATTACTAGTTCTGTAACAGCATTAACTGGTTTTACTTATGTTGAAGGATTTGGTCCATCAACCAATCAAACTTTTACGGTTTCTGGAACAAATTTGACTGCTAATTTAGTTTTGACTGCTCCAACAAATTATGAAATAAATACTGCTGCAACTGGAACATTTTTGAATACACTAAGTTTTACACCAACTTCTGGAAATGTTGCACCAACAACTATTCATGTTCGTTTAAAAGCCGGACTTATTATTGGAAATTATAATTTAGAAAATATAAATTGTATTAGTACAAATGCAACAACAGTTGACGTTGCTCTAAGTGGAAGCGTTACTGCTCCTGCACCCGAGATAGATGTTGAGCGTTCAACACTGGCCTCTATTCCATCAGGAAGTAGTGCTAGTGCAGGCTTTGATACTATTTTTGCTGCTCAAAACATAGGAAATACAGCTGCTAGTCCTAAAACATATACAATAAGAAATGAAGGAACAGCTGTTTTAACCATTAGTGGTATAACTTCCAATTCATCAGAGTTTGTAATTGGTTCAGGGTTAGTTTTTCCTTTAAACATTGCTATTGGAACAACAACAACCTTTACTGTAGCATTTACGCCTAACACTTCTGGAGTTCGCAATGGTATTATTACATTGGCAAATGATGATAGCAATGAAAATCCCTATACTTTCGAAGTACAAGGAACTGGAAATTGCGGAACTTACACCAATACTTTAACACCAGCGTCTGGACCAGTAGGAACTGAAGTTATCATAACTGCATCTTCTGGTAATTTGACAGGAGCAACAGTCACTTTTAATGGAGTTAGTGCAATACCAACTCAATTATCTGCTACACAATTATCTGTAATAGTTCCATCTGGTGCATCAACAGGAAGTTTAGTAACCTTAAATTCTCAAGGATGTTCAGTTAGCACATTTTTTACAGTAATTACTAATGAAATAACTTCTTGTCAAGCAGAAGGAAGTACTAATCCTTCTACTCCAACCGATTTGTTTATTAGCCAGGTTACTGATTCTAATTTAGGTTCGCTTACCTATGTTGAAATATACAATGCAACTGGTACTACAAAAAACATAAGCGATTATTCGATACAACTATTTAATAATGGTAGTGCAACTGTTAACAGTACCTTGCCATTAACAGGTGGAACAATTTTGAATGGTCAAACTTTTGTATTAGCAATTGGTGCAGATGCAACACCACCCTATAATTCATGTTCAGGTTTGAATGATGCAAGTAATGGAACTTCTGCAAATCAAATAAACACTACTTTAGGAGGAATTAATTTTCCCGCTAATGGGCATGATCACATACGATTATATAATTCAACATCTCATATAGATAGTTGGGGTGTTTCTGGAAATGCTTCATGGGCAAATTCATTAAACCTTGGTTCTGCTGGTGTAGGATTTAGCAGAATTAATACTGCAGTTGTTCCTAACACAGTATATTCTAATTCTGATTGGGTAATTTCAGACTGGGCTACATGTGCAGACGAAGATTATACAGAAATAAATAATTATGTTTTTTCTATCGCAACACCGCCAACTATAACAGTTCAACCTTCTTTTGGTGTAAGTTGTAGTACACAACTATCTGTTGTAGCTACCGAAGGATATAATGGTGCTAGTGATACACAAGAATTAGAATATCAATGGTATGCGGTTGCTCCTCTAAGTGCAACGTGGGTAGCGTTAACTGATACAGGAATATATACAGGAGCAACTACCGAAACCTTGACAATTAGTTCAACAGCTGGTGTTGATGGTTATCAATATTATTGTCAAGTAAGAGAAAATGCAGCTACTTGCTACCAAGCATCAAATGCTGTAAAAGTAATTTATGTTAATACTGCTACAACTTGGACTGGTATTGAATGGACTAACTTGCCTCCTACTGCAACCTCAGTAGTAACTTTTGAAGCAAACTATACAATTGGTTCAGATTTTGCGGCTTGTACAATAAATGTAACTAATAATGCAGTAGTGAATGTTGATGCGTCTATTGATGTAAACTTATATGGTGCCTTAACTGTTGCTACCGGAAGTAGTTTCATACTAGCAAATAATGCTAACTTATTGCAAACTACAAATACTTCAAACTCTGGAACAATAGTTGTTAACAGAGAAAGTTCTCTTGTAAAAAGATTAGATTATACTTTATGGAGTTCTCCTGTAACAGGAGCACAAACATTAAAAGAATTTTCTCCTGCAACCTTGTCTAATAGATTTTACACTTATAATACACTTTCAAATGTATATTCATCAGTAGATCCATTAGTAACAACTTTTGATGAAGCACAATCTTACTTAATTAGGGTTAGAAATACCCATTCAGCAACAATACCAACTGCTTGGAATGGTGTTTTTAATGGTAATCCAAATAATGGTCCAAAAAGTTATAATATGACAACAGGTTATAATGCAGTAGGAAATCCATATCCGTCTAGATTAAACATTCATAATTTTATAGACGCAAATCCTACGATTGATGGCACTTTATATTTTTGGAGAAAAACGAATGATAACCTACAAACTTCTTATGCAACTATTACCAAGTTAGCTTATGTAAAAAATAATGCTTTAGGTGGTGATACCGGTACGGGATTCTTTGTAAATGGAGTCCAATCCGATTGGGTTGTTAATATAGGTCAAGGTTTCTTAGTAAATTCAATAAGTAATTCGACACTAAACTTTACCAATCAAATGAGAAGAGATTTGAATGCAAATCAATTTTTTAGAAATACAGAAAATCAATCAAGTACATCTAGTTTATATTGGTTAAACTTAACTTCACCTTCAACTATTTTTAGTCAAATGGCTGTTGGATATACTTCAGATGCTACATTAGAATTTGATAGAGGTATTGATGGAAAAAATATCAACTCCGAATATTATCTAACAAGTCTAATAGGTGGAAACGAATTCACAATTCAAGGTCGTCCTGAATTTCAACCGTCAGATATCGTTTATCTGTCATACAAAGTGCCTGCAGCGGGAGAATATACAATAGCTATAGATGCAACATCTGGATTGTTTTCATCAGATTCACAAGCTATTTATTTAAAAGATAATTTGACAAATAGCATTACCGATTTGAAAAATCAATCTTATACTTTTACTTCTGACTTAGGAGTTTTTGCCAATCGTTTTGAAGTAGTTTATCAAAATACTTTAGGCACTCCGTCATCCGAAATAAATCAAAATACAATAAAAGTTTACAAAGAAAATGATTCTGTAGTCATTAATTCAGGAATAAAAGAAATGGCTTCAATACAAGTATTTGACATCAGAGGACGATTATTAATAGAAAAAGAAGCTGTAGATGCTACTTATTCAAAAATTAATTTGACTAACTCAAATGAAGTTTTAGTAGTAAAAATTACTTTTGCTGATGGACAAAAAATAACCAAAAAAATAATTTTTTAGATATCGTAATTTAATTAACATAATCAACCATTTCGTCTCGATGAAATGGTTTTTTTTTAAATCAATTTTAAAAGTATTGAAAAGCAGTTGTAATTTTTGCAACTGGTTTTTTTATTATTTTTACGTAGTTATATTTGATAAACAAAAACTCTATCTCATACTACCATCACTTCTAGTGTCCGCCGCGGCGGATGTATCGAGAACCACTGAAAAACCAAACTTCTAACTTTCTCTATCTTCTCTTCATACATCGTATTTCGTACCTCCAACCTAAAAAAATATTATGCGTGCATAAAATTTAACACAAATACTATGCGTGCATAATAAATTTTTTATATATTTGAATCCGAAACTAAAACGATATAGTAAAAATATGAAAGACAAAACTATAGATTATGTACTACGAGCAACTTGGCAGGCAGTTTCAAGAATGTATAATGAAGAAGCTTCAAAGTTTGACGGTTCTATGGCTATAGGATTTGCATTGTTAAGCATAGATAAAGAAGACGGAACACCATCTACCTATATTAGTAACAGAATGGGAATGGAACCCACTTCATTAACAAGAACCTTAAAAACGTTAGAAGAAAAAGGATTGATTATTCGAAAAAAAAATCCAGAAGACGGCAGAGGAGTTTTAATTTATTTAACCGATTTTGGTAAAGAAATGAGAGCACAATCAAAAGAAACGGTATTAAAATTTAATGAATCCATTCATAAAAATATATCGGATGAAAAAATTGCAGTTTTTATGGAAGTAGCCGATGTAATAAATGATTTGATAACTGAGAAGAAGATTTTTTAGAAAATAGAGAAAAGAAACAAGAAGAAAGAAAACCATTTGCATAAAAGAGTATTGGCTCTTGCTTCAAAAAAATAATAAAATAATAATAACATGAAGAAAGTTAGTCTTGCCTCTTGCAGCGCAGCGGTCTTTCTTCTTTCATCTAATAAAAAATGAAACGAACAATTAAAAAAGTGGCAGTTGTAGGTTCTGGAATCATGGGTTCAGGAATTGCTTGTCATTTTGCTAACATCGGTTTGGAAGTACTCCTTTTAGACATTGTGCCAAACGCACTAACCGAAATTGAGGAAAAGAAAGGACTAACTTTAGAAAGTAAAGTCGTTCGTAATCGTGTGGTAAATGACCATTTAGCAAATGCTTTAAAAAGTAACCCATCGCCTATTTACAGTCAGAAATTTGCTAGCCGAATTACAACAGGAAACGCGACTGATGATATGTCCAAAATTGCAACTTGCGATTGGATTATCGAAGTAGTGGTGGAACGTTTAGACATCAAGAAATTGGTGTTTGAACAAATCGACAAATTCCGTAAACCAGGAACTTTGGTAACTTCAAATACATCAGGTATTCCAATTAACTTTATGAGTGAAGGAAGAAGCGATGATTTTCAAGCACATTTCTGTGGAACGCATTTCTTCAATCCTGCACGTTATTTGAAATTATTCGAAATCATTCCAGGTCCAAAAACCTCTCAAGAAGTATTGGATTTCTTATTTGAATACGGCTCAAAATTCTTAGGAAAAACCTCTGTTATTGCCAAAGACACTCCAGCTTTTATAGGAAATAGAATCGGAATCTTCGGAATCCAAAGTTTGTTCCATCAAGTGAAAGAAATGGGATTAACCATTGAAGAAGTTGATAAATTAACAGGTCCAGTTATTGGTCGTCCAAAATCGGCTACTTTCAGAACGGTTGACGTAGTTGGTTTAGATACTTTAGTTCACGTAGCTAACGGAATTTATGACAATTGTCCGAATGACGAAGCACACAACTTGTTCAAACTACCTGATTTCATCAACAAAATGATGGAAAACAAATGGCTAGGAAGCAAAACAGGACAAGGATTTTATAAAAAAGAAGGTAAAGAAATTTTATCATTAGATTTAGATACTTTAGAATATAGAGCAGCTAAAAAAACATCGTTCGCAACTTTAGAATTAACTAAAACAATTGACAAACCAATTGATAGATTCAAAGTTTTAGTAAAAGGAAAAGACAAAGCTGGAGATTTCTATAGAAAAAATTTCTCTGCAATGTTTGCTTACTGTTCTAACAGAGTTCCAGAAATCACTGACGAATTCTACAAAATCGACGACGCAATGAAAGCTGGTTTCGGTTGGGAAAACGGACCATTCGAAATTTGGGATGCTATTGGTGTAGAAAAAGCCATTGCAATCATGGAAGCGGAAGGTTACAAACCAGCTGCTTGGGTAACTGATATGTTGATTTCAGGAAATAAATCATTTTACTCTGTTAAAAATGGTAAAACGTGTTTCTACAACATTCCATCAAAATCTCAAGAAGAAAAACCAGGTCAAGATGCTTTCATTATTTTAGATAATATCAGAGAAAGTCATAAAGTTTGGGGTAACTCAGATGCTTCAGTAATCGATTTAGGCGACGGAATTTTGAACTTAGAATTCCACTCTAAAATGAATACCATTGGTGGTGGCGTTTTAACCGCAATCAACAAAGCAATTGATTTAGCTGAAAAAGATTATAAAGGATTAGTAATTGGAAATCAAGGAACTAATTTCTCTGTTGGAGCTAACATTGGAATGATTTTCATGATGGCAGTCGAGCAAGAATACGACGAATTGAATATGGCTATCAAAATGTTCCAAGACACAATGATGAGAGTTCGCTACTCCTCTATTCCAGTAATCGTTGCGCCTCACGGAATGACACTTGGTGGTGGATGCGAAATGAGTATGCACGCTGATAAAGTTGTTGCCGCTGCTGAAACATATATTGGTTTGGTAGAATTTGGAGTTGGTGTAATTCCAGGCGGTGGTGGTTCTAAAGAAATGGCAGTTCGCGCAGCCGATTTGTTCCGCAAAAATGATGTGGAATTGAATGTTCTTCAAGAAAACTTCCTAACTATCGGAATGGCAAAAGTTGCAACTTCAGCTTATGAAGCATTCGACTTGGGAATTTTACAAAAAGGAAAAGACATCGTTGTGGTAAACAAAGACCGTCAAATTGCAGTTGCTAAACAAGTAGCATTACAAATGGCTGACCAAGGTTACACACAACCAGTTAAAAGAACCGACATCAAAGTGTTAGGTAAACAAGCATTAGGAATGTTCTTAGTAGGAACAAACCAAATGGTAGCCGGAAAATACATCTCTGAACACGATTTGAAAATTGCCAATAAATTAGCGTATGTAATGGCTGGAGGTGATTTGTCTGAACCAACATTGGTAAGTGAACAATATTTATTAGACATCGAACGTGAAGCTTTCTTGAGTTTGTGTACCGAAAGAAAAACTCTTGAGCGAATTCAGTTTATGTTAACTAAAGGGAAACCGTTGAGAAATTAGTATTAAGACTGAAGTATTAAGTATTAAGACCTTAAAAAAGTATGCACAATTTTGAAAAACTAAAAATCTGGCAAAAAGCAATGGATATAGCTGTTGAAGTTTATGAAATTTCTTTGCTTTTACCTGATGATGAAAAATTCAATTTAATACATCAAATTAAAAAATGTGCTGTTTCAATTCCTTCTAACATAGCTGAAGGTTCTGGTAGAAATCATAATAAAGAATTTATCCAATTTTTAGGAATAGCTAATGGTTCTACTTTTGAATTAATAACTCAACTAATACTAGCAAAAAGGTTAAAACTAATATCAGAAGAAATAATACAGCCTATAATTAACAAATTAGTAGAAGTTTCAAATATGAATTTCTCTTTTCAAAAAACATTAAAAGTATAATATAACGATTGGTTAGTCTTAATACTTAATACTCCAATCTTAATACAATAAAATATGAAAACAGCATATATAGTATCCGGATTTCGTACAGCAGTTGGAAAAGCGCCAAAAGGAGTTTTTCGTTTCAAACGTCCTGACGAATTAGCAGCAGAAACCATCGAACACATGATGGCACAGTTTCCAGATTTTGATAAAAAACGAATTGACGACGTAATGGTTGGAAACGCAATGCCAGAAGCTGAGCAAGGTTTAAATGTTGGTCGTTTAATTTCCTTAATGGGATTAAAAGTTACAGACGTTCCAGGTGTAACAGTAAATAGATATTGTGCCTCTGGATTAGAAACTATCGGAATGGCAACAGCAAAAATCCAAAGTGGAATGGCTGATTGTATCATTGCCGGTGGAGCTGAGAGTATGAGTTTTATCCCAATGGGTGGTTATAAACCAACACCTGATTACGCTGTAGCAAAAGAAGGTCACGAAGATTACTATTGGGGAATGGGTTTAACGGCTGAAGCAGTTGCTAAACAATTCAACGTTTCTCGTGAAGATCAAGATGAGTTTGCTTACAATTCGCATCAAAAAGCTTTAAAAGCTCAAGCTGAAGGCAAATTTGATAAACAAATTGTTCCAATTACTGTAGAGCAAACGTTCATCAATGAAAATGGTAAAAAAGAAACCAAATCTTACGTAGTAAATAAAGATGAAGGTCCAAGAGCCGACACAAATATTGCCGCTTTAGGAAAACTAAAACCTGTATTTGCAGCTGATGGTTCCGTAACTGCTGGAAACTCTTCACAGATGAGTGATGGTGCGGCATTTGTACTTATCATGAGCGAAGAAATGGTAAAAGAATTAGGTGTAACTCCTATTGCAAGATTAGTAAATTTTGCATCAGCAGGTGTTGAACCAAGAATCATGGGAATTGGTCCAGTAAAAGCAATTCCAAAAGCACTAAAACAAGCAGGTTTAACATTAAATGATATTGATTTAATTGAATTAAATGAAGCATTTGCATCACAAGCATTAGCAGTAACTCGCGAATTAAATTTAAATCCTGATATCGTAAACGTAAACGGTGGTGCGATTGCACTTGGACATCCACTAGGTTGTACAGGAGCCAAACTATCGGTTCAATTATTTGACGAAATGCGATTAAGAAAATCTAAATACGGAATTGTGAGTATGTGTGTTGGAACTGGACAAGGTTCTGCTGGAATATACGAGTTGTTGTAATAAAAAAGAAATATAGAAAATAGAATATAGAAAATAGACTTTTTCCTTAACACTTAATATTTCTTAAAAAGATGAGACATAATTATAAAAATTTGAAAGTATGGCAATTAGGAATTGAAATTGCAAATGATATTTCTGATATTTTATTAGAGTTTCCAAAACATGAAAGATATGATTTAAGTTCTCAAATGAGCCGTTGTTCTGTTTCTATTCCAAGTAATATTGCTGAAGGTTCATCTAGAACAGACAAATCGTTTAGTCATTTTGTTGATATTGCTTTAGGCTCATCTTTTGAATTAATAACACAATTAATTGTTGCAAAACATAGAAAATATATTGATGAAGAAACCTTCATAAAATTAGAAAAGAAAATAGAAGAATTTCAAAGAATGACAATGTCGTTCCAAAATGGATTAAAGAAAAGTATCTTCTCAATAATCCCGTCTATTTTCTATTCTCTATTTTCTATTTTCTAAAAAAATAAAATAACTATTAAACTAAATAAAATATAAAAAAATGAGCGATATAACCAGAGGAGGACAATTCCTAGTTAAAGAAACAAAGTGTGAAGACGTTTTCACACCAGAAGATTTCTCGGAAGAGCAAATCATGATGCGTGATTCTGTTAAAGAATTCGTTGATAAAGAAATTTGGCCAAACAAAGACCGCTTTGAGCATAAAGATTATGCATTTACAGAAGAAACCATGCGTAAAGCAGGTGAAATGGGCTTTTTGAGCGTTGCCGTTCCAGAAAATTATGGCGGAATGGGAATGGGATTTGTAGATACTTGTTTAGTTTGTGATTATATTTCAGGAGCAACAGGTTCGTTTTCTACAGCTTTTGGTGCGCATACCGGAATTGGAACTATGCCAATTACATTATACGGAACCGAAGAACAAAAACAAAAATACGTACCAAAATTAGCTTCTGGTGAATGGTTCGGAGCTTATTGCTTAACAGAACCAGGTGCAGGATCGGATGCGAATTCAGGGAAAACGAAAGCAGTTTTATCAGAAGATGGAACGCATTATAAAATCACAGGACAAAAAATGTGGATTTCTAATGCAGGTTTCTGTTCGGTTTTCATTGTTTTCGCTCGAATAGAAGATGATAAAAACATTACTGGTTTCATCGTTGAAAATGATCCGAGCAATGGAATTTCAATGGGTGAAGAAGAACATAAATTAGGAATTCGTGCCTCTTCTACTCGTCAGGTTTTCTTTGCTGATACTAAAGTTCCAGTTGGAAATATGTTAGCTGCTCGTGGCGAAGGTTTCAAAATTGCAATGAACGCTTTAAATGTTGGACGTATCAAATTAGCAGCAGCTTGTTTAGATGCTCAACGTCGTGTGACTTCAAATGCAGTTAACTACGCAAACGAAAGAGTTCAGTTTAACACACCTATTTCATCATTTGGAGCTATTCGTTACAAATTAGCCGAAATGGCAACTTCAGCTTATGCTGGAGAAAGTGCTACTTATCGTGCAGCAAAAGATATTGAAAACAGAATCAAACTTCGTGAAGCTGAAGGTGCAAGTCATCAAGAAGCTGAATTAAAAGGAGTTGAAGAATTTGCTATCGAATGTTCAATCCTTAAAGTAGCCGTTTCTGAAGATGTTCAAAACTGTGCAGATGAAGGAATTCAAATTTATGGTGGAATGGGATTCTCAGAAGATACACCAATGGAAAGTGCTTGGAGAGACGCTCGTATTGCTCGTATTTATGAAGGAACGAACGAAATCAACAGAATGTTATCGGTTGGAATGTTAATCAAAAAAGCGATGAAAGGTCACGTTGATTTACTTGGACCAGCGATGAAAGTTCAAGAAGAATTAATGGGAATTCCATCATTTGACACACCAGATTATTCTGAATTATTTTCAGAAGAAAAAGAAATGGTTGGCAAGTTGAAAAAAGCATTCCTAATGGTAGCTGGAGCAGCTGTTCAAAAATACGGAATGGATTTAGATGCACACCAACAACTATTAATGGCGGCAGCTGATATGTTAATTGAAATTTACATGGCTGAAAGCACCATTTTAAGAACTGAAAAATTAGTAAAATCAAAAGGTCAAGAAGCTGTTAAAGAACAAGTTGCAATGGCTGAATTATACTTATACAAAGCCGTTGATATAGTAGCTTCTAGAGGAAAAGAGAGCATCATTTCTTTTGCAGAAGGCGACGAACAACGTATGATGTTAATGGGATTAAGACGTTTTACAAAATATACCAACATGCCTAATATTGTAGGATTGAGAGAAACAATCACTGCAAAATTAGTAGCCGAAAATAGTTATTGCTTTTAATTTTGGTTAATTTGATTTGTTAAAAAAGCCACTTGAGAAATTGAGTGGCTTTTTAATTAGCATTATTTTAGTAGATTTGAAAATTGTAAAATCAGCAGAAAAATAGTCATTTTTACATATATCCAATGGAAGAAAAACTAGAACTTTATTTTAAAAATGCGCAAGAATGGCGAGAATGGTTGCACAATAACCATCATTCTTCCAAAGGTATTTACTTGTTGTTTTATCGAGTAAAAAGTGAATTTGAAAGCATGCGTTGGGAAGAAGCCGTTCAAGTTGCCATTTGTTATGGTTGGATAGATTCAACAGTCAAAAAAATTGATGACGAACGACGTAAGCAAATGTTTACGCCCAGAAAAGACAAAAGTGTTTGGAGTAAACTAAATAAAACTTATATCGAAAAACTCCTAGCTGAAAACTTGCTACACGAAAGTGGTTTGAGAAAAATTGAAATAGCCAAAAAAAATGGTTCATGGGAATCACTAGATGCTGTTGAAAATTTGGAACTACCAAAAGACTTAGAATTTGCTTTTCAGAATAATAAAACTGCCTTCGATAATTATCAGAACTTTAGTCCATCTTACCGAAAAAGTTATTTGTATTGGCTTAACCAAGCCAAACGCGAAGAAACGCGCAACTCAAGAATTACAGAAATAATTCGACTTTGTGAGAAAAACATAAAATCGAGACCCTAAAATTCTTCCACTTTCCTAAATTTACATAGCTTTGCATTTCAAAAGTAAGAAATGATAAACCCATCAGCAAACGGTTGGATTGATAAGTATTTTGTTGAACAAAAAACAATGTTCGACGAGACCTCAGTTGATGATTTATTGCTTTACAAAAGTATTCGAGAAACAGGTTTTATCTACGGACACATCATTTCGATACATTCTAAGCAAACAATTGATATTTCGCAATGGAAATCGGATGAAATTTCTAAAGTTGCCTTATTGACATCACTTTATGATGTATATCAATTTTATAAAAAAGAAACCAATTCAAATGATTTTATCAAAAAAACAGTGGATTTTTACAAAGAAATGACACCTTCAAATTTTGATTTTATCCGAAAATTTATTTCGTCTTCGACAAGCTCCAAATTGGAAACTTTGATTAATGAACGCGTTCAAACTAACAAAGATATTATCAGCAAAAACTTTTCGCATATTGTTACTAATGCCTTGCTATTTGTCGATGTTTTGGCGTTTCAGCAATATCTACAAAAAGGTGAAATTCCAGAAAAATATTTAAAACGAATGGAAGAAACGATTATGAGTATTGTTTCACTTTCGTTAAAAATTAAAACAGTCAAATCGCAACATGATGATTTGCTAATCAAACTTTTTGAAGCATCTGTTCGATATACCAAATTTTCAAAAGTAAATATTCAGAATCTTGAAGAATTGCCTTTGGATTATTTTACCAATAATTTAGAAAAATATTATCTTCTCGACTTAGCAGGAATAACACTCTGGAACGATGGAAAAGTTGAAAATGAAGAAATTTATTTCCTTCATAAATTAGCAGATGTCATGTCAATTTCTGAAGAATTTGTAACAGAAAGTATTCATGCAACTAATGAATTTATAACTTTTCATAAAAAAGAAATTCAGTATTTTAATTATTCCAATCCGGTAAAGCATTTTTACGATCAAACTACTACTGGCGTTCAGGTTTTGATAAAAAGAAATCAAAAACGATTGACTAAAGAAATCTCAGAAAGTAAGGAATTAATGAAACTTCTAGCCAAATCAACTCAAAAAGATTTGAGTTCAGAAGAAAAAAAGAAAGTAAAAAAACAACTACTAGACATTTGCAAAAGCATTCCGTCTTTAACTATTTTTTTACTTCCTGGTGGCGGATTATTACTGCCTATTTTGATAAAATTTATTCCGCAATTATTGCCTTCAGCTTTTAATGAGAATTTGGAGGATTAAATATCAAAATATAACTGGTGTACTTCATCTAAATCTTTATTGCTGCTGAAATTCACATTTAAATCAGTTACATAACCATTATTTAAACCATAAACCCATCCGTGTAAACTAAGCTGTTGCCCTTTTTGCCAAGCCGATTGAACTATAGATGTTTTTGCCAAATCTAAAACTTGTTCACGAACATTTGTTTCAACGAATCTATTAAATCTTTCCTTTTCATCAACAACCGCATCTAACTCTGTTTTGTGCAAACGATAAACGTCTTTTATATGGCGAATCCAATTATCAATGATTCCAATAGAATTATTTTCCATAGCGGCTTTTACACCACCACAACCATAATGTCCGCAAACAATAACATGCTTTACTTTCAAAACATTTACTGCATAATCTAAAACGCTTAGCATATTCATATCACTATGAACCACCATATTAGCAATATTTCTGTGAACAAAAACATCACCAGGTTTTCCGCCTACAATTTCGTTAGCAGGAACACGACTATCGGAACAGCCAATCCATAATAATTGTGGATTTTGACCTTTTGCTAAATCCTTAAAAAAATCTTTATCAAGAGCCAATTGACTCTCAACCCATTTTTTATTATTCTCTAAAAGTTGCTTGTAGAATTGACTCATTTATTTTTTTTTCAAATGTAAATATAAAAAAACCATTAATCTTTAATTGATTAATGGTTTTGAATAAATAATTAATTAAACTTAACCTTTAATAAAAGATGCATCTTCATAAAAAGCAACTTCTCCTGTTTCAAGATTATGCATTGCTCCTACAATACCTATTTCTCCATTTTCAACCATTTGTTTTAAAATATCACTACGGTCTAAAATACTTTTAACGTTTCGTTTTACATTAATCTCGGCAACATTTTCTACAAATTCTGAGTTTTTTGAACTTCTATCAGTGGTTGTTGTCTTTTCTTGATAAATTGCTGGTTGAATTTTTGATAATAACTCAGTTAAATTACCCATTTCAACATGGTCGCAAGCACCTTTTACAGCTCCACATTTACTATGTCCAAGCACTACAATAAGTTTAGAACCAGCTACTTTACAAGCAAATTCCATACTTCCTAGAATATCAGTATTCACAATATTTCCAGCAATTCTTACCGAAAAAACATCACCTAAACCTTGGTCAAAAATTAATTCGGCTGATGTTCTACTATCAATACAACTTAAAATCGTAGCAAATGGCCATTGCCCATCACGAGTATCATTAACTTGTTCTAATAAATCTCTATGAGCTTTTAAATTGCTCATAAATCTTGTGTTTCCTTCTTTTAAAAACTCCAACGCTTTTTTTGGAGTCATATTTGCTTGGGTTTCTTTGTTATGTGCTTTCATTATATATTTTTTTATTTAATTTTTATTAAAAGGGTAAATTATTAAAAATCACAATTTGAAATTGATTGCGATTTGTTTTTTCTAAAGTTTGAGCCATAAATCCGGCTTCAACTTTAAAGTTTTTGTTTATTACATATCCTAAAGCACCGTATAATCGATTGCGATCAAAAATTGGACTTTCGGTATTAATAAACATTTCATTATAGGCTGATAAATAAATTGCATCTTTTTCCATTGTTTTTTTATTTAATGGCAAATTTAAAGCTAAGAAATAACGAAAACGCAATTGAAAATCATCCGGAAGAAATCGTTCTTCTAATCGATAACGATGTTGCAAATAAACTCTTCCAAAATTTTGGCGTGTAATAAACTGCTGATAAATACGATGCTCGTTAAAACTATCTTTCTCATCAGAATTTGCAACATAACGTTGTGTATTGATGAATCCGTAGCCTAACAAAAGGTTATTATTGTTTTCTGACAAATTATAACCAATTCCAGTTCTTAAAAGCAATTGATTGGTATCATCAATAAAGTTAAAACTTCGATATTGAACTTCGTTATGCCAATTCCATTTTTTGTTTATAGCTTGATTTCCAAAATAGATTAACCAATTTCCTACTTCAGACTTTTGAGCAAATGAAATACTTGTGAAACTAATGCACACAATTAAATAGAATCTAACTAGATTAGTCATTATTTTATTAACTATTTAACCGGTTTATCTTTTGCTTCAACAAAAACATGTTTATCTTCTTCTCCAGTTTCTTGGATATTGTAAACTTTTTTGAAACCTACTAATTTAACTTTAATGTTTTCGGTTTTAGAATGTGCTTTTTTGAATTCTTTAATTAATGTTAATACATCATAATCGATATAAACTGTTTTAGATGCATCAATTATTACATTAGAATTTTCTGGAATGTTTGTTAATGTTTGTTTAATTGCCGCTTTATTCAAAAACGAAACTTCTTCTGCTAAATCAATATGAATGACATCACCATCTTTATATTCACCATTTCTATAAACATACGCACGTTGCATATTGCCTTTTAAAACAAAATACACACTAATGATCATACCTAACGCAACTCCTTTTAGCAAATCAGTGAAAACTACTGCAATTATGGTAGCAAAAAACGGAAAATATAAATATTGGTTACGATTAATTTTAACTGCAAATTCTCTGTCATTTTTAGCTTTGAAATAGATGTAAATTATGAGTGCAATAACTGCAACACCTAATGCAACTTTTAAATATAAATTATCTGAATTTTTAACAGCTATCAAAAGTCCAACTATAATTGCTACCATAACATTCATTGCACTAGGCATGTATTTAGCAAAATGTTTGATATTTGGTACAGCTAATTTATAACCAATCATTAATAAAACCGCTGCAAGTGTTGCAAGTGGAATTTTATTCAATAAAAAAGGTATTGATAAAACACTAACTAACAATAATATTCCGTGAATAATTGTTGACATTTTAGATTTTGCACCAGCTGCATTATTTGCTGTAGTTCTTACTACAACAGAAGTCATTGGTAAACCACCTAAAAGACCACTTATTAGATTACCAATACCTTGAGCTTTTAACTCAACATTAGTATTAGTATATCTTTTTTGAGCGTCCATTCTGTCAGAAGCTTCAATACATAATAAAGTTTCAATAGATGCAACAATTGCAATTGTCATTGCAACAATCCATACTTTAGGATTTGCAAATTGAGAAAAATCAGGAAATACAATTATTGCTTTAAAATCATCAACAGATTGTGGAACAGGCAAACTAACTAAATGCTCTTTTAACACTTGTAAACTTGAACCCGATTGAATAAAAAATTCATTGATTAAAATACTCACAATAACCGCAACTAATGCAGGTGGCACAACTTTAATTTTTTTGAATAATTCAATTTTTGGCCATATTATTAAAATTAATAAAGATACTAATGTAATAATTACAGCACCAAAATTTACTTTATCAACCATGTTCAATATTTCAGAAAATGTATTTTGATTGTCAGCCTGATTAAAAGACATGTCGCCTTCATAATCGGCATCATATCCAAAAGCATGAGGAATTTGCTTTAATAATATAATAACACCAATACCCGCAAGCATTCCTTCAATAACATTATTTGGAAAATAATTAGATATTGAACCCGCTTTTAAGAATCCTAATACTAATTGAATTAAACCCGCTAATACAACAGCTAATAAAAAAATATTGAAAGCTCCTAAATCGGTAATAGAAGTTAGAACTATTGCAGTTAATCCTGCAGCTGGACCAGAAACACTCAAGTGAGATTGGCTTAAATACCCAACAACGATACCACCAATAATACCAGAAATAATTCCAGAAAACAAAGGAGCACCACTTGCCATCGCAATTCCTAAACAAAGCGGCAATGCCACCAAAAAAACCACTAAACCTGAAGCAAAATCAGATTTAAGGTTAGCAAAAAGGTTGATTTTTTTTGTCATACCAATAAATTAATTTAATACATAAAGTAGCTTTCAAACAATTTGAAAACGAAAAGTCGAGATGTATTAAACCAATTCTGGTGGTGGTGAGAATATTTCTTCAGAAACATTGTCGTGACTTGACAAGTTTTCAGAAACAATTTTAGAGTTCAACTTGATTTTAGCATCCAAAAAAGGATAATCAAATTGTTGTTTAAAGTCAGCTTTAATTTCTTTTAAGTCTTTGTGAATTTCTTCTTCTGCAAAACTATAAAATAATGAAATATCAGTATTCTTTTCAATCAACGTTACCACTGTAGGTGTTGAAAGAAAAGTAATAAAAAGAACCAGTAAAATTCTTGCTACTAATTTCATATTGCAAAAATAGCTTTTCAAAAAGATAAATGTAAGGTATTGTAAAAAATTTAACAAATAAATAAAAAAGGCTTATTATTGATTATTTCATTTTAATAAATAAAAAAATGATAGTATAAATTAATCTTATAGTTTTTATATTTGCATCAAATTTTATTATGCAATGACAATTACACAGCTTAAATACGTTTTGGCAGTAGCCGAATACAAAAATTTTACACTAGCAGCCGAAAAATGCTTTGTTACACAACCTACATTGAGCATGCAAATTCAAAAAGTAGAAGAAGAATTAGATGTTCAGCTTTTTGATAGATCAAAAAAACCAATTCAATTAACCGAAATTGGTCAGAAGATTGTAAATCAATCCAAAAATATCGTTAATGAAGCCGATAGAATTCAAGATATTGTAGATCAACAAAAAGGATTCATTGGTGGTGAATTTAGATTAGGTATCATTCCGACAATTACACCTACTCTATTGCCCATGTTTTTGAATAATTTCATTAAGAAATATCCAAAAGTGAAATTAAAAATTGAAGAACTTCATACCGATGATATTATTTTCAAATTAAATAACGGTCATCTTGATGCTGCAATTGCTGCTACACCTTTGCATGAAGAAAAAATTAAGGAAATCGTTTTGTACTACGAGCCATTTGTAGCCTATATTCCTGAGAACCATGCAACTTTTAGTAAAAAAGAAATAGAAATTAGCGACTTGAATTTGGATGAAATTTTGCTTTTGCAAGACGGACATTGTTTTAGAGATAATGTTTTAAATCTTTGCAAAAACAGCAACAATCTAGATCACAATCATTTTCAACTAGAAAGCGGAAGTTTTGAAACACTTATAAAGTTAGCCGATGAAGGTTTAGGGACAACATTACTACCCTACTTGCATACTTTAGAACTGAAAGAAAAAGATATGAACAAACTTCGCCATTTTAAAGAACCAAAACCTGCAAGAGAAGTGAGTTTGATTTATCCAAAAAACGAATTAAAAATTCACATTATTGATGCCTTACGAACTACTATTGCTGGTGTTATAAAAGGTGCAATCGTTTTTAATAATGTTCAGATAATAAGTCCAAAATCAGGCAAATAAAAAAATGGAGTCTAATTAAGACTCCATTTTTTTAATAAATATTTTTATTTGATATATTCTATCTTGAGTGTTTCTTCAACATTTACGCTATCAAAAAAACCTTGTTCTTTCATCCATTCATCGCTAAATACTTTGCTCATATAACGAGAACCATGATCTGGGAAAATGGCAACAACATTACTGTTTTCGTCAAATTCTCCATCTTCAGCGTATTGTTTTATGGCTTGCATAGCTGCTCCAGAAGTATACCCAACAAATAAGCCTTCTGTTTTAGCTAATTCTCTTGCGGTATGAGCACTTTCTTCGTCTGTAACTTTTATGAATTTATCTATAACATCAAAATCGGTTGCTGTTGGAATAAGATTTTTCCCTAAACCTTCAATTCTGTATGGATAAATCTCGTCGTTGTCAAACTCTTTTGTTTCGTGGTATTTTTTCAACACAGAACCAAAAGCATCAACTCCAAGAATCTTAATATTTGGATTTTTTTCTTTTAAAAACTTAGCAGCACCAGAAATAGTTCCACCTGTTCCGCTACAAGCTACTAGGTGTGTGATTTTACCATTCGTTTGTTCCCAAATTTCTGGACCTGTAGTTTTGTAATGAGCATCAACATTTAATTGGTTAAAATATTGGTTGATGTAAACAGAACCTTTAGTTTCTTCGTGAAGCCTTTTTGCCACATTATAATACGAACGCTCATCATCAGCAGAAACGTTTGCTGGGCAAACATAAACCTTTGCCCCCATGCTACGTAACATATCAATTTTATCAGCAGAAGATTTAGAACTTACAGCTAAGATGCAATTATATCCTTTAATAATGCTAACCATTGCAATACTAAATCCAGTATTGCCAGATGTTGTCTCAATAATAGTATCACCAGGTGTTAATATCCCTGCTTTTTCTGCTTCTTCAATAATATATAAAGCAATTCTATCTTTTGTAGAATGTCCAGGATTGAATGCCTCGACTTTTGCGTAAAAATTACCTTTTAGATTAGTAGTAATTTTATTGATTTTAATAAGAGGAGTATTCCCTATTAAATCTAAGACACTATTATAAGCTTTTATCTGATCTTTCATAAAATAATTTAGTCAAGGCAAACTTTATATTGTTTTAATAACCTCAAAACTCTGCAAATTTAATAATTTTTTTTTAACTATCTTTTTATTCCTTCTAAATCTAATAAAAAAGTGAATTCTTTTGCTAATTCTTTTAGTGCTTCAAACCTTCCAGATGCGCCACCATGTCCTGCATCCATGTTTGTATCTAAAAATAATTTTTTATCATTAGTTTTCAACAACCTCAATTTTGCGACCCATTTAGCTGGTTCCCAATACTGTACTTGTGAATCATGTAAACCTGTTGAAACATATAAATTGGGATAATCTTGCGCTTTTACATTGTCATAAGGCGAATAAGACAGCATGTAATCATAGTATTTTTTCTCATTAGGATTTCCCCATTCGTCATATTCTCCAGTTGTAAGCGGAATTGTATCGTCTAACATTGTTGTTACAACATCTACAAAAGGAACTTGCGCTATAATTCCGTTATAGCTTTCTGGCGACATGTTAGCAATTGCTCCCATTAGCAATCCGCCAGCTGAACCACCTTCGGCATACATGTGTTGGCTTGAAGTGTATTTTTCATCAATTAAAAACTTAGTGCAATCTATAAAATCGGTAAAAGTATTTTTCTTTTTTAATAATTTTCCATCATCATACCATTGTCTTCCGAGGTCTTCTCCACCGCGAACATGTGCAATTCCGAGAATAAAACCTCTATCTAGTAAACTCAAATTAGAAGTCGAAAAATAAGGTTCAGATGAATATCCGTAAGAGCCATAAGCATTTAATAAAAGTGGATTATTTCCGTCTTTTTTTATCCCTTTTCTGTAAACAATTGAAATTGGCACTTTTGTTCCATCGGTTGCTGTTGCCCAAATGCGTTTTTCTTCGTAATTATTTTTATCAAACTTACCGCCTTGTACTTCTTGTTCTTTCAGTATTGTTTTGGTTTTAGTTCGCATATTAAAATCAATCACCGAAGCTGGTGTAGCCATTGATTGATAGCCATAACGCAAAATTTCGGTATTAAAATCAACATTTGAAGTTGTGTAAGCTGTATAGGTTTCAATTTCAAATGGTAAAAAATAGGCTTCTCCTTTCCAAGGCATAATTTTGATTTTACTCAAACCATTTGAACGTTCTGAAACCACCAAATAATCTTTGAAAATATCAATTTTTTCTAGTAAAACATCTTTATCATGCGGAATTAAATCAACCCAATTCTCCTTTGAAGTATTGTTTTCATTGGTTTTCATCAATTTAAAGTTGGTAGCTTTATCTTTATTTGTTAAGATATAAAAACTATCACCATAATGCGAAATAGAATATTCTAAGCCACGAGTTCTTTTCTGAAAAACTTTAAATTTTCCATCAGGATTATTGGCTAAAAGTGTTTGGTATTCGCTTGTTAGTGTGCTACCAGATTCAATAATCAAATATTTTTGAGATTTAGATTTGTATATATTACAATGAAAAGTTTCATCTTTTTCAAAAAACACCAATTGATCATCAGCCGAATCTGAAACTAATTTGTGCTTGAAAATTTTATCGGTACGAAGCGTAACTTCATCATTTCTAGAATAAAAAACAGTTTTATTATCTGCTGCCCAAGTCGCACCACCAGATGTATTGATGATTTTGGTGGGTAGAATTTCATTGGTTTCTAAATTCTTGAATTGTAGAGTATATTGCCTTCTTGAAACCAAATCAACACTAAAAGCAGCCCATTTGTTGTCTTCGCTTATACTTAATCCACCCAATTGAAAATAGGATTGTCCTTTTGCTAATTCGTTACAATCAAAAAGAATTTCTTCTTTAGCTTCGAGCGAACCTTTTTTTCTTGAGTAAATTGGGTAATCTTTGCCTTTCTCGTGACGCGTTATGTAATAATAACCGTTATACAAATAAGGAACCGATTGATCATCTTCCTTAATACGAGACTTCATTTCTTCAAATAAATCTTTCTGAAAATCAACCGTGTTTGCCGTTTCTTTTTTGTAATAATCGTTCTCTTTATTAAGATAATCGATTACTTCAGGGTTTTCTCTATCGTTTAGCCAATAGTATTCGTCATTTCTTACATGGCCGTGTTTTTCTAATTTATGAGGTATTCTTTTAGCTATTGGCGGTGTATTTTTTTCTTGCATTTTAGAATTTATATTTTGAGAATTTCCAACGACAAAAGTAAAGCATGAAAACAAAAGAAGTAATCTATTTTTCATATTTTTTGTTTAATTTAGTAGTGCAATGTACTATTTTTGCAAAAAGAATTTATTAAATAAAACTTAAAACTATGTTTGGAGATTTAATGGGAATGATGGGCAAATTAAAAGAAACCCAACAAAAAGTAGAAGAAACTAAAAAAAGACTTGATACAGTGTTAGTTGATGAGCAAAGTAACGACGGATTGCTAAAAGTTACACTAACAGCCAATAGAAAAATAAAATCAATTACCGTTGATGAATCTTTGCTTGAAGACAAAGAACAACTAGAAGATTACCTAATTTTAGTTTTAAACAAAGCTATAGAAAAAGCTACTAATATAAATGAAACCGAACTATCCGCTGTTGCCAAAGAAGGAATGCCATCCATTCCTGGTATGGATATGTTTAAGTAAATTTTCGGAAATTAATCAAACTTCATTTTCTGCAACGTTTCCAATACATAAGTATGCATTACTTCTTTGTAGTCTAAATGCGTTACAATTCTCATTTTACCTTGTCCCATCGAACTAATGTGAATGCTTTTTTGCTTTAATTTTTCAACGACAATCTTTTCATTTAATGGAGCTTTTACCGAAAAAATCAAAATATTAGTTTCAACTGGCTCTACTTTTTCAATCCAAGGCAATTGCTTCAATAGTTGACCAATTTCTTTTGCTCTACGATGATCTTCTTCTAGTCGGTTAATGTTATTTTGCATTGCATAAATCGCTGCAGCTGCCAAATAACCTGATTGTCGCATTCCGCCACCAAATATTTTTCTGATTCGTAAAGCTCGTTTAATCGTTTCTTTATCTGAAACCAACATAGAACCTACAGGCGCTCCCAATCCTTTAGAAAAACAAACCGAAATTGTATCAAACAATTCCCCAAACTGTTTTGGATGTTGTTTTTTTGCAATCAAAGCATTCCATAAACGTGCGCCGTCAAGATGATATTTCAAATTGTTTTCGATACAAACTTTTTTGATTTTTTTTAATTCTTCAATATCGTAACAAGCACCGCCACCTTTATTGGTCGTGTTTTCTATACTAACCAATTTTGACATTGGCGCATGGTAAAATTCAGGATCATTAATTCCGCTTTTAACTTGCTCAGCCATAATCATTCCTCTATTTCCATCCAATAACTGAAAAGAAACACCACTGTTTGCTCCTGCTCCGCCGCCTTCATATAAGTAAACATGCGACCATTTATCGCAAATAATTTCATCACCAGGATTGGTGTGCAACTTAATAGCCGTTTGATTAGCCATAGTACCACTCGGAAAAAACAAAGCGGCTTCCATTCCAAACAAATCTGCTACTGTTGCTTCCAATTCATTTACCGTTGGGTCTTGCTTATATACATCATCACCTACTTTTGCCTTAAACATATATTGCAACATTTCATTGCTAGGTTTGGTTACGGTATCGCTAACTAAATTTATTTCCATATAATAATCAGAAAGTTTACATTTGCTTTTTTAATTTTTGGAGCTATTCCCGCTATCCGTTGCAATCTTTTCTTTTTTAAAGAAAAAAAGAAAAGGATTTACACTTCAAACACGAAGTGTTCACCGAACTCAAATAAAAAATAAGAGTTTTGTGAGGTAATCGGGGCTAGTTTCGTCACTACAAAACTACAACATTTATGACAAATACCGAACAAATAAAAGGTATTGTAGAGCGCCTTGGTGCGTTGAGGAGGTATCTTTGACATTGATGCCAAGCTTATCGAAATAACAAACGAAGAAGAAAAGACCTTCGCACCCAATTTTTGGAACAATGCCAAAGAAGCAGAATTGCTTGTTAAAAACCTTCGCTCCAAGAAAAAATGGGTCGAAGATTACAATCATGCTATAGAAATGGCAGACGAATTGCAATTGGCCTACGAGTTTTTCAAAGAAGGTGAACTTACCGAACAAGAATTAGACGAACAATACGATCTAACCAATAATCATATTGAAAATATAGAATTCAAAAACATGCTTTCAGAAGAAGGTGATAGTTTGAGTGCTGTATTACAAATAACGGCTGGTGCTGGCGGAACCGAAAGTTGCGACTGGGCGTCCATGCTTATGCGTATGTATATGATGTGGGCAGAAAAACAAGGTTACAAAATAAAAGAGCTAAACTACCAAGAAGGCGATGTAGCTGGAATTAAAACTGTAACGTTAGAAATAGAAGGTGATTTTGCTTTTGGTTACCTAAAAGGTGAAAATGGCGTTCATCGTTTGGTTCGTATTTCACCATTTGATAGTAATGCAAAACGACACACTTCTTTTGCGTCTGTTTACGTCTATCCTTTGGTTGACGATACTATCGAAATTGAAATAAATCCAGCAGATATTGAGATAATTACTTCTCGTTCAAGTGGTGCTGGTGGACAAAATGTAAATAAAGTTGAAACCAAAGTTCAATTATTTCATAAACCAACAGGCATTCAAATTCAGTGTTCAGAAACGCGTTCGCAACAAGATAACCGCCAACGAGCTATGCAAATGTTGAAATCGCAGTTGTACGAAATAGAACTCAAAAAACAACAAGAACAAAGAAGCGACATCGAAGCTGGAAAAATGAAAATTGAATGGGGTTCGCAAATAAGAAATTACGTAATGCAACCATACAAATTAGTTAAAGATGTCCGTACAGGCAAAGAAACCAGTAATGTTGATGGCGTTATGAATGGAGAAATCGATGAATTCTTGAAAGCATTCTTGATGATGATGGGACAAAAAGATAGTGAATAAAGTTCGTTTTTTTTGCCTCAGTTTGTTATTTCGAAGTAATCAATTTTCAATATTTTTAATTAAATCTTAAAATTTATCTATAATTTTTAAGGAATTTTTCATTTATTTGAATAAAATTTTACAAAATCATACATGAAAACATATTCGATACAAGAAATAAATGAAGTTTTAAAAGGCGAAATCGTTGGCTCAACTTCTGCAAAAATAACAGCTCCAGAACAACTGGAAATGGCTAATTCGACCGAAATTTCTTTTATCGGAAATAAAAAATACGAAAAATATTGGGCAACTTCAAACGCTTGTGCAGCAGTTGTAAACGAAGATATCTCTATTGAACCAGGTGAAAATAAAGCTTTTATTAAGGTAAAAAATGCCGATTTAGCCATGTCACAGGTTTTAGAACTCTATGCCCCTGCTCCACCAGTTTTTGCTACACAAATTCATCCAACTGCTACAATAGATTCTTCTGCTACAATTGGAAATGGAACTAAAGTTGGAGCTGGTTGCTATATCGGTCCAAATGTTTCTATTGGCGAAAACTCTATTATTTATCCAAATGTTACCATTCTTGATGAATGTACAATTGGTAGCAATACGACTATATGGTCAGGAACCGTTGTTAGAGAACGATGTCATATTGGAAATCATTGCATTTTACATCCAAATTGTACCATTGGTGCTGATGGTTTTGGATTTCGTCCAGATCCGCAACGAGGTTTGGTAAAAATTCCTCAAATTGGAAATGTTATTATTGGAAATGGTGTTGAAATTGGAGCTAATTCTTGTGTTGACAGAGGAAAATTCAGTTCAACTGTTTTGGGTGATGGTTGCAAAATAGATAATTTAGTTCAAATTGGTCATAATTCTAAACTTGGAAAATTCTGTATCATGGCAGGAAATTCTGGTTTAGCTGGTTCTGTTACGCTAGGAAATGGTGTAATCATTGGCGGAAGCGCTTCCATAAAAGACCACACAACTATTGGTGATGGTGCCATAGTCGGCGCAGGTTCAGGAGTTACTGGTGACATCGAAGCCGGGAAAACAATGCTAGGTTATCCAGCAGTTGAAGCTAGAGAAGCTCTTAAACAATGGGCAATTTTAAAAAGATTGGTTAAGGAAAGTTCGAGATAGTTTTTTAACCACAAAGAACACTAAGAAAGCACAAAGGTCACAAAGAATATTCTCTGTGACCTTTTTTTATTGTGAAAATTAAAATCATCTATTCTTTAATAAATTTACTACTGCTCGTTCCTTTGTCCGAAACAACTTTGATAAAATAGTTGCCAGATTTTAATTCAGAAACGTCAATTGTTTTGGTTTCTTTAGCATTTGGTTTAACTTGAACTAATTGTCCTAAAGTATTGAAAATACTAATTGAAGAAACTTCAATGTTTTGGGCATTAATATTTAAAGTTTCTTTTGCGGGATTTGGGTTAATTAAAATATAATTTTCAAATTTAAAATCTTGATTTGCCAACACATTTAATACAGTAGTTGTAGCTGTATTGGTAATAATTGGGAAATTGTAATCAAAATAAATACTTGCTGTGTTGCTAAAAGTATTGCCTAAAACTAAATTAGGTTTGGTTTTAATCTTGAAAGCTACATAACCATCATTATTGGCATCATCAAATGGTAATTGAATGTTTTCAAAAATAAACTCAACTTTATTAGTATTAGTAATTCTAGTCACAAATGGATGACTTCCGCTAATTGGAATTAATGAATTAACATCAAACTTGGTTGTGTCAATCATATCTTTCACTACAATATTTTCAGCATTTGCATTTCCAATGTTTTCAAAACGAATCATATAATGTACCTCTTTTCCAACTTGACTTGGAGTTATTGTTGCACCTTCAAGACAGGTTTTATCGTTTGGATCGAAAGAGTTTACAACTGTTTGGTTTAAAGTTGAAATATTGTCTAGTGGTGTTTCGTCTACACCAGCTGTTATATTTGCTATATAGTTTAATAAATCTCCACCATTTATAGATGGTGTTTCTGTTGGGGAATTAACGTTTAGGACAACCAAAATTTCTCTTGTTTCAAATGGTAATAAATTTGAAAAATCCCAAGATAAATTATTTACTGTTTGAGTTGATAATGCTGGGTTTGCTGAAACCAAATCTAAAACAGCATCATTGTATACTAAATTTATAGAACCTGATTGCGCATTTGTCCCTTTATTTTTATATGAGATTTTGTAGGAGGAATCAAATCCTGGTCGCGCAATATTTATAGGTAATACAAAAACTTCTAAATCATTATGAATTCCATTTGCTGTTATGCAAAAATCTCTTACTGCTGGACTAATTGTTTCGGGGAAAGTTACTGTTGTAGAAGTTGGAAAAACACTGTAATAACCAGAATTTCCTATGACGGGTGTAATAACATATGTCCCAGATTGAACAGGAATAAAGTAATTTCCAGAAAAATTTGAAAAAATACTTCCTGTAATTGAACCATTACTTATATCATACTTCATATTTGGATAAGAACTATCAAACTGATTACAACCATCATTGTTAATATCAAACTTATCAACACCTTGAATTGTGTAAAAAACACCTCCAGGAACGAAAGAGCAGTAACTGTTTACTTGACAATTTGTATAACCATAACTCAATAGTTTTCCTTGTATGAAATCCAATTCAATTTCATCAACACATAAGTATTCAATATTTGGATTACCCGAAAAATATAAATTTGCATTAACTTTTCCGTTTTTTAAAAATAAAGATTGCAGTTGATTATTATTACAAACAAGATAATCGAAATCTTTAAAATTTTTTAAATCCAAAGAAATTAACTGATTGTCTTGACAATAAAGGTCTGTGAGATTTGAAATCTCGCCAAAATTAATATTGATTAACAAATTATTATTGCACTCTAAATTTACTAAATCTTCTAAATCTTCTAATTCAAGAATGGTAAGTTGATTATTACTACATTCAAGAGTGATGAGATTTACTAAACCACCTAACTCAATTGTTGCTAATTGATTAGTATTACATTCAACATTTAGAAGATTACTGAGATTACTAATGTCAAGTGAAGTAAGCTGATTATTATTTAGATATAAACCAGATAAACTTGATAAATTAATCAAACTTAAATTACTTAATAAATTATTATCAAAATGAATTTCTTCCAAATTTAATAATCCATTAATATTTAAACTCAAAAATTGATTATTATCACAATTTATCTTTTTCAAATTATTCAACCCCACAAGATTTAGAGAAGAAAGAAGATTGTTTTGAGAATTGATAGTTTCAAGATTAACTAATCCACCCAAAGTCAGTGAAGATATTTGATTATAAGTACAATGTAATTCTTTTAGATTTACTAATTCTGTTAAATTAATAGAACTTAACTGATTTGAAGAACATCTTAAAAATTCAAGATTAGATAATCCATTCAAACTTATTGAAGAAAGTAAATTGGAAGAAACATCAACATCAATAAGGTTTACTAACCCATCTAAGTTTAAAGAAGTTAACTGATTAAAGTAACAGAATAAATATTGAAGATTTGACTGGCTAGAAAGATTCAAAGAACCTAATTGACTATCACTACAATTCAAATATGTTAAATTTACTAACCCATCCAAATTTAATGAAGTTAAAATTGGAGAATAAGAACAATCTAAATTTTGTAAAGCAGTAAGCCCCATTAAATTGATTGACTCCAATTGAATGTTATTTGGACAATATAATACCCGAAGATTTGACATTCCGCTAACATCTATAGAGGCTAACTGAGTACCTCCACAATATAACTCCTGAAGATTTACAAAAGATTTTATTCCTTCCAAATTATAAATTTCTTCAAAATTTAAAAGTAAATATAATACTTCATTTGCTTCTGAAACTTGTATTTGACCATCTTCATTTAAATCTATTCCATCTTGAATCAGCTTTGCCTTAAAATTAATATCTGGAATATCCACAATTTGCCCATTAACAATCCCAAAAAATAAAAAACCAACAATCAAAAAATAATATTTTTTCATACTCTTAAATTATTTGATTACAAATATATAGCCATTTTTCTTACTAATCTAAAAAGAATAAAAAAGTCGCAAGAATTTAACTCTTTGCGACTTTTTTTATTAACATGATTAAAATCATTAATCAATAACCTTAGCATTCTTAACTTTATCCTTAGTAATGGCAATAGCTAAAACTTCGCTCATTTCTTTTACGTAGTGAAATGTTAATCCTTCGATATATTCAGGTTTTATTTCGTCTATATCTGCTTTGTTTTCTTTGCAAAGAATTATTTCTTTTATGTTAGCGCGCTTGGCGGCTAGAATCTTTTCTTTTATTCCACCAACAGGAAGCACTTTTCCTCTTAATGTGATTTCGCCAGTCATTGCTAAACTTTTCTTAACTCTTTTTTGTGTGAACAAAGAAACTAACGACGTTAACATTGCAATTCCAGCACTCGGTCCATCTTTTGGCGTTGCACCTTCGGGAACGTGAATATGAATGTTGTATTTTGCAATTACTTCAGCATCTAAACCAAGTAATTCAGCATTGGCTTTGATATATTCTAAAGCAATTGTCGCCGATTCTTTCATTACAGTTCCTAAATTTCCTGTAATGGTCATGGTTCCTTTTCCTTTAGAAATCAAAGATTCAATAAATAGAATATCGCCACCAACACTTGTCCAAGCTAATCCTGTTACAACACCAGCCACTTCATTATTTTCTGATTTATCTCTTTCTAATCTAGGAACTCCTAATGCTTGAATAATATCTTCATCAGTCACTTTTACATTATAAGCTTCTTCCATCGCGACCGATTTAGCTGCATTTCTAATCACTTGTGCAATTTTAGCTTCCAAACCACGAACTCCTGATTCACGAGTATATCCAACAATTATTTTTTCTAATTGCTTTTTTCCAATAGTCAAGTCTTTTAGTTTTAATCCGTGTTCTTTTAGTTGTTTTGGAAATAAATGTTGACGTGCAATTTCAATTTTTTCTTCAACTGTATAACCTGACATTTTTATAACTTCCATTCTGTCTTTTAAAGCTGGTTGAATGGTTGCCATATTATTAGAAGTTGCAATAAACATAACTTTTGACAAGTCATATCCCATTTCGAGGAAATTATCATAAAAAGCATTGTTTTGCTCAGGATCCAAAACTTCTAATAATGCCGAAGATGGATCGCCTTGATTATTGCTAGTTAGTTTATCAATTTCGTCTAAAACAAATACTGGATTGGATGTTCCTGCTTTTTTCAAACTTTGGATAATTCGTCCTGGCATTGCGCCAATATAGGTTTTTCTGTGCCCGCGAATTTCTGCTTCGTCTCTCAATCCACCTAACGAAATACGAACATATTCTCTTCCCAAAGCTTCTGCTACCGATTTACCAATAGAAGTTTTTCCAACTCCCGGAGGTCCAGTTAAGCAGATAATTGGCGATTTCATGTCATTTCGCAATTTTAAAACTGCCAAATGTTCTATCATTCTTTTCTTAACATCGTCCAAACCAAAATGGTCTTTGTCGAGAATTTTTTGTGCTCGTTTTAAATCGAAATTATCTTTGGTATATTCACCCCAAGGCAATTCTAAAAATAATTCAAGGTAATTGCGTTGAATTCCAAAATCGGGTGCGTTAGGATTCATTCGTTGCATTTTGGAAAGTTCTTTTTCAAAATGCTTTTCGGTTTTGTCATCCCATTTTTTCGTTTTAGCTTTTTGACGCATTTCTTCAATTTCTTGTTCTTGCGAAACGCCACCCAATTCTTCCTGAATGGTTTTCATTTGTTGATGCAAGAAATATTCACGTTGTTGCTGGTCTAAATCAAAACGAACTTTAGATTGAATATCATTTTTTAACTCCAACTTTTGCATTTCAATATTCATAAAACGCAACGTTTCTAAAGCTCTTTCTTTTAAAGCATTTATCGTCAACAAATTTTGTTTTTCTTGAACAGATAAATTCATGTTAGAAGAAACAAAATTGATTAAAAATGATTGGCTCTCAATGTTTTTGATAGCAAAAGTAGCTTCTGTTGGAATATTTGGACTTTCTTTAATAATCTGAATAGCCAACTCTTTTATTGATTCTAAAATCGCTTTAAATTCAGTATCGTGTTTGCTTGGTCTTTTTTCTTCAACTTCTTTGATAGTCGCTCTTAAATATGGGCTTTCAGAAGTTACTTCGTCAATTTCAAAACGTTTTTTCCCTTGAAGAATAACGGTAACATTTCCATCAGGCATTTTTAATACTCTGAGAATACTTGCTACAGTTCCTATTTTATTAATATCATTTTGAGTTGGATCTTCGTCTTCTTCATTTAATTGCGCTACAACACCAATGATTTTATCACCAGCATTTGCATCATTAATAAGTTTTATAGATTTATCTCTACCAGCAGTAATTGGAATTACAACACCTGGAAATAAAACAGTGTTTCGTAATGGTAAAATAGGCAATGAATCAGGAAGTTGTTCATTGATCATTTCTTCCTCATCTTCGGGCGTTAAAAGTGGAATTAATTCGGCTTCAGAATCAATTTCCTGCAATGACAAATTGTCAAGTGTAAATATTTTATGTTGTGACATATATAATGAGTAAGTCAATATGACATTAAAAATGTTTGATTGTAAAACAAATGTAGTATTTCGACACATCAAAACTAATTAAAATCGATGTAACGCTTATATATTCGTTTGGTGTGTTAAAAGGTCAAACTTTATGCCATAAAAAAATCCGTCATGAAGACGGATTTTGAAAATATTATTAAATTATTATTGCTTAGTAAAAGTGAATGTTAAGTCTGTTGTTAATGTTATTGGACCTCCTTGGTCTGTTGTTCCAACAATAGTTCCATCACTTACAGTCGCTTTTAATGTGTTATTTGCAGAATTATAAGTATAATTATCTGTTGTACTATCAGAATATGTTAACGTTAAAATGTTGCCATTCAAAACCCATGTTCCTGTTTCTACTGGATCTACATAACATTCAATAGATTCTATTTCAACACCATTTACAACCTCAAAAACTATATCTGTTCCTTTCGAATCCAAAGCAAAAGAATTATTTGCAAGTAATATTAATTTCAAATCATTGTAACAAACAGTTTCACTTAAAACATTATTTGATGATGTTCCGTTCCCGTTAATGTCAATCGGTACAGAGGATGTAAAACCAGTTAGCAAATAATTTCCAACAATTCCGGTTCCTCCAGTTGAAACTGCAGCTAAATTAACTGGACCAACCCAATTACTATATTCAGTTGCAGAACATTTTGCTCTTACGTAAAAACTATAGCTTCCATTAGTCAATCCGTCAACTATTTTAGGAATTGAACTTGCTTGAACAATAGATCCTTGTCCAATTATAAATCCGGCATTTCCATACTGAATTTCCCAAGCATTTTCATTTCCACCAGCTGTCCAACTTACTGTTGCCAATGCTGCATTAGTTGGGTTTCTAACTACCGTTAAATTAGAAGGATTACTGCAATTTGCGTTTACTGGTACGACAGTAATTGGTCCGTAAGAATCCCCAAAAACTTCACTTCCACATATAGATTTTATATAAAAATCATAACTATTAGTAGAAACCAAATTAGCAATCGTCATAGAAGTATTAGTAGAAATTACTTTTGTTCCTGATCCCATTTCGAAACCACTTAAACCATACTCTATTTGCCAACTTGTTTCATTATTACCTGGATTCCAAGTCAAATTAACGCTATTGTTAATAAAATTACTAGCAACAAAATTTGTTGGTTGCGGGCATTCATTATTGTTATCATCAGTAGTTACTAATGCTGGATCTAATGGCTCAACACCAACGTCACAAGAATTAAAAATTGCTAATGAAAAAAGTAGTATTACAACTCTAATTAACTGTGTGTTTTTCATAAAATTATTATTTTTTGCCAAATATAAATATATTCCTTTTTAATTATAAATTTTTGCTCTAGTATTTTTATTTACCAGAATTAATTTCAACTTTTTTCATAAAACTTAAAACTATGTATCCTAGTAAAAAGAATATTGCCAATATAAAAATTGAGTTTTTTAGCGAATCTGAAATAGCACCTACAAATCCAAAAATAAAAGTTCCTAATACAATTGCTATTTTTTCGGTTACGTCATAAAAACTAAAGTAGGTCGCGTGGTCTTCGGTTTCAGGCAATAATTTGGAATATGTTGAACGAGAAATAGATTGAATGGCACCTAAAACCATTCCGATTCCTGCTCCAAGTAAATATACTTGTAAATCTATAAATTCGCTTTTTGCATTTGTAAAATAAATTGCCAAGCAGACAATTCCCCATATCGCAATAGTAATTTTCAAGGTTCTTATATTACCAATTCTATCGGAAATTCTTGAAAATAAAAAAGCTCCTAAAATAGCAACAATTTGAATTAAAAGTATAATTATAATTAGTTTACTTGTATCAATATTCAATTCTTTTTTAACATAAATACCTAATAATAAAATAATTGTTTGAACACCAACACTATAAAAAAAGAAAGCTGAAAGAAATAGTTTTAAACTCATTTGCGCTTTTAATGCTCTCAAAACTTCTCTTAATTCTTTAAATCCTTTAAAAATAAAATCTTTTTCAGGTTTTTTATGAAATACGTTGTTTGGTAAATGATAAAAAGTTACTTGTGCAAAACCCATCCACCAAAGACCAACCATTAGGAATGAAATTCTCGCTGGCAAACTTTCATCGGTAATTCCAAATAATTCTGGTTTCATGACCATTACCAAATTGAAGGCTAATAATAAAACCGAACCAGTATATCCAAACATGAAGCCTTTAGCACTCACCCTATCTTGTTGCTCAGGATGTGCTATTTCGGGCAAATACGAATTATAAAAAACAAAACTTCCCCAGAAACCAATACTAGCTAAAATAGTAAAAACAATTCCTATCCATAAATTTTCAACACCTGTAAAAAAAAATAAACTCATTACAGAAAGTGAACCTAAGTAACAGAAAAACTGCATAAATCGCTTTTTATTTCCTGTGTAATCTGCTATTGCAGAAAGAATTGGAGAAATAAAAGCTACTATCAAAAATGAAAATGAAAGTGAATATGATAATAACGTTGAATTATGAAATTCAGTTCCTAAAAAGTGGACAATTCCACCGTTTTTACCAGTAATTGATTCATAATAAATGGGGAAAACTGCCGTAGCAATTACTAAACTATAAACTGAATTTGCCCAGTCATAAAAAGCCCAAGCGTTAATTAATTTTGGATTTCCTTTTTCGAGATTTGCCATTTTTTTGCTTTTTTAAAATAAAAAATCCCGATTTCTCGGGATTCAAATATACTCTTTTTTTGTAACTTATATGTTATTTAAACGTAACGCCAAACTTAGCTGCTTCAACTTTCGCCTGTGGAATTAGTGAAGTAAGATGATCAATTCTTGTTTGGTTACTTGGATGTGTGCTTAAAATTTCTGGTGGAGCTTGTCCACCTGATTGTGCTGACATACGTTCCCAAACAGCGACAGCATTTTGAGGGTTGTAACCAGCAATTGCCATTAATGTCAATCCAATCATATCCGCTTCACTTTCGTGTTTTCTACTAAAAGGTAACATTCCTCCAACTTGCGAACCTATCCCATATGCCTGCATTACAATTTGTTGAGTTTGTGGGTCTTGATTCCCAACTGCTACTGCAGCACCAACTTGTCCAAGTTGCTGAAGCATTCCTGCACTCATTCTTTGTTGTCCGTGGTTTGCTAATGCATGTGCAACTTCATGTCCCATAACAGCTGCAATCCCTGCGTCATCCTTACAAATTGGTAGAATACCTGTGTAAAAAACTATTTTTCCGCCTGGCATACACCATGCATTTACTTCTTTATTATCTACTAAATTATATTCCCAATTGTATCCATTTAAATAATCTGAATGACCATTTGCAGCTAACCAGCGTTCTGCTGCCACTTTTATTTTTGTACCTACAGTTTCAATTTTTTTAGATTCTACAGTATTTTTCACGACCTTATTTTCAGACAAAAATTGATTGTACTGTTGAAATGCCATTGGAAATATTTCAGCATTAGGAACCAAAGCCATTGTACTTTTTCCTGTAAAAGGATTCTTAGCGCAAGCAAAAACTAATGCTACAATACCAAACCCAATTAATAAATTTCTTTTATTCATAGTATAAAATTTTGTTAAACAAATGTAAAAAAAATTATCCAATCAAATGAATTTCAGTAAAATCTTTATCAACCACTAAAGAAAATCCATCGAATGAAACTTGATCTAAATTTAATTTCTCATTATCAATTTCTATACCAATTACTTTGAATGGAATAGCTTTTAAATTTAATTTTATAGTTTGGTGAATTGTTTCAAAAGTTCCCTCTTTATGTTGATGAATAAACAATTCATTTTCTTTACCATTCAAAGTGAAAGTTTTATGACTAAATCTTCCTTTGTTATAATCATAACCATCTTGTGCATCTTCGTAAACAAACGATTTTTCCTTTCCTAACTTATAATAAACGTCTAAAGTAAGTTCAGGATTTTCAATTTGTCCAACATATTGCTGAACTGGATACTTTGGAATAATTGCGCCTTCTTTAACAAATAAAGGAATTTGGTCATAATCGGTTGCAACCCAAAGTTCTTTTTTACCTGAAACTAACTCATTTGTCCAGTAATTATACCAATTACCTTCTGGCAAATACATTCTTCTACCAAGAGCATTTGGTTCAAGAATTGGACAAACTAAAATTTGATTTCCAAAAACAAATTCATCAGTTCTGTAATGCGTTTGCGGATCATTTTGGTCAAAATATACTAATGGTTTCAACATTGGAACACCATCATTTACATATTGCCAGAACATTGTATATAAATAAGGCAATAATTTATAACGTAATTCAACAAATTTTCTAGTAATATCAATTACTTCTTCTCCAAAACTCCAAGGTTCTTGATCGCCATGATGTCCAGATGAATGCGTTCTACAAAAAGGGTGAAAAACACCTAATTGAATCCAGCGAGCGTATAATTCAGCAGAAGGTTGTTCGGCAAATCCGCCTATATCTGAGCCTGTGAAACCCATTCCAGAAATGGACATTCTTTGCGTTTGCACATTAGCAATCCATAAATGTTCCCAAGTTGCTACGTTATCACCAGTCCAAGACGATGTGTATTTTTGCGCACCAGAATATGCAGAACGCGTAATTACAAAAGGTCGTTTTGGATAAGCAAATCGCTTAACTCCTTCATAAGTAGCACGTGCCATTTGCGTTCCATAAATATTGTGAGCTTTTCTATGACTGCAATTATTTCCATCGTAATTATGACGCATATCTAATGGAGCCGTTTTGGTTGGTACTTCCATTACAGCAGGTTCATTCATATCATTCCAAACGCCTTTAACTCCTATTTCAGCAATTAATTCTTTATGTAATCCAGCCCACCAATCGCGAACTTCTGGATTTGTAAAATCAGGAAAATTACATTCGCCTGGCCAAACTTTACCTTTCATATATGGTCCGTCGGCTCTTTTACAAAAATAATCTTTTTCTAAAGCTTCTTTATAAACTGAATATTCTTTGTCAATTTTGATTCCGGGATCAATAATTACAATAGTTTTAAATCCATCTTTTGCTAAATCTGCTACCATTTGTTTTGGATTTGGAAAATACTCTTTATTCCATGTAAAACAGCGGAAACCATCCATGTAATCAATATCTAAATAAATGGCATCACATGGAATTTGAAGTTCTCGGAATTTGTTAGCAACTTCTTTTACTCTGTTTTCAGGATAATAGCTCCATTTTGATTGGTGATAACCCAACGCCCAAAGTGGCGGCAATTCTGGTTTTCCTGTTAGATGTGTGTAAGTTGTTACTACATCGCTCATTTTTGGACCGTAAATAAAGTAGTAATTCATCTCACCGCCATCTGCCCAAAAACTAGTTACATTTTTTCTTTCATGACTAAAATCAAAATAAGAACGAAATGTATTGTCAAAGAAAATTCCGTAAGCTTTATTGTGATGCAACCCTATATAAAACGGAACAACTTTATATAATGGTTCTTGATCTTTATGAAATGCATATTGATCGGTTGCCCAATTTTCTAAACGTTTTCCTTTCAGATTTAGATGAGTTGCTTTATCGCCAAGTCCGTAAAAACTTTCGCCGTCGTGAGAAGCTTTGCTCATTTTTACAATATTTCCACCATATTCGTAACATTCTTCCCAATGGAAACCTAATTCGTCTTCAAGAATTGTGGTTCCGTCTAATTCATAGATTCCAACACGGCAATCATGCTTTTGGACTACAACGTATACTTTAGAAGTTTTAACTCTATAATGATCCTTTTCTTCAGTTACTTCTAAAATATTAAATCCGTGTGATTGTGTTTTATCAATTGCATACGAAAAGTCATTGCTAAAGTATCCTTTGACAGTCATTCTAAATCGAATCATACTGTCTCTAAGAACCGTAACTCTTAGAATTACATCATTATCAGTATGAAAATCTATAGAATCAACTTCTTGTTTATATGAAATAATATTGGATGGAAATAAATCACCTTTGCGTTCTAGTTCGGTATTAATAATCATAGGTTGTTTTTTTGACAATCGTCAAATTTACAAAGTTGTAACCTATAAATTAACAATGAATTAAAGGTTTTTTTAACTATAACGTTTGCGGTTGAATATAAATATAAAACTAGACCTATCAAGTTATAAAAACCTGACAGGTCTAGAAAGTATTATGAAATTTTAAAAACTGAAATCCCTAACGGTGCAAGAATAATTTCTGCTGAAAATTCTCTTCCATTCCATGGAGTTGCTTCAATTTTTATTGTTTTTGCGTTATTAACTCCACTTCCGTTATATTCTGCTCTATCGGAATTGAAAATTTCTGTTAGTTTTCCTTTTGTTGGAAGTCCGATTCTGTAGTTTTCATGAATAACTGGAGTCATATTGCACACTACAATTAAGTTCTCTTTTTCTTTATTTCCTTTACGGATATAGGCTAAAACAGAATTTTCATTGTCGGAATAATTGATCCATTCAAAACCTTCTGCCGAAAATTGTTTTTCATATAATGCAGGATGTGTTTTATATAAATCATTCAAATCGGTAATGCATTTTTTTATTCCATCATGGAAACCATATTGTAATAAATGCCAATCTAAACTGCTTTCAAAATTCCACTCGGATGTTTGTCCGAATTCGCTACCCATAAACAATAATTTTGTCCCTGGATGCGTGAACATATATCCATAAAGTAAACGAAGATTTGCAAAACGTTGCCATTCATCGCCTGGCATTCTTCCTTGAATGGAATGTTTCCCGTAGACTACTTCATCATGTGAAAGTGGTAACATAAAATTCTCTGTAAATGCATAAGTCATAGAAAAAGTTATGTCATTTTGATGGTATTTTCTATACACACTTTCTTTAGCAAAATATTGCAAAGTATCGTGCATCCAGCCCATCATCCATTTCATTCCGAAACCTAAACCACCAAGGAATGTTGGACGAGAAACCATTGGAAAACTTGTACTTTCTTCAGCAATAGTTTGAACATCTGGAAAATTAGCATAAACTGCCTCGTTGAAATCTTTTAGAAAACTGATGGTATCTAAATTTTCTCTTCCTCCATAAATATTTGGTTCCCACTCGCCTTCTTTTCTTGAATAATCCAAATATAACATTGACGCAACAGCATCAACTCGAAGTCCATCAACGTGATAATTTTTTAGCCAAAAAATGGCATTACTTATCAAGAACGAACGCACTTCATTTCGTCCATAATTGAAAACCAAACTTTTCCAATCGGGATGATAGCCTTTTCTTCTGTCTGGATGTTCGTATAAATTGGAACCATCGAAAAATCCTAATCCGTGTGCATCATCTGGGAAATGTGATGGCACCCAATCTAAAATTACTCCAATTCCAGCTTGGTGCAATTTATCAACCAAAAGCATAAAATCTTGTGGTTTTCCAAAACGTGATGTTGGAGCAAAATAACCTACCAATTGATAGCCCCAAGATGGATCGTAAGGATATTCCATAATTGGCATAAATTCAACGTGTGTAAAACCTGTTTCTTTTACATACGAGACTAATTGGTCTGCCAATTCAATATAAGTCAAAAACTTGCCATCGGCATTGCGTTTCCATGAACCTAAATGTACTTCGTAAACCGAAAATGGTTTGTCTAATCCGTTTTTCTCTTTACGGATTTCCATCCATTTTGTGTCTTTCCATTTGTAATCTAGATCCCAAATTACTGATGCTGTATGTGGTGGATGTTCACAGTATAAAGCAAATGGATCGGCTTTTTCAGTGATTAAACCGCCATTGTTGGATTGAATTTTATATTTATAGGTTGTCCCCTTATCAATTCCAGGAATGAAACCTTCCCATATTCCGGATTCGTCCCAACGAACGTTTAATTGATGCTCGCCTTGAACCCAAAAATTGAAATCACCAACAACAGAAACCGAACGCGCTGATGGTGCCCAAACGGCAAAATAGACGCCTTTAACTCCATCTAATTCAATAAGATGCGCGCCTAATTTTTCGTATAGTTGAAAATGTTTTCCTGCTTTGAATAAATCGATGTCGAAATCGGTGAATAAGGAATGTGGTTGTACTTGGTTCATTTTTTTATTGTTTATTTTTTTGCAATTGATATTGATATTGCAATTGATATTATTTTTTTATTTGGAGCGAATGGTTTGGGCATTTTAGGTTTCCCTATTCCTGCTTTCAGTTCTACTTCGTGCCAAAAGACGAAATGGCCACTCCAATCAGGGCTAGATTGGTTTTGTCGTTTGCGAAATTATATTTAAAAAGGTAACTCATCATTATCTTTTATATATTCCACTTTCAATTTATTTTCTGTTCCGATAATTTTATCTTTACCATAAGTCAAATCACAAATAATATATCTATCACCTATTTTTGATTGATCATAATCATGTACTTCTTTTACAAATTGGATTCTCTTTTCTCTTACTATGTGATAATAGAAAATAATGTTATATTTTAAATAGAAATCATTTCCATTCTTTTGTTTTACTTGAATTTGATTTTCAACAATATTATATTTTTCTTCAATACTTAATTGATTCTTTTCATTAAACCTTTTAAAAAACCATTTCCCATTCAAAACTTTAGCATCTTTATAATTTAACAAAAAATCATTTGCTTCATTTATTCTTTCATTCAGTGAATCATTATTTAATTTTAATTCATCTATTTCTTTTGATTTTGCATCTAATTCTACAATATATTTACTCTCACTTGAAATAATTTCTTCTAATCTTTTCGTTTTTTCCAGGTAACTTTCCCTTAATGTCAAGTATTTATCAATTCCTATCTTACTTCCATCTAAAATCTTTATTTCTTTCTCTTCGCCCCATTTTTGAGCTTGAGCAGATACAATTCTTATTGCATTTTTAATAAAAGGAATTAACAAAGTATACCCAAAAGCAATAAGAACAGGCAACCAAGTGTTTCCATATTTAGCATATGTTAATTCAATATAATCAAAAATAGTATTACAACCACAACCACTAAATTGAGATTTATCATACCAAATAAGAGCAACAGGAATTCTCCAATTACAAATCAACCAAGAACTTATAAAAGAAAAAATCAAAGGATTTGATAATCTATCTTTTATATTTTCATACACATCTTTTAATTTTTCTTCCATATATTTTTTTTATCTAACTTTCAATACAAAACCAAATTAGCCCCGATTGTAGTGGAAATCCTTTTCCTTTTTTCTTTAAAAAGGAAAAGATTGGAGCGAAAAGCGGGAATTGCCATTATCGAAAATGCCCAAGCCATTCGCTTCTAATATCCCATAATAGTCTGAATTCCACGCAAAGGAATTACTGCCCAACGCGGACGAGAATTGAGTTCGTAACCCAACTCGTAAACGGCTTTTTCAAGGATGCAATATTTTAGTAAAAAGTTGATTTCGTGGCTGTAACCTATATTTAAGTTGCCTGATTGGGCTTTTTCGATGTAGGTTTCAAGGAAAGCTCCGACTAAGTATTTAAACAATAATTCTCCTGCTTTGAATAAATCTTCTTGCTCGTAAGGATATTTATCGGCGTTGTTGAAAATGGTTGCGTAAATCGCGTAATGAAAAGAACGGAACATTCCGGCAACGTCTTTTAATGGTGGCTGTTTTACTTTTCTATCACGAATGGTGCTTTCTGGTTCACCTTCAAAATCAAGCAGATAGAAATCATCGCCATTTACTAAAACTTGACCAAGATGAAAATCTCCGTGAATTCTGATGCGTTCCGATTTCATTTTAGTCCAATCAAAATCTACAAAATGTTTACGAATTAACTTTTTGTTTTCGAGGAATTGATGTGCTAAATCGAGTGCCATTCCGTCGAGTTTATGCAAACTATTTTCAATAATATTCAATCGGTTTTGGAATTGATATAAAAGTCTGTTTTTTAACCAAACGGTGTAATCACCATTGTAAGTAGTTGGAGTAAATGCAGTTTCGTGAATATCACTTCCGAGTGCAATATGCATTTCGGCTGTTCGCAATGCTAAAGTCTGTACTCTTAAAAATAAACTCAAACCAACCCAATCAATAATTTCTGGTGGGATTTCGTTGATTTTTAATCGTTTGAACAATTCTACATTTGGAAGTTTGTCGATTTTTATTTTCTTTCTGGAAAGATTATCAAAAACACCATCCATTTGTTCTAACATAAATTTCCAAGCATCGCCTTGATTTGGAACTAATTCTTGCATCAAACCTAAAGTGATATTTCCTTCTGGCAAAGCCAAATTTATACTTCCTGTATAAGCTGGCGTATTTTCATAGTGCATTCTTTCTGTCAAGAAACGGCTAATTTCATAATCAGGATTGGTGCTAACATAAATTCTTCTGAAGATTTTCAATACAAATGCATCGTTATAAATAATCGAAGTATTACTTTGTTCAACACCCATGAATTTGGAAGACTTATATTCCTTATCAACCAAATTAGAGCCTTTATGAAAAATCAATTTTAATCCTTTACTTTCGGTAGATTGTGCAATATTATCAAACAACAACTTTCTGAAATCATCTTGATGCAAGGCATCAACCAAATAACCATCAATATTTCCAAACTTTGCAGGAGCAATAATGGTATTAGTATCTAGCTCATCTGTAGTCATAAAAGCTACTGGCATAAAATAATGTTGGAAAAATGCTTCTTTAAAATTCACTTCAAGCAAAACACCATAATAGGTATTCTTTTTAGAAGTAATTTTGAAATGATCTACGACTTCAATATACTTTAGAGTACTAGCTTTACCTCCATACCACCTTTTGTTGATGATATAGTTTTCTAAAATATCAGACGAAAATATTTTAATGAATTCATCGTCTTTGAAAGCATCTTTCCATTCGTTTTTAAATTTGAATGTGGTTGTGAAAGTATCTTGATTGTCGTTTTTCATGACAGTAAATTTATTATTAATAATTACTTCAGAATTTTAAATAAGTGAAAAGGTAAAACTGGATGCAACTCAACAAAATTCCATTCTTTATCCCAATTATAGCTGTTTCCTGTAATTAAATCTATAACTGTAATAGATTGTCCTTCTTGAATTCCTAGAGACTTTAATGGCAATTTAATCCAAGCTTGTTTAGCATAATAAGCATCTAAACTTGCAATCATTAAGGTTTCATTTTCTTTGTTGTCATCAAATTTGTAATAGGCAATAACTTGGTCGTTATCAGTATCACAGAATTCAATATTATTGGTTTGTTGCAGTGAAGATTGCTCTTTTCTAATTTGATTAATTTTAGAAATTAGCATAGTGATTTTATTTTCTTTTTGCCAATCCCAAAGACGAATTTGGTATTTTTCACTATCCATATATTCTTCTTTTCCTGGAATCGCATCTGAAACCATATATTCAAATATTGGTCCGTAAATCCCAACAGATGAAGACAATGTGGCTGCTAAAAAATATTTTTGTAAGTGCGTACTTTCATTCGCACCTTGCAATGGAAACGGATTGATATCTGGAGTATTTGGCCAAAAATTTGGACGGAAGAATTCTTTTTGATTGGTTTGAGTAAGTTCGGTTAAATACTCTTGCAATTCTGCTTTAGTATTTCGCCAAGTGTAATAAGAATAAGATTGGGTGAAACCTTGTTTAGCTAACTCGTGCATAATTTTAGGACGAGTAAAAGCTTCTGCTAAAAACAATACATCTGGATATTTCTTCTTAACTTCTGCAATAAGCCAACCCCAAAAATAAAATGGTTTAGTGTGTGGATTATCAACTCTGAAAACTCTAATTCCACATTCTTCAACCCAAAATAAAGCACAATCTAATAACTCTTTCCAAAGGTTTTTCCAATCATCACTTTCAAAGTAAATTGGCAGAATATCTTGATATTTTTTTGGTGGATTTTCGGCATATTGCACAGTTCCATCTGGACGCCATTTGAACCATTGTGGAAATTCTTTAACATAAGGATGATCTGGTGCAGCTTGAAGCGCAAAGTCCATTGCAACCTCAATATTTAATGATTTTGCTTTTTTGACTAATGATTTGAAATCATCAATAGTTCCTAATTCAGGATGAATCGATTTGTGACCACCATATTGCGAACCAATTCCCCAAGGCGAACCAACATCGCCTGGTTGAGCGTCAGTAGCATTATTTTTTCCTTTACGATTTACTTCTCCAATTGGGTGAACTGGTGGAAAATACAAAGTATCAAATCCCATTTTAGCAACTTTAGGTAAAATCTGCTCACAATCTTTAAAAGTTCCGTGTTTACCATCTACACTTGAAGCCGAACGTGGAAAAAATTCATACCAAGTGCTGAATAATGCTTTTTGTCTATCTACATAAACTCTTAATTCTTGTGTTTGATTGGCTAAAAATTTGGCTGGATTTTCTTTGAAGATCGTTTTTAATTTATCAGAAACTGCTTCAATGATAGCTTTGTCATAATTAACTTCATTTGAAAATAAATCAACAACTTCATTCAAATATTTTTTATCTGAAGCTGAAACTTTTGATAATAAAGGTTTGATGTACTCTACTCCTTCTAACAATTCCGATTTTACGTGTTGGTTGTCGTTTATTTTTTTACCAATACCGTATTGCCAATTTAGAGCATAATCAACCCAAGCTTCGACAAAATAAGAGTAATAACCTTGTTTTTCTACTGAAAAAGTAGCTTCGAAAGCATCATTTGGCAAAGCATTCATTCTAACTTCTGACCATTTTTTGTCCTTTTCATATTTATATTGAACAACAGCCTCCATTACATCGTGTCCATCTGATAGAATATCGGCAGTTACAGTAACTTTTTGTCCAACAATTCTTTTTATAAAAAATGCCCCATTGTCTAATTGAGGCAATACATTTTCAATTATTACGCGTCTTTGATTTTGCATTTTAACTTTTATTTAATGATGTCTAATGTATAAAAAAAAGACAAATTAAAGTAACTTGCATTAAAATTTATTGAAATGTCAAAAAATAAAGAAATACAAGCCCAAACATTGAAAATTCCGAAGGTAATATTGATAACCGCTAAATTATTTGAGGCAATTTCACCAAAATTAGCAACAAAGTTTGCAGCAAAATTATTTACAACACCCATAAAACATAAAATTCCGAAACGCGAATTTCAAATGGATAAAGAAAGTATTCAAGAAACCGTTTTTATTCCGTCGATAAATAAAGAAATTGTGGTTTACCATTATGGAAAAAGCGAAAAGAAAATTCTGTTAGTTCACGGTTGGTCTGGCAGAGGAACTCAATTAGTTAAGATTGCAGATGAATTAGTAAAATTAGGATATTCGACAATTAGTTTTGATGCTCCTGCACACGGGAAATCAAAAGGAAATTCGTCAATAATGATTGAATTTATTGCTTCAATTTTAGAATTGGAAAAACAATATGGCCCTTTTGAATTTGCAATAGGACACTCACTTGGAGGAATGTCGATTTTGAATGCGATTAGAGAAAATTTAAACGTTAAAAAAGCAGTAATTATTGGAAGTGGCGATATTATTCAAGACATAATTGATGATTTTATTAAGAAGTTAAAATTAAAAGCTGAAATTGGAATCAAATTAAGAGATCATTTCGAGAAAAAATATAAAGTTAAAATGGATTATTATTCTGCTTCAAATGCTGCTAAAGAAGTTTCAATTCCTGTTTTAATAATACACGATGAAAATGATGTGGATGTAAATGTTAAAGCAGCTTATAACATTAAAGAAAACTTAAATATTTCAGAATTGATGATTACCAAAAACTTAGGTCATCGAAAAATTTTAGGAAATACGGAAGTTATAAAACGAATTATGGAATTTATAAAAGAATAATTATGGAATTATTTGAAAATACAAATGGTTGGGCTGAAAAATTGCAACCGCTAATCGATAAATATAAAGATAAAAAGCATCCTTTAGATTATGAAAATTTATATCAATTAATGGTAGCCGTTATTTTATCTGCTCAAGATTCAGATGCAAATATTAATAAAATTGCTCCTGCTTTTTTTGCAGAATTTCCAAATTTGGAAGTATTATCAATTGCAACAATTGAAGATTTATTTCCTTATGTTAGCAAAGTTAGAAACTTCAATACCAAATCTAGTTGGTTAATTGAAATTGCTCAAACATTAAAGAGCGATAAAAACATTCCAACTAATCTGAATGATTTAATCGCTTTAAAAGGAATCGGAAGAAAATCTGCAAATGTAATAATGCGAGAAATGAAAGTACCAGCAGAAGGTATAATTGCAGATTTACATGTTATAAGAGTTGCACCAAGAATTGGTCTTTGTGATGAAGCTAAAGATGGTAACAAAGTTGAAAAACAGTTAATGCAATTACTACCAAAGGAAATTTGGGGAGAAATTGGAATGGCAATTTCATTTTTAGGAAGAGAAACTTGTCGTCCGACTAATCCAAGATGCTCAGAATGTTCAATAAACGAGCATTGCCTTTTCCCTCATAAAAATCTATAAATTACAAAATAAAAAAACCTCAAGCAAAAAACTTGAGGTTTGTATAAATTGATTTTCATTAGAAAATTAAATGTCTTTGAAAATGGTGTGCATCAAACGTTTTTTGTCGTTGATACTTTCCTCAAGTGAAATCATCGTTTCTGTTCTGTAAACACCTTCGATATCATCAATCATGAAGATAACATCTTTAGCATGTTTAGTATCTTTAGCTCTTATTTTACAGAAAATATTGAATTTCCCTGTAGTTACATGAGCAACTGTTACGAAAGGAATTTCGTTGATTCTTTCTAAAACAAATTTAGTTTGTGATGTATTATTCAAGAAAACACCAACGTAAGCGATGAACGAATATCCTAACTTTTCATAATCTAATGTCAATGAAGAACCCATAATGATTCCTGCATCTTCCATTTTCTTAACTCTTACGTGAACAGTTCCTGCAGAAATTAATAATTTTTTTGCGATGTCAGTAAATGGTACTCTTGTGTTATCAATTAACATATCAAGGATTTGGTGATCTACTTCATCTAAACGAAACTTACTCATAACTACTAATTTATATTATTATATCTTTTACATTACAAATTAATGCATTTTATTTAGTAAAAAAGAATAAAAATTGCTATTTTTTTAAACCATTAACAATTTTAACATTTTTTCCTAAACAAAAATTCGCTTTTTGATTTAATTTCGGAATGTTCTCATTCTCATCAGAATATAACATTTTGTGAGCATTATAAAGATAATGACCAAACTTTCCTTTTAATTCTCCAATTTCAGCTATGTAAGCGTTAAACTGGATTTTTCCATCAATAAGTTCTTCTTTGTATTGTGCAGCAAAATTCGTGATAATTTCTTTACCATCATAATTTATTTTGATGTTTTTATAAAGAAAATCATAAAAAGCGATATTATTTTGAGGAATTGATAAATATTCTGCGATTTCATTATTAACTATATCGTTTTCGTAAATATACTTTAATCCTGAAATTAATGAAATAAAAATCATTTTGCGCGTATATTCTCTATAATAATCATCTTGATAATGACCCGCTTCAAATAAAATAGTAGGAACATTTAAAAAAGTAAACATATCACCAATACAAATGATGTTGAAACCATCGTCGAATCGTCCAACTTGATTAGGGATATGCTCTTGCAATTCTTCATTCATTGCCACAATAACATTCATAGCTTTGGAACGAATTTCATTTACATCGCGATTTTCATTGAAAGAAGGTGCTAAAAAAGAAACGGTTGCTACATTTCCAGTAGTTCCAGCGCCAAAAATGGTTCTTTGATCATGAAGATTGTAGCAAAAATCAGGTTTAAAATCTTCAAAAGTTATACGAAGTAATTGACTTTCGGGTTGAGACAAATCGACTGAATCTCTATTTAAATCAACTTTATTGGCATTTTCACGAGTATATAATTCGGCTCCATCAGGATTCACCATTGGAATAAAACAAAAAGTAAATTCTTGAAGCAACTTCACTCCTATTTCTTCTTGCGAATGAATTACATTGAAGAAATCAAATAAAGCTTTTGTCGTTGTGCTTTCGTTTCCATGCATTTGCGACCACATGAAAATTTTTGTTTTTCCAGTCCCAATAGTATATTTATAAATTGGCTTTCCTAAAACCGATTTTCCAATTATTTCAGATGGAAACTTCGATAAAATCGGTTCAATATCTTTTAATGTAATATATCTTCCAAAAAGCGAGTTGGCTTTATGTTCTTTATGTAGTTCAATGTAATTCATATTTAGTAAATATAATTAAATGCAAATGTAAACAACTTGAACTATCTGAAAACAAAAAAGCCTTCAATAAATAAGTTATTGAAGGCTAGAAAATTAATTTTAAATTTATTTTCTAAGAAGATATACACTGCTTATTCCGGGCTCTAATCTTGAATTGATAGGCATCATATCTGCATTTGTTGTAGGCATAGAGAAAGTGAGAAGTTTTCCACCATCCTTCAATCTTTCGGCTATATAAATGTTATTTGTTTCATAATCATATGCAACATCTACTGGATTTCCAAGCGAGGAATTTGGTCCGTAAACTCTCATTTGATTTGACATTGAAATAGTACCTAAATTGGCAGTTGAACTTACTATTGATGAAAAGTTATTTATTACAATTAAACCACCATCATTGTCAGACGTTGCTGAACCAACATCTGTTAAAATCATTCTGTTGTCTTTTGCTGAATAAAAAATTCCGTGAGTTCGAACTAATCCCTCAATTGTTATCCTTTTCGTTGGAGTTATAGTACCATTTGCATTCGAAAAGAAATTTTCAAATACAATAATATCACCAGTTAAATCTGCCGTTGCATAAAGTGTATTTCCATCTAAAAATATTCCCCAATTTTTAAAATCAACTGTGTAATCATTTAGTAATGTAAAACCATTGGATGTTTTTTGATACACTAATAATTTATTAGTATTTGAGTTAGCTGCATTTTGATCTTGAGTTACAACAACTTTATTTCCAGAAACTGCAATTTCTCTTGGGTTATTAAAATTTGAAGTACTCGAGTAACTTAAAGTTAATGAGGAAGAAGCACTCATTATTGCATTATCAACATTACCATAGACTTCTAATACATTGTTTGTTCGAGAAGCTAGAACTATTTCATCTAAATCACTATCATAATAAACACCGTCTGCATCTGTTGAAGGTATCATAAAACTCATAACCGACGGTGTTATTTGTGATAAGTCAGATAACGTTACTTTGCCCGAAGTGTTACTGGCAGTTACTAATTTAAATTCTGATTCAACAGGAATTGTTGAAGGCATATCATCATCATTATTACATGATACAAATGACGCAGTAAAAACTGCAAGAAAGAAAAGATTTGATTTCATAAATACTATATTTTTTTGTTTATAGCTTTATTTACGAAAACAAAATGAATTTGGATTTATCTTATAAATTGTCTTTGTGGAATCTTCCCAACAACGCCATCGTAAAATGGTAAAACTTGATTCATATCTTCCAAATAATTGCCCGTTGCGATAAATGGTTCTCCGATTTTGACTTCTTTTTTACCAAAATCAAAAGCTACTGGAAGTATTGGCACATTGGCTTTTAAAGCAATATAATAAAACCCAGTTTTTAATTCTGATACCAACTTTCTTGTACCTTCTGGCGCAATTGCTAATCGTAATTCGTCATAATCATCAAAAGTTTTTGCAATGGCATCTACCTTATTAAGACCACCTGTTCGGTCTAATGGTTTTCCGCCCATCCATTTAAAATACCAACCAAAAGGGAATTTGAATAATTCTTTTTTACCTACAAAATGCATTGGCACTTCGGTAATTCCTCTTGTAAATAATCCTAAATAGAAATCGTGCCAACTTGTGTGAGGCAAAACCATAAAAACACATTTATTTACATTTAGATTGTTAGCGCCAGTTATTTTCCATCCCATTAATCGGAAGAAAATAAATTCATAAAGTCGTTTCTTCATCTCAAATATTTTGCGTAAATTTAGCATTAATCTATTATTTTTGAGAAAATATTTTTATTTATGCTATCAAGATTCTTAAGCTACTTCATTCCAATAAACGTTATTAAGAAAAACTCCACTATAAGTAAAACTTTGGAGGTTACATGGAACAATGGAGAGTTAGTTTTAGATTCGAAAAACACCAATTATTCTTATGGAAGTTTGCAACGAATATTGAGAAAAGGATTGAAATATATTGGTTTTGAACGTATTAAAAAATTTGAAAACATCTTAATTCTTGGTGTTGCTGGCGGAAGCGTTATAAAAACGATTGTTGACGAAATAAAATTTAAAGGAAAAATAACAGGTATTGAAATTGATGCTCAAGTTGTTGAAATTGCGAATAAATATTTTAAATTGAATGAAATAAAGAATTTAGAATTGGTTGTTGACGATGCATTTGAATTTGTTTTGAAAACCAAAGAAAAATATGATTTGATTGTAATAGATATTTTTCAAGATACCAAAATGCCTAATTTTTTGTTTGAAGATTTTTTTATAAATCATGTAAATTCTTTGCTAAAAGTAAATGGTTTCATTCTATTTAATACAATGGTAATCAATGAAAAAGATAGAATTAGAAACGTTGATTACAAAAAGAAATTTGGCGGAAAATACTCTTTACGAATGTATCCAAAAGTTGAAATTCACAATGAACTGTTTACTATAAAAAAACTTAGATAATGAGATCGATTTTAAGGAAACTTCTGGTTGGTAAAGTTTCTAGAGATTACAAACCCAAATACAATTCTATTCAAAAGAGAATTTTGAATATAAAATCTATCTGGAACAACGACCATCAAGATGACAATGGAATTGAAAAGATTGTCAGATTATTTCTTTCTGTTTCGCAGTTGCTTTTTCCTGGTGTTTATATAAAATATTTAGCATGTAAAATCAAGTATGAATACCAAGATTTGGCAATGGATATTTATATTATTTTGAAGATGATTTTCCCGATTTTAATTTTGCGAAATCATTGGCAGAACAATGAGTTTCTAATTTGGATAATGTTATATGTTCTTTTAGAAACTGTTCTATACATTCCGACTTTAATATTTGCATCCGATTTATTCTCAAAACCTCGTTCTTATAAACGCTCTATGTTGCTTTTGTTTTTCAATTATTTGGAAATTGTGATTGCATTTGGCGTGCTTTACACATTAGGTGACAACATGAATAAACCTTTTGAACATTGGTTTGATTCGGTTTATTTTAGCATTGTAAGTTCAAATTCGATTGGTTTTGGCGATTATTATCCAATTACAACTTACGGAAAAATATTAGTTAGCATTCAAGCTATGTTTTTCTTATCCTTTGTGGTTTTGTTTTTGAATTTCTTTTCTACAAAAGTTAAAACAAAAGGTTATTTTGATAATGAATAAGCTATTTAACAGTAGTTTAATCAAAAAAAGAACTGTTATTTTTTGATAAAAAATTACTATTCACTACTTTAGTGTGAGTACTAATAATTGTTAATCATGACAAAAAAACCTAGCACACTAGTGAATGCTCTTGACGATAGCAGAATGAAATTACTATCCCAAAACCAAACTTTGGAAGAAGTTTATTCAATTTTACATCAAAATGAAATTGAAAGAGATAGTATAAAAAATGAGCTGAATACTGAAAGTAAAACAATTACTAATAACTTTAACTATTTTGAACTAGAAAAAGAGAACGTTTATCACATTAACTCAATTCAAGATGTTTGTGTAGATTATCGTTTGCGATTTCTGGACAGTATATTATTTAACAATGAAATACCAGAAGAAGCAATTTCTAAGATTAGATTTCTTGAAAAGAAACACAATACAAAACTAAAAGGTTTTAAAATAATGGCTCCTAGCAGTGCCTTTTTATTAAAAAAATACGATGACCCATTACTATTTGTTCCAATTGATACTAATTACTACTACTTGATACATAAATGGGGAAATGAAATAAATCCTTTGAGAAAATATTCTGTATTACCTATTAAAAATTTGGGAACATTTACGGTGTTCTGTTTAATAGTAAGTGCTATCATATCATTTTTGGTTCCAACAAATAATTTGAGTAAATCAGTACCAATGGCACAGTTAATCGTTTTTATATTTAGCTTTAAGTCAATTGTAGCGGTTATTGCCTATTACTTTTTTATGATGGGTAAAAATTTCAATACCGTTATTTGGAATAGTCCGTTTAAAGAAAACTAATAAAAAAAAGCTCTACATTTCTGTAGAGCTTTTTGTTTATAAAATCGAGAGAAATTATTTTTTCTCTTTCTTTTCTTTTTCCATTTTGGCTTTAAGACCAGCAAGAATTTCGTTGTTATCTCCAAGAGTTTGAGCAGGAGCATTAGTTGTTGCAGTTTCTGCAGCAGCTTTTACTACTTTTTCCTCTTCTTCACGGAAGATAGCCGTGTGAGAAGCTACAACTCTTTTGAATTCTTTGTTGAATTCGATAACTTTGAAATCAGCAGTATCGCCTTTTTTCAATTTTTTACCGTCTTCTTTTTCTAAGTGACGAGTTGGAATAAAAGCAACGATATCATCACCAAATTCAACTGTAGCACCTTTGTCAACGATTTCAGAAATTTCACCATTGTGAATAGTTCCTACAGCGAAAGAATCTTCGTATTGATCCCAAGGATTAGCAGTAGTTTGTTTGTGACCCAAAGATAATTTACGTCCATCAACATCTAATTCTAAGACTACAACGTCTAATTTTTCACCAACGTTTACAAATTCAGATGGATGTTTGATTTTCCTAGTCCAAGATAAGTCAGAGATGTAAATTAATCCATCAATTCCTTCCTCTAATTCTACGAAAATACCAAAGTTTGTAAAGTTTCTTACAGTTCCTGTATGTTTAGAACCTACTGGATATTTAGCTGTAATATCAGTCCATGGATCTTGTGTCATTTGTTTGATACCTAATGACATTTTACGGTCATCTCTATCTAAAGTTAAAACAACAGCTTCTACTTCATCACCAACTTTTACAAAATCTTGAGCACTTCTTAAGTGAGTAGACCAAGACATTTCTGAAACGTGAATTAAACCTTCAACACCTTCAGCAACTTCAATGAAAGCACCGTAATCAGCGATAACTACTACTTTACCTTTCACTTTGTCACCAACTTTTAAGTCAGCTCCAAGAGCATCCCATGGGTGAGCGTTTAATTGTTTTAAACCTAATTGAATTCTTGTTTTCTCATCATCAAAATCAAGGATTACAACATTTAATTTTTGATCTAGTTCAAGAACTTCACTTGGGTGATTGATTCTAGACCAAGAAAGGTCAGTAATGTGGATTAATCCATCAACACCACCTAAGTCAATGAACACACCATAAGAAGTAATGTTTTTAACAACACCTTCTAATACTTGTCCTTTTTGTAATTGACCTATGATTTCTTTTTTCTGAACTTCGATATCTGCTTCGATAAGCGCTTTATGAGAAACTACAACGTTTTTGAATTCGTGGTTAATTTTTACCACTTTGAATTCCATCATTTTGTTTACATATACATCGTAATCACGGATTGGTTTCACATCAATTTGTGAACCTGGTAAGAATGCTTCAATTCCGAAAACATCTACAATCATACCACCTTTAGTTCTACATTTAACAAAACCTTGAACGATTTCTCCAGTTTCGTTAGCAGCAATAACTCTATCCCATGATTTGATAGTTCTTGCTTTTCTGTGAGATAATACTAATTGACCTGTTTTATCCTCACGGATGTCGATTAATACTTCTACTTTGTCTCCAACTTTTAAGTTTGGATTGTAACGAAATTCGTTAAGTGAAATTACACCTTCCGATTTTGCGTTAATGTCAACAATCGCGTCTCTTTCAGTAATTCTAACTACTACACCTTCTACTACTTCTTCTTGGTCAGTAGAAATAAAAGTTTTAGATACTAAATCTTCAAACTCTTGTAAGTTTTTTTCGTCTACTGCATCAATTCCTTCTGAGTAGTTGTGCCAGTTAAAACCTGCTAAAAAATCCTGTTGTTCTTTGTTTAATTCAGACATGCTGATAAAAAATTTGTATTTTGTTTTTCATGAGTTTCTTTAAGCGATAGAAAAACAAAAGTGTTTTTACTTAAATAATTGATTTCCAAACGAAACTCTACTCTGCATTTTGGACTGCAAAAGTAATCATAATTTATTAATTACAAAATATTTTTCAAAGAAAAACCCTTATTGAGTTTGATTTCAGAAAGGGTTTACTATAATTTATGTTTAAATAATTATTCTTTGATAAATTTTGTGCTAGAAACACCTTTATCAGATAGTACTTTTATAAAATAATTTCCTTTTTTTAAACTTGAAACATCAATGGTTGAAATATCTTTTGCATTTGGAATTAGTAAAACCAATTGCCCTAAAGTATTGTAAATGTTTATAGAAGAAACTTCAACATTTTCTTTGGTTTGAATTGTCAAAATATCTTTTGCAGGATTTGGATTTATTGAAAAATAATCAACAAAGTCAAAATCTTGGTTAGCCAAAGAACAATTAGAATTAACAACACAATTAGTATATCCATAAGTGGCTACTATATCTTGAACTTGAATTATTTGCGCTGTATCGGCACAAACATATTGCAAATTCGGGTTATTATTCAAAGCAATAAAGCTTTCAGTTATACCATTTTTAATAAATAAGTTTGTTAATTGATTTGATCCACAGTCTAACCAATTAAGTGAACTGTTATTTGATAATTCCAAACTATTTATATAGTTAGTTTCTATATCTAAAGAAATTAAATTAATATTTTGTGAAAGATCTAATTCTGTTAATTGATTTGAACTACAACTAATGTTTGTGAGACCAATATTTTGAGTAACATTTAAACTTGTTAAATTATTATAATCACATCTAATATCAATTAAGTCTTGATTTTGTAAAAAATTTAATTGAGATAAATTGTTACTTACACAGGAAAACACTTCTAAATTTATGTTCTGAGAAACATCTATATTTGATAAAGGATTCAAACTGGTTTCCAAAGATTCTAAAAGAATTAAATTATGCAAATCAATAGAACTAATATTATTATTGTAGAAAATTAATATTTTAAGATTTATTAAATCATTTACATCTAAAGTAGATAAATTATTACTACTACATCTTAAATCTTGTAAATTAACCAATCCATTAACATTTAAATTATTCAACTGATTATTATTGGTACAAGAAACATTTAAAAGATTTGTTAAACTACTTAAATCAATTGAAGTGATGAGATTATTATATTGACATGTAAACTGTGTTAAATTATTCAAACCTGTTAAATTCAAATTTACTAATTGATTTTCTATACAATATAAAGAAGTTAAGTTTGAAAAATAAGCAATTCCTTCTATTGAAGAAATAGTATTTCCGTAAAGATATAATGAATTGACTTCTAAAGCTTCATTCACATCAATTTCCCCATCGTCATTTGAATCAATTTTTAAAAAAATGTTATTTGAATCCATCGCAATTTGATTATTTATTACATCGGCTTCTAATAATTTTGCTTTAAAACCCAAATCAGGAAAATTAATAATCTGCGCATTCAACGAAAACCCAAAACAAAATGCAAAAAGTATAAAGTAGATATTTCTCATAATCAAATATTTAATAAAACAAATATACAAAATAATGTGTAAGAAAAAACCCTTTCACGTTTATTTTGAAAGGGTTTTGAAAATTTATATTTTTAATGACTCACGTTGGCCACTTCGTCTGGATTGTGCTTGTGTTTGAAGAAAATAGCGAATAGAACTGCAACTACTAAAGCATAACCTGCAAAAGCAAGCCATATTCCATGCCAATCTCTTGCTCCATCATGTGTGAAATAGTTGTCAATAACTATTCCGCTTATAATTCCGCCAAAAAAGGCTCCGAATCCGTTAGACATCATCATGAATAGTCCTTGTGCTGATGAACGAATTTTAGAATCGGTTGTGGTTTCTACAAATAATGAACCTGAAATATTGAAAAAATCAAATGCCATTCCGTAAACTATACAAGAAGTAATAATCATCCATAAACCGTCAACTGGATTTCCGTAGGCAAATAAACCAAAACGTAAAACCCAAGCCAACATTGAAATAAGCATCACTTGCTTAATTCCAAATCGTTTTAAGAAGAAAGGAATTGCCAATATAAACAAGGTTTCTGATATTTGAGAAATCGACATAATAATAGTTGAATATTTCACAACAATAGAATCGGCATATTCTGGAACTTTTGAAAATTCAGATAAATAAACATCTCCATACATATTTGTAAGTTGCAAAGCACCTCCCAAAAACATTGAAAAGATAAAGAACAATGCCATTTTGTATGTTCCAAACAGTTTAAAAGCACTTAAGCCAAATTTTTCAGCAAAAGAGGCATCGCTTGAAATTAATTTTTGCGGTGGACATTTAGGCAATGTAAAAGAATAAAATCCAAGAATAAAAGCTGCTAAAGCTGATAAATAAAACATATTATATGAAGCTTTATTTCCAGTTAGATTGGTTATCCACATGGCGGCAATAAAACCAATTGTTCCCCAAACTCTAATAGGCGGAAAAACTTTTACAACGTCATAATTATTGTTTTTAAGAATGTTATAAGCAATTGAATTTGACAGAGAAATTGTCGGCATGTAACAAAGCATTGCGGCAAAAATTACATAATAAAAAGTAGTTGGATCTTCAACTTGAGGAATATAACACAACGCCAATCCACCTAAAATATGAAGAAAACCATATAATTTTTCGGCATTTACCCATTTGTCAGCAATAATTCCTGTAATAGCTGGCATGAAAATAGAAGAAATTCCAAGTGTTGAAAAAATGGCTCCAAATTCTGCTCCACTCCATTGTTTGGTTCCAAACCAGTAATTGGCAACTGTTATCAACCACGCTCCCCAAACAAAAAACTGGAGAAAACTCATAAGAGTCAATCTAAATTTTAAACTCATAACGAAATCGTTTTTTTAATGTAAATAGATTGTAAAACTAACATTAAAAATGAGAAATGCAAAAAAAAGGTTTCAGGTTGTAAATTTACTTTTTATGACTTTAATAAAATTGTCGTTGATGGATAAAATCTCATGTCTGTATGCGAGTTTCATATGCTTGTAATTACTACCATTATATGATTATAAAAAAAAATGCAATAGTATTTTTAAACAATGCTTCTAATAATAATGACTAACTTTGCTTATGTCAAAAAAAAAGATAAATTTGTAAGAATAAATAAAACTACATTATGAATTTAAGAGCAAGATTAAGTATGTCATTATTATTCTGCAATTTAGCCTTTAGTCAAATTAATTTTGAATCAGAAAAAGTTATATTGGAGCAATATCAAACGCCATCTTTAAATTCAGAGATTATTATTGAAGATTTAAATGGAGATAATCAAAAAGACCTAATCTCAATCTCATTAAATCTAGGTCTAATAACATTATACCAGAATTCAAATGGAGATTTTACCTTTAGCATTCCTACATCAATATTACAAAACCAAAGTGAATACCCGAGCGGAGTGTCAGTTATTGATATAGATAACGATGGATTAAAAGACATTATCACTTCAAATTATTTTGGTAATAAAATAAATTGGTTTAGAAATTTAGGCAATTTTACCTTTTCACCAATGGCAATATTAATGAATATCACCAATGGTCCAAATCGCTCTTATATATGTGATGTTGATTATGACGGAATTAATGATATTGTTCTTAATCTAAATGCAAATGATTCAGTTGTGTGGTTAAGAAATAATGGAAATGGTACTTTCATGAATCCTCAAATAATATATACTACTAATGCCTATAATATTACTAAATTAGTATGTAGAGATTTAAATAATGACAACCTGCCCGAAGTTATAATTGGAGATGAAAATAGTAATGTTTATTGGCAAAAAAACTTAGGCAATGGTGTTTTTGGAATAAAAACTCAACTTGCAAATGCAAACTCAGGTATATCTTTTGAATTTGAAGACATAAATAATGATGGCTTTAAAGATTATCTTTCAACTTCAGGAACTAGTCTATTAAAAAAAATTAGTGCTTTTGGAAATAGTTTTGGAATAACTCAATCTAATATACTTTCAAGCTCATTTTCTGATATAAAATTTAAAGATATTGATGAAGATGGACTTACTGATTTAGTTGGTTTATCTTCATCTGGTATTTCTTATTTAAAAAGATTTTCAGATGGAACATTTGGAAGCTATATTTCTCTAATATCTGTCACCCCTATAAACTGTTTTATTGCCGACGACTTAAATAATGATTCCAAAACTGATTTTATTATCTCTTCTTATGACTCCGATCCAAACGATAATGACAATACACTTTTATCATATATTAATAATAGTTCTAACTCTTACTCTGAAACAATTATAAGTTTTTACAACAGTTTTACTTATAAAGTTAAAGTTGCAGATATTGACAATGATGGAAAAAAAGATATTATCTCTTCATTAAATGCAGTTGTTTGGAACAAAAACAAAGGAAATGGAGAATTCACTTCATACAAAAAAATATCAAACTACACTAGTACATTGCAAACATATGATATTGAAGTAGTTGATGTTGACAATGATAATGATTTAGATGTAGTTGCCGCTAGAAAAACTGTTCTAGAAGTTCATTATAATGATGGCAATGGTAATTTTAGTCTAGGATATAGTTTGCCTCTGCAGTACAATTCATTTAATATTGAAGTAGTTAATATAAATAATGATTTATTAAAAGACATTGTTTTAACATTTGGAAAAACTGGTCCAACTGGTTTAATAGCTTTAGCATGGATTCCTAATTTAACAGGAACAACTTTTGGAAGTTTAACCACAATAGGACTGATAGGCAATTATTACACTCCTTATTTGATAGAATGTCAAGATATGGATAATGACAATGACATTGATATTGTTAGTTATTCTTCAGTCAACGGTAGCTTTCATTTACACCAAAATAATGGAAGTGGAATTTTTACTATAAACGCGATATCGGCTGTATCAAATTTAAAATGTATAAAAATTGAAGATTTTGATAATGATGGCGATAAAGATATTTTTGGAGGTATTAAAGAAATTAACTATACTGGTATTTATCTTATTAAAAATAATGGAATGCCCTCAACTTCATTTGAAAGCCCGTTATATATTCAAAATATAAAAGCAGATGATATTAATTTTATAGATTTAAATGAAGATGGATTTAAAGACTTAATAGGAGTTTACACAATTTCTGGTATACCCGATATTTCTGATTTATATTATTTAATAAATAATAATGGTATTAGTTTTGAAAATAAAATTTCAATTGATTTGCAAAACACATGGAATTATTTTAGTCTTTTAGCAATAGATGATTTAAATGATGATAATAAAAAGGACATAGTTGTTGGTTATAATGGTTCAACAAAATATACTTCTTTTTACCTTAATTCTTCTACATTATCGATTGTTAATAATATAATTCCCGACGAACTAGTAATCTACCCTGTTCCTTTTACTGAAAAATTAAATTGGGAAATACCCAAAGACAATTCACTTTATTATGATGTAAATATTTTAGACGAATTTGGTAAATTAATTTATTGTGAAAAAAAAATAAGCAAAACTTCTATTGATTTATGTTTTCTATCTAAGGGAGTTTATGTTATTAAATTAAAATCAGACTCAAAGGAATATTCTCGAAAAATAATTAAGAACTAATTTAAAACTTCTTCAACTAATTCTAAAACAGCTTGAAACTGTTCTTCTCTTGATAGATAGGAATTGTCAATTTCGATGGCGTCTTCAGCTATTACTAATGGCGAATCGTCTCTGTGAGTATCAATATAATCGCGGTCTTGAACGTTTTTTAGCACCTCTTCATAGGTAACTGAATCGCCTTTGGCTTGTAGTTCGTCAAAGCGTCTTTGTGCACGAGTTTCGGCACTTGCGGTCATGAAAATTTTGAGTTCGGCATCGGGAAAAACTACGGTTCCAATATCACGACCGTCCATAACGATTGCTTTGTCTTTTCCCATTTCTTGTTGTTGCTCGACTAGTTTAGAACGAACTTCGGAAACTTCGGCTACTTTGCTAACAAAATTGGAAACTTCGATGGTACGGATTTCTTTTTCGACATTGACATCGTTTAGATACATTTCGGCAAAACCTAAGTCGGCATTGAATTGAAAATGTAGTTTGATAAATGGTAAACTATTTTTTAGTGTGTCTTTGTCAAAAAACTCATTTGAAATATAGCCGTTTTGCATAGCAAAAAAAGTTACAGCACGATACATGGCACCAGTATCAACATAAATGTAACCTAAATGTTTTGCTAATTGCTTGGCTAATGTGCTTTTTCCAGTTGAGGAAAATCCGTCGATGGCTATTGTAATTTTTTTCAAAAGTTGTTTTGTATAAGTTATAAAGAATGCCTAAAGATTGAAAACAACCCCGATTGCAGCAAGTATCCTCGTCTCATTTTTATGAGGCGAGATACTGTGGAAAGCGGGAATATGGTTTATAAAAATGCCCAAAAGTGATGTTTCTAATTATTGTTCAGCAAAATTAATTGATAATCCGAATAAACTTGTATTTCCTGCCAAAGTATATCTGGAATAGGAATAATCAAATTTTAATCGTCCCATTTTGAGTCCAAAACCAAGTGAAATTCCTGAAAAATTTCGTTGTTCTTCTAACTTAAGCTCCTCACCTCTCCTAAAATTATAGCCTAAGCGAAGATTAAAGCCTTTTCTGGGAAATAATTCGCCACCAAAAACCACATGTCGCAGTGCATTGTTGAAAAAAGAAACTTTTTCTTGAGTGGTTTCTCCATCTAAAGTGCTTTGCGCTCTGTTAGGATTTGAAAAAGCAAGATTCCATTGTTGAAGATTTTCTAAAGTTAAATGCCAACGTATAGGCACATTTTCAACTTCTTGAGAAATTCCTGCCATAATTTCTAATGGTAATTTCTCATTTACTTCATTATAAGCTTTAAACTGTGTGCCTATATTACGAACAACAAGCGCATAATTAATATCGTTTTTTTCATCGATGTATATGGCGCCAATATCGAGCGCACCACCATAAGACTGGTAACTTTCTAAAGTTGATGAAATTAATTTTCCGCTTGCGCCAATATGCAAATCAGTGAAAGGAACGTTGTATGCGTAGCCAAATGAAAGAGCAATTTCGCTTCCGGTAAAGGATGAAGTTGGGTTTCCAATTTCGTCATAACCGTCTATATTTCCATAATTTACATAGTTAATTCCTGCCTGAAATGTTTGCACGTGACGATCGTAGGTATAAGCATACGAAGCAGTTCCGTAGGTAACTTCACCAAAATAGCTTCCGTAATTAACTGATAGTCTATTATCCATATCAGGATTTATAGTTGCAGGATTGAAATTGGCTTGGTTTACATCATAATCATAAATAGTGATGGTTTTTCCACCTAAAGCAGCTTGTCTAGGAGAATTTACCAAGTTTAGAAATTGGTAAGTTGTTTTACCACCAATTTGACTAAAAACCAGTGTGTTAATTAGTATAAAAAAGGAAAAAATTATTTTTTTTGACATACAATTGCTATACATTATGCTAATGATAACGTAAATGCGAAGATATTATTTTTAAAGCTAACAAGACAAATTGTAAAAATCTTTTTTTGAAAAGTTAATTCAAATAAAAAAGGATAAAACAATGAATGCTTTATCCTTCCCAATTTTTAGTTTTATGACATTAAAACCATAAAATTAATTTCAATATTAACAAAATAGCAGTAGGTTTACGTTTAATTCAACTTGGGGAAATTGTTTAAAACTTTATTTCAATAAATATTGTTATTAATTCTGACACGAATATATATTAAAAAACCGATAAAGTAAAAATAAAATCGATGAAATACATCATTTTAATTATTTTGAAATAAAAAACTTACCTAAGGAGCTAATCTTTCAATTTTCCAAAAGTAATCATCTTGTAATGTAAATCTAATTCTGTCATGAAGACGGTTTGGTCTTCCTTGCCAAAATTCAACTTGAATTGGTCTTATCAAAAAGCCGCCCCAATTAGTGGGTCTATCAATTTGTTTTCCTTCAAATTGGTGTTCTAATTCTTTCAATTTATTTTCCAGAATCGCTCTAGATTCAATAACTTCGCTTTGGTTAGAAACTATTGCGCCTAATTTGCTTCCATCAGGTCTAGAGGCAAAATAATTATCAGAAATGATTGTGGATGCTTTTTCAGCAATTCCTTTGATAATAACTTGTCGCTCCATACTATGCCAAAAGAAAGATAAACAAACATTAGGATTAGCCGTTATTGCTTTACCTTTTTCGGAATCATAGTTGGTGTAAAAAATAAAGCCTTCTTCATTATATTTTTTAAGTAAAACAACTCGCGATTTTGGAAAACCGTCTAAACCAATTGTAGAAACTGTCATCGCATTTACTTCATCAACACCACCAAAATCTTCTACTTCATAAAACCATTTGTGAAAAAGATTAATTGGATCTTCGGGAATATCGGTTTCAATCAACTGACTTTTTTCGTATGATTTTCGGTAATTGCTTAAATCTTCCATTTTAGTATAAATTAAAATTCAAAAGTTTTTCCATCATCTGCCAATAATACATTTGGAAAAATCGTTGTTGCTTCTTCTGCAAATTTAATGATTGAATCGTATCTTGTCGAATAATGTCCCAACAAAAGTTGTTTTACATTGGCTTCTCTAGCAATAGTTGCCGCTTGTTTAGCAGTGGAATGCATTGTTTTGTTTGCCAAAGCTTCTTCAGTATCTAAAAAAGTGGATTCGTGGTATAAAATATCAACATTTTTTATAATCGTAATAATGCGTTCATCATATGCCGTGTCAGAACAAAATGCGTAACTTTTAGTTGGAATTGGATCAAAAGTCAACAACTCATTTTCAATTTCGGTTCCGTTATCTAAAGTGATATTTTTGCCGTTTTTTATCTTTTGATAATAGCAAGTTTCAATTCCATATTCATTAATGGTATCGATATTTAGCTTTCTATCGCCAATTTTTTCTTGAAATAAAAACCCATTAGTATAAACACGATGTTGAAGCGGAATTGTTTTTACAAGCACTTTTTCATCTTCATAAATCACTTCACTTTCGGTTGATTCAAGCTCGTGAAAATACAAACCATAATTTGTCCAGGAATTAGATAATTTTAACTGCAATAATATTATTTCTTTAACTCCTTTTGGTCCATAAATATGCAAATCTGTAGTTCTACCTAATAGCATAAATGTTGAAACTAAACCTATTAACCCATAAAAATGATCACCATGCAAATGAGAAATGAAAATGTGATTAATCTTTGAAAATTTCACTTTGTTTTTTCGCAATTGCACTTGAGTTCCTTCACCGCAATCAATTAGAAATAATCTGTTTCGTATTTCTAAAACTTGCGAAGTTGGATTGGTAAACGTTCTTGGTGTAGCTGCATAACAGCCTAAAATTGTTAATTTCACATTTTAAGTTTAAAAGTTTAGTAGTTTAAAAGTTTAGAAGATTTAAAGTTTACACTTTAACCTTCTAAACTCCTAAACTTTCTTTATTAAATATCTAATTACCGTTTCTGCTGCATATAACCCAAAAAGTCCTGGCATATAGCTATTTGTTCCGTAAAAAGATTTTTTGTAATTTGAACCATCTGTCATTTTCAAACTTGTTTCGTCTTGAATTTCAGAAGAAAAAACAACTTTTAGTTTATCAATTTTATGTTCTTTTAACCTTCTTCTAATGGTTTTGGCAAACATACAATTTACAGTATTGGTAATATCGGCAACTTTTACTTTTGAAGCTTCCATTTTTCCGCCAGCGCCCATTGATGAAATTATTTTTACACGTTTTCTTTTGGCAGCGATAATCAAATTTAATTTTGGTGTAACACTGTCGATGCAGTCTAAAACATAATTAAACTCTTCAGATACAATCTCAAAAGCTCGTTCTGGCGAAAGAAATTCTTGCACACGAATCAATTTCAACTCAGGATTTATATCCATCAATCTGTCTCCAACAACATGTACTTTTGGTAAACCAACTGTTGAATGCAATGCTGGTAATTGTCTGTTAATGTTGGTGATATCAACCGTATCACCATCTACAATCGTCATTGAACCAACGCCTGCTCTTGCTAAAAATTCGGCTGCAAATGATCCAACGCCGCCAAGTCCAACCACTAAAACATTTGCTTTTTTTAAATTTGTTAATCCTTCTTCTTTAAATAAGAGTTCTGCTCTTTCTTGCCACTTTGCCATTTATAAATTGTAAATTTTTATATTAGATATTAGATTTAAAAACTGTAGTGAAATTGTTATTTACAGTTTCTATTATTTCAGTTAATTTTATGTTTTTGTAATCTGCTGCTAATTGATAAACTTCGTTTAAAGGCTCAATAATAGTATCTGTTTCAAGAAAAAATCTATCATTTGGAATGGATTGAAAAATACTTTTTAATTCAGGTTTTTGCATTAAATATTTTCCAAATGAAATATAAAATCCGTTATCAATTAATTGCTTTGCTATTTGTTCATTTTTTGAAAATCCGTGAATTATCATTGGAACTTTAACTTTCAACTGCTTTTTAATTTCAATTACTTCTTGAAATGCAGCAACACAATGCAAAATTAATGGTTTTTGGTGCTTTTCGGCTATTAAAATTTGTTTTATAAAAACTTCTTTTTGAATTTCAAGCGGTATTTCAATTCGTTTGTCTAATCCGCATTCTCCAAGTGCCAAACATTCTTTTGATTTTAACTTTTCATCAATCAATTTCAAATCGTTTTCTAATCGATTTTCGTTAATATACCAAGGATGAATTCCAATAGAATATGTTGAAATTGTTTCGTCAAATTCCCACGGATATTGATTGACAATCTCTAAAATGCTAGAATCATTCGTGAATTGATGTGTATGAAGATTGATGAATTGCATTAAAAAAAAGTAATATTAATTTTTGATGCAAAAATAGCAATAAATTAGAACTTAACTATATTATTAATTTGTATGTAAACAGTATAATTTGAAATTTACTCGTCAAAAATTTCATACATTAAATAAAAAAGTTAAATTAGCACAAAGCAAAAATATATGAAAAAAAACGAGCTTATCTTTTATATATTCTTTTTATCAGTTATAGCAACTGCTAAAAGTCAAACACATTCAACAATAAATGCTTCTTTGGATTTTTCGAAAAACATTGATAACCATTATTTTATAGAAAATAAAGGGCAATGGTCTAGCGATGTATTGTATCTAACTCAAATGGGCGGCTTGAATGTTTGGATTACAAAAAATGGAATGCAATATGAGTTTTATAAAAATGAATTAAATGAAGATTATTCTACTCATGATCTTACTTATAAAAAGAAAAAACAAATTGGTCATCGAATCGGGTATATACACAAAGGAAATAATCAAACAAATCATACCGAGGGCAAACAAAAACTAACTAATCATTACAACTATTTTATCGGAAAGAATTCGAGTAAACATGCTACCAATGTTGGATTATATAAAGAAATTATTTTAAAAGAAGTTTATAATGGTATTGATATGAGATACTATTTTGACAATGGTTTGTTGCGTTACGATTATATTGTTCAGCCAAATGCTGATCCTAACCAAATATCATTCAGTATTGATGGAAGCAGTAAAGAAACTTACTTAAATAAAAAAAATGAATTAGTATTTGAAACATGTTTTGGAGAAGCGAAAAATTCAGACTTATATTGCTATCAAAAAAGTAAGAAAAACAAAGTTGAAGCAACCTTTATAAAAATTAAAGACAATTGGAAAATTAAATTAGAAAATTATAATAAAAATGAAGAATTAATTATTGACCCACTACTCTATTCAACCTTCATAGGTGGTAATCATGATGATGTTGGAACTTCATTAACTATAGACTCTTCAAATAATGTTTATGTTACAGGGTGGACATCTTCTATAAATTATGACACTACTTTAGGAGCTTTTCAAACAGTAAATGATGGCGGAAATTATGATGCCTTTGTAAGTAAACTCAATTCTTCCGGAACTACACTACTATATTCAACCTACATTGGCGGAAATGAAGATGATGTAAGCAATTGCATTAAAGTTGATGAACTAGGTAATGCTTATATTGTCGGCAATACAACTTCTTTTGATTTTGATGTAACTTCAAATGCTATACAAACAACCAAGGCTGGTTTTTTTGGTAGCTATGATGTTTTTGTATGCAAACTAAACCCAACAGGTACTTCTTTACTATATTCTACTTATTTAGGAGGAACTGATTGGGATTTTGGAAACTCAATTGTTATTGACTCAATGCATAATGCATACATTACTGGCTTATCAAATTCAGCAGATTTTCAAACTACTTCGGGAGTATTTCAAAATGTAAATGCTGGCGGAAACGGTGATGTTTTTGTTAGCAAATTAAATTCAACAGGAACGGCTCTAATTTATTCAACCTTTATTGGCGGACAAGGTAGTGAAGGTGGCACTACTTTAGCACTTGATTCTTCAAATAATGTTTATGTTACTGGATCAACCGATTCAATAGATTTTGACATAACAAACGGAGCTTATCAAACAGTAAATAATGGTGGCAAAGATGCTTTTGTATGCAAACTAAATACTTCTGGAAGTAATTTGATTTTTTCTACTTTAATAGGAGGATTGGGTAATGATATAGGAAGTTCAATAGCAATTGATTCTTTAAAAAATGCATATATCACTGGAAATACTAACTCTGTAGATTATGATGTTACTTCTGGAGCTTTTCAAACAGCAAACATTGGAGGTAAAAATGATGTGTTTGTAACTAAAATCAATAACATAGGGACTTCTTTGATTTATTCTACACTTATTGGTGGGAATAATGATGAAAATGGAATTTCAATAATTCTTGATCAGATGGAAAATGCATATATAACAGGTGTAACAAATTCAAATGACTTTGATGTTACTCCTGGCGCTATACAAACAACTATTACTGGGATAAGAAAAGAAGTTTTTGCAACAAAAATAAACAATAATGGAACTTCACTTTCGTACTCTACTTACATTGGTGGAAATGGAGACGATGGCGGTAATTCAATAGTCATTGACTCAACAAACAATGCCTATATTACAGGTTATACAGCATCATCAAATTTTGATATAACTGCTGGAGTTTTTCAAACAACTAAATTTGGTTCTTCTACAGATGCATTTGTTACCAAAATATGTATGAATGAAATTCCCTCAATAATTTTGACTTCTAATGCAAACACTATAAATCAAACTTTGTGTGTCAATTCACCAATTGAAACTATTACCTACTCTACAACTGGAGCAACAGGAGCAGATTTTAGTGGCTTGCCATCAGGTGTAACAGGAAGTTGGTCTGCAAATGTTATTACTATCAGTGGAATTCCTTCAGCATCATCATTATTCAATTATACTGTTAGCCTAAGAGATGGATGCAGTCCAATAACTTCAAATGGAATACTATCTGTTAACCCATCACTAACATCAAATTTTGCTGCAATACCAGATTTATGTTCAGGTGAAACAGCACCAACATTACTTAACACTTCTCCAAATGGTGTTACTGGAACATGGTCTCCGCCAATTATTAGTAATATATCAAGTGGTAGCTATATTTTTACTCCCTCAAATAGTTGCGATATTGGACAAACAATTACTGTTAAAGTAAATCCTGTTGAAACATTAACAATTACCAATCAATTATATCCATTTAGTGATGAAATAAATGACCTTGAAATAAATGTATTACCCAAAGGAACCTATTTATATAGTTTAGATAATTCAAATTTTCAATTAGAAAATATTTTTAAAAATGTACAAAGCTGTAACCATGAAATAAAAGTGAAAAGCATAGATGGCTGTAGTGTTTCTGACCCAATAAACATCTTTATTTATGGCTATCCAAAATTTTTTACTCCAAACAATGATACTTATAACGACTATTGGAATATTTCTTGTGCAAACAATTTTGACCCAATGCTTGTAACTATTTTTGATAGATACGGAAAGTTAATAAAACAATTTAATTCAAACGAAAATGGTTGGGACGGAAAATTTGAAGGACACGAATTACCATCAGACGATTACTGGTTTTCAATTGAATATTTAGAAAATGGAATTTCTAAGATATTTAAAAGTCATTTTACAATGAAAAAATAATTTGAAAATTGATATAAGCTTTAAAGTTTAGTCATGAAACTTTTTTACACCAGCTCTAATTTCGATATTCAAATCGTTTTCTAATGGAACAATCGGACAAGAATATTTGTGATTATAAGCACAATATGGATTGTAAGCTGTATTAAAATCAATAATAATAGTTTCAGATTTTGGAATTCTAATATCAATATATCTTCCGCCAATGTAGCTTTCTTTTCCGCAAGTTAAATCTGAAAATGGCAGAAATAGATAATCTTCGTAGCCTTCTTTCTTAGTTAAATCAATATTTTGATAAACATTCAATTTATAGTCAACATTATCAATTGTAAAATGAAATTCGCCATATTTTACATACTCTGGAAGTCTATTGGTAGAAGTTTTCATTTTAAAAACCTTTTCGTTTTCAGTTCTAACAAATGTAGCTTCAACTGCAAATTTTGAATTTATAGGAAAGAAATCCAAACCTTTAAAAACTGCCAAATCTTCATCCGTCTATGGACTTTCGCCAACAGTTGCGTATTCCTTATTTAATTGTTCCTGTGAAAGTTTGGCTGATTCTTCTGTCCATTTTTCTTGTGCGTTTGCTCCAAAAAGGAAAAGAAAATTAATTATAAAAAGAAGTTTTTTCATGCTATTAATTTTTACAAAAATAGTTTAAAAGTTGTAAAGCCACAACGTAATAAATTCTACATTTGCAAAACAACAAATCTAACCATGTTTAAAAACGCTTTTCGTAAGTATATCAACAATTTCAGAGGTTTCAGAAGAGAAATCTGGATTCTTACGCTCGTGACTTTTATAAATCGAGCAGGAACAATGGTACTTCCGTTTTTGTCGAAATATTTAAACGATGATTTGCATTTTTCTTTACCTCAAATTAGAGATGTATTGATATGTTTTGGATTTGGTTCAATGGTTGGATCATGGCTTGGTGGTAAATTATCAGACAAAATTGGATTTTATAAAATAATGATTTTCAGTTTGTTTGTTAGCGGTTTGATGTTCTTTGGTTTGCAATATATTACGAGCTATATTGGTCTTTGCATTGGCATTTTTCTAATAATGGTAGTTGCTGATATGTTTCGTCCCGCCATGTTTGTATCGCTAAATGTGTATGCCAAACCTGAAAATAGAACGCGAGCATTAACTTTAGTTAGGCTGGCAATCAATCTCGGATTTGCAGCTGGACCAGCTTTAGGTGGATTGATTATCATGAATATTGGTTATAAAGGTCTTTTCTGGGCGGATGGTGCAACTTGTATTGCTGCTATTTTAATCTTTTGGCTATTAGTTAAAGAAAAAAAGAAACCAGCCGAATCCAAAGAAGAAAAAGCACTTTTTGAAGCTAGTAGAGAATCTGTTTTTAAAGACAAACCGTTTTGGATTTTCCTATTTATGTGCGTGATTACGGGCATATTATTTTTTCAATTATTCACAACAATTCCATTGTATCACAAAATACAATTTGATTTAAACGAACTTCAAACTGGTTTACTGCTTACCTTAAATGGTGTATTGATTTTTTTCTTAGAAATGCCAATTGTTAGCTATATAGAACGCAATAAATTAGATAAAGTAAAAATAGTTTCAATTGGATGTTTCTTGATGGCAATCAGTATGTTCTTAATGATGCTAAACTTTTGGGCTGGAATATTGATCATCATGATGTTGTTTATGACTTTTGCCGAAATGTTAGCCTTTCCATTCTCCAATTCGTTTGCAATGAGTCGTGCTCCCAAAGGTCATGAAGGAAGATATATGGCAATTTTCACAATGTGTTTTAGCGCAGCACATATTTTAAGTGCTATAATTGGTATGGGATTTGTTAATGCTTTTGGCTACCAAATGAACTGGCTTTTCATGGGGATTTTAGGCTTGATTGGAACATCTGCAGGATATTGGGTTATGCAATTAGTTGAAAAAGAAAAATTACTAAAATCCGATTTATAGATAGTTTCGTCTAATTTCCTGGAATGATTGATTGGTAGTTATTAGTTGTTCTATTATTTCTTTTCTTGCACTTTCAATATTTTCGACATTCAAATGTTTTGCCCAAGCGGTTTCTTCTAATAAAGTTCTTATTTGTTTAAGCAATTTGGTAGTTTCAACTGAAGTTCTTACAACTTTATCTTTGTTGAAATTCTCACTTTGTTTGTGATAAAAATTAGCCGTTTTATTTTGATAATCAACTTCGATAAAATATAATTTTTCAAAATCATTTTCGGGATAAAAACCAGTCCATTTTGCAAAACCTAATCTTGTTCTATTGGAATTTGTGGCTTGTAATTTAGGATTCGAATCTAATCTCCATTTACAATTGGCAGCTCGTCCCCAATGATTTGAATAACGATAAACACCATCTTCAGTAAAATAGTAACTACTACCCGATTTGCTTTGATAATTACATTTTAATTCTTGTATTTCATTGAAATCAACTTCTTTGAAAATACAAAAAGTATGCTTGTGAAAATTGGTTCTATTATAGGTTTTCAATCGTTTAAAGTATTTTTTCAAAGGTAAATCAATTTTTATAAAATCATAAATTTCACTTAAATAAGTTAAAAAATTGTAAAACCCTTTTTGTCAAAAAAAATATAATTTTAAGTTTGTTATAAATTTTAAATAAAATCAATCAATAATTAAATCATCAGGTTATGTTACTCAGAAAAAATAGTTTAAAACTGACTTTACTAGTGGCTTTTGCCTTTTTATTTCAGTCAAATTTGCTAGCTCAAGGAAATAAATTTTCCTGGAATAATGACAATGCTTCCAAAGACAATATTTATATGACTTGGAACAAAAACACACCAGAAAGCGAAATGAAAGACGATATCAAAGCGCTTGCTGAGCATGGTGTAACAATTAAATATTCTAATGTTAAAAGAAATTCAAAAGGTGAAATTACTGCCATAAAAATGGAGTATTTTGACAAGCATGGAAACAAAGGTTCAATGCAATTGGATAATCTCAACCCGATAAATACAATTAAATTTTACAAACAAGGTAACGAAGTTGGATTTGGACAACCATCTGGAAATGATATGATTGCAAGCAATGATTTCTTCAATAATTTTGGTGGTGATAGAATGAAACAATTCAATTTTAACTTTGATAATGATAGTTTACAACCTCAAAAATTCAACTTTAGTTTTCCTGACGGACAATCATTTGGACAATCAAAATCGAAAATTATTATCAAAAAAGACGGAAAAAAACCACTTGTTATTGAAGATGGCGAAGTAACTGAAGGAGCAGAAGATTATACACAAGAAGAAATTGAAGAAATCAAAAAAAATAATCGTATTGAAGGTTTAGGAAACGGACAAAGTTTCAATTTCAATTTCGATTCAGATTCGATGGATAACATCAAAGAACAAATGGAACGAATGCAAAATATGTTTCCTAATTCAAAAGGTGACAAAATTAAAATTGAAAGAGATTTTAAATCAAATGATGACGATTTAGAAAAAACAAAAGACGAAATGCTCAAAGCCAAAGAGGAAATGTTAAAAGCTAAAGAAGAAATGCAAAAAGCCAAAAAAGAATTGGAGAAAGCAAAATCCTCCCTCAAAACGCAGAAAGCATAATAAAATCAAAAGAAACCATTCAAATTCAGAATGGTTTTTTTATTACCAAAACATTACTAAACTTAAAAAATAGTTAAATAACTATAAAAATAGTTTTGTAACTAAAAATATAGTTGTATGTTTGTCACAGTAAAATTTTAATCATGCAAAAGTTAACAAATAAAGAAGAAGAAATCATGCAAATTTTATGGCGTCTTAGAAAAGCGTTTGTAAAAGAAGTCATGGCAGAAATCAAAGAAGATCAACCGCATTACAACACACTTTCAACCATTATAAGAAATTTAGAAGAAAAAGGATTTGTAAGTTATAATGCCTTCGGAAATACACATCAATATTATCCGATTGTAAAAATGGAAGAATACAGAAAACGTTTCATGAATACAGCAATCGAGAACTATTTTGATAATTCATATAAAAATATGGTGTCATTCTTTGCCGAAGAACAAAAAATATCGGCAGAAGAATTAAGAGAAATTATAGCAATAATCGAAAAGAAATAAGTTATGGACGCACTACTAATTTACTTATTGAAATCAAGTGGTTTGCTTGCAATGTTCTACTTGGCGTATATTTTGTTTATGCAAAAAGAAACTTTTTTTACAAGTAATCGTTGGTTTCTAGTAAGTGGATTACTAACATCTGCTGTCTTACCTTTATTTTTTATAACCAAAATCATTTTTGTCGAACCAAAACCTATTGCAACTTTTCATCCAATAAATACGAATTTAAAATCTCCAATTCAAGCCATTACTCCTACTGAAACGATTGATTGGATGCAAATTGGTTGGATAGTTTACGGCATAATTGGTTTGTTTTTAGTCTTCCGAATTTTGACACATTTGCTTTCTTTATTTCAGTTTTTAAATAAGAAGCAAGTTATTGTAAATAAACCATTTGCGCTAGTTGATGTAAAAGAAGAAATTAATCCATTTTCATTTTTCAAATACATTGTTTTTAATTCAAATAAATATTCGGAAACTGAACTAAACACTATTTTAAATCATGAAAAAGTGCACAGTCGTGAGAAGCATTCAATTGATGTTTTACTTGCAAAATTATTTTGCTCCGTTTTTTGGTTCAATCCGTTTGTTTGGTTATACAAAAAAGCGATTTTACAAAATTTAGAATTCATTGCTGACCAAAAAGCAATTCAAAATATAGAAGACAAAAAAGTGTACCAGCTTACGCTTTTGAAAGTAGTGACTGATCAACATTGCTTTCCGATTACCAATAATTTTTATCAATCATTAATCAAAAAACGAATTGTTATGTTAAACAAAAATCAATCAAAAAAAGTAAATTCTTGGAAGTATTTCTTAATCATTCCAGCATTGGTCGGATTTGTATTTTTATTTCAAATAAAAGTACAAGCACAAGAAAAAGAAAATAAATCGACAGTTGAAAAAACTACTTATGAAGTTACAACTGAAGCTATTATTGACAAAAATACTGGCGACAAAGAATTGAAAGAAATTTCAAAAACATTAAAGAAACAGTATGGTATCCAAATGGAATTTAAAAATGTAAAACGTAATTCAAAAAGCGAAATTACAAGTATTACTGCCATTTGGAACAATCATAAAGACACGAACGGAAATCATATCGTTGAAAGTGACGAACCGATTGAACCATTTAAATTCATAGCTAGAAAAGAAAAAAATGGAGTTTCCACACTAAACTTTAGTTCAAATGATGGCGAAAGTTATTTTGATGCTGTTGCATACGCAGATTTTCCTGAAATGCCCGAAGCACCTGAAGCACCAGAGGCTCCTGAAATGGCTGAAATGCCAGAAGCTCCAGAAGCACCTGAATTTCCTGAAACACCAAATGTTAAAATTCCAACTGATCCAAACGATACCAAAGCTTGGAAACGATATGAGTTAGAAATGGAAAAATTTGCTAAGGCATGGGAAAATAGTGATGAAATAAAAAAATATGAAGCACAAATGGAAGCTTACTCCAAAAAAATGGCAGCTATGCAACCAGATATGTCAGCATTTGAAGCAAAAATGAGAAAATTTGAAGCTGAAATGGAAGTTTTCAACGAAAAAATGGAGAATTACCAAGAAGCTTTAAGAGACAAACAAGATGCGGAGAGAGAAGCTTTACGAGATAAAAAGAACAATAATTAATCTCTGATTTGTTAATAAACGTGAGTTCGATATAAGCTATTTAAAATTAAACACGAATTGCTCGAATTTACACGAAATATATTTTAATTTTTAAATTTCACGAATTAAAATCTGATTTATCAGATTCAATTGGTGTAATTATTTCATCTTCAATTCGTGTCAATTTGTGCAATTCTTGTAAAAAGGTGAATATTTTTTTGGTTTTATATCTAACTCACGTTAATAACTAAAAAAGACTACTTAAATTGAGTAGTCTTTTCTATTTTTGTAAAAAACTTTACAATGTTTAAACTTTTAGCAAAACTAAACAAACTAATTCTGCCTAGTTTTACCAAACAACAATTGGATCTAGCCAAAGCAAAAAAATGGCAAATGGCTATTATTGGTTGGCGTTATTATGTAACGTGCCGAGCAATCAATTAGTACGTTATGGCTGCGAAAATATTTTTGCTTCCTAATTTTTCTCTTCCGTTTAAGAAACTTAATTCCATCAAGAAATTGCATTGAACAATTTCACCACCTAATCGTTCCACCAATTCGCAAACCGCTTTTGCAGTTCCACCAGTTGCTAAAACATCATCATGAATTAAAACTCTTTCGCCTTTTTTAATGGCGTCAATGTGAATTTCTAAAGTATCGGTACCATATTCTAAATCATAATCGGCAGAAATGGTTTCGTATGGCAATTTATTTGGCTTTCTTACTGGAATAAAACCAGCATTTAAAGCTTCAGCTAATAAAATTCCGAAGAAAAAACCTCTGCTCTCTACTCCTTTTACCTTGTCTATTTTCTGATTTTTGATTGTTGAAAGTAATAAATCTAACGTTTCTTTACGCGCAATTGGGTCAATTAGCAATGGAGTTATGTCTTTAAAACCTATTCCAGGCTTCGGAAAATCCTGAATATCACGGATGTATTTTTTAAGTGGCATTTTTTTTACTTTAAAATTAATTTTGGTTTGCAAGTTAAGCAATTATAACTATATTTGCACCCACAAAAAGGCCTCGTGGCGCAACTGAATAGCGCATCTGATTACGGCTCAGAAGGTTACTGGTTTGAATCCAGTCGAGGTCACTTAAGAATGAAAAGCTCTGATTCCCATCAGAGCTTTTTTTGTGGCTATTTTTTAATATTGAGTTTACTCAAAAAAAAAAAAAATAGTCACAAAAAAAGTTTTTCAATCTCTGATTGAAAAAGACTTTTCATTACCACTACGGTGCTTATTCTGGAATAACGAAGTTAATCCAGTCAAAATAACAAATAAATTGAATACAAAATCCAATTCGTAAAAAACTTAAAAATAAAAAACTCTGATAGAAAAAGACTTTTCATTACCACTACGGAGCTCATTCTGGAAAAACGAAGTTAATTCAGTCTATTAAATTCAATATAAACACTGGTTTTTTTATTTCATAAATATTCAATAATTTAGCCACACAAACACTATACACAAACAAACAATGAAAAATACAGCATTAGCACACATTCACGAAGGTTTAGGAGCAAAAATGGTTCCGTTTGCAGGTTACAATATGCCTGTTCAATATGAAGGCGTAAACGCAGAACACGAAACCGTTCGTAATGCAGTAGGCGTTTTTGATGTTTCGCACATGGGAGAATTTCTTTTGACTGGCGAAAATGCGCTTGCTTTGATACAAAAAGTAACTTCTAATGATGCTGCAGTACTTGAAATTGGAAAAGCACAATATTCTTGTCTTCCTAATGCTGATGGCGGAATTGTAGATGATTTAATTGTTTATAAAATAAAAGAAGAGCAATATTTACTTGTCGTAAATGCTTCAAATATTGAGAAAGATTGGAATTGGATTTCAAAACACAACGATTTGGGTGTTGAAATGAAAAACCTTTCTGACGATTATTCATTACTAGCTATTCAAGGACCAAAAGCAGTTGAAGCTATGCAATCATTGACATCAATTGATTTGTCTGCTATCAAATATTATCATTTTGAAGTAGCTGATTTTGCTGGAATTGAGCATGTAATTATTTCGGCAACTGGTTATACAGGTTCTGGTGGATTTGAAATTTATTGCAAAAATTCAGAAGTTGAACAAGTTTGGAACAAAGTTTTTGAAGCTGGTGCAGCTTTCGGAATCAAGCCAATTGGTCTTGCTGCTCGTGATACTTTGCGTTTAGAAATGGGATTCTGTTTGTACGGAAATGACATCAACGATACAACTTCTCCATTAGAAGCTGGTTTGGGTTGGATTACCAAATTCAATAAAGAATTTACTAATTCTGCTAACTTAAAAGCTCAAAAAGAAGCTGGTGTTTCTCGTAAATTAGTTGGTTTTGAGATGGTTGATAGAGGAATTCCTCGTCATGACTACGAAATTGTAGATGAAAACGGAAATAACATCGGAATCGTAACTTCGGGAACGCAAGCACCAAGTCTTGGAAAAGCAATTGGAATGGGTTATGTAAAAACTGAATTTTCAGCTGTAGATTCTGAAATTTACATTCTCATCAGAGATAAAAAAATTGCAGCTAAGGTTGTAAAAATGCCATTCTATAAAAAGTAATTACATGAAAAGCTATTTATCAACTATACTAACTCTGTTTTATTTAACTTCCTACTCTCAAAATAAAGTTTTAAAAATCAACGCCCTCATGATTCCTTTAAACGGAATTGAAATTAGCGCTGAATTTTCAAATAAAAAAGGGAATACTGGTCATGAATTTGTAATCTTAACAGGCAAAGCGCCTTCTTTTGACAGTCACCAAAAATACAATCAATTAGGAATAGAATATAGGATGCGTAACTATATTTTTAACCAAAGAAAATTAAATGGATTTTACATTGCTGCTCCTGTTTTAAATTATATAAAATTTGATCGCCAAGTTTATAACATTGATAATAAAATAGAGGTTGTTGGAATTGGAGGATTAGGTGGCTATCAGTTTTTTTTATTAGAAAATGAGAAAACAAATTTAACTTTAGATATAGCCATTGGAGGCAATATAATTTTACCAATAAATGAAATTAATGAATTTGATAATGAAAATTCTGGCTTGGTATTGCTACCTAAATTTCTAAGATTCAATTTAGGAATTGGCTATGCATTTTAATTCTATTTTTTTTAAACAGCATATCGCACTTATTATATTATTTACATGCTCATATATTTCATATGCACAAAGCGATAAAAATGCGTGTAGAACTTTATTGCAGATTAATAAACTCATTCAAGAAAATCATTATAAACCTAAACCGATAGATGATAGTTTATCGGTTTATGTTTTCGACACTTTTTTAGAAAAATTAGACGAAAACACCATTTTATTTCTTGCTCCTGAAGTTGAGGAACTAAAGAAAAACAGGCAAAACATTGATGATAACATCAAAAAGTTAAATTGCGGTTTTCTGAAAGAATTCTATACTTGCTATTCTAAAAGTATTGATCGATTTAGTAAAATAATTGCCGAAATTAAAGCTGAACCATTTGCTTTTTCTAGCAAAGATTCCATTATTTTTTCGAATAAAACTTTTCCTTATTCTAAAGATGAAAAAGATTTAAAATATGTTTATCAAAAAAGAGTGCTGTTCAATGTTTTAAGAGACATTTCAGAAGTTAGCACCAATAAAGATTCCATTATTGCCAATTTTGATAAAATTGCAACCAATTCAAAAAATAAAATCATAGAATCGTACGAATGCAAAACTTCTGACTATACGCTTTCTGAAAAAGAATTTGAATCGTTATTTTTCTCAACATTTTGCACCTATTTTGATCCACATACCGATTATTTTTCGCCTTCTGAAAAATCCCAATTTTTATCGACTGTAAGTTCCGACAATTATAGTTTTGGTATTCAAATTTCGCTGTCAGATGATAATGTATTAACTGTAGATGAAGTTATTACAGGAAGTGAAGCTTACAAATTGGAAAAAATCAGCAATGGAGATACGGTTGTAAAAGTTAAGGTTAAAGAAGATGAATTTACAATTGCATGTTCATCAATAAAGAAAATTGAAGAAGTTTTTACATCGGGCGAAATCAAAAAAGCGGAATTTACTTTTCGTAAAAAAAGTGGTGAAGTTTATACAATTGAATTGTCTAAAGAATTGCTAAAAGACTTTGAAAACAATGTTTACAGCATGATCATCGAAAAAGATGGAACAAAAATGGGTTATATCAAAATCCCAAGTTTCTATTCCACTTTTGAAGATGGGCTTTCTAACGTAACGGACGATGTTTTGGAAGAAATTTCGAAATTAAAAAATGACAAGGTTACTGGTTTGGTACTCGATTTACAAAATAATGGTGGTGGTTCTATGGGTGAAGCTATTCGTCTAACACAAACTTTTATCAAAAAAGGACCAATTGCCATTATGGCGGATAGAGAACGAAAATTTGAAGTGGTAAAAACAGCTCCAGTTGGTGTTTATTATAACGAACCAATTGTTGTTTTGGTAAATGGTTTTTCAGCTTCTGCAAGCGAATTTTTCACCAATGCCATTCAAGATTATGACCGTGCAATCATTGTTGGTAGCACAACTTATGGTAAAGCAAGCATGCAACGAATTTATCCTATAACGTATGATAATGAGTCGTTTGTAAAATTAACTATCGAAGAATTTTATAGAATTACAGGGCAAACTAATCAAAATATTGGTATTGTGCCAGATGTTGCTATTCCTACACTTTTTGACAAGCAAGTTCCAAGAGAAAAAACCAATATAACAGCAATTGAAAATGATTTTATCAAGAAAAATGCGAAGTTCAAAAAATTCGATTTTAGCAACAAACAAAGTATTTTAGATAAAAGCCAAGAAAGATTAAATAGCAATTCATACATCAAAGAAATTTCTAATCTAAATGTTGAAATTAATAAGTTGTACGATGATAAATTTCCGAATTTGAAATTGAATTTGGATACTGTTTTCAATCAAGTTCAAAAAATAAATTCATTATGGAAACAAGTGGAAGATTTTTCAAAAAAAGAAGTTGAAATTGCAATTCAACCGACAGCTTATGACAATAATCTTATACAAAAAGATGAATTTTTATTGAATTTGAACAAAGAAAAAATAAAAGCAATCAAACAAAATATACAAATTATTGAAGCGTCCAATATTTTGTTTGATATTCTAACAACTAATTCAAAATAAACGAATTAAAGGTTTGAAAAAAATACTACTTTTACTCTTATTCCCTATTTTTAGTATTGCCCAAAGCGATAAAAATCCATGTGAAACGTTATCATTAATTTCAAAACTAATTAAAGAAAATCATTTTAAACCAAAACCAATTGATGATAGTTTATCGGTTTATGTTTTTGATACTTTTCTAGAAAAATTAGACCCAAACAACTCCTTATTTATTAGTTCCGAAATTGTTGAATTGAAAAAACACAAATTCAAAATTGACAATTATATAAAAGATGGAAATTGCTCTTTTTTGGAGCTCATTTACAAAACCTATAGTAAAGCCATAGCTAGACATCAATCTATTATTGAATGGATTACGAAAGAATCAATTCCTTATTCAAGCAATGAAGTAATCTCGTTTAGCAAAAAAAGACTTCCTTACCGCAAAAGTGAAAATGAACTAAAATTATTGTACAAAAAAAGAATTCTTTTTAATTTGTTAACCGATATATCTCAAACTAGTACAAACAAAGATTCGTTACTCACTGTTTTTAAGCAAATTGCCGATTCAACAAAAGTAAAAGTGCTTGAAAATTACGATTGCGAAGCAAAAAATATGTTAATTGAAAAAACCGAATTCAACTCTATTTTTTACAATGTCTTTTGCTCCTATTTTGATCCGCATACTATGTTTTTTTCTAATAGTGAAAAGTCAGATTTCTTATCATCATTAAGTTCTTCCAATTATTCATTCGGATTTAATGCCAATCTTAGTGAAAAAAATGAATTATCAGTAGTTGAAATTATTCCCAACGGTGCTGCCTATTTTTCAGATAAAATTGAAGTTGGCGATATCATTCAAAAAATTAAAATTGACAATGTTGAATATGCCGTTAATTGTAGCAATAATAAAATTATAGATGAAAAACTAAAATCATCTGAAACAAAAAATGCTATTTTCACTCTAAGAAAAAAAAGTGGCTCTATCTATTCGGTAGAATTGTTCAAGCAATTAATGCGTGATTATCAAAATAGTGTTTACAGTTATATTATTGATTATAAAGGCAATAAAACTGGTTATATAAAAATTCCAAGTTTTTATTCCAAATTTGAAAATGGAAAAACCAATGTAAGTGATGATGTAAAAAAAGAAATTTTAAAACTAAAAGAAGATAAGATAAACAGTCTAATAATTGATCTCGAAAACAATACAGGTGGTTCGATGCAAGAAGCATTTAAGCTATGTAATCTATTTATCAATGCACCTGTTTTAGGAATAATTAGGTATGCAAAAAATGAACCTGTGCTAATTCCAAATGAGAAATCAAAAGCAATTTTTAATGGCTCAATTGTAATCATTACTAATGGCTATTCTGCTTCAGCAAGTGAACTTTTTACCAATGCAATGCAAGATTACAACTTGGCATTGGTTGTTGGAACAAAATCGCATGGAAAAACTAGTATTCAAGATATTTTTGAACTAAAAAATGAATCAAACGATTTTATTAAAATAACAATTGGAAAATTTTATAGAGTCAACGGAAAAAGTAGTCAATATTCTGGTAATAATCCGACTATCAATATTCCTTCGGTTTTTGATGATCAGTTTACAAGAGAAAAAAACGCTAAAACAGCACTAAAAAACGAAAGTATTGCCGGCTATCTTGATAATAAAAGTTATCCTTTAAGCGAAAAACAAAAGGAAATTATTAAAACCTATACTACTAAGTACAAAACCGATGCAAGTATTCAGAAAATAACAAAACTAAAGACTAAAATAAATACGATTTTTGGTGATAATTTAGAGCCTGTTAAACTAAATTTCAAATCTGTTTTTGATTATTTAAACAATTATGCATCACTTTGGAAAGAAATAAAAATTTTAAGCGAAAATGAGTATGATTTTACTATTTCAAATACTAGTTTTGATTTAGAAAAGAATAAAAACAGTGACTATTTTTCAAATATTAACAATGTTAACATCAAAAATATCCAAACAAACTTTACGATTTTTGAAGCCACAAAAATTATTGGCGATTTGAAATAAGATTTTTACAGAATTTATTTTATAACAATGTAAATATTCTATTTTTGCAGTCTCAAAATTATATAATAAAAAAATACTCATAGAAATGGGAAGAGCGTTCGAATTTAGAAAAGGTAGAAAAATGAAGCGTTGGTCAGCAATGGCTAAAGCATTTACTCGCATTGGAAAAGATATTGTAATGGCAGTAAAAGAAGGCGGTCCGAATCCGGAAGCAAATTCTAGATTAAGAGCTGTTATTCAAAATGCCAAGTCGGCTAATATGCCCAAAGAAAACGTAGAACGCGCTATCAAAAAAGCTACCGATAAAGATACCGCTAACTACAAAGAAGTTTTATTTGAAGGTTATGCTCCACACGGAATTGCACTTTTGATAGAAACAGCCACTGATAACAATAACAGAACAGTTGCTAATATTAGAAGTTATTTCAACAAATGCAACGGAACAATGGGAACACAAGGTTCTGTAGAATTTATGTTTGACCATACTTGCAATTTCAGAATTCCTAAAGGTGAATTAGATCCTGAAGAATTAGAATTAGAATTAATCGATTTTGGTGCAGAAGAAGTTTTTGAAGACGAAGATGGAATCTTAATTTATGCGCCATTTGGAAGTTTTGGCGCTATTCAAAAAGAATTAGAAAATAGAAATATCGAAATTTTGTCTTCTGGTTTTGAAAGAATACCACAAGTTTTGAAAAAACTAACTGCTGAACAAGTTGCAGATGTAGAAAAACTATTAGAAAAAATTGAAGAAGACGATGATGTACAAAACGTATATCACACAATGGAAGAAGAATAAAATTCAAAATCAACATATAAAAAAACTCTCAATTTCTTGAGAGTTTTTTTATATTTTTAGTTAATCATGATTTTCAATGCTCTTATAAGCATCAATGACTTTCTTAACCAATCTGTGACGGACAATGTCTTTGTCGTCAAGATAAATAATTCCAATTCCTTCTACATCTTTTAGAATTAAAATGGCTTCTTTTAATCCCGAAATAGTTCTTCTTGGCAAATCAACTTGTCCTGGATCGCCCGTTATCATAAACTTGGCATTTTTACCCATACGAGTTAAGAACATTTTCATTTGAGAATGCGTTGTGTTTTGTGCTTCGTCCAAAATTACAAAAGCATTGTCTAACGTTCTTCCACGCATAAAAGCCAACGGTGCAATCTGAATTATTCCTTTCAATATGTAATCTTCGAGAGTTTGCGGTGGCAACATATCGCGCAAAGCATCATATAATGGTTGCATGTATGGATCTAACTTTTCTTTCATATCACCAGGCAAGAAACCAAGATTTTCTCCAGCTTCAACAGCTGGTCTTGTTAAAATAATTCGCTTAACTTGCTTTTCTTTTAATGCTTTGACTGCTAAAGCAACACCTGTATACGTTTTTCCTGTTCCAGCTGGACCAATAGCAAAAACCATATCGTTTTTATACACATAATCAACCAATTTTTGCTGATTAGGTGTCAACGCTTTTATGAGCTTTCCTCCTATTCCATGAACCAAAATCTTGTCGTGGTCTGGCATACGATGTTCTTCGTGTGAATTGCTTTGAATTACTCTATCAATAACATTGGTATCAATATTATTATAACGAGTAAAATGTAACATTAATCGGTTAAAACGGTTTTCAAACTCATCTAATTCTTCTTTTTCACCAAAAGCTTTTAGTGTCGTTCCTCGCGCCACTATTTTTAGCTTGGGATAATATTTTTTAATTGTTTCAAGATGAGCGTCTTGTGCACCCCAAAATTCTTTTGGAGCGATGTCGTGTAATTCAATGATACGTTCGTTCAAATGGAAGTGGTTTTTAATTATTTTTTTTACTAATTATTAGTAGCTTTGCAATCATTTCAAATTTAATGATATTAGTTAGCCAGATAAGTAGGCTATTCATATAGTTATAAACAAATTTATGTCAATAATTACCCTTACAACCGATTACGGACTTAAAGACCATTTTGTTGGTGCTTTAAAAGGGAAAATCTTATCTGAATTTTGGGATGCAAAAATAGTTGATATTTCTCATGACATTGACGCCTTCAACATTACTGAAGCAAGCTATATATTAAGTTCAGCCTATACAAGCTTTCCAAAAGGAACGGTGCATTTAGTTGGTGTTGATATCGAAAGAAGCAAGGAAAATCAACATATTGCCATGCAGTGGAACGACCATTATTTTGTTTGCGCCGACAACGGAATATTGAGCATGCTAATTCAAAAAATTGTACCTCAAAAGATAGTAGCGATTAATATTCACGATAGATTATTGCCACAAGCGACTGATATGGATGTTTTTGTAAAAGTTGCTTGTCACCTAGCAAAAGGTGGTTTACTGAATGTTATTGGCAAAGAAATCAACGAAATAAAAGATATAACCGACCTAAAACCTGTTGTGTCTGACGATAAGAATACTATAAAAGGTTCTGTTATTTATATAGATAACTTCGGAAATATCGTTACAAATATCACCAAACAATTGTTTTTGGAAGTTGGAAAAAACAGACCTTATGAAATAATTTTGAATGAAAAATACGCTTACGCCAAAAAAATAACTTTAAAAACTATTTTTGCAAAATATTCCGATATTGCCAATGCTGGAAATTATGGTGTGAAAAATTATGAAGGTGAAAAGTTAGCTGTTTTCAACGAGGCTGGTTTTCTTGAAATAGCTATTTTTAGAAGTAATGCGTCAACCGTTGGAACTGCCTCTAGTTTATTAGGAATTGGATATAGAGATTTTATTTCAGTAGTGTTTAAATAAAAAATAAATTATGCTCATACGAATAGTAAAAATGTCTTTTCATGAAGAAAATATTCCCGCTTTTTTGGAGAATTTTGAAATAATGAAAGATCACATACGAAATTCACCAGGGAACCGTTTTCTTGAGTTGTATCAAGATAAAAACAATCCTTGTATTTTCTTTACCTATAGTTATTGGGAAACCGAAAATGATTTGGAAAATTATAGAAAATCAGCGCTTTTTGACGAAGTTTGGACTTTTACCAAAAAGTTATTCAACGACAAACCAGAAGCGTGGAGCGTAGATAAGTTAGTTTCGCTAGTTTAAAATTGTTTAACTTAGTTTAAAGTTGTTTCGAATCAAACCATTTTAAACTTTTAAACACTTAAACTTTTAAACAAATAAAAATATATGAAATCAATAGTTTTAAGAGAAATTAAATCCTTTTTTGGTTCGCCGATAGGTTATTTGGTTATTGCCATTTTCCTGTTGCTCAACGGATTATTCCTTTGGGTTTTTCAAGGTGAATACAATATTTTGAATTCAGGATTTGCCGATATGACACCGTTTTTTACCATTGCACCTTGGATTCTTATTTTCCTGATTCCAGCCGTGACAATGCGCAGTTTTTCTGATGAAAAGAAACAAGGTACAATCGAGCTTTTACTAACAAAACCTTTGTCTATTTGGCAAATTGTAAATGGTAAATTTTTAGGTGCCTTTCTATTAATCGTAATTGCGATAATTCCAACATTGGTGTATGCTTACATTCTTTACGGATTGGGTTTACCCGAAGGAAATATCGACTTGGGAAGCACCTTAGGTTCGTACTTTGGATTGTTATTCCTAATTGCAGCTTATTCTGCTATCGGGATTTTTACTTCAACTATATCTGAAAACCAGATTGTTGCTTTTATTATTGCTGTTTTCTTGTGCTTCTTTTTCTATTTTGGTTTTGATGGAATTTCAACACTTATTGCCGGATTTGAAGACTTAATCGCTTCTCTTGGAATGAAAAATCACTTTCAAAGTATGGGTCGCGGTGTTATTGATACTAGAGATGTTATCTACTTTGTATCCATCACGGCTTTGTTTCTTTCGTTCACTGTTTTTAAACTTAAATCTTTGAAATCGTAATGAAAGTAACTACTCAAAATAATTTAAAGAAATTAGGACTTATTGTTGTCGGCTTACTAGCAGCAAATATCATTGGAAACTTCTTTTTCTTTCGTCTTGACTTGACGCAAGATAAACGATATACACTTTCTAAAACTTCATTATCAATTCTAGAAGAAGTGAAAGAACCGCTTATTGTTGATGTTTTTCTTAAAGGTGATTTTCCTGGTGAGTTCAAAAAATTGCAAACCGAAACGCAGCAGTTGTTAGAAGAATTCAAGGCTTATAATCGCGATATTACATTTCAGTTTGTAAATCCTATAGAAGACGAAACCGAACAAGAAGCTATCATGCAATCGTTTATGGAGCGTGGTTTGACGCCAATTAATGTTTCAGTAAACGAGAAAGGTAAACAATCGCAAGCTATGGTTTTTCCGTGGGCTATTGTTACTTACAAAGGCAAAAGCACCAAAGTGCCGTTGCTAAAAAACCTTATGGGTGCTTCTACTGCTGAGAAAGTTAATAGTTCAGTGCAACATTTGGAATACGCTTTTGCGAATGCTTTTAACACTGTTGTAAAAGACAAACAGAAAAAAGTAGCCGTTATCAAAGGAAATGGCGAAATGCATGACTTGCTAATGGCTGATTTTATCAAACAAGTACGAGAGAATTATTACATTGGAACTTTTACTTTAGATTCTGTTGCTAAAAAACCACAAGAAAGTTTGGCTTACCTCAAAAAATATGACTTGGCAATTATTGCAAAACCAACAGAAAAGTTTTCTGATGAAGAAAAACAAGTTTTAGACCAATATATTGTAAATGGTGGAAAAACGCTTTGGTTAGTAGATCAAGTCAATATGGAAATGGATAGTTTATACAACGATTCAGGAACTTCTTTGGCATTTCCTAACGATTTAGGCTTGAATGATATGTTCTTCAAATATGGTATTCGTATTCGTCCAGATTTGATTAAAGATGAATATGCAACACCTATAAAATTAGCTACTGGACAACAAGGAAGTTCGACTCAATATACGCAGTATTTTTGGAAATATTCGCCGCTTATTTACCCAACTCTAAATCATCCGATTGTAAAAAATATTGACGGAATCAAATTTGAATTTGCAAATCCAATTGAAATTCTGAAAAATGATATTTCTAAAACGGTTTTGTTGTCATCGTCTAAACTTTCAAGACCAGTTGGAACGCCTGTTGAAATAAGTCTGACAAGTGTAACCGAAGAACCAAATCCGGGTGAATATGCCAACAAAGGTATGATGCCAGTTGCCGTTCTTTTGGAAGGAAAATTTCATTCGATGTATGAAAACCGTGTGTTGCCTTTTGATGATAAAACATTTGCCACGACTGGTAAAGCTTCCAAAATGATTGTGATTTCCGATGCTGATGTTGCCAAAAATCAATTGGATAAAAATTTCCAACCTTTAGAGCTTGGTTATGATAAATGGACAAGTGTGTTGTATGGAAACAAAGATTTTATGATGAATTGTGTAAATTATCTTTTAGACGATAACGGACTTATTAACATTCGAAGCAAAGATGTAAGCCTGCCAATGCTTGATGTAGAAAAAGTACAAGAAAATTATACAAGCTCCCAAATCCTAACAGTCGGACTTCCAATTGTAATTTTGGCACTATTTGGACTTCTATTTACATTTTTGAGAAAAAGAAAATATGCTAATTAATGTTGATAAAATTCTTTTTAATATAAGCAAGATTAGAATATATTTGTAGCTATCAAAAAAAGTAAACCCGTTTTTACTTTTTTTAAAATATAAAAAACAAGAAAGATGAAATTTATAGTATCGAGTTCGTACTTATTAAAACAACTTCAAGTATTAGGAAGCGTTATTAACAGTAGTAATACCTTACCTATTTTAGATAATTTTTTGTTTGAATTAGACAGCAAAACCTTAACTGTTTCAGCTTCTGATTTAGAAACAACCATGTCAGCAACTTTAGAAATTGAATCTAAAAGCAAAGGAAGCGTTGCTGTACCTGCCAAACTTTTATTAGAAATCTTAAAAACATTTCCTGAACAACCGTTAACTTTTACAGTTGAGGAAAATAGCACTATCGAAATTAGTTCTAATTCAGGTAAATATGCATTGGCTTATGCACCAGGTGAAGAATTTCCTAAATCTGTTAGTTTAGATGATCCTTCCACTACTCTAGTGCCTGCCGAAGTGTTAGCAACTGCTGTTAGCAAAACTATTTTTGCTGCTGGAAACGATGATTTACGTCCAGTAATGTCGGGTGTGTTCTTTCAATTTTCTCCAGAAGGATTGATTTTTGTAGCAACAGATGCTCACAAATTGGTAAAATATGCTCGTACTGATGTAAAAGCGTCTCAAGTAGCTGATTTTATTATGCCTAAAAAACCTTTGAATATTCTAAAAAGCATTCTAGGTGCTTCTGAAGCGGAAGTTAAAATAGAATATAACGATGCAAATGCTACCTTCTCTTTTGAAAATTATGTATTAATGTGTCGATTGATTGATGGTAAATATCCTAATTATGAAGCGGTTATTCCAAAAGAAAACCCTAACAAATTGATGATTGATAGAGTTCAATTCTTGAATTCTGTTCGTCGTGTGGCTATTTTCTCTAATAAAACTACCCACCAAATTCGTTTGAAAATTGCAGGAACAGAATTGAATATTTCTGCCGAAGATATTGACTACTCTAACAAAGCAGAAGAAAGATTGACTTGCGATTACCAAGGTGATGATATGCAAATTGGTTTCAATTCTCGTTTCTTGACTGAGATGTTAACCAACTTACAATCAGACATGATTATGTTGGAAATGTCAATGCCAAACCGTGCTGGTATTTTAACACCAGTTGACGGATTGGATGATGGCGAAACCGTAACCATGTTGGTAATGCCAGTAATGTTGAATAACTAGTATCTTAACTAACCCAACCATAGCAAAAACCTTCCCGATTTATTCAGGAAGGTTTTTCAGTTTTTAGTAATGAAGTTATTGATTTTATTCGTGAAGTGCTAAAATTGGTATATCACTTGTATAAGACAATTTTTCCGTAAAACTTGAGCTGAAAAGTGACTCAAAGAAGCTTCGTTTGTAGGTTAGCATAGCTAGAATATCTATTTCTTGGCTGGCTATAAATTCTAATATAGTTTCTTTTACCTCATCGCTCGGTAAGATGAAGAATTGAACTGGTTCATTTTTAAAATAATCTTTCCAGTCATCAAAAGTGGCTTCTGTATTGTCGCTTTCTTTTGTGTTTACGTACAAACATTTTACTTTAGCATTGGTTTTTTTAGCAATAGCAATAACTTGTTTCAATGCATCTCTATCTTTTTCTCTGAATCTTGTGGTGAAACCAATTGTTTCTATTTTAGTAAATTTTGCTTCTAATGGTACACTCAAAACTGGAACACCTATTGAAGTAATGACTTCGCCAGTGTTGGTTCCCATAAACATTTCTTTCCAGCCTGTTGCTCCTGAAGTTCCCATTACAACAAAGTCGATTTTATCTAATTTAATACATTCTTTGATGTTGTATATCAAACTTCCATCCATCAATCGGTGTGATAGTTTTATATGTCCTAGGTTTCTCTCTTCGGCAATGGCTCTCAAGGCTGGCAATTCGTCTTTAAATTTCTCAAATTTAGAAAGCTCTATAGTATCGAAAAGAGTTTGATAATTCTCTGGAAAAAATTGATTATCAACAATTGGCAACTCAAATGTGTGTAGCAATATAACTTCGCCATGAACAATTTTTGCCAATTCTAAAGCGTGCACAAAAGCGTTGTTGGCTACTTTAGAAAAATCGGTTGGAAATAGAATCTTTTTCATAATTAGTAAGTATTGGATTTAATACTATAAAGTTAGTCTATCTCTGATCCAAAAAACATGATAACCATCATATTCACAATAATTTAACATTGATTTGATGTTAGAAGCGAATTGAAGTTATAGACACCAATTACACTAATTAGCACAAATTAGAATTACTTATGCTATTATTTTTGAACCATATAAAGCATATAAGGTATTTAAGATGGAGAAAATTCGTGAAATTTTTATGCAGCATAATTCGTGTAAATTGGTGAAATTCGTGTGAAATCCATTTGTAATTCGTGTGAAACTCATGTGAAATTCGAGTGGAATTCTTGTGGAATAAATTCTTTTCTAAATTAGTATCTTTGTCAAAAATTAGGATTATGATTTCACACGAAACGATTGTTGCTTTGGCTTCTCCATCTGGAGCTGGTGCTATTGCTGTTATTAGAATCTCTGGAGAAAAGGCGTTGGCTATTGCCTCTCAGGTTTTTCAATCGGTTTCGGGTAAGGATATTACTAAGCAGCTAACGCATACTATTCATCTTGGGCATATTGTAGAAGATGGCAAAGTGTATGATCAGGTTTTGCTTTCTATTTTTAAAGGTCCTAATTCTTATACGGGTGAAGATGTAATTGAGATTTCGTGTCACGGTTCTACTTTTATACAGCAGCAGATTATTCAATTATTGCTTCGTAAGGGTTGCAAAATGGCACAGGCTGGTGAATTTACCTTGCGTTCTTTTTTGAACGGGAAAATGGATTTATCGCAGGCAGAAGCGGTGGCCGATTTGATTTCGAGTGATAATGAAGCTTCTCACCAAATTGCTATGCAGCAAATGCGTGGTGGTTTTAGTAACGAAATTGCCAAATTACGTGGCGAATTGCTAAACTTTGCCTCGCTTATAGAACTCGAATTGGACTTTGCCGAAGAAGATGTTGAATTTGCCGATAGAACCCAATTTAAAGAGCTTTTAAACCGTATTGAATTTGTACTAAAACGTCTTATCGACTCTTTTGCGGTTGGAAATGTTATCAAAAATGGGATACCAGTGGCGATTGTTGGTGAACCTAATGTTGGTAAATCAACTTTGTTGAATGCATTGCTCAACGAGGAACGCGCTATTGTTTCGGATATTGCAGGCACAACGCGTGATACTATTGAAGATGAATTGGTTATAAACGGCATTGGTTTTAGATTTATAGACACAGCCGGTATTCGTGAGACTAAAGATGTGGTGGAAAGTATCGGAATTAAGAAGACTTTTGAGAAGATTGAGCAAGCGCAGGTGGTTTTGTATATTTTGGATGGAAGCTGGATGATGGAAGCTGGAAGTTTGGAATCGGTGAAAATTGAGTTTGAGAAAATTAAGAACAAATTTCCTTTAAAACCTATTGTAGTTCTAATTAATAAGGCAGATTTACTTTCTACTGAAGACAAAAACAGTATACAATATACAATTGACAATATACAATTCTTAAGTGCTAAGGAAAAAACAGGTATTGACGAACTTAAAAACACTTTGCTTTCTTTTGTGAACACTGGTGCATTGCGCAATAACGAGACTATTGTGACCAATACGCGTCATTATGATTCGTTGTTGAAGGCTTTGGAGGAAATACAAAAAGTGCAGTTTGGCATACAGTCTAATCTTTCGTCTGACTTGATGGCAATTGATATTAAGCAAGCACTTTATTATTTTGGCGAAATTACAGGCGAAGTCACTAATGATGAGTTGCTTGGGAATATCTTTGCTAACTTTTGCATTGGTAAATAAGAAAGTCTTTGTTGATAATTAGCTCTCGCGGAGCATTATCGGTAAGGCTTCTGTTGATGATAAAGTTGGTTTCTTTCATGTTGGCTGGCAAGTAATCTTTATTGTGGGCACTGATTGCTATTGCTCACTATCTAGTTTACTCAAGAGTATATTTACCTAATCTTAGAATACATAAAAAAATTAAAGATGCAACTTGTAAGCTATAATCAGAATATTCCATAAAACAATGCGCTACATTGTTTCGAATATTTTTTCCTCTTGAGGTAAAAGTCATTTTAAATAACTCAATGTCTTTTTTAGAAAAATACTTTTGTATGATTTCATTTTCCAATAATTCTTCTAAAAGTTGTTCTTTTATTTCCCCTTTATGATCTTTACTAGTGTTACCACCTGAAAGTTTAATAAAATCTCGCATTGCACCTTCAAACTTAAGCGTTAATGAATCGATAGATAGTATAAAGTTATTAACTCTATTTGTGTTTAAAAGAACTGATAATTCATGTTGAGCAAATAGATTATGTAAACCTGGTGCTAACAGACTTAGCCAAGAAGAATTTTCATCTATTTCATTTGCGGAAATACTTCTTTTTGTTTTTTGTCCATACCAGCTATGTGCTTCTAAAAAAGAAAAAACTTTATAGTAATTCAATTTTCCCGAAATTATACCTTGAGTGAAAACTTTCAAAAATAATGGATAGCATTGTATGTTATGTGCAATAATATAACTTTGAAGAAATTGCTTGTCAACTTTTTCTTTATCACTTAAAACTTTAAAATTTGTATTAATATCAAATGTTGTTGTACTAAAAAGATACATTAAAGAGTTTTTTATTCGTCCTTCAACAGTTTTTTTAATAACTTCAGAATCAACTAAAATATCTTCATTAATTGAAAAATATGAAAGGATTTCCTCAGTAGAAAGTTGAAGTAAATATTTAGTTTTTAGATTTAAATATTCATTAAATTTTTGAGCACTTTCATCATTAAGAGGAATACTAATTTTATTTAACTTAACTTTTGTTTTCAAGCGATTATACTCACACATTGCTTTGTCATATTCTACAAGTTCTTTAGCTTGTTTTAAATACATAGCTTTGTTTCCCAAGTATGTTATTTTGATGAAGTCTTCGTCGTTTGGATGTTGCTCTAGGATTAAATCTTCATTTTTCGCGAAAAGCGAATAAATTTCCTCGGGAGATTTTCTAATTTTTCTATATAAATGTAAAAAAGTATTTAAGTTATTTTGATTCATAGAATATGATACAGGATTCTTTAACTCAACGTAAGTTTCAAGACTATTAGCTATTTGGGTTAATTCACTTTTCTCAATTATATTATGATGAAGAGCTTGAGCTAATATTTCTCCTTTTATCCAAATCGGCATTTCTTTTAATAATTCCGTAATAAACTCCCTAACTTTTTCAATGTCTAATTTGGTTGTTTTGGAAATATATAAAATTGCCGAAATAAGAATTGTAAATTCTCGACTTTCTTCGGCTTTAATTTCGTTAATGATTTTAGAATAATTTTCAAGAGCACTTTCAGCAAATTTTTTATGCTTAGTTTTCTTCCAAAGAATATGAGCATATCTTGATTTTAACCAACTATTATTTGATTCTTCTAAACGAATTTTTAAGTATTCATATTCTTTTGCATTAAAATTCAATTCATCAGATACATTCCCTTTTATATCAGTCACTAAGGCATTTGAAATTAATTTTCCATTGTTTAAATTAAGAAAAAGTACTTTTCTTTCAGTAATGATATTATCATCCCAATTACCCTCTTTTGGTAAAACCTCTTGTAGTTCTTTTTGAATATTCCAAATACTCAAAGATTTAAAATTTTCTAATGAGTTATAAAATTCAGGATTTGAAGATGATGTCATTTTTTGTTGTTGGTTCTAAAGCTTGCTGCTAACTTATAAATAAACAGAACTAAAACAAATATTCACAGAAGTTAATAAATGTCTATTGTAGCATATTTCTCAAAATTACCAAAAAAACTATTACCAACCACATTTCTTGTAAGATTTATTTACTTAAAATAGGTTTTGTAGTAAATACGAGGTTTGAGATTTGTAATTTGCGAATTTGGATTTATTTCTTTTACACTTGCCCTTTTCTGGGAAACTCGGGTTTCCATGGTCCAATATTAATTATTCTTTGAATGTGTATTAATGTTTTATTTGATTGTAACTTCAAATTGACTTTATAAGAACGTGCACCCGTGTGGATTGTATCAATATCGATAGAAAATTTTCCATTCAATGCACTTTCTTTGGAAGATAGTATAACATATTCTTTAGTATCATTTTCTTTAATCCTTTTGAAACTTGCACTTATAGTATCACGGTGTAAAAAAATTGAATCAGACATACTATTGATGCTAACTTGGTATTTTACATCATAATAGTTGTCTATTTCGGCAGGATAAATTTGTTTTTGGTTTAGAATAATCTGTTTGGCTGTCCAATCTCCGTCAAGATTAGGTTCATCTGATTTGTTGAACAACACAAATAGCAATGGAACCACAATAAGAACTACAAATATGATTTTAAAAAATTTCATTTTCTGTCTATTTTAGAGCTATTGTGGTTAATCTAGAAACAACATGAATTATTAATTCTTGCTGGCATTCAACTTGTGATAATAAACATAAGAAACCGCTAAAATCCCTAATACAACAAATGGGAAAAATGTTTGTCCGTTTACGCCATCAACTGCTCCGTGGCTAATGGCTGCAAAAAGAAAATTGAAAGTAAAACCTGCATAAGCCCATTCCTTTAGTCGTTTGGGAACTTGTGGAATAACTAATATCAAAACACCTAAAATTTTGAAAACCACCAATACGTTTCCGAAATATTCGGGATATCCTAAATGTCTTATTCCTTCTTTAGCCAATTCTGTTTGCGAAGTCAAAGCTGGCATTACGCCTTCAAATAAAGCGATAAGCGTTGTAGCTGTCCAAAATAGTATTTTTTCTTTTTTCATAGTTGTTAAGTTATTGGTTAGATTCGTTAACTATTACAAATATAAAAAAAATAGTTTTGGATAAATGATATAAGTATTTAACGTGAGTTCTATAAGATTTTTATAGGTAAAGACACGAATTGCACGAATTTACACAAATTATAATTTTAATAATTAAATTTCACGAATTAAAATCTGATTTATCAGATTCTATTGGTGTAATTTTCCTTCTTCAATTCGTGTTAATTAGTGTAATTCGTGTAAAAAGGTCAATGTTTTTTTTGGCTTTTATATCGAACTCTCGTTACTTAGCTTTACTTCCAAAAACAACTACTTATCAAACTTCTTGTTTTTCAACAAATTACTCGCTGTTTGGTAATAAGAAACCGTTTCGTTTACTAAATCATCACGTTGCTTATCTAAAGGCGTTTGCTCAAAGTAAATTTGAAAATCGGTTGAAATAGTTCCTTTTGGCTGTAACTTCAATTGGAATTGTTTTACTTTTTGCTTTGGAGAAAGTATCGTTAAAACATTGTCTTTTAATAATCCTAAATCTTGGTAGGTTGCCATAAACGCTCTTGGTTTGTAATCATCTTTCAAAACATCTTGCCCAAAAAATTTAGTTTGGTAGTTGAAATTCAAAAGTCCAAATAAGGTTGGCATCAAGTCAATTTGTGATATCATTTTGTTGCAAACAGACGGCTGAATAAATCCTGGTGCATAAATCATAGCTGGAATACGGTATTTATCAAGTGGCAATTGAACATGCCCCGAACTTGAAGCGCAATGATCGGCAACTATAAGGAAAACAGTATTTTTGAACCAAGTTTGTTTTTGCGCCATTGCAAAAAATTGTTTCAAAGCATAATCAGTGTATTTAACGCCACCTTCACGCATTTTGGCATGCGAATCGATATCTATTTTACCTTCAGGATACGTAAATGGTCGGTGGTTGCTAACCGTCATCCAATGATTAAAAAAAGGTTTTCCAGTTTTGGCTTCTTCGTTCATAATCGCAATCGCTTTTTTAGCCATGTCTTCATCGCAAACGCCCCAAACATTAGAAAAAGTAATTTCGTCTGGTTTCAATGTTTTCTTGTCCACAATTCCGTAACCATTTCCACTGAAAAAGTCTTCCATATTGTCGAAATAAGCATCGCCACCATAAAGAAAATTAACGCTATACCCTTTTGTTTTAAAAACATATCCTGTTGAAAATTTGTTTTTATTGTCTTTGCGTTTCACTACACTTTCGCCAGCTGTTGGTGGCAAACACAGCACAACCGACTCTAAACCTCTAATGGTTCTATTTCCAACAGCATATAAATTGGAAAACTGTAGGCTTTGCAAAGCCAAACTGTCTAAAAAAGGTGTTATGTTTTGTTCATTTCCGTAGGCTTTTAGAAAATCGGCACTCAAACTTTCAATGGTTATAAGCACCACATTTTTACGAATTTCTGGATTGGTGCTTTGAATAGTTCTAGCTGAAAAATTAGGTGTAATTGCTGGAATTTGTTTTTGTAACAACGCAAAAGCTTCCGTTTCTGGTAAGGTTTTGTAGAATTTGTCATAATCTAATTCGCTGTTCATAAACGCCAAGTAAAAACGATACATTCCGTTGGCTTGCAATTCGTTAGCAAAAACATTATGCGACGTTTCTTGTTTAGCCAAAACTGGAATTAAAAAAGTGGCAGCAATAAAGAGCACAATGTAAACTCCAAGTGATTTTATTTTTTCGGTAAATGAAGGTAAATTATCTAAAAATGGTTTTGAGCGTTTTACAATGAAATACGATACTATCAATGTAACAACTACAACACTTGTAAACAAAGGAACAACTGGATAAGACTCCATAATATTTTTGATAACTTCGTTGGTGTAAACCAAGTAATCAACAGCTATAAAATTGTAACGAACACCAAATTCATTCCAAAAAAAGAATTCACTAATTGCATTTTGAATAATTACCAAAGCAAAAATGAAAACCGCTATTGAAAACAAAACCAAACGCAGTTGTTTTCTCCATTTAGGCAAGAACAATAAAAATCCGAATAAAACGGTTTTTAGACCGATAAATGCGATTCCGATTTCGGGTAACGAACCGCCGTATTCATGCAAAATAGATTTTCCTGAAAGTGTATATAGCAATAATCCAACTAGCAATGCAAAAATGATATAACCCCAAGGTTTGTTGTATTTTGAATCAGATAAAAACAGTAAATACAACCACAAAAAAGCACTTGCAACAATAAAAACCAATAAATCAGATATAAAACCTGTTAGAAATACTTTTACTATTTCGCCAAAAGAAAAACTAGATTGCGTAATTGGATGAAATAGTAAAATTAAACGTAGAAATAAACTTGAAACTATATATAGAATTCCTAAATTATAGAAAGGTGAATGTTTTTTAAAAAATTGCATAATGTTAATTTAACACAAATGTAACTTACAAATTAAGATACCAACTATCATAGTAACTTAATATTTGCTTAAGAACTATTATCATTGAAATATTTGCACGAGATTTGCGTTAAATTGTTATGAATTAATTCTATTAAAAACAACATTTAGTTTAGTAGGGTAATTTCGAATGAAACTGTTTTATAAAAAAACTCAACTCAAAAAAAATGAAAAAAATAATTCTATCTACTTTATTACTGCTTTCGGCGTGTGTTTATTCTCAAGATTGGAAATCTGATTTTAATGAAGTTAAATCTATTGCTGCCAAAGAAAATAAAAACATTCTACTAGTTTTTTCAGGTTCCGATTGGTGTGCGCCTTGCATCAAGTTAGATAAAAACGTATGGCAATCGGACGCTTTCAAAAAAGAATCAGAAAAATGGGTTCTGTATAAAGCCGATTTTCCGAAGAAAAAAGGAAATGCACTTGCACCAGAATTGGCAGAAAGCAATAAAAAATTAGCTGAAAAATATAATAAAAATGGTAATTTCCCATTAGTTATTTTATTAAATCCAGAAGGAAAAGCCATTGGAATGGAAGGCTTCAAAAATATTTCTGCTGAAGATTATATTGCTATTATAAATTCATTTCAAAAATAATGAAACACTTTCTATTTATAGCTTTTATACTAACTTCTGTTTTTTCTAATGGACAAATTGTTTATAAGAAAAAATTAGCCATGCTAGGAAGTCCGTTTGAAATAACGGTTGTTGCCAAAGATTCTATTCAAGGAAATCAATTTGCAGAAATGGCTGTAAATGAAGTGAAAAGAATAGAAAATTTAATTTCAGATTGGATTCCGACCACACAAATATCACAGGTCAATCAAAATGCGGGTATCAAACCCATAAAAGTAGACGATGAAGTTTATGAATTGGTAGAAAGAGCTATCAAGGTTTCAAAATTAACCAATGGCGCTTTTGATATTTCGTATGCTTCGATGGATAAAATTTGGAAATTTGACGGAAGTATGAAAGTAATGCCAACTGAGGAAGCCATCAAAAAATCGGTTGCAAAAGTTGGTTATCAAAACATTGTTTTAGATGAAAATGAAAAAACAATTTTCCTAAAAAATGAAGGCATGAAACTCGGCTTGGGCGGAATTGGTCAAGGTTATATCGCTGATAAAATAAAAGCATTGTTACAAAGTAAAGGTTGTACTTCTGGAATTGTAAATGTTTCGGGTGACATCAATACTTGGGGAAAACAATTAGACGGAAAACCTTGGACAGTCGGAATTGTAAATCCGATGAATAAGAATAAAGTTTTTGCCACTTTTCCGCTAGAAGATAGTGCCGTGGAAACATCAGGAAGTTACGAAAAATTCGTTATCTTTAACAATATTAGATATTCACATATTATCGACCCTAGAACAGGTTATCCTGCTCAAGGTATTGTAAGTGTTTCGGTTTTTGCCAAACAAACAGAAATTGCAGATGCATTGGCTACAGGTATTTTTGTTTTGGGTGTAGAAGTTGGTTTGGATTTGGTAAATCAACTAAAAGGAATTGAATGCATAATTGTAGATGATAAAGGAAAAATTCACAGTTCAAAAGGAATAAATAGTAAAAAATATAAATCATAATTGCCATGATAAAGAAGATAGCCTTACTAATTACGCTAATTATTGGATTACAATCCTGTAGTTCGGTAAAAGAATACGAAAAAGAAAAAATAAACGATCCTGACATGAAACTATCTGCTAGAACAGCCGAAAGATATGAAACTACATTTCAAGTCTATAGAGAAGCTGCTGCTGGTGCCAACGGCGGAAAATCTGGCGGTGGTTGTGGATGTAATTAGATGGGAGTTGGAAGATGGAAGTTGGAAGATGGAGGTTAGATGTTAGAAGTTAGAAGTTGGAATTAAAAATTAATCACATCTAACAATATAGAATTTACAATATACAACAATACAATATACAGTTTACAGTAATACAACATACATAAAATGCGATACAGCTTATTAATACTAGCATTAATTATTACAAGTTTTGGATTTTCTCAAGAGAAGGAAAAAGACACAACACTAGTATTCAAGAAAAGAGTTCTTGAAAGTACAGAAGTTGACTTTTTGGCCAGTTATTACAATCAAAAAGGGGTTCATTCTTCTGTTTCTGGTGGTATGGGTTCGGAAAAATTGTCAGACATTGCTTCTAATATTATAGTTGCAATGCCGTTAAATGATGATGATGTTCTAACTGTTGATGTTGGACTTTCGGCTTATACATCGGCTTCTTCTAGCAACATCAATCCTTTTGATTCTAAAAACCCTACTCCATGGCAAAGTTCATCTGGTGCTTCTGAGCAAGATGCATTGGCTTCTTTGGTCTTAAATTACAGCCATAGCAGTGATGACAGAAACTTTTTATGGAATGCCGACGTTTCCTTTTCTAATGAATATGATTATACTTCATTCGGATTTGGAGGCGGTGTTACAAAATTATTAAACAATAAAAATTCTGAAATTTCTTTTAAAGTAAATGCTTATTTAGATCAATGGAGACCTATTTATCCAAAAGAATTGACTGATGGAAATTATAGTAGTTATGGTGGTGCTTCTTACACTCCTATGTTTAAAAAATGGGATTCAACAGCGCGTAACTCCTACTCTGCTTCTGTTGGTTTTTCTCAGGTATTGACAAAAAAATCACAAGTTTCGGTTTTCTTTGATGTTTTAAGACAAGAAGGAATGTTGTCAACTCCGTATCACCGAATTTATTTTGCAGATAAAGCCAATTATTATTTTGGAGATGCAAATGCTATTCCTAATTATGAAAGTCCAAATAACCTAAGTGTTTACAGGTTAGCAGATGATATTGAACGTTTACCAAAAACACGTTTCAAATTACCAATTGGCTTACGTTGGAACTATTTTATAAGTGAAAAAGTAGTTGTTAGAACTTATTATCGTTATTATTCGGATGATTGGGATTTGAAAGCACACACAGCTTCAATTGAATTACCAATAAAATTGTCTGATAAATTTACGTTGTCACCTATGTATCGTTATTATACACAAACTCAATCTAAATATTTTGCTCCATTTGAAAAGCATGTTTCAACCGAAGAGTTTTATACTTCTGACTATGATTTATCCACTTTTGATGCCAATCAATACGGATTTGGGTTGACCTATACCGATATTTTTACAAGTGCAAAAATTTGGAAATTTGGTATAAAAAATATTGATTTCCGATTTAATCGTTATGAAAGAACGGATGGTCTAAAAGCAAATATTGCCACTATCGGATTTAAGTTTGTAATGCAATAAAAATGAAAATTTTACTAGTAGAAGACGAAAAAGGAATTTCAAATTTTCTAAAACAAGGTTTGGAAGAAGAAGGTTATGAAATATATCTTGCCGAAGATGGCAAAATGGGTTTGGATTTAGCCAATTCGGTAAAACCAGATTTGATTTTGCTAGATTGGATGTTACCCAAAATGTTTGGTTTAGAAGTTTGCAAAGCTATTAGACAAACCGATACCAAAACGCCTATCCTATTTCTTACTGCCAAAGATACCATTCAAGAAACTATTGAAGGTTTGAAAGCTGGCGCGAATGACTACATCAAAAAACCTTTTTCATTTGAAGAATTACTTTTAAGAATTAGAATTCATCTAAAAGAAGAAAATAAATCCGATGTTTATACGCTGGGAAATATCAAAATTAATACCCTAACTTTTCAGATTTATGTAGATGATAAGGAAATTTCTTTTACTCAAAGAGAATATGAATTATTACTTTATTTAATCAAAAACAAGGGCAAAGTTTGCTCTAGAACACAAATTATAGAAGACGTTTGGGATATTCATTTTGAATACGATACAGGCGTAATTGACGTTTTTATGAACGCCATCAGAAAAAAACTAAATATAAATAAAGACGAAGAACTTATAAAAACCATTCGTGGTGTTGGCTATATTGCCAATGATTTAAACTAAAAATGCTAAATTTTTCATTCAGAAATAGAATTGCTTTCAATTATATCATTAGCACAGCATTACTTATTTTTGTTGTGTTTTTTGCCATATTTACTATTGTAAAATACAGTGTTTATAGCCATATTAACAGCGATATAAAAAGTGAAGTCGATAAACATCTAACAGAAATAGAAGTAAAAGGCGACCGTATCGGGCTAAATCATGATGACGAATGGAAAGAAAGAGAACATAATACGGTTGCTGTAAATCCAGTTTTTGTTCAATTTTATGATTCAGAAGGAAACATCAACGAGAAGTCACCCAATTTAAAAATTCACAGTCTTCACTTTTATAAAAATCGACATGATCACGAATTATTTGACACCAGATTTGTCAACAAAACGATTCGTCAAATTCAAGTTCCAATTTACCATCAAGCGGTAAAAAAAGGCTATTTAGTAGTGGCCATGTCGCTTGAAGATTCGCAAATGGTGCTTCATAATTTATCTAAAACCTTGCTTATTACCTATCCGCTAATTTTAGTTGTTCTTTTTTTAATTGCACGATTAATTGCTGGTAGAAGTATAAAACCCGTAACTTCAATAATAGATACGGCTAGTAGAATTACCAAAGACAATCTAAAATCACGTATTGAACTTCCCCAAAATAAAGACGAACTTCATAAACTTTCTGAAACTATCAATCATCTTTTAGACCGAATTGAAAATACTATAGAAAGGGAAAAACAATTCACTTCTGATGCTTCTCATGAGTTACGAACACCATTAGCAGTTATCAAAGGAACACTTGAAGTATTAATTCGCAAGCCACGCGAAAAACAAGAATATGAAGAAAAAATAAATTTCTGTATTTCAGAAGTTAATCGCGTGAATAATTTGGTTGATCAATTACTATTACTAGCAAGATTTGAAAATCAAAAGAAAAACATTCAGAATGAATCTGTGCATTTGAATTCTTTACTTTTAGATAACATTGCTCGTTTTTCTACTAAAATTAAATCCAAAAATGTTCAAGTGGAAGCCAAATTAAATGAAGATTTTTATATCAAATCAGACAGTTATTTGGTTTCCATAATTTTGAGTAATATTATTTCGAATGCCATAAAATATTCTAAAGAAAATGGAACGATTAACATCTCGCTTTCTAAAGAAAATGAAACCATAAATTGTTGCATTTCTGATACTGGCATCGGGATAATTCCTGAAGATTTGAATAAAATTTTCAATTCTTTTTATCGTTCCGAAGCGATTAATCATCCTGAAATCAAAGGCACTGGACTTGGTTTATCAATTGTAAAAAGACTATGCGAATTGTTGACTATTGATGTCGCAATTGAAAGTAAAGAAAATAGTGGAACTTCGGTATTTTTAAGTTTCCATTAAGGATAGCTTAAGCCGTTCTTAAGACAAAAAGAAAGTGGTTGAAATATCTTTGTCAAAAGAAAATTCAACACTATGCTTGAGAAAATAATTGCCTTTAGTTTAAAAAACAAACTAATTGTTTTACTATTTACCTTAACCATTTTTGCATTTGGAATTTTTTCTGTATTTCAAATCTCAATTGGTGCCGTTCCTGATGTTACCAATAATCAAGTACAAGTTATTACAACTTCTCGCAATCTTTCCACTCAAGATATTGAACAATACATAACCTATCCTGTTGAAATTGAAATGGCTAACTTGCCGAATGTCAAAGAAATACGTTCTATTTCTAAATTTGGACTTTCAGTTGTAACCATCGTTTTTGATGATGAAATTGGAACTTACTTGCCAAGACAACTTATTGCAGAAAAAATTAAAACGGCTTCCGAAAAAATTCCACTAGGTTTTGGAACTCCAGAAATGGGACCAATTACAACTGGCTTAGGTGAAATTTATCAATATGTTTTAGACGTAAAACCAGCTTATAAAGACCAATATACTGTTACCGATTTAAGAACCATTCAAGATTGGGTTGTAAAACGCCAACTATCAGGAATAAAAGGTGTTGTAGAAATCAATACTTGGGGTGGCTATCTAAAACAATACGAAGTTGCTATTAATTCAACCAAGCTTAAGGCAATGAATATAAATACTTCTGATGTTTTTTCTGCTTTAGAAAATAACAATAGTATTGCTGGTGGTGCTTATATTGAAAAAGTAAATCAAAGTTATTTTATTCGTGGTGAAGGAAAAGTAAAATCATTGCAAGACATTGAAAATATAGTTGTCACCAATTCCAATGGTTTACCTATTTACATAAAAGATGTTGCTCAAGTACAATTTGGTAGTGCCAATCGTTTTGGTGCAATCACTGGAAATGGTGAAGGCGAAAAAGTGCTAGGTCAAGTAATGATGCTAAAAGGCGGAAATTCAAAACAAGTTATAAGTGACGTAAAAGATAGAGTTGCCGAAATTCAAAAAACATTACCAAAAGGCGTTTACATCAATGCGTTTTTAGAAAGAAGTGAATTGGTTGGCAAAACGACTTTTACAGTTGCAGAAAACTTAATTCTTGGTTGTCTAATCGTAATTTTTGTCGTTGTCCTTTTACTAGGAAATTGGCGTTCAGGATTGGTTGTCGCATCAGTAATTCCGTTATGTTTACTATTTGCCATTTCATTTATGAATATTTTCGGAATTGATGCTAACCTAATGAGTTTAGGCGCAATAGATTTTGGAATAATCATCGATGGAGCCGTTATTATAGTAGAATTTATTGCTTTTCAAATAGCGCATAAGTCAAGACATTTAGTTCATCTTTCTAAAGAAGATCAACAAATTCAAATTGACGAAATCACCTATAAAAGTGCTTCCAAAATGATGAATTCTGCCGTTTTTGGACAGTTAATTATTTTGATTGTTTTTATTCCAATTCTCACACTTTCAGGCGTTGAAGGTAAAATGTTTAAACCAATGGCGATGACTTTTAGCTTTGCATTAGTTGGAGCGATGTTATTCTGTTTTACTTATGTTCCTGTAGTTTCTTCCTTGTTTTTAAAACCAAAAGAAGAAAACCCAAATTCATTTTCGGCTAAATTAATTAACAAAATGAATTCGTGGTATTTACCAGTAATTACTTGGGCAATTGGAAACTCTAAAAAAGTTATTTATGGCGCACTCGGACTTTTAGTTGGTGCTATCTTTTTATTTTCAACTATGGGTGGCGAATTTATTCCAACACTTGATGAAGGCGATTTTGTGATTCAACCTGTTTTAAAAACTGGAACATCTTTAACCAAAACGATAGGAGTTACGACCAAAATCGAAAAAATAATCCTAAAAAACTTTCCCGAAGTGGAGCAAGTTGTAAGTAGAATTGGTGCTGCCGAAGTACCAACCGATCCAATGAGCATGGAAGAAAGTGATATTATTGTAAAACTAAAACCAAAATCAGAATGGGTTTCAGCCGATTCTAAAGATGAGTTGGCCGATAAAATTAAAGCTGCAATTGTGGAACAAATTCCAAACATGGAAATTGAGTTTACACAACCTATAGAAATGCGTTTTAACGAATTAATTTCAGGAACAAGAAGTGACGTAGCCGTGAAAATATTTGGTGAGGATTTGAATGTTTTAGCCAAAAGAGCCGAACAAATTAAATACGCTATCGAAGGAGTTGAAGGAGCTTCTGACATAATTATTGAAAAGACGGAAGGATTGCCTCAAATGAGCGTGGTTTATAATCGTTCCAAAATTGCTCGTTATGGTTTGAATATAGCCGACTTGAATGAAACTATAGCGTTAGGTTTTGCAGGAAAAACAGTTGGAACCGTATTTGAAGGCGAAAAACGTTTTGATTTAGTGATTCGTTTAGACAAAAGCAATCGCCAGGATATTGATAATTTGAGAAATCTATATGTTCCAACTCCAAATGGTGAACAAATTCCGTTGCAAGAATTGGCTGAAATAGAATATACCGAAGGTCCAGCGAAAATTTCTAGAGACAATACACGACGCCGAATTGTTGTTGGAATCAACGTAAGAAATCGCGATTTACAAAGTGTTGTTGACGATGTTAGAAACATAATTGAAACCAAAATCAAACTACCATCGGGTTATTATGTTACTTATGGCGGTCAATTTGAAAACCTTCAAAGTGCAAAAGCTCGTTTGATGATAGCTGTTCCAATTGCTTTATTCTTGATTTTTATTTTATTGTATTTTGCTTTTGGTTCGGTAAAAGAAGCTTTGATGGTGTATTCAGCAATTCCACTTTCGGCAGTTGGTGGTATATTGTTTCTTTGGATTCGTGATTTACCATTTAGTATTTCGGCAGGCGTTGGATTCATTGCGCTATTCGGAATTGCAGTACTAAACGGAATTGTATTAATCGAACATTTTAAAGAACTCAAACATCAAGGAATGAAAGACATAAACGAGCTAATTTTAAAAGGAACAACCGATAGATTACGACCTGTTTTGCTAACAGCAGCTGCTGCAGCTTTAGGATTTTTACCAATGGCAATTTCTTCATCAGCAGGTGCCGAAGTGCAACGACCATTGGCAACAGTAGTAATTGGCGGATTATTTACGGCAACAATTTTAACGATGATAGTTCTTCCTGTTTTATTCAAACTTTTAGATAAAAAAGAAGGCAAAAAAGCCAAGTTCAAAATTCATCAAAATGTTACTATCATTGCTCTTTTCCTATTTTCATCGTTAGCGTTTTCACAAAATAAAAATGCAGAATTGGATAGCTTACTTACAAAAGCACATGCTAACAATAAAGGAATAAAAGCAGCACAATTGCAAGTTGATAAATATAAAACCAATATAAAAAGTGCTTATTCATTTGATAAAACCAATGTCTATTACAGTTACGATCAAAACAATTTGGCTTTAAATAATGAACCTTTAAAAGTTTTTGGAGTTCAGCAACGATTCAATTTTCCAACGGTTTATGGTTCACAGAAAAACTTCTATTCTGCTGAATACGAAAAGGAAAAAGCAGGTTTTGAAATTACTAAAAATCAACTCTCAAATAGTGTTGCCCAAGTTTATAATCAAATTGTTTACCTGCAACATCAAGAAAAATTATTTGGTTATTTAGATAGTTTGTACCAAAATTTCTCTAAAGCAAGCGACAGACGATTTGAATTAGGAGAAACTAATTATTTAGAAAAAATTACGGCTCAAAGTAAATTTAGACAAATAAGAACCAAGCTTTCTCAAATAGAAAAAGAAAAGGCATCCAATTACGAACAGTTGCAAGCTTTACTTCAATCAGAAGAGAAAACTGAGATAAAAACAAATAAACTTGTTCCAATTCTTTCTTTGGAAAAAAATTCAAATAAAGCAATTTATAATTCCTATTTTGAAGCAATTACAAAATCAAATAAATCAAATGAAAAACTCCAAAAACAACAGTATTTACCTGATATTAATTTAGAATATTTTCAAGGAAATAATAGCGGATTATCCAATAGCTTGAATGGTTTTCAGGTTGGCTTATCGGTTCCTATTTTATTTGGCGGTACTAAAACAAAAACACAAGTTGCCAAAATTGAATCGCAAAGTTGGGAGCAACAAAAGCAAAATGAGTTGACTAAAATCGACAAATACATCGCTCAAAAAAATGAAGAACTATTGAAATACAACGAAGCCATAAAATATTACAACGAATATGGCGAAAAGTTAGCCAATGAAATCATTAAAGTTGCAAACATGAGTTACAAACATGGCGAAATTGACTTTTTTCAATACATAACCTCTTTAGAAAATGCCACAACTATTCAGGTTGATTATCTTGAAAACGTTTACAATTACAACAGAACTCAATTTGATTTACAATACCTTACACTAAATTAATATGAAAAAGATACTTTATACTTTAACTTTATCACTAGTCCTTTTTTCTTGCAAAGAAGAAAAAAAAGAAGTGGCTGAAACTACCGACAACGGACTAATTACAGTAACAAAATCTCTGTTTACTAACATGGAAATGCAAATTGCAACGCCAATTGAGCAAGATTTTGATGTGACAGTAAAAGCTTCAGGAAAAATTGATGTTCCGCCACAAAATAGAGCAAAAATTACCACTTTTGTTGGTGGATTTATCAAAACTTCTAAACTTCTAATTGGTGACAAAATTTCCAAAAGGCAAGCGTTGGTTACTATTGAAAGCACTGAAGTAGTTGATATTCAAAAAGAATACATAGAAGTTGCCGAGCAAATTAGTTACTTGAAATCAGAATTTGAAAGACAAAAAACCCTATTTGACGAAAAAATTACTTCACAAAAAAATTATTTAAAAGCCGAAAGTGATTATAAAAGTGCCAAAGGAAGATACAATTCGTTACGTCAAAAATTGGTGATGTTTAATATTAATCTAAGTCAAGTTGAACGTGGCAAAATTGCTTCAACCATTACTCTTTTTGCTCCAATTTCGGGAGATATTACTGTAATGAATGCATCAGTTGGAATGGCTGTTTCTCGATCAGATGTAATTTTGGAAATTGTAAACAATGCTGATTTGCACATCGAATTAAGTGTTTTTGAAAAAGATATTTTGAATATAAAGGAAAATCAAATTATCAAGTTTACAGTTCCTGAAGCTTCAAAAGAAGTCTTTCAAGGAAAAGTACATTTGATAGGAAAATCAATTGAAGGAAATGACCGAACCGCTAATGTTCACGGACACTTAGATGATAATGTCAAACAAAAATTACTAACAGGAATGTTTATTGAAGCAGGAATTGTGACTAACAGAAAAAAAGGATTTGCAGTACCAAAAGATGCTTTAGGCGTTGAAAATGATAAAAATTTCGTACTTTTATTGAAATCTGAAGATATCAAAAGTTATCATTTTCAAAAAGTGCAAGTTGAAACAGGAACAAGTACAGATGAATTTGTTGAAATTATACCAAATAAAGAAGTTAATTCAACATCAAAAATATTAATCAAAGGCGTTTTTGATATCATTAATTAAAAGACAATTATTCAATTACATAAATTTTTAAAAAGATGGATAAATCGAACAAAGAAGATGCTCAGATAACAATAGACAATTATTTAGACAGCCATTATATACATAGAAGCAATTGGTTGCGAGCTGCCGTTTTGGGAGCAAACGACGGAATCATATCTATTTCCAGTCTTGCTATTGGAGTTGCTGCGGCAAGTTCAACAAGAGAACCAATTGTTTTAGCAACCGTTGCTGGACTTGTAGCAGGTGCATTATCTATGGCGGCTGGTGAATATGTATCGGTAAGCTCACAAACAGATACTGAAAAAGCAGATATAGAAAGAGAAATAAAAGAATTGGCAGAAATGCCCGAAGAAGAGTTAAAAATATTAGCTCAAATATATGAAAAAAGAGGACTGAAAAGCGAAACTGCGATGCAAGTTGCTCTCGAATTAACCGAAAAAGATGCCCTAGCCGCTCATGTTAGAGACGAATTAGGAATAAACGAAATAAGTCAAGCAAACCCAATACAAGCCGCTTTTTCTTCAGGTGCTGCCTTTACAGTTGGTGGTTTGCTACCCTTATTAGTTGTTCTTTTTGCTCCAATAAAAAACATGGAATATTGGCTGTATGCTTTTACCTTACTATTTCTTATCATTCTAGGAAATATGGCTGCAAAAACTGGTGGTTCTAGTGTTAAAAAAGCAATTTTAAGAATAACCATTTGGGGAACAATTGCAATGGTATTATCTGCAATAGTAGGCTACATCTTTGGTGTTAGAGTGTAAATGACAAAAAAAATATTAACTATAAACAATTAACTTTTAAACTCTTAAACATTTAAACTTTTAAACTTAAAATTATGAACGACGCACATTTGCACATGGTAGTAAACCACTTTCCAATTATTGGGATAATTCTTGGATTTGGAGTTTTAATTGCAGGAATGCTATTAAAAAATAATTCGGTTAAAAATACAGCTTATTGTTTATTTATTGTGGGAGCCATTTTTGCTTTTGCTAGTATGGCAACTGGAGAAGGCGCTGAAGAAATGGTTGAGGATATGCCAACAGTTGGAAAACAAATTATTCACGAACACGAAGAAATGGCTGAAAAGTTAGCTATTGTACTTTATGTTTTAGGGTTGGTTTCTATTGCTGGATTATATACCAACATTAAGAAACATGCTCAAGCAAAATTAGTTTCGTTTTTAGCATTAACAATTGCAGCTGTTGGAATCTTTTTAGGAAAACAAACAGGTACAACTGGTGGCGAGGTTCGTCATACCGAAATTAGAGAAAATACTGGAGCTACTTCTGATGCGTTACCAACTGCTGAAGAAAACGAGGAACACGAAGAATAGCATTTGTTAAAAACATATTAAAAAGTAAAATGTAGTAAGATGAAAACGCTAAAAGGTTTAACTTTGTTTATCATTCTTGTTTACAAATAAATAATTTCTACATATGAAAAAATATCAAATTCTATCGCTACTCCTATTTGTGGGCGTTTCTGTTACAGCGCAGTTTTCTCAAAAACCATTGCCTTATTCTTATACTGCTTTGGAGCCGTTTATAGATGCGCAAACTATGGAAATACATTATAGCAAGCATCACGCTGCTTATGTAAAAAATCTAAATGCCGCTGTTATTGGCACTGATGCTGAAAAAATGTCTATTAAAGAGATTTTTACCAATGTTTCAAAGTTTTCACCAGCTATCAGAAATAATGCAGGCGGACATTACAACCACGAATTGTTTTGGTCAATCTTAACACCCGAAAAAAACACCAAACCATCTCCTGAATTAGAGAAAGCTATCAATGAAACATTTGGCAGTATGGATGTTTTAAAAGAAAAGCTAAATGCTGCAGCCGCAACTCGATTTGGTTCTGGTTGGGCTTGGTTGTATGTGGATAGTGCTAAAAAGTTAGCTATTTCTTCAACGCCTAACCAAGACAATCCTTTGATGGATATTGCCGAAAATAAAGGAACGCCAATTTTAGGAATCGACGTTTGGGAACACGCATACTATTTGAAATACCAAAACAAACGCGCCGATTATTTAAGCGCTATTTGGAATGTAATCAATTGGAATGAAGTTAGTAACAATTACAAAGCAGCAACCAAAGGTACATTTGACGATTGGCCAGCTTTGAAAGATTTTCACAAAGTAATGTCGCAAACGTTTCACCCAAGTGAAGAAGGCAATTTAGAACCTATCAAAAAACGTTCTGGCGAAATGGTTGAAAAAGCCGCTTTGTTAGCCAAATCAACTATTCCTGCTGAGTTTAACAAAAAAGAAGTGGTAACTGCGGTACAAAAATTGGCTGCCGACAGCAAAAAGTTAGATAAATTAGTAAAAAGCAAAAAATCGGATAAAGAACTAACCAATGCTTTGACAAAACTACACGATGTATTTCACGAAATAATTGGTCTTTGTACAACCGAAGAGCATTAGAATAAGAAGCCCTGAAGATTTATTTAGGGCTTTTTTATTTTATTAATTCTATAAAAGCGAACACTAATAAGGTTCGCTTTTTTTATTCTATAAAATTTCTTTCTTACATTTGGGAACAAATATTAAAATAAAATATGAAAAATATAGCCGCTCTACTTTTTACAATTCTTATAATTACAAGCTGTCACCAAAAAGTAAAACAACATAAAACTGAAAAAGAATATACTACCGTTAGCTATTTAGATATAAAACTCGACCCAAACGGTCATTTACCATCAAATCCTTATATTCTTGAATTTAAAAAAGGGAAAAAAGAAATTGTTTTTTGTGGAGTCGAACACCTAACAGATAATTCAGACGTCGAAAATAAAATGTTTACTACTATCGAAAACAAGTTTTATGCATTTCAACCTACTATAATTGTGAATGAAGGCGGAGATATTAGCAAAAACAAATACCTGTCTAAAAAAGATGCTTTGCAAAAAGATGGCGAAATAGGTTTAGCAAAAATTATGGCTGATAGTTTAAAAATTAAAACAATAAACGGCGATCCTTCTGTCGATTATGAATTTAGCCAATTACTGAAAAACTATACCAAAGGAGAATTCTTAGCCTACATTGTAACCGAAAGATTGATGTGGGGATTAGTTGGAGAACAAAATTTGCCAGAAAAAGAAATTGAAAAAAGATATACCACATTCATCGAAAAATATATAATCCAAAAAGGAAAAATAACCTTGTCGCCACAAGAAAAAACCTTTGCTTTTTACAAAACCAATTACCGCCAATTAGTAAAACGAGAGTTTAGCCTAAAAGACTTAAAGCCCACAAACCCATTCGATGACAATGGCAAGTTTCAAGAAATTGGTAGAAAATCTAAAAACATAAGAGACCAATTTCTACTCAAAACCATAGACCAATTACTCGATAGTAACAACAAAGTTTTTGTTGTCTTTGGCGGTTGGCATCTCCTTACTTGCAAACCTGGATTAGAAGAAGTTATCAAAAGCAAAAGAGATTAGCTTAACTATTTCAAATGCAAACAAATATTATTTTATATAAATACTTTTCGTATATTTATTTAATTATATACTTAAAAAGTATAAAAGTGAAATAACCCCTCCAAATGTTATAGTATTAGTGATTTTACCTCTAACCGTGAAAAAATATTTTAGCTTTATTCTTTTACTCTTTTTTGTTTCTTGTGGAAATGAAACTGACATAAATGAAATTTTGAATGTTGGAAAAGAACTAACAACAAAAGATTTATCAAAAACAAATTCAACTGAAAATATTACATTTATTGGACAAGGCTTAAAGGGAAAAATAATAGAATTAAAAAAGTAAAACTCTTATTTCAAATTAAAAGTTCAAAATAATGACTTAAATTATCCATTTGGAAATTCCAAAGCAGAAAATATTCTACTATTGAGCAATGGAATCCAAAAAATAAATGTGAGATTAAAATATAATTCAACCAAAAAGAAGTTTGATATTTTGGGATTTACAACTCAATAAAAATTAACACCAACAGTTTTTTCAGCTAATAGCAAAGCTTGATATTTATTTGAAACAATACAAATTCCTAAACCTATTTTCCCTAGCTTTGACTAAAATTATAACCCCATGAAGAAAATCCTTTTCATCGACCGTGACGGAACCATTGTGCAAGAAGCCAAAGCACCCGACTACGTTTTAGACACTTTTGAAGAACTTGAGTTTTATCCCGAAGTATTTCGCTATTTAGGTAAAATCGCTCGTAAGATGGATTATGAACTAGTAATGGTGACCAACCAAGATGGATTAGGAACCAAAGCATTGCCAACAGCAACATTCTGGACAATTCACAACAAAATAATGAAAGCGTTTGAAAACGAAGGCATCGTTTTTAGCAAAGTCTTTATAGATGATTCCTATCCTGAAGATAAAAAACCAACCCGCAAACCCGGAATCGGAATGGTCACCGAATACATCGACAACCCAAATTATGATTTAAAAAACTCCTTCATGATTGGCGATAGACTAACCGACATAGAATTTGCCAAAAACCTAGGCGCAAAAGGCATTTTCATCAATAACGATGAAGCATTAGGTGCCACCGAAATCAATTCAAAAAGAGAAGAATTAGATAAACATATAGCGTTACAAACCACAAGTTGGAAAGAAATCTACCAATTTCTAAAGAAAAAATAAGGCTTTAATCTAATAACCGTATGCATTTTTAAGCCACTGATTATACAGATTAGCACAGATTTTTATCAATATAATGAAGAAAATCTTTTAAATCCCTGAAATCTGTGGCGAAATAAATTGAAAACAAATATATTATATAGACTATAGCCAAAAATAATTACTGAATAACCAACTTTTTAGTAACCGATTTTGAACCCGAAGTAATTTTGGTCAAATAAACACCCGAAGCTAAATTCAATTGAATTCTTGTTTCGTTTGCAAATTCTTTAGTCAAAACTTTTTCGCCAAGCGTGTTGTAAATTTCAACAACTCCTACTCCATCAATTCCAAAGAAATCAACAAAATCGTTAGCAGGATTTGGATACATTACTACCTGTAATTTGTCCAAATCATTCTTTTTTAGAGAAGAATTCCACACTTGGCCAGCGTTTGCTCCCCAAATATAATCAGCCAAATTAGGATAATCAATAAACGGATTTCGGTTGTGCTGCCAAGTATAAATGTAATTGTTGCGATTCATTTCAAAATCATCGGCAGGATCTAACTGATTCCATGCCAAAAGCGTTGCCAAATCACCCAATTGTCCAATAGTAGAATCGGCTGGATTTCCGTTTACCAAACTCAATCCGTTATAGCGAACCGCCATATAAAACAAGGCACGAGCCACATCACCTTTCCATGAATTGGCTGTCGAACCGCTTGGACCGTTGTAATCTAATGGTCCATAATCTTTGTTATTTCGAGAAGAGTTTTCTTGTCCATCAGCAACTCTAATATGGTGAGCATCGCTTAATCCTGCTCCAATATCGTCAGCACTTGTTGTAAACCAATTATTAAAACCATCAGGTGGCAAATCATAATCAATTCCAGAACCATAATTACCACGTGATTGCGGATAAATATGCTCTCTATTCCATTTTCCAACAATACTACTTCCTACTTGTCTATCTAATTTAGAACGAGACGCTTCTGTATAAATCAACCAAACTTGATTATTATTCGCCGGATTTTGATCGGCAACTGTAATAATATCGTACACTTCTGAATAGGTATGCACTCGCACTTCAGCAGGATTTGCAATAATATTTTGAATAGCTTGTTTTAAAGTTGCACCTGATAAATTTTCAATAGAATTATAGTAACCCATTGGTTGTGTACTAGCCAAAGAATAGGTTGGTGTTGCTGGCGTTCCATAAGTAGAAACATTGAAATTAGCATCTAAAACCCTAACAATTATATTATTAGTTTGAAGATAATAAGGAATTGCAGGAGAAATTACAGAAATATTTAATTCTTCATCGCCTTCAATATTTCCGTCATTCAACAAAGTAATAGTAGTTGAACCTGTTGTAGAACCAACTGGAATAGTAACAGAGAGGTTTCCTGTAAAATCGGAAGTAGTAAACCCAAAGTTATTTAAACTAAAATTAATAACCAGCGGAGAAGTTGCAACGGTTTGCGAAGTCGAAAAATTTAAAGAAAACGATTGTCCTTCCGAAACTTCTAAAACTGTTGGAATACAGTTGATGTAGTTAAAAATAATTCCAGAACCGTCGTTATTCATTCCAGGAGTTGGCGCTTTTATTTCATAAGTACCATCCGTTTTACGCTGAATAGATTTGGAAGGACCTGTTCCTCCTAAATTTTCATTTGGAACATCGGTTTCACCAAGTGCTGTCATTAGAGCTGTTGGCAATGTTGTTGAACTTGTATAAGCAACAGCATCTATCAAACCCGTTGAATGTGCTAATGTGTTTAATGGGAAATCTATAGCGTTTCCAATATATAAAGCAACTGCGTCTGGCCCATTTTGCAGCGTTGCTTCAGGAAAATCGTATGCTGGTGTTGGAGAAACTTGCGTATTACCAAGGTGAATTATTCCGTTTACATCAGTTGTCAAACCATCTAAATCGATAGCAAAATAACTTACCGATGACAAACCTGTTGATGTTCCATTATAAAAAACCAAAACATAACCGTTCAAAGAGAAAGTTGGTGTATTCGATTTAAGTTCAATAAACTCTAATAAGTCTGATGAAAAGGTATCAGCATCAATTTCATTAATCACCACTTGAGAGAAAGAGTTGATTGAAAAAAACGAAATTATAAGGGCAAAGAGTAGTTTTTTCATTATAAATGTAGGTTATTAAGATACAAATATAACTTTTTTATTCATTTCATACTTTAAATTACCATCACAATTTGGTTATATTAAAGGTTGAAAATCATTTTAGTAATAATTAAAAATAATATGTACTTTTGCAAAAAAATTAAAAAAGACAATAGTTCCCTTTAGGTATGAAAAAAATTAACGAATATCGTTCTTTATTTGAAGTAGAAAGAAACGTAGAATTGAAAGAATTGAAGACCATTTATAGAAACTTCATGAAAGAATGCCATCCTGACAAGTTTGGTAATGATCCTGAAGGACTAAAAGCTGCCGAATTAAAAAGTCAACAAGTTATTGAAGCCTATCACTTTTTGGTAAGTATCAATCCAGAAACCATCAAAAATGGTAAACCTGAATATGATGAAACCATCGCCACTTGTACAATTACCGATTATAAATACGAAAATATTAGGTTAATTGTAAACTTTTCTAACGGAAGTGTTTATGAATATATTAGTGTTCCAAAAGCAACTTATATCAAAATGGTAAATGCTGAATCGCCAGCGCGTTTTGCTAAAAGACATATTTTCAATGCTTTCCCATACAGAAAAGTGAGCAATCAAGAATAAAGGTTATAAATTCCAAATAACAAAAACCAAATTCCAAAAAATTATTTTTACGAATTTGGTTTTTTTTTGTTTTTTACTTTAAACTTCCAATTAATTTTCTAGCCTTTTCTAAATCTTCTGGCGTGTCTATTCCGATGCTGCCGTGTTCGGTTTCTACCATTCTTATTCTTTTTCCGTATTCTAAATAGCGAAGTTGTTCTAGTTTTTCAGAAGCTTCTAAAGACAGCATTGGCAAACGGTAAAAATCTAACAGAGCTTGTTTTCTGAAAGCATAAATTCCGATGTGTTTCATATAGCGAACACCAACATTTTCTTCTCTTGGAAACGGAATCACTGAACGTGAAAAATACAACGCAAAACCTTGTTGGTCAGTAATCACTTTTACATTATTAGGATTGTTGATTTCTTCTTTATCGGTAATTTGAAACATCAAGGATGCCAAATCCACTTTGTTTTCGGTATCGTTTTTGAAAACAGTAATTAATTCTTCTAAAGGTTTTTTATTGATAAAAGGTTCGTCACCTTGAACATTTACCACAATATCAATATTCATATCTTGAACAGCTTCGGCAATTCTATCACTACCCGATTCGTGCTCTTTTATACTCATAATTGCCTTTCCGTTATTAGAAACAATTTCATCAAAAATGATGGACGAATCTGTTACAACAAACACATCATCAAAAAGTTGCGTGGCAATTGCAGCTTCATAGGTTCTTAAAATAACAGTTTTTCCACCTAAATCCTGCATTAATTTGGCAGGAAATCTGGTAGAGGCATATCGAGCTGGAATTACGGCGATTATCTTCATATTCTTAACCACGAAGTGCACAAAGAAATTACTAGGCACACAACGAATTTTAATTATTATTTTCTTTTGAATCTTCTATAAACCCAATAAATTAGTAGAAATAAAAAAACGACAACTACAATTGCTACAACTGGTAGAAAAATGGATAGCGCACTCATTCCGATAGCGGTTCCTGTTTCGGCAGTTGAGACTACTGGATTACCGATTCCGGCTGTTTTTACTGAGGAAGCTAATCGTGTTACGGTTGTCATTCCTTGCATGGCAGAAGCTGTTCCACCACCAGCAATTAAGGCCAAAACCCAAGTCATCATCGGACTAATATCAACCAAAGTTGAAGCCATAACAACGGTTCCTGCGATAGCGGCTAAAGGCGTTGCAATAGTATCTAATAAATTATCAATAAACGGAATGTAATAACCAAAAACCTCAGAAACAGTTGCAATTCCGAGGGTTATCAAAGCTGGAATGCTTCCAATCCAAAGCCAATTTTCATTTAGTTCCCAAATATTAAAATAAGAAGCCAAACTCAAGGCAAATAAGGGTAAAAAAACTCTAAAACCAGAAGCCGAAGCCAATCCGATTCCGAGAAATATGCTTAGAATGGTTTCGGTTGTTATCATTAGTATGTAGTGAAATATTAATCTAATTAAGCAACTCTATTTTACTTAATTTTTCTGTATTTTAAATCTTGTCGGTTGTCGCAAAAAGATACTATTTCTATTCGATTAAAGTTAATTTCATAAAATAGTAAATAAACTTTCATTGAAATTACTCGAGTAAATTTATTCTCAGTAAGTCTTCCAATATTTTCAGCAGTAGATAAAGTTTTTAGTAAATCCTCAACTTCTTCTAAAATTTTCAAACTATAATCTGAGTTTCCATTTCTCAGAACATAATATTCTAGTACTTGGGTTAATTGAAGTCTAGCAAACTCAGACCAAACTATTTCTTTTTTAACCATTGCTTCATTTCTGAAATTACTTCATCATTTTTAAAAAAATTTCCGTCTTTAATTTCATTTCTTCCTTTTTCAATTGCGGTTTCTTGCTCTTCACTTAACTGAAATAAAGCTTGCTCAGAATAATCTAAAATTGTTTGAAGCGCGTTCAAAAAATTCAAATCTTTAGAATCTTTTATTCTTGAAATTAAATTCTTTTTTAATTGTGAAGCTGTACTCATTATTTTCTTTTTTTCAAAATTAAATATTTAATTTTAATTATGGACTTTTGATACTAATTAAAATCCTAAATCACGTTCAATTTCTTCCATTTCAATGATGTCGTGGGCTTCCAATTTGGTTGGCACAATAGTCAAACTTGTTGGCACTTTATTAAAATCAAAATCATTTACTACCAAGACAAATGATTTTTTGTTTTTTTTATGAAGTTTGGCTAAAGGCATAAACGATTTAATGTTTGCAACGGTTACATCATCGTGTTTTAGCAAATCAAGAATTAAATTTTGATTTTCAAACGTTTTGTATTCGCACTCTAACTTTTGTACAAAAGCTTCAAGATTGTTTTGTGTTTCTCTTATCGTTGTGATATGTCCTTTAGTTTCTACTTTCATTTAGTTTAAATTTTGATTACATCTACAATTTCGATGCCAATAAATAAATAACCGCCATTCTTATCGCAACCCCGTTTTCAACTTGATTCAAAATAACCGATTGTTTAGAATCTGCCACATCTGAAGTAATCTCTACTCCTCTATTAATTGGTCCTGGATGCATGATTACGATTTCTTTATTCAATGAATCTAATAAGGCTTTGTCAACACCATATTGTTGTGCATATTCTCTTGTTGAAGGAAAATAATTAACATCCATTCGTTCGTTTTGCACACGTAACATATTGGCCACATCGCACCACTCTAGTGCTTTTCTCAAATTGGGTTCGACACTTACGCCAAGTGATTCAATATACTTTGGAATCAATGTTTTGGGTCCGCAAACTTTAACTTCGGCACCTTGCATTTGTAGCGCATAAATATTAGATAACGCTACTCGTGAATGCAAAATATCTCCAACGATCACCACTTTTTTCCCGCCTACTTCTCCTAATTTTTCTCTGATTGAAAAACTATCCAGCAAAGCCTGTGTTGGATGTTCATGTGCGCCATCACCAGCGTTTACGATACTTGCTTTTACATTTTGTGACAGAAAATATGCCGCTCCAGGATTTGAATGTCGCATCACCACCATATCCACTTTCATTGAAAGGATATTGTTGACCGTATCAATAAGCGTTTCTCCTTTTTTAACAGAAGATTGCGCAGCTGAAAAACTAATAACATCGGCTGATAATCGTTTTTGTGCTAATTCAAAAGAAAGTTTGGTTCGGGTGCTATTTTCAAAAAAAATGTTGGCAATGGTAATATCTCGGAGTGAAGGAACTTTTTTAATGGGACGATTGATGACTTCTTTAAAATGGTCGGCTGTTTCAAAAATGAGGTTGATATCTTCAGGTTGTAGATATTTGATTCCTAATAAATGATTTACGCTTAATTCCTTCATTTTAATTTTCAGTTTTGATTAAAAAAACGCCGTCTTCACCATCCTTTTCATTCCAACACACTTTTACTTTTTCGTTATTGATAGCATCTACTTGTCTGCCACGATAATCGGGTTGAATTGGCAAATGCCTGCTAAAACGTCTGTCAATAAGCACCAATAATTCTATTTCTGATGGGCGACCAAATGATTGAATGGCAGTCAATGCCGCACGAATACTTCTTCCGGTAAATAAAACATCGTCAATAAAAACTACTTTTTTGTCTTCAACTAGAAAATCTATTTGGGTTTTATTGGCGTCGAGTGGTTTGTCATTTCGTCTAAAATCATCTCTGAAAAAAGTAATATCGAGATAGCCTAACGCAATGTTTGTAATACCGTACTCGTCTTGCAAAAGTTTTTTAAGTCGTTCTGCTAAAAAAGTACCACGCGGTTGAATTCCTATCAAAACGGTAGTAGAAAAATCTAAATGATTCTCTATCAATTGACAAGCCAAACGATGAAGTATGATATTGACTTCTTGGGAAGTGAGCAATATTTTTTGACTCATAGTGCTGTTGTTTGGGATGTAAATATAAATAAAATTCTTGGAATACTAATAATCTAATAAACACAATAGAGATTTGACACAAATTGCACGAATTAGCACAAATTAATTAACTTTTATTTGATTTCACTAATTAATTTGTAGTGGTTTGTTTCTAAAATTAATGTGGCAACTTGTCTTTTACCATTCCATAAACATAAGTTCCTAATAGTGCTCCTGCCAAAATTACTACGATTGAAAACATTCCGGTTCCGAGTAAAATGAAGATTGGACCAGGACAACAACCTACTAATGCCCAGCCTAATCCGAATAAAATTCCACCAATTAAATATCTTGAAATGGATTTATCTTTTGGCAAAATCTCGATTGGTAAACCTTTATAATCTTTGATTTCTCTTTTTTTGATAATTCTAATTCCGATACAACCTGTCAAAACTGCAACTCCAATAATTCCGTACATGTGGAAAGATTGAAAGTGGAACATTTCGTATATTCTGTACCAAGAAATGGCTTCTGATTTGGTTAAAACCACCCCAAAAACAAATCCAACTATAAAAAATCGTAGTAATTTCATTTCTTAGAAGATTAAAGGTAAAATAAAATGAGCCATTATCAATCCGCCAAGAAAAAATCCGATTACTGCAATTAATGATGGTAATTGAAAGTTGCTCAAACCTGAAATTGCATGTCCAGAAGTACAACCACCAGCATACGGTGTTCCGAAACCTATTAAGAATCCGCCGAAAAGTAAGATGCAAAATCCTTTTACGGTTTTTACAGCATCTAAACTAAAAATCAAATCAGGAGCGATTTTACCATTGGGTGCATCAATTCCCATTGCGTTTAGACTAGCAATTGTTTTAGGATTTAGGTTAACAATATCGCTACTACTCATAAAATAATACGCAAAAAAACCACCTGCAATGGCACCTAATACAACGGCTAAATTCCATTTTTGTTCACGCCAATCAAAATCGAAATAATTACTCATTTTGCCAGCACCAGCCATCGAGCACATTGTTCTTAAATTAGATGACATTCCGAATGTTTTGCCAAAATAAGTTAATGTAAGCATAATCAACCCGATAATAAAACCTGAAATTGCCCAATGCCAAGTATGAAATAAAATATCCATTCCGATTATTTTTTTACAAAAATAAGCATAAGAATTATTTTTTCAAGGAAATCCGTTTATACTTTCAAATATTACTTTAATTTTGAATAAAATTTAAAAATTGACATGAAAAACTACGCATTAGAGCTAAAATGGGCTATAAATTTTAGCATTGCTTCACTACTTTGGATGATTCTTGAAAAAACGTTGGGTTGGCATGACCAATATTTAGCAAAACAAATGCTATATACCAATCTTTTCGCATTTGTAGCGATTGCAATTTTTGTTTTTGCTCTTTTAGAAAAAAAGAAAAAAGATTACAATGGTGTTATAACTTGGAAACAAGGTTTCATTTCGGGAATGATACTTTCGTTTATAATTGCTGTTTTTAGTCCGCTAGTAAATTATATAACTTACACTTATATAACACCTGGTTATTTTGACAAAATGATTAACCTAATTGTATCCGAAAAAAAGCAAACAATTGAACAAGTGACAGCACTTTACAATATGAAAAGTTTTATTTTTCAAGGAATTTCAAATAGTATGTCAATGGGTGTAACATTTGGCGCAATTGTTGCCTATTTTATTAAAACTAAAACAATTACAAATGAAAAATAATTTCATCTTATTATTACTGTTAAGCATTATATTTACTGGATGTGTTAGTACAAAATCAACTATTCAGAATATTGATAACAATGCTCCTATTCCAAAATTGACTAAAGAAAATACATTTGTTATTACCGAGTTTAGCAAAGACAAAAAATATGGTTATGACAAGGATTATCCAATAAATGTTTTTTATAGAAATGCGTCTAATGAAACAATAAACCAAGAGCGTTTTTTGAATGCATTAGTGGGTCCAAATGGTGAAAAATTGAACTATAAAAAATTAGAATCTTGTTGTCCGTTTCCAACTAAAAATAATACCGTTGGAGCAGCATTTTTAGATTTATATGAAATTACATGGCAAGGTCAAGAAAAACCAATTTTGCTCTATTTCAATATTTATGAAAAAGGTGCTTTGCTTGTTCCAGTTGGATTGACTTTGAAAAAGTAAGTTATCGACACGAATTACACGAATTTTCACGAACTACTTTGTGTTTCATTTCACTAAAAACTATGATGATTTATTTGTGAAATCAAATTATCACTAGGGCAATTTGTGCAAATTGTGTAATTTGTGTCTATTTTTATTTAACAACTCTGTAACATTGGCTACCAAACAGAAACTAATAAAATTTGTATCTTTGCACCTTCAAAACAACACTTATGAATTTACAAGACATTCCAAAAATAAAACATTTAGATAGCAACAACTTTTTCTTACTAGCTGGTCCTTGCGCTATTGAAGGCGAAGAAATGGCAATGAGAATTGCTGAAAAGTTGATTAATGTAACCGATAAACTTCAAATACCTTACGTTTTTAAAGGTTCTTTTAAAAAAGCAAATCGTTCGAGAATAGACAGTTTTTCTGGGATTGGCGACGAAAAAGCTTTGAAAATATTAAGAAAAGTTTCTGAAACATTTGATGTTCCGACTGTAACCGATATTCATACTAATGAAGATGCTGCGATGGCTGCCGAATATGTTGATGTGTTGCAAATTCCAGCGTTTTTGGTTCGTCAAACCGATTTGGTTGTAGCTGCTGCCAATACTGGTAAAGTTGTTAACTTGAAAAAAGGACAATTTATGAGTCCGGAAAGTATGAAACACGCCGTTCAAAAAGTTTTGGATTGTAATAATTCAAAAGTGATGGTTACAGATAGAGGAACGATGTTTGGTTACCAAGATATGATTGTAGATTATCGTGGCATTCCAACCATGCAACAATATGCTACAACAGTGCTTGATGTTACCCATTCTCTACAACAACCCAACCAAACGGCTGGTGTAACTGGCGGGCGACCAGACATGATAGAAACAGTTGCAAAAGCTGGAATTGCTGTTGGTGTTGACGGAATTTTTATTGAAACTCATTTTGATCCTGCAAATGCAAAAAGTGATGGTGCTAATATGTTGCACTTGGATTATTTTGAAGATTTAATGACCAAGTTAGTCGCTATTAGAAAAACAATAAATCAATTTTAAAATCAATGCCCTAGCCCAGATAGTAGCGGCATCCTTTTTCTTTTTTCTTTAAAAAGGAAAAGATAGAGCGGATAGCTGGATTAGCTTCTAAAAAAATGAAAACAAAATTTATTATTACTTGCCTTGTTGTTTTTACAACATTTATGAATGCTCAAGAAGTTTCATCTGAAAAATACACTGCTCACAACAAAGGAAAATTTTATATATTTTGGGGTGGAAATAGAGATTTTTACACCAACTCCGACATTACTTTTACTGGAAAAGATTACAAGTTTACATTAGAAAATGTTGAAGCACAAGATAAACCAAAAGGTTACCATGTCGATTATGTAAATCCGGCGAGAATGACGATTCCGCAAACGAATTTTAGAATGGGTTATTTTATTAATGACCATTATAACATTTCGCTTGGATTAGACCACATGAAGTATGTAATGACTCAAAATCAAGTGGTTAATTATACCGGGAATTACCAAAATGCAGGTTCCTACGGTGAAATACTACCAAATAATCAACTATTGTTAACCGAAGATTTCTTAACGTTTGAACACACGGATGGTTTGAATTATATAAACTCAGAATTTTGTAGATTTGATGATATTTCAAAATTATTTGGAATAAGAAATACCGATAAATTTCAAATTAACTTAACAGAAGGTTTAGGCGCTGGATTGTTATATCCGAAAACAAATGCTAAACTAATGCAACAAGAAAGGCATGATGATTTTCATGTGGCTGGTTATGGAATTTCGGCAAAAGCTGGTTTAAATTTTACTTTTTATAAATACTTTTTTATTCAAACAGAAATAAAAGGTGGTTATATCAATATGAATAGCATACAAACAACGTACAGAGAAACCGAAGACAAAGCAAGTCAAGATTTTAACTTTTCGGAAACGGTGATTGCTTTTGGTGGAATTTTTAGATTGTAAGTTAGAGATTTGAGATTAACACAAACTAATTGCTTCTCTGATTACATCTATCAAAATTTCAGTGTTTATTTCTTCTAAAGAAAAATAGCGTAACGACTTGAATGTATTGCGTTTATCACCAATTAGTAATTCCTGATTCTTTTGCAATTGATAGCCTTTGTTGAATGCTAAGTCAACGTATTTTCCCTTGTGACTGGCGTTTATAAAACAAAATGGTTTTCCGTTATGGTAATAGTAAGGAATTTTCCATTTGAAAAATAACTCAACGCCTGGCAATTCATTTTCTATTACAATTTGTAAATTCAGAATAATATCTCGATAGATTTCTGGTTGATTTAAGATGTATTCTTCAGCAGGTTTCATTAGTCGATTCCGTATTTGTCGATTAAATATACTAGAGAAGTCATAGCAGCGGCTCCAAGTTCTAATTCTCTTTTGTTTACTGCATCAAAAGTATCATTTGCTGCATGATGGTAATCAAAATAGCGTTGCGAATCGGGTGTTAAACCAGCTTTTACAATTTTTTGCGATTTTAATGGTCCAATATCTACACCCGAATGTCCTTTTCTGAAAAGATGAATTAAATAAGGTTCAAACAAGGTTTTCCAACTACTAATTTTGGTGAAATTTTCATCGTTTGCATCAATTGAAAATCCTCTTGGCGAAAATCCACCAGAATCGCTTTCGAGAGCAAAAATGTGATTTTCGTTATTTTTATTTGAAATCTCTTCATATTTATTGCCGCCACGAACACCATTTTCTTCGTTCATAAAAAGTACTGCTCTGATAGTGTTTTTGGGTTTATAATTCAGTTTTTTGAATATTTCTAAAACTTCCATACTTTGTACACAACCTGCGCCGTCATCGTGTGAACCGTCACCCAAATCCCATGAATCAAGATGACCACCAACTACTAAAATTTTATCAGGATTTTCAGAACCCGTAATTTCACCAATAACGTTATAAGAAAGTACATCGTCATGCGTTTCACAAGATTGTTTAAAAAAGAGTTGCGAATTTGGATTTGACTTCAACAATTGACTCAATTTTTCTGCACCATTGGTAGAAATCGCTGCAGCTGGAATTCTATTTTCTATCGGAACATCACCATAATTTGTCATTCCTGTATGAGGTAAATCGTCGAGTAATAAATTCATTGAACGCACAATTACGCCAACTGCTCCCAATTTCCCAGCTTCTCTTGCACCAGATGAACGTTGATCAACACAACTTCCGTAAGCGTGAAAGGTTTCTATAAATTCAGGATTCATAGGTCGGTTGAAAAAAATGATTTTGCCTTTTACTTTTTCGGTACCAAGAGAAGTTAATTCTTCAAGTGATTTTACTTCAATAACATTGGCTGTAATTCCTTTTTTGGGAGTTGCAACAGACAATCCTAAGGCACAAATTGGGAAATTATAAATTTGATCCGCTATTTTTAAATAAGCAATTTCTTTTTCGCCTCTAACCCACTTTGGCACCATTACTTCTTGAAGATAGACTTTATCTAAACCTAACTTTTCCATTTGATGCTTGGTATAAATCACCGCTTTATCAGCACCTTCTGAACCCGATAATCTTGAGCCAATAACATTAGACAAATCATCTAGCCATGAATAGCAATTACTATCTGTTAGAGCCACTTTGTGAATTTGCTTTAGCATTTCTTCATCGGTTTGGGAGAAAGAAATAGTTGAAGAAAGTAATAGAAAAAAGAAAAGGTTTTTCATTGTTATGAATTTTTCTCAAAAATAATTCAAAAAACAGTAGGTTGAACAAAAATATATTTTTAACTTTGCAATTCAAAGAACTTTTAAAAATGGAAACAAAAGATTATTTAAAAGATATTCAGGACATCAAATCGATGATGGCACAATCCTCTCAATTCATATCATTGAGCGGTTTTTCTGGAATTATTGCAGGTGTTTATGCCTTAATTGGTGCTTTTATAGCTAACCTTTTAATTGAAAACAGTACATCACAATATGTAACTTTAGAAAGTTCAACTTTTAAGAACTTAATTATAACGGCAGCAATTGTTTTGATTTTATCGATTGTAACTGCGTATATATTTACAGTAAGAAAAGCAAAGAAAATGAATGAGAAAGTTTGGAATCCAACTTCTAAACGATTGGTTGTCAATTTTTGCATTCCGTTAGTTACTGGTGGACTTTTTTCTTTTTTACTATTGAGAAATGGTTCTTATGGTCTTATTGTGCCTGTAATGCTTATATTTTATGGTTTGGCCTGCGTAAATGCAAGTAAATATACACTGCGCGATGTTCGCTATCTTGGATTGACTCAAGTAGCTTTGGGATTAGTAGCAACCGAATTTTCTGGTTATGGTTTGTACTTTTGGGCAATAGGTTTTGGTGTTTGTCATATACTTTACGGAAGTGTTATGCATTATAAATATGATAGAAATTAATTTTTGAGAAAGCAGAATTTAGAATGCAGAAATTAGACTTGTAAAAACATGAAAACCATTATACAAAATATTAACAAAGCCTTTGATCACCGAATACGTCTCGGGATTATGTCGGTATTAATGGTCAATGAAAGTGCCGATTTTAATATGCTCAAAGAATTGCTTGGTGTTACCGATGGAAATTTGGCATCACATACAAAAGCGTTAGAAGCTGAAAATTACATTCAAATAGAAAAACAATTTATTGGAAAAAAACCCAATACAAGATATATCGCAACACAAGATGGAAAGAAAGCTTTCACGGCTCATATCGATGCGCTTGAAAAATTAATTTCAAAAAGTTAACACTATTTTTTTATTAATTTACTTTGAATTTCAAAGTTCTTTTAAAAATTAAAATGAAAGATAAAATATTTGAAACCTTATACGAAATGACTAAAAAAAAATATCAAAAATATTTCAAGAAATCAATTCCGTGGAATATTAAACCTGACGAATTAATTGGATATGACGAGCAATCACTTGGTTTTCATTATGGAAATTTTATTCTAAAAAACAATTTTCAGATGCAACCCAAATTAGAAGATCATGATGTTTTTCATGTGTTAACAAACATAGGAACATCAGTTTCAGAAGAAATAGCCATGCAATATTTTTTACTCGGAAATGGCAAAAAAAGTTTGTATTTAGTTCTCGTTATTTTATCGGGAACTGCCTTCTATCCTACTCACTACAAACGCTTTTATGAATGTTATCAAAAAGGCAAAAAAGCACATCGTCTTTATGATTTAGAGTACCAAAAATTGCTATTGCAACCTATTTCAGTTTTAAAACAAACATTAAATATCAAATAAAAATTTAAAAACCATTAAGAACATTAAGTAAATTAAGTTCAAACTTAATAACCTTAACTTTCTAAATGGTTTAAAAATCAGAATATCAACTTTAAAATCAATACATTATGCAAAATTCAGAAACAGAAACTAACAAAAGTTTTTTTCAATCCACAACTGCCAAAATGATTATGGTTGGCTTGCTAACTTTAGTCTTGCTCATTCCGCTTTTCTTCGTTCAAGATTTGATAAGAGAACGAAATCTTCGCAAAAAAGAAGTCGTAACCGAAGTATCGGAACTTTGGGGAAAAGAAATCACTTTTTATGGACCAATTTTAAGAATTCCGTACAAATCTGTAACAGAAACTACGGTTGAAGACGAGAAAACTAAAAAGACAAGCATTCAGCGTTATACAAGTATTGAATACGCTTATTTTTTTCCAGAAAAACTAAACAATACTTCTGATGTCAAGAAAAATACTTCACTAAAAAGAGGTATTTATAACAACGTAGTTTTTACAGCTAACATGAAATTTGAGGGTAATTTTACCAAACCCAATTTTGAAAAACTCGAAATAAATGAAGCCGATGTACTTTGGGAAAAAGCATCTGTAATTGTCAAAACCACCAATCTGAAAAGCATCAAAAGTGATTTGAAAATAAAATTAAACAATCAGAATGAAGCTTTCGAATCAAAACCTGCTGAAGATACTTATTATGGCATTCTAGAAACCAATAGTTTTGATTATAAAGCATTGGCTACCAATAATAATATTGACTTCAATTTTACCATGAGTTACAACGGAAGCGACAGCATTCAGTTCATTCCAATTGGGAAAACCACTACTGTTAGTATCGATTCTGACTGGCAATCTCCAAGCTTTAATGGAAGTTTTGCTGCCAATAATTCGACCAAAAAAATCAGCAAAACGGGTTTTCATGCCGATTGGAAAATTTTAGACATCAATCGTTCTTTCTCTCAACAATACACTACCAAAGTGCCCGATTTGAACGAATATGTTTTTGGAGTAAAATTGCTCGAAACCGTCGATCAATACCAACAAAATGAACGTGCATCCAAATACGGTTTTCTTGTAATTGGCTTGACATTTTTAATCTTTTTCTTGATACAATCGGTTAGCAAAATCAACATTCATATCTTTCAATACACCATGATTGGAATTGCATTGGTGATGTTTTACACTTTATTGATTTCGATTACCGAACACAGTAGTTTTAGTTTAGCCTACGTCATTGCCGGTGTTTCCGTTGTTGGTTTGATAACACTTTATTCCGTTTCAATCCTAAAAAACAGAAAATTTCCAGCCTTTATCGGAATTTCACTTTCAGTACTTTACACCTTTATTTTCGTAATCATTCAACTTGAAGATTATGCTTTATTAGTGGGTAGCATCGGTTTGTTTGCCATCTTAGCAGCCGTAATGTACTTTTCTAGAAAAATTGAGTGGAAATAATTTAGGAGCGAATGGCTCGGGCATTTTAGTAAATGTAATTCCCGCTATCCGCGCTGCACGGCAGACTGCTCCTATCGGGGCTAAATAGCCAACCATTTGAATAAAAATCAAAACTCCGAAGGAACTTTCATTCTTTCGGAGTTTTAAATTTATATGGTAAGTACTTGAAAACTATTTACTAGTGACCACCACTTATTTTTTTGTCGAAATTGATACCTTGATCTTTCAAAATTCCGCTTACTTTCCAACCATAGAAAGCTAGATAAGCAAAACAAAGAACACCAACTATATAACTAGATTGAATTCCGATAGAGTCCGCAACAGTTCCTTGCAACCAGCTTACAATTCCTCCACCCATAATCATCATAATTAAGAAACTGCTTCCTTGGCTAGTGTGTTTTCCTAATCCGCTTACTGCTAACGTAAAAATACATGGCCATAATGTACTACAGAATAATCCAACACTAGTAATGGCATAAACACTAATCATTCCGTCTGTTGTCATACCAATTGCTAAAGCTAAAATTCCTAAAACTGAAAAAATTAGTAACATTCTGGCAGGGTTTCCTTTACTAGCAATATCAGCCAAGATTAATACAAGAATTATTAAACCATAAACATAAAATGGCGTTAAATCATGTTCCATAAATTTATTTACAGCCAAGAAAACACCAAAAGCTAAATATGGCGCAACAAATCGTAAAATCTTTTGCCAACTCATATTATCAGTAAAAGCTTCAACTGCGCCAGTCCAACGACCAATCATTAAACTTGCCCAATATAAAGAGATAAACGGAGCAATATCTTTAGTCAAGAAACCTAAGTTTTTCTCCATATAGGCTGGTAAATTACTTGCTGTAGAAACTTCAACACCAACATAAACAAATATGGCAATCATTCCCAAAATCAATTGTGGGTATTTTAAAGCTGAACTTCTTGAAGCTCCAGATTCTTCGGCAGATTCAACAACAGCAGCTGGTTTATCTGGCAAAGAAGACATTTTTAAAAGAATTGCTACTATTAAAAATGCAGCTCCTAAAACTAAATAAGGAACTTTTACACTTTCAATACTCATATCTGTATTTCCAGAAGAAGCAGCTCCAAAAATGGCAAAACTTACAATAAGCGGCCCAATTGTTGTTCCTAGATTATTGATTCCACCAGCTAAAGTTAAACGCTGAGAACCTGTAGTTATAGGCCCAAGTGCAATTGCCAATGGATTTGCCACTGTTTGTTGCAACGAAAACCCTAAAGCAACAATAAACAATCCTGAAAGCATTAATGGAAATGAACCTGTATTAGCAGCTGGATAAAACAATAAAGTTCCTAAAGCAGAAATAACCAATCCTAACGCTAATGAATTTTTGTATCCAATTCTATTGATTAAATCTCCTTTGGTTAGATAAGAAATTATCATATAAATAATTGAACCAACAGTATAAGCAACATAAAATGCTACTGAAACTAACTGACTTTGTCCTTGTGTTAAATCGAAAGCTTTTTTGAAAACGGGAATTAAAATATCATTACTTGCCGCAACAAATCCCCAAAAGAAGAATACGGTTACTAATGGAATAAATTGTGCCCAATTGGTTTTGGTTTGTTCTGAATTCATAGTTTGTTTGTTTATTTTGGTTATAAATTTTTCAAGTTGCTAAAATCTCATTTTAAATACTAAATAGTAAGAATGTGATAAAATAGCAAGATGAAATTTTTCATAAATATACATTTATATCATTTTACTGAATGAAAAGCAGGAATAAGTTATTAACGAAAACGATTTCATAACTTCATTTTTGAAGAATATTCAATAAAATTACAACGTTTGCGTAAAATTAGGAAGTAATTATTCCGATTTACTTATTTCTGTTCGTTTACTAACACCATTATTATTGAAAGCTTCTATCTGAAAATAGTAGGTATCGGTTCTGTCCATTCCTGTAAAAAAATAGTCGTTTTTCCCATAAACCATAATGCTTCCATATAATTTATCAGGAGATTTTCCGAAATAAATAACATAACCATCTGCATCTGGATTTTGTTGCCAACGAATCCATGAACTTCTTCTTTCTCCATTTTTAGAGGCATCAGCGCGTAAAGCAACGAATTTTTGAACCATTTCGGGTGCTTTGCCATTTCCATTTCCAAAAACTCTGAAACCACTTAATGCAAATTTTCCTGTTGGTATTTTGATATTTTCTAATTTTAAATATCTAGCTTTTGATGGGTTTTCCAATTCGATATAATCGTGTGGAACATCGGTTTTGTTTTGACTTTTATCTACAAGTGTTGTCCATTTTTTTCCGTCATTTGAAGCCAAAATTTTGTATTGATGATATTTACCTAATGTTTTTCCCATGAATTCAACATCTTGATCGGCATAGTTTATTTGGATGGCATTAATTGTTGAAACTTCACCTAAATCGGTTTGAAACCACTCGCCTTTTTCACCTGTTTTTGCAGACCAATAGGTTCGCATGTCTTCATCGACGGCATAGTTAGCTTGATTTCCTCCAAGAGTTGACAAAACTTGAACAGGTTTATTATAATTGAGCAACATCCAACCTGAAAATAATCCTTTTGTAAAATCTTTTTCTTTTGCAAATTCAGGCAATAATGTTGGATAATCGCCATAAGCTGTGTTGCAATACATGACATCATCTTTGTCAAAACCACTTGGCCAAATTCCGATTCGACGTTCAAAATTGTTTTTTTGTCCTAAAATAATGGTTGAAGTATGCCACCAATTCCCATAATTATCTTGATACGTTGCACCATGTCCAGCGCCACGAGCAAATCCTCCAGGTTTATACGAAAATGGATTGTGTTTTTGATAATTGAAACCTTCTAAAGGATTTTCACTAACATAAACTCCATCAGCATAGCCTGAAAACTCTGTTGCTGGTGCACCATATTGTAAATAATACTTGCTTTTATATTTGGTAACCCAAGCACCTTCCATAAAAGGTTGCAAGAATGTATTGTCGTTGTATTCGCCAAAACGTTCCCAACCATGATCGTTTGGTTTTAGAGAAATTAATGGTTTTATAAATCCATCTGATTGCAGTGTTTTTGTATTTAATTCTGTACCAATAAGTGGAAATTCGTTGCTTGAACCCCAATAAAGAAATAGTTTGTCTTTCTCTTCATCATAAAGAAAAGCTGGATCCCAAGCACCAACTTTTAGTGTATCAACTGCAATTTTCCAATCATCTTTGGTTGGATTTGTACTTTTCCATATTGGAAAATCTTTTTCATGTGTTGAGCCGTAAACATACAAAGTATCTTTCATGGCAAAAACTCCAGGAGCATTTAAATCGTGGGTGTATTTGTTGTCTAGAAGAAATTTACGGTAAATAAAATTCCAGTTGAGCATATTGTCGCTCCACCAATATCCTTCTTGATTGGTTGAAAACAAGAAATATTTTTTTTGAAAATTTACAATAACTGGATCTGCTGTTGCACGATGTTTGCCTTGTTCAGAAAACCATTTGAATGGTGTATAACCGTAGTCAATATTGATAGGATTGCAATAGGTTATCTGTTGAGAAATTGCGTTTTGGAACGAAAAGATGAATGTTAAGACTAGACTAGCCCTGATAGAAATGGAAAGCCAATTGTGTGAAAAATCTATTTTTTCTTGGCAAAAAAAAGCGACCCAAGAAGCTCTTTTTTTGTCATTAGAAAAAAAGGTTTTTGCACAATTGCTTGGAATGGATAGCAGGAAATAGCTCATAGAAAATACTATTTTAATTAAAGAACAAAAACCTTGAAAGTAGATATTCAAGGTCTTTGCAGCAACTTAACAATAATTAATTAACTAATTCAAAGGTTAATTTATTTTTAGTAGTCGAATCTGTTCCGATAAAAACTTCGAAGTTTCCTGGTTCGGCTACAAAATTTAAGTCTGAATTGTAGAACTTTAAATCTTCTACAGTAATTGGAAAAGAAATGGTTGTGGTTTCCCCTTTTTTGATTTCAACTTTTTCAAATCCTTTTAATTCTTTTACTGGTCTTGTCACTGAGCCCACCAAGTCTCTTGTATACATTTGAACCACTTCTTTTCCGTCAAAGTTTCCAGTGTTTTTCACATCAATAGAAACAGTAATTTTATCATTTGCAACCATTTTGGTGGAAGAAATCTTCATGTTGGAATACTCGAATTTTGTATAACTTAATCCGAAACCAAAAGGATACAAGGGTTCGTTTCGTTCATCGATATAATTTGATTTAAACTTTTCAAATTTTCCTTCACTATTTCCTAACGGACGACCCGTGTTTTTATAGCTATAGTAAATTGGAATTTGACCAACACTTCTAGGCCAAGTAGCCGTAAGTTTTCCAGATGGATTAACATCGCCAAAGAGCACATCTGAAATTGCTAATCCAGCTTCGCTACCTGGAAACCAAACATTTAGAATAGTTGAGAATTTTTCGTTTTCATCGACTAATACTAGTGGTCTTCCTGTAAATAAAACTAAAACGATAGGTTTTCCTGTTTTGGCAAGTTCTGAAATTAAATCTTTTTGTGCTTGAGGAATTTCTAAATTGGTTCGGCTACTACTTTCTCCACTCAATTCGGCACCTTCACCTATAACAGCAATAATAACATCTGCATTTTTACTAATTTCTAATGCTTCCTTTATCATTTCCTCTTTTGAACGATTGTCTCGAGGGATTTCTTTACCAAACATAGTAGCTTTTGCTTGAAAATCTGCATCATAATCTAGATTACTACCTTGTGCATATAAAACTTTAGCGGTTTTTCCAACAACCGATTTGAATCCGTTTAGAAATGAAACAGACTCATCTTGTTTGGTGGCAACACTCCAAGTTCCTGCCATGTTGACATTGGTATTGGCTAATGGTCCAACCACTGCAAAAGTTCCTTCTTTTTTTAGTGGTAAAACTTGCTTTTCGTTTTTGAGTAAGACCATAGATTCTGCTGCAACTTTTCGAGCGAAATTTCGGTTTTCTTGTGTGAAAATTTCGTTTTTGGCTCTATTTTCATCACAGTTTTTGTATGGATTATGAAAAAGTCCCAAGTCATATTTAGCTTCTAAAATGCGCTTGCAGGCATTGTCGATCGCTGATTCAGTAACTTTTCCTTCGGCTAAAGACTTTTTTAGAGTTGTTAATAAGCCTTCACCAACCATATCCATATCAATACCAGCATTCAGTGCAAGTGCAGAAACGGCTTGTAAGTCGCCCATACCATGATCAATCATTTCAGGTATTCCTGTATAATCAGTAACTAGAAAACCATTGAAATTCCATTGTTTCCTTAAAACAGTATCGAGCAACCATTTGTTACCCGTTGCAGGAATTCCATCAATTTCGTTAAAAGAAGCCATTACCGAACCAACACCAGCGTCGACCGCCGCTTTATATGGTGGAAAATATTCGTTATACATTTTGATACGACTCATATCTACAGTATTGTAATCTCTACCAGCTTCAGGTGCTCCGTACAAGGCAAAATGCTTTACACAAGAAAGGATTGACGTTGTTTTGGATAAATCATCATTTTGATAACCTGCCACCATTGCTTTTGCAATTTGACTTCCAAGAAAAGGATCTTCACCGCTACCTTCTGAAACTCTTCCCCAACGTGGATCTCTAGAAATATCAACCATTGGAGAAAATGTCCAATTAATCCCATCAGCACTTGACTCAATAGCTGCAATTCTTGCTGATTGTTTGATTAAATTCATATCCCATGTTGAAGAAACGCCAAGTGGAATTGGAAAAGTAGTTTGATAACCATGAATTACATCCATTCCAAAAATTAGAGGAATTTTTAACCTACTTTTCTCGATAGCAATTTTCTGAACTTCTCTTATTTTTGCTACAGTTTTGATATTAAATAACCCTCCAACTTTTCCTTCTTCAATTTTTTTGGCGATATCAGAACTTTTGGCTTGACCTGTTGTTATATCTCCAGATGAAGGCAAATTTAGCTGTCCTAATTTTTCTTCTAAAGTCATCTTAGACATTAACTCCTTAATAAAAATATCTTTAGGAGCAATTGTCACAGGCTTTGATGCTTTTTTTTGTGCATTGGAAGTTAAAAAACTTACCAAAAATATAAATAAGAGAAAACTATTTTTCATATAATAATTCTAAAATCCGTGTTGTGTTGATGAAAATCCTAAACTTATTAATCCGCTTTTAACATCGGGTGCTTGCATAAATAAATTCCATAATAAACCCGTTCTATAATTTTCAATCATTGGTACAATTGTACCTTGATCTATTGCTAGATAACGAGGCGTTTTCCAAATGTATTCAGGTGAAAAAGCATCATAAGGTCCTGCTACACCCACATATCTTGCTCTGTGTTCGGCATATAGGTATTTTAAAAACTTCATACTTTCTACTGGTGTATAAGGGAAATTTGATAAAGCCGCAGTTGGAGTGATGACTCCTTTGTCATTATTAGGTTGATGTGCAGTATATCCTGTAGAACCATTAGAATTTCTGGTATACGAAGCCGTTAATCCCCAACATTTATCTGAATAATCAGTGAAACTTCCTGGATTTGCTTTACAATGTTCTAACATAATTTTGGCGTGATTTTGATTCAAACTCCAATAATCTGCATACTGATCTGTCAAACCTCTTGGATCTAATCCTAAATGAGAATAATGTGCCCAAAACATAGGACCAACATTACCACTAGCACCATTATGGTTGAAAATAACTGGAATTCCAAATCGTTGTGCTGTACTTTTTATACCGCCATTTCTTGCCCAACCCTGCGTATAAGGATTATTGTTACTAATTGGATGTGTTGGAGAAGCTTTTGCTAAAACATAAACAATCAATGCTTCATTATAACCTTCCAATTTAAAATTCATAATCCAGCCTTTGTCAGGTGACCAATGCCAATACAATACATTTTCTCCTTTGGTGTACCAATCCCATTCAACACCTTTCCACAAATCATCTGCTTTAATGGCGAGAGCTTGTTCTTCTGTATTTCCGTTTTTAAAGTATTCTCTAACAGTAATTAGACCTTGACACAAAAAGGCCGTTTCTACTAAATCTCCGCCATTGTCATTTGTTCCAAACGGAATGACATCGCCATTTGTACCATTCATCCAATGCGGCCATGCACCGTGAAATCTATCTGCAGTTTCAAGAAAATTTAATGCTGTTGTAAGTCTAGAAACAGCTTCTGCCCTATTGACAAAACCTCGTTCTACACCTGCAATAATAGTCATTAAACCAAAACCTGAACCACCAGTAGTAACAATATTGGCATCGTTGGTAGGATCGTCGGTATGATAACGTTCTTTAGCTAGTTTGGAAACTGGATGTGCATATTCCCAAAAATATTTAATACATTCTTTTTGAACCAAATCTAAAGCATCACTATCAGAAATTGGAGTAACAGGGTCGTTTATAATAGGAATTACAGGTTCTTCTGGTGTTACAACAACTGGTGTTTCAGTAGTTTTATCTGAACTTGTACAAGAAGTACAAGAAAGCAATAAATTTAATGTTATTATAGCTATTAGAGATTTCATATAGTTAGATTTGTTTTAAAAAACCTCATAGAAATAATCTATCTATGAGGTTTTTACTAAATAATAAAATTTAAAAAAAATTATCTTCCTGCTTTTTCAAGTTCATAAAGAGCATTGATGTCAGCAGCATTTAATGCTTTTTTCCATACACGGATTTCATCAACATTTCCTGTCATTGGTTTTTGCCATCCATCAGGTGCAAGACCACCAGGAATGTTAGTCCCAAAAGCGCCAATTATAGGTTTTGTAGGTGTAAAAAAGCTAAATGCCCCAGGGCTAGCTGTTCTATCTTCCCATTTAACATTTGATATTCTTTGCCCATTAGAATATACTTTGAATTTTTTTGTTGTTCCATCCCAAGTACAAACTAAATGAGCCCAAGTACCAGCAACCTTATTTGCATTTTTTTCATGTCCAGCAATTATATCTTCTGGGCTTGGCTTAGGTTGGTTGGCAACATCCTGCCAATTACTTGATAAATCAAGATTTTTAGTAACAGATAACCCTTTAACTTGTAATGTGTCACCACCCCAATTTCCTGTTTCAGCCATCAATGTAAAATTTCCAGCCCAATGCGTTGAAGTTCCTTCTAATCTTGATAATTGAAATAATGAAGTTGCATGAGCATTTGCAGTTCCTTTATTACTTGAAACTTTCGCCCACAAACTAATTGTCATATTAGGGATATTATTCAAAGAAGCTATCTCAGGAAATGTCATATATCCATCTACAAGTTTAGCGCCTTGTCCTTTGGCACCAGTCTCCCATGTTGTTCCAACAGTTGTTGCTGGAGCAGTATTTGATTTAGCTTCAACACCTGTACCATTCAATGGCCAATAAGCAACTAAATCTGCTGCTCCTACTTCATCTGCGCTGTTAAATCCTCCAATTGGTGGTAATGTTGGTGTAGATTCATCATCATCTCCACAGCTAACTAGTGATGTAAAAGCAATTCCAAATGCTAATGCGCCTAATAAAATTTTGTTTGTTTTCATAATTTTAATGTTTAAAAATGTTAATTAATTTATTGTTGATTTTAATATCCTGGGTTTTGTAATAATCTACCGCCGCTTTTTATTAATTCATCAGCTGGTATTGGAAAAACTTCATGTTTTCCTGTAATAAAGGTTTTACCATCTGCAGCCATCTTGGAAACTGCTCTACCTGTTCTAATTAAATCGAACCAACGATCATACTCCATTGCCATTTCCCATCTTCTTTCGTCTAATAATTGGTCCATTGTTATAGAAGTTACATCGGCTAAACCTGTTCTTTCTCTAATTTCGTTTACTCTATCTACTGCTTCGGGTTCATTACCTAGATTTAGTGCTGCTTCAGCTCTAATTAATAATAAATCACTGTACTTTAGTATTCTATGATTTTTAGCGGTGTTTCCACGATTTCCGTCCCATGATTCGGAAATACTACTTTGATATGCTTTATAATTATATCTTGGATTAGTCCATGAAGTCGGTGCAATAAAACCATCCCAAAGTGTAGAAGGTACAAACATAATTGTTGCTGCTTTACGAACATCACCTGCTAAATATGAATTAGTAAGATTTAATGATGGTGAATTGAATCCCCAACCAAGATCTGGTGTTCCTCTTGGACCTTGCACATTAGTATAATCAACAAGACCATTTGTTAGTGATGCTTGTACTTCATATATAGATTCCGATTTGTTTTCTCCAACTTCTCTCCATACATCTTCATAATTTCCTAGTAAATCATATTGATTAGAATTAATAACATTACCAGCCATATCAAAAGATTGTTGCCATTTTTGTTGGTATAAATATACTTTTGCCAATAGTGCTTGAGCTGCACCTTTTGAAGCTCTACCAGTATCATTCGATGAATATTGTCCTTTTAATGGTAGTTTATCAATAGCATCTAGTAAGTCTGTTTCAATTTGCAAATAAGTCTCTTCTTTTGATTTTCTTGTATAAACTGTAGCATTAATTTCTTCAACATTATTTATATCCACAACTTTTGCAACAATGGGCACACCACCATAACATCTTACTAAATCAAAATAAAACAAAGCTCTTAAAAATTTTGTTTCACCAATCAATCTATTTTTAAGCGATTCCGAAATTTGAAGCTGATTTAGGTAAAACAAAGCTGTATTCGCTCTATAAATCCCTTCATAGCGACCATTCCAAACATCTTTGATAGAAATATCACTTGCTTCAAAAGTAAGATTGTCCATTTTATGTTTGTCGGAGCCTGAATCACTTGGAGTTGAACCTTTATCTGCATCATCAGATGTTATACTCGTCATTCCAATCCAAGGAAACGAATACATGTTATAACTTAATTGTTTTTCGTAAACTCCATTAACTAACTTGATAGCATTATCTGGGTTATTTAGAAAATCATCTTCCGTAAGATTATCTGTTCTTACTACATCTAAATCAGACTCACATGAAGCAAATAATACTAACGAGAATACAACTGTTACTATATATTTATGATTTTTCATTTTATTAAATTTAATTTTTTGAATATGCATTAAACACATCTTATAGATTGACATTTAAACCAACTAAAAATGTTTTATTGGTTGGATATGCATCCAATTCAATTCCGGCAGTTCCCAGTGGATCAGCATTTTTATCTCCAACAATTTCAGGTGAATAACCGCTATATTTTGTAAAAATAAATGGATTTATAGCTGTAAAATACAATCTTACTTTATCAATATTTTCAGAAACTTTTGGTAAAGTATAACCTATTGTAATATTATTAATTCTGAAAAAAGAGCCATCTTCAATATAATAAGTTGAAGCTACTGGAATTTCATTACTAGGTTTTGGATTAACCGCATTTGGGCTTGAAGGTAACCAGAAACTATCTAATAAAGATGCTTCAATATTTTCGCCACCAAATCGTTGGGCTTTTTTTCCATTATAGATTTTATTTCCACCAACTCCATAACCTGAAACTGTTAAATCAACTTTCTTAAAATTTATAGTTAGGTTTGTACCATAAGTTAAATTTGGGATATAAGAACCTGCATTTACTCTTTCAGAACCATAAGTAAAAGCACCATCACTATTAAAACCAGTTGTTGGATATACATAAAAACTTCCTAATGCCTCACCTACAAGAACTTGCTTAGTAGTTTGACCATTACCCAACGAACCTCCTATATAATCTGCAAAATAAGAATTTGAAACCTCTTTAAGCTTATTAGTATTATTAGAAACATTCCCTCCAATAGAATAGGACCAATTATCGTTAATTTTCTTGTCCCAATTAAGAGATAATTCAACTCCAGTATTGTTAACAACACCAGTATTTACATAGACCGAATTAGGAGATAAAACTGTAGGTAATTTAACAGGCAAAATAACATTAGACGAATTTCTATTATAATATTCAATTGTCCCTGTAAGATTTTCAAAAAGTTTAAAGTCTAAGGCAAAATCAACTTCTTTCATTGTTTCCCAAGATAAATTTGGATCTACAACATTTGGGACATTTAATCCAGAATTAATTGCCTGATTATCTCCAAAAGTGTAATTAGAACCATTAAATGTAATTGAATTTAAAGATGCTCCAGTATTACTATTACCAACCTCACCGTATCCTGCTCTAAGTTTTAAAAAATTAATAATAGAATTGTTCATGAGAAAATTTTCTTTACTTATAACCCAACCAGCTGATATTGCAGGGAAAATTGCCCATTTTTTGGCACTTTGAAAATTACTTACTCCTTCTCTTCTAACAATAGCAGAAACAATATATTTGTCATCGTATTCATATTCCGCTCTAGTAAAATAAGAAATAGAAACTATAGGTGTGTCAATACTATTTTTTACACTTTCGTTAGGAGCTATCAAATCATTATTTGAAGATAAATTCAAATTCCAATAACTTTCTTGCTCTGGAACATTTGTTCGTTTTCCTATTAGAAAATCTTTTTGTCCCTTAGTAGTTCTAGACATACCAACTACAATTTTCACATCGTTTTTATTAAACTGTTTATGAAAAGTAGCGTAATTATCCCAGTTCCAACTGTATCCTTCTTCTCTAGTTTGTTCTAGAGTGTTCATAATTGGTGTTTTTACACCAAATGTATTTATGTAATCTTGTACAGTCTGTGTTGCATTTGTAGTCAGATAGATATCTCTGTTTGATGAATAATTATATTTTTTAAGCGTATAATATGACATTCCAAAATTGGAATTATAAACAATGTTTTTATGCAATTTTAATTCAACTCCAACATTTCCAAATAAATTTAGACTTCTTTGTTTTTCATTAAATAAATCTAACTGAGCAACTGGATTGGCAACATTATTAAACCTATCGCTACCATTAATATCAATTAAACCAGTGTCTTTATTTAAAATTGGTTGTCCGTAGCGACCATTAGGAAAAAATACAGGAACTATTGGTGATTGTTTATAAGCATTTGTAAAAGCACTCAAAGGTTTGTTAGCGCTATTACTAATAGTAAAATTAAGATTCTGCGTTACTTTTAATTTAGAATCTAGGGCTTTAAATTCATTTCTTGAATTCAAATTAGTTCTTTCAAAATTAGTTCCGTTCAAAATACCTTTTTCTTTATAATTGGTAGCTCCGAAAAAATAATTAGCATTTTCAGAAGCACCCGAAACAGAAACAGAATTATTTATTGTTTCTCCAGTTGAAGTTATTTCTTTTAACCAATTGGTATTATTTGGCTGATTAAAGTTAAAATAAGAAGCAGAACCTAATGCAGTATTATTGTAATATGCATACAAATAAGAATCACCTAACTCAACCTCACGTTGAATAAATTTTTTACCTATAAAAGAAGAATAATTTACTTTTACATCACCTTTTTTACCTTTTTTAGTAGAAATAATTACAACTCCATTAGATCCTTTTTGTCCGTAAATTGCAAGAGAAGATGCATCTTTTAAAATGTCTATAGTAGCAATATCATTTGGACTCAAACCGTTTAAACCATTAGTTTCTAAACCATCTATAATATACAAAGGATCTCTTCCTCCTAATACTGTACCTAAACCTCTTATACGGATTGAAGGATTTGAACCTGGTTCATCATTAGCAACAATGTTCACACCTGCTGCCTTACCTTGAATGGCTTGAATTGCCGATTGTGCAGGTGTTTTAGTTATATCTTCGGATTTTATTTGAACTACTGAACCAGTTATTGAACCTTTCTTTTTTGTTCCATAACCAACCACAACAACGTCTTGCAATGTAGTCGTTTCTTCTTTGAGTCTTACTGACATGTCTTGACTTGCGGAGACTGTAACTGCTGTATAACCAATCATAGAAATTTTTAGGTTATCACCTGCTTTTCCATTGATAATAAAATTACCATCAAAATCAGAAGAAGCACTACTCAACCCATTTGTGTTGGTAACATTTGCACCAGGTATTGGCATTCCTTTATCGTCAATTATATTCCCTTTTATAGTTTGAGAAAAGGACTGAAATGATGCGAGAAATACTAATAAAATAATAGAAATATTTTTCATATATAATTATGTATATTTTAACATACACAAATATACTAATTACATCGATATAGTTGCAATTGAGAAATCACTACACGAGTACATCATATTTGACATTAAAAAAATTAAAATATTAATTTTCAGTATTTTAATTTAAATAAAAAACAAAAATAACCTATCAAAATAAATTAAATTGATGTAGTAATGATGAGTTTGAAGTTTCTAAAAAAAAGTGGTTAATTTTATGAAAAACTCAAAAATATTATTAATTATATTGTATTCATAAAACTAGAAAGATTGGATTCTTGTTCGATTTCTAATTTTTTTCTCAATCGATATCTATGCAATTCAACTCCTCTATATGAAATTCCCATCAAGGGTGCAATTTCTTTTGAAGTCAAGTTCATCTTTAAGTAAATACATAGTTTTTTATCTTTAGAGGAAAGTCTAGGATATTTGATTGCTAATCTATTTATAAAATCTTCGTGGCTCTTGAATAAATTATTTTCAAAAGTTTCCCATTCTTTTTTATTGATAGAATTCAGCTTAATTGTTTTTCTGATATTACTTTTAAGACTGCTGATGTCATTTTCTTTTTCAAGCAACAATTGAATTCCTTCAATCATTTCGGTTTGTTTGGCAATAGAGAGTGATTTACCCGCTACTTCAGATGCTTTTGTTTGTACTTGGATTTCAAGTATGTGCTTTTCAAACTCTTGTATTTTTAATTTATTCTCTGCATCTAACTCTAACTGAAGGATTTCCTTTTGATGCTTTAATTCTTCTTCTTTTAGTTTAATTTTTTCGGAGTATCTAATTTTATTCCATCGATAGTATAGGAAAAATGAGCCTGAAATAAGAATTGCATATAACAGAATCATCCAAAATGAAATATACCAAGGCTTTGAAACACTAAAATTGTAAGTTGTTATGCTTTTATAAGCAGAACCATTTAATGAATATATCGTAATCTCTTTTTGACCACTATCCAGGTTATTCAAAACAACTTTACTATCTGTTACAGGAACTATTTCTGAATCACTGTTTATTGAATAAAACAAATTTGGTTTGTAATATCCAAAATACGGCGTTATGATATTTAATTCTACTGTTTGATTGTTTGCTACATTCTCATTATTTGAAAGCAGAATACCATTACAAAAACCTTCAACGTAGATTTTTGTATCATTTATATTTTTTTTACTTTTAGGTTCATAGGAAAAGAATCCATCGTCTAAATTAAAGATGATTTTATTTCCTTCAATTAGAATATTAGTGTCTTGGTTGATTATTTTTCCTCTATAATATTTCTCTGGAATCAACTCCCAATCAAAACTGTTATTTGATTGCTTTATTAAGTAAAACAAGCCTTTTTTGACGATTACAAACCTATTAGTGTCAATCGGAATTATTTCGGATATATCTTTAAAATGATTATTAAACAACTCATTAACTGCTAACTTATTAGCTATTTGATCATATTGATACCAAGAATTGTTGATATAAAAAAGAATTTCACTTTTATAGTTAAAAAGCTTTACGCCAAAATCGTTCTTGATGCCACTACTCTGTGTAATATTTTCAACTTTATTGGTTTCAAAATTTCCGTTAAATGTAATTTTATACAAACTTTTATAATTATCAACAGCCCAAATTTCATTCAACTTGTTTTGCGCGAGATTTTTGATAGGTTTTGTAATATTATTTAGAGGTTTATAGCTAGAAAAATTGTCTTTTTTATAAACAATTATTCCCGCATAATTAGCTTGAAAATAATCATTACTAAAGTTACTTTTAAGAAATTTCCAACCGCCAGTAACATCGTTAATTTTCTTTATTTGATTGTTTTCATAAAGAAGTGTTCCATCATTATGTCCAATAAGATATTTTGAACCTACTTTATTGATTTGCCATACTTGGCCTTGAGAATTTTCAAGAAAATCTAGTTTCTTATTTTGATACTTAAAAACACCATGATTTGAACCTAATAAATAACCATTTTCAATACTTGCCATCGCATAAACAGAACCCAAAACACCCGTGTTGTCGGTCAAATTTAAGTAAGGAGAATTTATTTCAATGTGAGCAATTCCGTTGTCCATTCCGAGCCACAAATCATTTTCTTTATCAAAACCAATATTCAAAATTGAGTTGTTTGTCAAAGAATTATTTCGATTTATATTATAAGAAGCATTCGTTTTAATATTAACTACATATAATCCTTTAAAAGCAGTTCCAATAGCTAATCTGTCTTTATCAATGAACTTAGCCGCAATAATTAATTCGGTTTTTAATGAATTATTTAATGGATTATTCCATACAGAAAGTTTTTGATTATCATAAATATAAACACCATTTTTCTTAGTAAAAATATATGTTTTCGAATTATTTTCTTGAATAGAATGTATAATGGTATTATCTAATTTCAATCCATCAACAAGTGTAAATTTTTTATTTTGCAATAAAAATACTCCTCTATTTACAGAAGCAACATAAAGTTTGTTTTTAACTGGAAAACAATATGAAATTTGAAATGGTATTCTTATTTTTTCAATTCTATCATTAGATAAAATAAATAGTTCATTGAAAGATTGAAAGTAAATTTTTCCATCAAATTCAAAAATTTTCCATATTTCTTCGTTGTTAGAAATACCACTAAATAGATTTTTGTTTTGTGATAATGAACGGTAAATCATCACTCCATTTTCTCTTTTCCAATATCCAAATTCGTTGTAAGAACCACAATAAATTTTGTCTTTATAAGAAAAAACAGCGCGAATAACCGTTTGATTTGGCAAGGTATATTTTTCCCATTTTACACCATTGTAACGAAGAAAAAAGTGATTATTGGCAAAATACATTGCATTGTCATTACCTTGAGTTACATCCCAAACTTGATTGTCGCCATTGTAAATTGATTTGGTGAAATTTTCAACAAAAGGCAACATTTCTTGAGCTGTAGAAACAATTGAAAAACAGAATATAAAAATTATTTTTATTGCTATCTTCTTCAACATTAGTCTTATTTTATCTTCAAATATAACGCTTTTATTAGAAACAAAAAATCCCGAAATTAATCGAGATTTTTTGTTTATTTTCCATCAACATAGTCTTGCAAATACTTGAATCGTTCTGTTAACTTACCTTTTTCAGTCATTTTGGCTCGTTGTAAAATTCCGTCTTTATCGCCATTGAAAAAAGCTGGAATTACATGTTTCATAAACATTTCACCAAATCCTTCACTAGCATCTTTTGGCAATTCGCAAGGCAAATTATCGACAGACATTACCATTATAGAACCAGGATACGAATATGGAACTTCTTTGTGTTCATTAGGTAAATATCCAAAAAACGGATCAGCAATAGTTGAAGCTTTTATAGTACAAGCAATTGGTCCATCAACATCGCAAGAAACATCAGCAACAACTTGAATTTTACAATCAGCCGCTTTGAGCATTTCTCTTGTCAAAATATCTGGTGCACCATTTCCATGAAAATGTCCTGCTATATAAATATCTGAAACTTTTGTAAATCGTTCAAAATCTGACACATATTCTTGTGGATTCTTGTAAAAATCTTGATTGTTTAGAACTTGACCGTCTTTTCTTTTATTATAATCTAAAACATCTATTTGAGTATAAACGGGTTCAGAATATATTTTGTTCAAAAAATTATCAGATGAAACTTCTTTTATTTTCATTCCATCCAAAATCTCCTTAATTCCCATACCAACTTTACCGTGACCTGTCACCACAATTTTGATATTTGGCAGAATTTGTCGTTTTAATTTGGCAACTAATTCGTCTTTTCCATGCAACGTTTCTGCTTTTGGAATATTGAATAAATCAAACTTGATTCCGAAACCTCTAAATGCGTTGTAAGTTCCAACAATTCCGGCATAACGACCAAAGCCAATTAGTCTTTTATTGTTAGCATCCACGATAGTTTCATGGTCATAAAGTTCAATATTTTTTTCTAAAACAGCTTGCAACAATTTTCTATTATAAGGTTGCATTTTGATAGTGTGCGAAAAGAAAAAGTACTTTTTATTTGGAATTAATGCATCAACTGGAATTTCCTTTACTCCAAAAAGAACATCGCAATCGGTCATATCTGTTGCAACTTCTAGCCCTAAATTACTATATTGCTCATCTGAAAACACTCTTATATCTGAACTTTCAACTTTAATTTGTGCTTCTGAATGTTCCGTTTTTAATCTTACTAATTCTTCTGGTGTAAAAACAACTCTTCTATCAACAGGTATTTTACGTTCTTTTATAATTCCAAATTTCATTTTAAATGCTTTATTTTTCGACATCAAAAGTAGTTTTTACTACATCGTTTTCAAAACTTTTAGTTGCAAAATAAACTTCTCTGTTGCTATTGAATTTCAGTTAATTAACAATTTAACATTTTATTTTCTTGAAAACTTCTTTTATTTAAAGGATTTAATGCGCTATTTGTTTGCTTATATTTGCTTTTTAAGCTAACCAATGACTACCAAATTTAACCTTAAAACGATTTTTATCGTTACATCACTTTTTCTGTTTTTTTCATGTGCCAAACAAGAAAAAACAGATGCTATTTTGACTGAAATTTCAAATGAAACATTGCCCACAATTAAACCCTCAGCTGAAAAACTAGCACGACTTTCTAAAGGTTACATAGCTCAAAAGAAAGCTCCAGCAAAAGAATTTTGTGATAAATATTGGAAAGATGATACCGATAATTTAAGCTTTTTGGTCGCTAGAAATGGTCAAATTATTTATGAAAAATACAATGGTTTTGGAAATTTGGAAACCAAAACTATAATGAATCAAAATACTCCACTTCACATTGCTTCTGTTAGTAAAGTATTGACTGCAACAGCAATTTTATTACTTATTGATGCTGGAAAAATTGAATTAGATCAAAAAGTGAATACCATTTTAGAAAATTTTCCATATACAGAAATTACTATTCAAACCTTATTGAATCATAGAAGTGGATTGCGAAATTACGCTTATTTTACTGACGACAAAACCATTTGGGATTCGAGTAAGACACTTACTAATCAAGCCATTTTAAATCTTTTTTCAGAAAAAAACCTGCAATTAGATTATCCTACAGATACGCATTTTTGTTATTGTAATACCAACTATGCCATGTTAGCTTTGATAATTGAAAAAATTACCAAAACGAGCTATAAAGATGCTATGAAAAGAATGATTTTCAATCCGCTTGGAATGAAAAACTCGTATGTATTTGATGTCGAAAAAGATATAGAAAAATCTACGCCTTCTTATCGAGGCAATGGTTCTAAATTTGCTATAGATTTTCTTGATGGAGTTTACGGTGACAAAAACATTTATTCGACACCAAGAGATTTATTGAAATTTGATCTGGCGATAAATGCACCTACTTTTTTAAATCCTGAATTGAAAAAGAAAATGTATCAAGGTTACAGTTACGAAAGCAAAGGAGAAAAAAATTACGGGCTTGGAATGAGAATGATTGAATGGGAAACTGGACAAAAATATTACTTTCACAATGGCTGGTGGCACGGAAATACTTCCTCGTTTGTAACTTTAAAAAACGAAAGAGTAACCATAATTGCATTATCGAATAGATTTACTCGAAATGTATATGCGATTAGAAAACTTGCACCTTTATTTGGTGATTATCCATTTGTTTTCAAAGACGAGGAAGAATAATTTTCTACAAATCATAAAAAAGGCACTATATTTGCAAGCTATTTTAAAACTTCTGAAATTAGAATTCAGATGTCTAAAATAAAAATCTACTGGGGTCGACTGGTTTTGACAGCGAGTGGAACTAAATTGTAAGCACGTCGAGAACTGAGTCAATTCTCGTTAATAAATGGACTCAAAACTTTTATACGGCGAAGGAAACTACGCTCTTGCTGCATAATCTGAATTATAGTAAGATTAGCCACGCTCCTACAAGGTAGGAAAGCAGGATTTACCTCAAAAGCTTTGGTTTATAGCGTTTGGCCAAGGTAAATCGTAAATATAAACCTAGAAATGGTAAAGCTTTAAATCCATTTTGACACTGATAAAGCTAAGCGTTTGGTGGTTGTTTCTGTCCTAGCCCAACGTCGAAAACCTAAACAGGAAATAAGCGTGTAGAAAGCCATTTGGTTGCTTGTTTGGACCCGAGTTCGATTCTCGGCGACTCCACAAAAAATAATCGTAATCATTTATCTTAATAATGATTGCGATTTTTTTATTTTATAAACTTCTTTTTAATCAAATTCTTAAAATCAATGATAATTTTAAGTTATAAATATAGTTAGTCCAAAAAAAATAAATACTTTTGCACCTCTAAATTAATATTTTAAAAAGAAATGAAAAAAATTGCTTTATTATTAGCTACAATAAGTTTACTGGTATCTTGTAACAAAGATAAGTATGTGGTTACTGGAACTATCAAAGGTATCGAAAACGGAAAAAATGTATTTCTTGAAAAACAAGATGAAATGGGTCAATTGAAAGCGGTTGATACTGTTCAAGTTAAAGACGGAAAGTTCACATTTGAAGGAAAAGCTGTAGAACCAGAAATTCACTTAATTCAAGTTGATGGTGCAAACGGAAAAGTACCTTTTATATTAGAAAACGGTGATATCACAATGGTTATCAACAAAGATAGCATCATGAATACTAAGGTAACTGGAACTTATAATAATGATGAGTTAACAAGTTACAAAAAATCTGGTGAACAAATTCAAAAGAAAATGATGAAGTTCCAAGAAGATAATATGGCTAAAATGACAGAAGCGCAACAGAAAAAAGATACTGTTGTTATGAATAGTCTTAGAGCTGAGTACATGAAGTTTCAAGAAGATTTCGCTAAACAATCTGATACTTATGTGTCAAGTCATCCAAAAGCATTTATTTCTGCTTTGATAATTGAAGGAATGTTTAACCAAATGGCTCCTGATGTTAAAAAAATTGAAGAATATTATAATAAATTGGATAAATCATTACAAGGTACTAAACCAGGTAAATCTATCAAAACAAAGTTAGATCAAATAAAAAATCCAACTGCTGCTCCACAAGCTCCAGCAATGCCGCAAGGTGCTGCTCCAGCTCCAGCTAAATGAGGAAAAGTTGGTAAACAAGCACCTGATTTTTCTGCAAAATCTCCTGATGGTAAACTAATTTCTCTGAAAGAATCTTTAGGAAAAGTTACTATAATTGATTTTTGGGCTTCATGGTGTGGACCTTGCCGAAGAGAAAATCCAAATGTTGTTGCTCTATATAATGAGTTTCATTCAAAAGGATTAAACATAATAGGTGTCTCTCTTGATGAAGATTTATCTAAATGGAAAGATGCCATTGCAAAAGACAAAATCACTTGGACTCAAGTTTCTAACCTTAAAGGTTGGAAAGATCCAATAGCAAAGCAATATGAAGTAGAACAAATTCCAACAACATTTTTGCTAGATGCAAATGGAAAATTCATTGCTAGAGATCTTTTTGGTGAAGAATTAAAAGCTAAAATACAAGAAGTTCTTAGTTCAAAATAAGCTAATACTAAAAAATCTCCTTCGGGAGATTTTTTTTATTTAATTCGTTTTCAAAGTTTTAAAAATTAATGCAAAATTAAGTACACTAATTGTTTGCAAACATCAAAAGTGTTTTTATATTTGCAACCGCTTTCGGGGAGATACTCAAGCGGCCAACGAGGGCAGACTGTAAATCTGCTGTGTGAACTTCGCAGGTTCGAATCCTGCTCTCCCCACAAAAAAAACCGTATCGATATTGATACGGTTTTTTTGTTTATTCTTCAAAAGCAACTTCGCCTTCCCAATTCATAAATCCACCTTCAAGGTTATATGTATTTTCAAAACCCATTTGATTCATTATAGAACAGGCTTGACCACTTCTTCCACCTGCTTTACAATACACATAATAATTTTTGGTTTTATCCAATTCTTCTAATCGATAAATAAAGCCTTGTCCTTTATATATATCATTAAAAACAGCATTAGGAATAAAACCTTCATTCCATTCTTCTTCTGTTCTTACATCTAAAATAACTGCGTTTGCATCATTTTTCAATTGCTCTGCCCACTCTTTTTGTGATAAATTCATTGTTTTCAATTTTTTTCAAATATAATTTATTTTGAATTTTCTACAATAGATTATTTCCAAAATTCCAAATCACAATATCATTTAACTGATTTTGTGACGGTTAAGTATTTTTAACAAAAAGATAACAATCAAAAAGTTGTTTGGTTTGAAAATAGAAGTACATTTGTATATACAAATATTGTATTTACAATTATGAGGATTGAGGAAATAACAAAATCAAATGTAAAAATGGACGATTCCAAAAGAATTGTTTTAAATATTCTTTACACTAACAATGTAATTGGTGATAAGTTTCTCGATATCTTAAAACCTTATGATTTATCTGGTGAACAATATAATGTTTTGAGAATATTGAGAGGTCAAAAAGGAAATCCTGCTAATATGTGTGTGATTCAAGAGCGAATGATTACCAAAAACAGTAATACTACTCGATTGATAGATAAACTTTTACTAAAGGAATTAGTAACTCGAAATGTTTGTCCAGAAAATAGGAGAAAAATTGAGGTAGAAATCACAAAAAAAGGATTGAATATTCTATTAGAGTTAGATCCAAAGGTAAAAGAATACGAAGAAAATTTCGCCAATAATCTTTTGCCAGAAGAAATTCAACAATTAATTTCATTATTAGAAAAATATAGACAAGTAAAATAAATAATTATGAGCAATTTTATAGAAAATGCAAACTGGCGTTACGCCACCAAAAAATTTGATGCAACTAAAAAAGTATCAAAAGATGATTTAGAAACATTAAAAGAAGCAATAAGACTATCTGCTTCATCTTATGGTCTACAACCTTACCAAGTTTTAATCATTGAAAATCCTGAAATAAGACAACAATTATTGTCAGCTTCTTGGGGTCAAACTCAAATTGTTGATGCTGCTTTTGTAGTAGTATTTGCAAGTATTACCAACATTGGAGAAACAGAAATCGATGCTTATTTCAAAAATATAACCGAAACACGTGGAATTCCAATGGAATCGGTTCAAGGTTATGCTGATTTTATGAAATCAAATATAACAACATTGCCTCTTGAAGTTAGAAATACTTGGACTTCAAAACAAACTTACATTGCATTAGGAAACTTATTAAGCGCTGCTGCTGAGCTCAAAATAGATGTAACTCCAATGGAAGGTTTTGTTGCTGAGAAATACAATGAAATTTTAGGGCTAACTGAAAAAAAATTAAATGCAAGCTTAGTAGCAACTGTTGGTTACCGTCACGAAGAAGATGCGACACAACACTACGCAAAAGTGCGCAAATCAAACGAAGAATTATTTATCAATTTATAATCATTAACTATTTAACACTTTTATTATCATGAAAAATTTAAAAACAATTGCAATTGCATTATTCGTAGCTGTATCAACATTAGCAACAGCTCAAACAAAAAAAGTTGACGCTTCAAAAAGTACAGTAGCGTGGATTGGAAAAAAAGTAACTGGTCAACACAATGGAACAATTAACTTAAAAGATGGTGCTTTAGTTTTCAAAAAAAGTAAACTAAAAGGTGGAACTTTTACAGTTGATATGTCTTCAATAAACACAACTGATTTGACAGGTGAATACAAAGGAAAATTAGATGGTCACTTGAAAGCTGATGACTTCTTTGGAACTGACAAATACCCTACTTCAAAATTAGTTTTCAAAAAAATCGCTGATAAAGGAAATGGTGTTTACGCTGTAACAGCAGATTTAACTATCAAAGATATAACAAATCCAATTAAATTTGATATTACTGTAAAAGGTTCTACAGCTTCAACTTCTTTGAAAATTGACAGAACTAAATACGGAATTAAATATGGTTCTGGAAGTTTCTTTGATAATTTAGGAGATAAAACTATCAACGACGAATTCCAATTAGATGTAACATTACAATTCTAATAGTTACTTTTAATTTGTTAGAAAAACCTTCAAGGAAACTTGGAGGTTTTTTTTATTTAAAACTATCTTTGCCTAATGAAAAAAGTGCTAGTTATTGACAATTACGATAGTTTCACCTATAATTTGGTGCATTACCTAGAAGCACTAAACTGTGAAGTAAGCGTTTATAGAAACGATGAATTTGAATTGGATGAAATAGCTACTTTTACCAAAATTTTACTATCGCCAGGTCCAGGAATTCCTGATGAAGCTGGATTATTGAAGGAAGTAATCAAAACCTATGCTTCAACTAAAAGCATATTAGGAATTTGTCTTGGACAACAAGCAATTGGAGAAGTTTTTGGTGGAAAATTAGAAAACCTCAATCAAGTTTTTCACGGTGTTGCTACCGAAATTGAAGTTATAGAACCCAACGATTTATTATTCAAAAATTTGCCTTCCAAATTTGAAGTTGGTCGCTATCATTCGTGGGTAATTTCAAAAGAAAATTATTCTGAAGATTTAGAAATTACTTCAATAGATACAAATGGAGAAATCATGTCAATTAGTCATAAAAAGTTCGATGTGAAAGGTGTTCAATTTCATCCAGAAAGTATCTTAACACCAAACGGAAAACAGATTTTAGAAAACTGGTTGAATTCTTAGTTTACAAAAAAAATGCTAATTAATTTTCACACGAATTCCACTAATTTACACTAATTATGTTTTCTCTTTATTTCACTAAAATTTCTTTACATTAGAAATTTGTGAAATCTTTTGGATAGTTTTAATTCGTGAAAATTAGTGGAATTCGTGTTTTTTTTCTATTTCAATTTATTCTTCAAAGCTTTAGAAACTCCATTTTTATGCAACACAATTCCAGTCGATTTTAATTGCACAAATGCTTTTGTTACATATAAATAACCTTTATAATCATTGGTTTCGCCCCAGGAATTTTTTACTTTGTAATATGTTCTTCCATTTTGATCTTTAGCTGAACCAACTATTTGCATTGCGTGATCATCAGTTGTGTATAAACTATATAAACCTTCCAAACGTATATCTTCATTAATGTCTTTTTCTGGCATTGGACCATCAAAAAGAGTTTTTCTTTGTTCGTCAGTAATATTATATAAATCCAAATCTGGTACAAAAGCTACTCCGTTTTTCCAGCTAAAATAAGGCTCAGAAACATCTGAAGACCATGCAACTGTATAACCTTTATCTAATGCATAATCAATGATGTCGGTCAATTCTGTCATCGGAACATTGTATAATTGGTCATAACTCCAGTTGTCTGGCACCGGCAAAACCATTTTTTGGTAATAAGGTGAATCCTTATAATTAGAAAACTCGATATAATCATCAGGATTGATTCCAACTACTTCTTTAGCAAATGTATGTGGATTGTATTCTTTTCCTGCGTAAGTAAAAGTTGCTGGCAATTTACCTAATTTTTCATCTAAATAATTATTGATATCAGCAACCCAAGAAGTTCCTTTTGTCGGACTAGGATTTTTGATATACTCATCTAAAATTGCTTTGAATTTATCTTGAAATTCACCTGATTTTACTGTTCCTTTTCCGTAATCTTCAAGGGTATAAGCCGATTGCGGCATTGCTCCGTATTTGCGCATAATATTCAAAACATCATGTGTTTCGCCACCATCGCCTAAACCCATATTTCCGTTAAAAAGAATATAATTTCTAGCTTTTGACAAATAAACGTGTCTTGCAGTATAAATTTCTGCCAAATCCACAGGTTGTTTTCCCATACGAATCATTTCTGTCTCTAGAAAAGAATTTCCAGAATAACTCCAACATGTTCCAGCAGAACCTTGACTTTTCACAGAAGTAGTTTCCAAATTTTTGACATCCGAAAACACATATTTTGAATTTAGTGAAGCGTTATTGATTACTTTTTTAATCAAATCATCTTGTGCGAACAAACTCATTGAGCAAAATAAACCCGCAACTAATAGACTTTTTCTCATTTTTATAAATTATTTAGTTTGTAAAAGTAAAATTTTATCCCAAATTCACTTTTATTTTAACATATTTTTTATCGGGTAAAAACTAGCTGATTTCCTTTTGAAAGATTGTCATCATAACGATAACCTTCATAATTGAAACCTTTCAGATCATCAATAGTTTCGGCATTTGTATCAACAATATAGCGTACCATCAAGCCTCTCGCCTTTTTGGCAAAAAAGCTAATCATTTTCAATTTTCCGTCTTTGTAATCTTTGAATTCTGGCGTAATCACTGGAACTTTCAAAGCTTTCAGATCTACAGCCGAAAAATATTCGTTACTCGCCAAATTGATAAATAAATCGCCTTTTTTCAATTCTTTATTTAAAGCAGTTGTAATTGTTTCTTTCCAAAAATCGTATAAGTTTTTGCTTTCGCCAATGGTTAATTTTGTTCCCATTTCCAATCGGTAAGGTTGCATTAAATCTAATGGTTTCAAAATTCCATATAAACCAGAAAGAATTCGGAGTTTCTCTTGCAAAACAGCTACTTTTTCCATTGAAAGTGAATAAGCATCCAAACCTGTATAAACATCGCCATCAAAGGCGTAAAGCGCAGGTCTAGCATTTTCTGGAGTAAATGGCGTTTTCCAAGTTTTATTTCGTTGCCAATTGAGTTCACCCAACTTATCCGAAATATCCATTAATTCAGACAATTCAATAGGCGATTTTTGCTTGATAATTTTATGAATGATTTTACTTTCTTTTAAAAATTTGCTTTGCGAGAACTTACTAGTTGGCAAAGGTTTTTCAAAATCCAAAGCTTTAGAAGGAGAAATGACTATTTTCATAATTTGATTAAAATGATAACAAAAATACAAATTTAAAAGGTAATTTAATTATTATAAGTTAATTTTACCTTTCAAACAGTAACATTATGAATCCCTATTTAGATATTACTTTAAGAAGTGTTTCAGTTTATTTTTTTATGATAATTGCGCTTCGAATTTTTGGCAAAAAGCAATTGTCACAACTAAATACTGCCGATGTAATTTTGATTTTACTAATTAGTAATTCGGTTCAAAATGCAATGGTTGGAAATAATACTTCGCTTTATGGCGGAATTGTGGCGGCATTAGCGCTTTTTGTAATTAATTATATTTTCAAAAAAGTGATGTCTAAATCAGAATTTATAAAAAATTTAGTTCAAGACACACCAGAAATCCTTATTCACAATGGAAAAATCGAATTTAAAACCATTGGAAGATTAGGAATAACCGATGATGAACTAAAAGAAGCCATGAGAGAACACGGAATTGAATTTTATAAAGATGTAAAATTGGCTATGTTCGAAATTGACGGAAGTATAAGCATTATTTCGGGTGATAATCATTTAAAACAAACCCATCACAAAAGAAAAATTCATAAAACATTAGGAAATTTAAACAATTAAACATGACCAAAAACAGACTTGAAGCCTTCAGCGACGGTGTTTTAGCTATTATAATAACTATCATGGTTTTGGAATTTAAAGTACCGAACGATACTACATTTGAATCCGTTTTAAAATTATCTCATAAATTTTTGAGTTACATTTTGAGTTTTATTTATGTTGGAATTTATTGGAACAACCATCATCATATGCTTCATACCGTCAAACATGTTAATGGAAAAATTCTTTGGGCAAATTTACATTTACTATTTTGGTTATCCTTAATTCCCTTTACAACTGCTTGGATTGGTGAACACCACTTTGCCTCTTTCCCAATGATGCTTTATGGAATTGTATTGTTAATGAACGCTATTGCCTATTTTATTTTACAATATACAATAATTGCAAACCATGGAAAAGACTCCATTTTATCGAAAGCTTTAGGTAAAGATTTTAAAGGAAAAGTTTCCGTAGTTTTGTACATAATCGCTGTAATTTTAACCAAATATTACACTTTAATCTCAGGGATTTTATACATTATCGTTGCCATAATGTGGTTAATTCCAGACAAAAGAATTGAAAAAATTCTAGAAGAAGAAAATTAAAAATTAAAAAAAATGAACATTATATCTCAAATCATCGTCGGATTTATTGCTTTTATTCACCTTTACATTCTTTGGTTAGAAATGTTTGCATGGACAACACGTGCCAAAAAAGTATTCAAAACTATTCCCGAAGATCAATTTGAAAAAACCAAAGTTATGGCTTCCAATCAAGGTTTATACAACGGATTTCTCGCAGCAGGATTGATTTGGTCACTCTTAATTTCTGATTCGATTTGGAGTAAAAATGTAGCATTATTTTTTCTAATCTGCGTTTTAGTTGCCGGAATTTATGGTGCCATGACAGCTTCAAAACGAATTTTGTTTGTTCAAGCGATTCCTGCAGCTTTGGGAGTTTTGAGTTTGGTGTTGAGTAATTTTTAGTAACATTGCATAAAATTATAACTATGAAAAAAAGTAATCATCCAAGAAATAAATCTATTCTATTTTTAATGTTTATTTTGTTTTGTATAAACGGTAATTCACAACAAATTAGTGGAACTGTTTATGATGAAGACAAAAAGCCATTGTCAAATGTTGAAATACTCAATCAAAATAATTTTTTTGTTACATTATCAAATGTAGATGGTAGTTTTATTATTAATGGTAAAACAAAAGATATTTTAAAGTTTAGTTATCTAAATAAGCAAACTATATTAGATACTATCAATAACGTAGAAAAAAACAAAATTTATTTTGAAGTTGAACCAAAAATAGTAATACAACAACCAACGCCAATTGAAAAACCTGTATTAAAAAGCAATCCTTTCAAAAATGTTATTACTGGAAAAGTTTACGATGATAGTGGTCCTTTACCTGGAGCAAATGTTAAAATAAAAGGTACTAAAATTGGTACTCAAACAAATTTTGATGGTTATTATGGTATAGATGCTAAAATTGGAGATGTGTTAGAAATTAGTTTTTTAGGGCTGAAAACTGTTATAATAAAGGTAAACAATAAAGTAATGAACGTTCGTTTAGATGAAAGTGGTAGTTCATTAAGTGAAGTAGTGGTAACAAGTCTTGGAATTAAAAAAGAAAAAAAATCTTTGGGATATTCAATTGCTGGAATAAAAGTAACATCCGATGAAACAACAACTGCGTCAACCTCAAAAGTTGCTGGAAATAAAATTCAAAAAGCAGGTCAATTAACTGCTGGTGAAGTAAACGATTTTAGTCATTATGAATATTGGCAAGGATTAACAACTTCTGAATTAAACCAATGGAAAAATCATTGGAAACTCAATCCAACTTATAGATATTCACTTATTCTTAAAAATAAAAATGGTTTTCCAATTATCAATAAAACAGTTCATTTAAAAAATGAAAATGAAATTGTATGGACTGCTAAAACTGATAATACTGGTCGTGCAGAATTATGGGTTGATCCTAATGATTTATTAGTAGAAAAAAGTTCGTTTACTGAACTGCAAATCATTGATGAAGAACAAACCATTTTAGCCATTAAACCAAAAGAATTTCATAAAGGAATAAACTTCTATACTTATGAATACGACTGTGCCGAATATAACAAAATCAATATTGCTTTTGCAATTGATGCAACAGGCTCGATGGGCGATGAAATAAGTTATTTACAAGCAGAATTATTCGACGTCATCGAAAGAACTAAAAAGGAGTTTCCAAGAGCTGATTTATCAATTGGCAGCCTTTTTTATAGAGATAAAGATGATGAATATTTGGTGAAAAATTTCGATTTTACATCAGATATTCAAAATCTTATATCGTTCATTAAAATGCAAAATGCAAATGGCGGTGGCGATTATCCAGAAGCCGTTATAGAAGCTTTAGGAAATTCAATCGAAAAGATGAATTGGGATGAAGATGCAAGAGCAAAACTATTATTTTTATTATTAGATGCTCCACCACATTATTCTGAAGAAAACATAATTGAACTACAAAATTTAGCTAAAAAAGCAGCTGAAAAAGGCATACGAATTATTCCAATTGCTGCCAGTGGAATTGATAAAAGCACTGAATACTTAATGAGGTCATTGGCATTAGAAACTAACGGAACTTATCTTTTTATATCTAACCATAGTGGAATTGGAGATAATCATATTGAGCCATCAACAGAAACTTATAAAGTAGAGTTGTTAAATGATTTGATATTAAGAATCATTATTCAATTTTCTTCTGTAAACAATTGCAATTCAGAAGAAAAAAATTATTCTAAGAACACAAAAATAGAAGAAAATCTTTCTAATTTAGAAGAAATCAATCTAAAATATTACCCAAATCCAACAAGTAACTTTATAAATATCACAACAAGTAAAGAAGTATCGGAGCTATATTTGTATGACACAACGGGTAAGTTAATTTTGTATAAAACAGAAAAATCAAAAGACTATAAAATAGATTTATCTGATTTTCCAAATGCAATTTATTATCTTAAAGTCATAGTCGGTGAAAAAGATTTTTTTGGAAAAATAATTAAACGCAACTAAAAAGATTTAAGCAAATAAATTTTAAGCTTAACCCTATAGCTTGGATTTGCAATCAGTATAAACAATTAAGAACTATTAGTTTCTAAAATAAAACTATTCTAAAACACTATCAATTTTTTAATATCATATTATAAAAATAATTCTTTATTAAAAATAAAAAATATATTGAGATTAATAAAATTAAACTACATGATTAGTTATTGGTTAGATTATTGAAAAACTAGTAGACTTTGAAATGATGGAATTGTTACAGAAAAATTAAAATTTCTGTTTTCCTACCACTAATTCAAAAAAAAGTTTAAAATCGGAGATTAATGACCAAAATGGATATTGGAAAGTAGCAGGCTTATTTTTTTCAAAGAAGAAATGTCCAACCCACGCAAAACCATATCCAACAATTGGTAAGATCCAAAAATAGTTGTATTGATTTGTGATGATAAAATAAGATATCAGTACAAAAAACAACAAAGTTCCAACAAAATGCAAAATTCTAGAAGTTCTGTTGCTGTGTTCTGTCAAATAAAAAGCATAAAAATCGCTGTACTTTTTTATTCTATCCATGTTTTACTCTTCCAAATCAATTAAAAAGCTATTTAAAAACGCTACTGATTTTTCAATATCATAATGTAAAATTCTATCTTCTTTTACAAATGGAACTTCTTCACGATACGATTTTAAGAACATTTCAATAAAATCACTTGATTTTAATGGTCTTCTAAATTCAATAGCTTGCGAAGCATTCATCAATTCTATAGCCAAAATACGTTCCAAGTTCTCCATGATTTTCAAGCATTTGGTTGCCGCATTTGCTCCCATCGAAACATGATCTTCTTGTCCGTTACTCGAAACAATACTGTCAATACTTGCTGGAGTTGCCAATTGTTTATTCTGACTAGCAATACTTGCAGCGGTATATTGTGGAATCATAAAACCTGAATTCAAACCTGGATTATCTACTAAAAATGCAGGCAAACCACGTAAACCAGATATCAACTGATAGGTTCTTCTTTCCGAAATACTTCCTAATTCTGATAAAGCAATCGCTAGGAAATCTAAAGCCAAAGCTAAAGGTTGACCATGAAAATTTCCACCAGAAATAATCACATCTTCACCAACAAAAATATTTGGATTATCCGTAACCGAATTGATTTCAGTCTTAAAAACTTTCTTTACATAATCTATTGTATCTTTAGAAGCACCATGTACTTGTGGAATACAACGGAATGAATATGGATCTTGAACGTGTTGTTTTTCTTGAGCAATTATTTGACTGTCTTCCAATAATTCTGTCATACGTTTAGCAGTCACAATCTGCCCTTTATGCGGACGAACATAATGTATCAATTCATTAAAAGGTTCGATTCTTCCATCAAATCCTTCTAAAGAAATCGCCGAAATCACATCTGCCAAATACGAAAACTTCATCGCTTTTAACAAAATATAACTGCCATACGAACTCATAAATTGTGTTCCGTTCAGCAATGCCAAACCTTCTTTAGATTGCAAAACGATTGGCTTCCAACCCATTTTATCCAAAACCTTTTTTGCTGGTTGACGAAATCCTTCGTAATTCACTTCGCCTTCACCTAATAAAGGTAACGATAAATGAGCCAACGGAGCCAAATCGCCACTTGCACCAAGCGAACCTTGAGTATAAATTACAGGTAAAATATCATTGTTATAAAAATCAACTAAACGCTCAACCGTTTGTAATTGAACACCCGAATTTCCGTAACTCAAACTCTGAATTTTAAGCAACAACATGATTTTTACAATCTCTTGAGGCACTTCATCTCCAGTTCCACAGGCATGAGACTTCACTAAGTTTTCTTGAAGTTGCGATAAGTTTTCATCAGATATAATCACATTACACAACGAGCCAAAACCAGTATTGATTCCGTAAATCGGTTTGTCGTGCGAAGCCATTTTCTTATCCAAATACTCGCGGCATTTTTGAATATTAATTTTAGCTTCTTCCGATAAAGCAATTGGTTTATGTTGCGCTATAATGTCTTGCAAAGTCTCTAATTGCAACACTTCCGAACTGATGTAATGCGAATGCTCCATTTTTTGAATGTAATTTGAGCTCAAAATTCAGCAAACAATTGTTAAAATACAACTATTTTAACTTCTATTTTATTATCAAATCAATAATTTTTAGCTTTTATAACGATTCAAATAATTTATTTCAAATGCGATAACGATGTAAAATTGTGATATTCATAAAAATACAAGCAACATTTTTTTGATTAACAAAAAATACTACTTTTGAAATGTATGATGAACAACAAAAATAATACCACTTCACTTTTAACAACCACTTCTTTGGTTGTGACTTTTGTTGGCACAACATCTACAACGACTACAACCCCATTTGGGGTATAATTTTCACATATTATCCAATTTCTATGGGCTTTCAATTGAGAGCAAAATTTTATTAACCACATAGAAACATAGTGGTCACATAGCTAAGAAGGTTTTATAGGTATTTCATTTAAACATAGATATAAATAATTAAAGGCAAATAGACACGCGTATAAACACAGTGCTATCTATATGTATAAAAAGAAAATTATGATTACACAAAAACAAATTGATGATTTAACATATAAAATCATTGGAGCTGCAATTGAAGTTCATAAAATAATGGGAAGAGGTTTACTCGAAAGTGTTTATCATCAATGCTTAAAAGAAGAATTAAATATCAGAGGAATTAACTATGTATCTGAAATGAAAATTCCTGTAATTTATAAAGAAAAAGAACTAATTTCAGATTTTAGGTGCGATTTATTAGTTGAAAATTTGATTATTGTAGAATTAAAAGCAATTACAGAAATACATCCAATTGTTGAAGCACAAATTTTAAATTACATGAAGCTTACAAAATCACCAAAAGGAATACTGATAAATTTTAATTGTTCAAACATCTTCAAAGATGGGCAAAAAACCTATGTAAATGAATATTATAAAAATTTGCCAAATAACATATAAAAGAGATAAAGCGCTATGAAATCTATGTAAAGCAAAGCGACTTACTTCGCTTCAATCAAAATTCTATGATTTCTATGTGGTAAAAAAATAAAAACTATGATAACACTAAAATTCGGCGGCACTTCTGTAGCTAATGCCCAAAACATAAAACTCGTAATCGAGATTGTCAATCAAAAAGCCAATGAAAATAAACTTGCTGTAGTGGTTTCAGCATTAAGTGGCGTGACTGACATGCTTATCAATGCTTCCAAAAAAGCTGCTTTAAAAGACGAATCGTATAAAAATGCAATAGACGAAATCAAACAGAAACACTTTGATGCAATTGCTGATTTGGTTGATAATTCAAATCAAAATCAATTGCTAATCAAGATTAACAGTCAAATCAATCAACTGCAAACCTTACTTGACGGCTGTTTCCTTTTGGGCGAATTATCTCCAAGAACTGCTGATGCTATTGCAAGTTTTGGTGAACTTTTGTCATCACAAATTATTGCTATTGCTTTGCAACAAACCATTCCGAATAGTACTTTCAAAGACAGTCGTGAGCTAATCAAAACCAATTCTAACTTCGGAAAAGCATCTGTTGATTTTGATTTAACCAATCAATTAATTGCTGATTATTTTGGTTCCAATAAATCGCAAGTCGTTCTTTTACCTGGTTTTATTGCTTCTGATGAACTTGAAAATACAACAACTCTAGGTCGTGGCGGTTCCGATTATACAGCTGCCATTATTGCCAATGGAACAAAATCGGACGCTTTAGAAATTTGGACCGATGTGAATGGAATGTTTACAGCAAATCCTAAAATCGTAAAACAAGCGCAACCAATCGAATCGATTTCTTATCAAGAAGCTATGGAGTTGTCGCATTTTGGCGCCAAAGTTTTGTATCCACCAACAATTCAACCGGTTTTGAATTCGCAGATTCCAATTTGGATTAAAAATACTTTTGAACCTCAAGCTTTTGGAACATATATTTCAAATGAAAATCAAGCTTCCAATAACCCAATAAAAGGAATTTCTCATATTGATAAAATTGCATTATTAACTTTGGAAGGCTCTGGAATGATTGGTGTAGCTGGTTCTTCCAAACGCTTATTTTCTGTGCTTTCTCAAAATAACATCAACGTAATTTTTATCACACAAGCATCTTCTGAACATTCTATTTGTATTGGAATTCAAAACCAAGATGCCGATTTGGCAAAAAAAGCAATTGAAACAGAATTCCAAATAGAAATTAGTCAAAACAAAATTGATCCTTGTTTTGTTGAAAAAGATTTGTGTATTGTAGCTTTAGTTGGTGAAAACATGAAGAATCATCAAGGTTTAAGCGGAAAAATGTTCAGTACTTTAGGGAAAAACAACGTTAATATTCGTGCGATTGCTCAAGGTGCTTCCGAAAGAAATATATCGGTAGTAATCAACGAAAAAGATGTTAAAAAAGCTTTGAATACGCTTCATGAACGTTTCTTTGAAGACAATACCAAACAGTTGAATTTATTCGTAATGGGTGTTGGAAATGTTGGAGAGAAATTCATTGATCAAATTAACCAACAAAAGAAATTCTTGAAAGAAAATCTCAAAATTAATGTTAGAGTAATTGCACTTTCCAATTCTCGTAAAATAATTTTCAATGAAGATGGAATGAACTTAAAAGATTGGAAATCACTTATAGAAAATGGAGAAAATGCTAACGTTTCCGAATTTATTGCAAAAGCAAAAAGTTTGAATTTGCGCAATAGTATTTTTGTAGATATTACTGCTAATCATGACATTGCATTGATTTATGACCAATTTTTAAAACAAAATATTGCGGTAGTAACTTGTAACAAAATTGCATGTTCTTCTCAATTTGAAAATTACAAATACTTAAAATCTTTATCTAGAAAATACAACGCTCCTTTCCTATTTGAAACCAATGTTGGAGCAGGTTTACCAATTATCGATACACTTAAACATTTGATTGCTTCAGGTGATAAAGTCAATAGAATCAATGCAGTTTTATCGGGAAGTTTAAATTTTATTTTTAACAATTTTAGTGATTCCTATAACTTTCATGATGTTGTAAAAGAAGCTGGAGTACAAGGATTTACTGAACCCGACCCAAAAATTGATTTAAGTGGTGTTGATGTGGCTAGAAAAATTCTAATCCTAATTCGCGAAAGCGGTTACGAAATGGAAATGGAACATATAGAAAACAATTGTTTTTTACCACAAGAATGCATGGAAACCAACAATAATGAAGATTTTTTCAAATCGCTAACAAAACATTCAAGTCATTTTGAAAATCTTTTAGCCGAAGCCAAATCGAAAGATTCTCGATTAAAATTCGTAGCTTCGTTTGATAACGGAAAAGCGAGTGTTGGTTTACAATTTATTCCGAAAGAAAGTCCGTTTTATAATTTGGAAGGAAAAGACAATATCGTAGAATTTTACACCGATAGATACATCGACCAACCGTTAATTATAAAAGGCGCTGGTGCTGGCGCTGCCGTTACCGCATCAGGAATTTTTGCCGATGTAATTCGAATTGGAAATGTGTAGAGACAAGGCATTGCCTTGTCTCTACACGCAAAAAATAAAAAAATGAACGAAATAAAAATATTCTGTCCAGCGACAATCGCCAATCTCAATTGCGGGTTCGACGTTTTAGGTCTTTGCCTAGAAGGAATTGGTGACGAAATGATTATCCGAAAAACAGCTGAAAAAGGCATAAGAATTACAAAAATAATTGGTGCTACTTTACCGATGGAAACCGAAAAAAATGTGGCTGGTGTTGCAGGTTTAGCTATTATAAAAAATATGGAAATTGACTTTGGTTTCGAAATTGAAATCCATAAAAAAATTAAAGCTGGAAGTGGTATTGGAAGTTCTTCTGCAAGTGCAGCTGGAGCGGTTTTTGGCATTAATGAATTGCTTGGCAAACCTTTTTCAAAACACGAATTGGTAGATTTTGCCATGAAAGGAGAAGCTATTGCAAGTGGTTGTGAACATGCCGATAACGTTGCTCCTTGCCTACTAGGAGGATTTACTTTAGTTCGAGGTTACAATCCTTTAGATGTGATTCGAATTGAAAGTCCGAGTGAATTGTATGCTGTAGTTTTACATCCGCATATTGAGGTAAAAACAGCTGATGCTCGTGCGGTTTTGCAACCCAAGATTCCATTAAAAGATGCTATTACACAAACAGGAAATCTTGGTGGTTTAATTGCTGGTTTGTACACTTCCGATTATGATTTAATTGGTCGTTCGCTAAAAGATGTAATCATCGAACCTTTAAGAAAACATTTAATTCCTAATTTTGATGAAGTGAAAAATGCAGCTTTGCTAAATGACGCTTTAGGATCGGGAATTTCTGGTGCTGGACCATCAATTTTCGCCTTATGTAAAGGTCAAGAAAAAGCTGAAAAAGTAGCTTTTGCCATGAGTGAAAGCTATCAAAATACAGGAATTGCATTTGATATGCACATTTCAAGAATTAATCCGAATGGCGTTAAATTAATTTAAACCACATAGAAACATAGAAAAAACATAGCAAGAAAGGCTTCATAGACATTTTATTAAACATAGAAACATCACTATGAAACCTATGTAAAGCGAAGCGACTTTTCGCACAATCCAAATCCTATGATTTCTATGTGGTTAAAAAATAATAAAAATGAAATATTACAGTTTAAACAATAAAAATAGTAAAGTTTCTTTTCAAGAAGCCGTTATTCAAGGACTTGCACCTGATAAAGGTTTGTATTTTCCTGAAACAATTAATCAATTACCACAATCTTTTTTTGAGAATATTGAAAGCTTATCAAACGAAGAAATTGCTTTCAATGCCATGCAACAATTTGTAGGCAACGAAATTCCTGAAGCTGAATTAAAGCAAATCATTGCCGAAACCTTGTCATTTGATTTTCCTTTGATTAAAGTAGAAGAAAATGTCTATTCACTTGAGTTATTTCACGGACCAACAATGGCATTTAAAGACGTTGGTGCTCGATTTATGTCAAGATGTTTGGCGCATTTTAATCGTAATAAAGATCAAAAAAATACCGTTTTAGTAGCAACTTCTGGAGATACTGGTGGTGCCGTTGCAAGCGGATTTCTTGGTGTAAAAGGCGTTGAAGTAGTGATTCTTTATCCCTCAGGAAAAGTTAGTGATATTCAAGAACGACAATTAACCACTTTAGGTCAAAATATTACGGCTTTAGAAGTCGATAGCGTTTTTGACGATTGCCAAGATATGGTCAAAAAAGCGTTTTTAGATGCCGATTTGAATCACAAAAATCTGACATCTGCCAATTCTATAAACATTGCTCGTTGGTTACCACAAATGTTCTATTTTTTCTTTGCTTATAAGGAATTGAAAAAACACAACAAACCTTTAATCGTGTCTTGCCCAAGTGGAAATTTCGGAAATATTTGCGCCGGAATTATGGCTAAAAAATTAGGTTTACCGCTAACCCATTTTGTTGCGTCAACGAATGCCAATGATACAATTCCAAGATTTTTAGAAAATGGAATTTATAACGCAAAACCTTCCATTGCTACAATTTCAAACGCTATGGATGTTGGAAATCCGAGTAACTTCGTTCGAATTCAAGAAATGTATAATAATGATTTATCTGAATTTGAAAAGGATTTTTCTTCTTATACTTACACTGATGAAGAAACCAAATATGCTATGAAAAACATTTATACCAATTCAGGATACATTGCCGAACCTCACGGTGCAGTCGGTTATTTAGGTTTGAGAAAAGAATTAGAAAAACAACCCAACTCGATTGGTTTTTTTCTAGAAACTGCACATCCAATTAAGTTTTTAGATATTGTTGAACCTGTTTTAAATGTCAAGCTGGAAATTCCAAAACAGATTGAAAGCGTTTTAGGTAAAGATAAAGTTAGCATCAAAATTAAAAGTTATGACGAATTTAAAACTTTTTTAAACAAGTAAATTAAACAACTTTTTTAGGGAATTGTATAAGAGTTTTGCATCCAAAATGTTGACTTTTACTAAAAACCTAAATCTATGAAATATAAGATGTTTATTGTCGCTTTATTAATTAATACTTTGTTTTCTTGTAAGCAAAAAGAAGTTCAAATCATTGAAAAAGAGATAGTTAAAAAACAACCCGAATCAGTTTCTTATAAACTTGAAGATGCAAAAAGTTGGTTGAAAGAAAATACAAATGATAGCTTAAAAATAGAAATTCTAACAGCCATAAATCGAACTGATAAAGCTAATTTATCAAAACTTGATTCGATTGTAATTCCAAGTGATTTTAGTCATGATGTGCTATTTTATATGCCTTTTCCATTGGAAGTGGATTATCTTAAAGATGTATCTAAAATTTTGATTTTTTCCTATCCAACGCAAACTTTTGGAGCTTATGAAAACGGAATTCTTACCTATTCTGGTCCAACAAATATGGGCAGAAAAAAAGATAAAACACCTTTAGGATTATTTTTTACCAATTGGAAAGCCGAAAAAACAACAAGTACTTTTGATGACGAATGGGAATTAAAATGGAATTTCAATATCGAAAATAAACTAGGTGTTGGCTTCCATGAATACAGTTTACCTGGATTACCTGTTTCACATTCTTGTTTGCGATTGTTAGAAAAAGACGCCAAGTTTCTATACAATTGGGCAGATGAATGGATTCTTGAAAACAACAAAAAGGTACAAGTTAAAGGAACTCCAGTTTTAGTATTTGGAACTTATAAGTTTGACGAAACAAAACCTTGGTTGCAACTAATTAAAAATCCAAAGGCAATAGATATTTCAGAATCACAAATTAAAAATGAAATTGCACCATTTTTAAAATCAATTTTAGAACAACAAAAAATTAGAGAAGATTTTACAGAAACAGCAACTAAATAAATTTAATTTTCTAAACTCAAAAATGCTTTTCCTAAATATCTAATAATATCACTAGCAATAAACGCTTGATAACTCATTTCTGGCGCAGCAATATCGGCAGTTAATCCATGAAGGTAAACACCTAGAATTGCAGCATTTTTGGGTTCGTAATTTTGAGCTAGTAAACTCGTTATAATTCCTGATAAAACATCGCCGCTTCCTGCTGTTGCTAAGGCTTGGTTTCCAGTAGTGTTTTGGTAAATTTCAGAATCACTAATAATTAAAGTTGGTGCGCCTTTTACAACAATAATCAAATCATTTTCCAAAGAAAACTGGATGATTTTTTCCAACTTTTCTTCTTCTGTTTGCCAAGTACCAATTAGTCTTTCGAGTTCTTTTTTGTGTGGCGTTAGAATAGTTTTTGGCGGTAAAAGTGATAACCAATTTTTGTTTTTTGACAAAATATTTAATCCGTCAGCATCAACAAGTAAATCGGTTTTGTTATTGAGCAAAAAATTATAAAATGCCTTTTCGGTAACTACGTCTTGCCCTATTCCCATGCCTATTCCAATGGCTTTTGGTTCAAAATTATAAATGATATTTGAAAGCACCTTTTCATTTTCATCAGTCAAAACCATTGCTTCAGGAGTTGAGATTTGAACAATTTCATAACCACATTTTGGAATAAAAGCAGTAACCAATCCACAACCAGTTCTCAAAGCAGCTTTGCTTGACAAACATACAGAACCCATTTTGCTATAACTTCCACCAATCAAAAGTGCGTGCCCTTGAATTCCTTTGTGAGTGTCTTTTGCTATTGGTTTGTATAAGTTAAGAATGAATTCTCTGGTTACTTTAATCATTATCCTGATTGCTTTTATTGCTATAAATTTACTGCTAATTTATGAATTTTGATTCCCAAAAAGATTCTTTTATAGAATTAATTTATTTCTAAGTTTTCGATATATTTGTAATACTAAGTTTAAAAAAAATAAGATGAATCCAAAAGTTGATGACTTTTTAAGCAATGCAAAAAGATGGCAGGCAGAAATGGAAAAATTAAGATTAATTCTACTTGACTGTCAGCTAACAGAAGATTTTAAATGGAATTCGCCTTGCTATACTTTTAAACAAAAAAATATTGTCATAATAGGTGAATTCAAAGACTATTGTGTGCTTACTTTTTTTAAAGGAGTGTTATTAAGTGACACCAATAGTATTTTGGTCAAACCTGGAGAAAACTCTCAATCTGCTCGTTTTGCTAAATTTACCAATGTTAATCAAATTATTGAATTAGAAAGCGTCTTAAAAGCCTATATTTACGAAGCAATTGAAGTGGAAAAGGCTGGTTTGAAAGTAACTTTTGATAAAAATACTGAGCTCGAATTTCCTGAAGAACTTTTGACCAAATTTAGCCAAGATTTAGGATTCAAAACTGCTTTTGAAGCATTAACACCAGGAAGACAACGAGCTTACAATATGTTTTTTTCTGAACCAAAACAATCTTCAACAAAAGTAGCTAGAATTGAAAAATATATCCAACGAATTCTAAACGGAAAAGGAATAAATGATTGCGTCTGCGGATTATCAAAAAGGCTTCCTAACTGTGACGGCTCTCATAAAAATGGGAAATAAAAACATACATATTAACTACAATGCCCTAGCCCAGATAGGAACGGCATCCTTTTTCTTTTTTCTTTAAAAAGAAAAAGATAGAGTGGATAGCTGGAAATAGCTCCTAAAAAAAATCAATTTAAAATCTTCTACCCTAACCAAGTTTTAAAATCTCCTACTTTTTCACGGCTTACAATAACCTCATCCTCTTTGTAGGTTGGCAAAATTACTTTTAAACGTGAATTGCTATAAAGCTGAATTTCCTTAATAGCTTTCAAAGGAATAATGAATTTTCTTGAAACTCGGTAGAAATCTTCTGGATTGAGTTCGGTTTCTAGTTGCTCTAATGTGTTGTCTAGCAAGTAATCTCTATTGTCGAAAGTGTGTAAATAAGTGCCTTTGTTTTCGCTAAAAAAGCACTCAACCTCATCAATATTAATCATCTTAAGTTGTTGTCCCATTTTGATAGTAAATCGCTTTTTGTATTCTCTATCAATTGGATTGATCAACATTTTTTTGATCATTTCAAAATCTAATGAAGCAATAGAACTTTTTTGAAATTGATTTTTGAATTTAGAAATGGCCGTTTCCAAATCTTCTTCGTCAATTGGCTTTAGCAAATAATCTATACTATTTAGTTTAAAAGCTCGCAAAGCATATTCATCATAAGCAGTTGTGAAGATCACAGCACTTTTTATATCAATTGCTTCAAAAATTTCAAAAGACAAACCATCGGAAAGTTGAATATCAAGAAAAATCAAATCAGGATGTGGATTATTTTGAAACCAATTGATTGATTCTTCCACGGAATGAAGCATTTGATTGACTTGCAATCCTAATTTTTCAACCTTTCGTTGCAACAATCTTGCAGCTGGTTTTTCATCTTCGATTATTATTATGTTCATATGCTTATTTTGAAACGATTTTATATTTATTTGACCATTTAAATATTAATGGTATTAGAATTACTGTTGGTAAAAGCCAAGCTACAAATCCTGGCAAGATCGTATTATTTACCACTAAAAAGGCTGTAGCTGCGGCAATGTATGAACCAATCATTCGCTGAATGTGTATCAATAACCAAAAATTTTTTATTGAATTTTGACCTTTATAATTTTTGAAATCTTGATAAACCATTGAAATGCTGATAAATCCAAAAACTAATAATACGATTCCGAAATTATTACTTGAAAGCAAAATAAGGATTCCATATATTAAAAATCCGATTCCAAAAAGTAACATTAATGTACTTAAAATCCAATCGATTGTTTTGGCTTTTTCGCCTTTCAATATTTTTTTTAATGAAAGATATCGTTGACCTGTTGCTGCCATATAAATTGAGAAAATTCCAACGATAAACAAGAATGGATTACTGTGAATTAATGTCATCAATAAACCTGCAATTCCATTGATTACCATTCCGTAAAGAAAAAACAAACCAACATTTTTATGCAATTTATCCCCTTTTTTTCTAGCAATATTGATAGTTCCAGTAATTAAACCAATGCTTCCTGCTATAATGTGGATTACAAGCAAAATTTTAAAAATATATTCCAAATTTATCATTATTGCCATTTTTGTTGATTACTATTTTCTTTTTCCATCAATTCTTTAATTTTTTTATCTTCCCAATCTTTTCCTAGAAATAAATTTGGACCAAAAACTGAAAGTGCATGCGATAAAAGTCCAATTCCCCAAAAGAAAGCAGTAAAGAAATTTTCTATCTGAAAATAACTGTCTTCTTTATCAAGATTTTGAATATTTACAATAATAATCATTATATTTATTACTACATAAACTATTAAATGAGTATAAAAACCTTTAACTTTTTTTACTCTTTTAAGTGCATTTTCATATTGAATTTGTTCTTGTGATGTCATGATTACTCGTATTTTTTTGATCTATTTTTTTCTTCATCCATAAATTGCTGCAATTTTTTTTCTTCCCAATTTTTACTCAAAAAAGGAAACCAATTAAAGACTTTTACCGCATGAAAAAACAATCCTAAACCCCAACCCAGTAATGGCCAAAAAAACCAAATATGACTAGGCGAATATTTTATATTAATACCCGCTAAAACTAGCATAACCAACACATAAGAAAGCAGGTGCGAATAAAATCCTTTGATTTCTTCTACTTGTTTTTTTGCTTTTTGATAGTTTTCAAAATCTTGATTTGAGTCCATAATTAGTTCCATTTGTTGTTGGTGTTTTTTTGTTTGTCTAATATTTCTTGTATTTTCTTTTCTTCCCAAGTTTTTCCATATCCAAAAGTTTCAAAAGCATGAAAAGTCAAACCCAAACCCCAACCCAACATTGGAAACCAAAACCATTGAAATCCGTTGCTATTTGTAGTTAAATTAATGAATATTAAAATTGGTATTACTGTGCAATAAGAAGCTAAATTTCCGTAAAAACCTTTTAGTTTCTCTACACGTTCTTTAGCTCTTAAATAAGATGTGTTTTCGTTAAATGTATTTGATGTTTCCATGATACTAATTTGTTTTGTTAAAATTGGAAGGTACACTGCAAATGTTTCTTCATTTTCGTCTATCAACACTTTTCGTTCTGAAAGAATGGCGTAACGACTTACTATATTTTGCAATCCGACACCTTTTCGGTCTTGTAATACTTCCTTCTTTTGTAGATTATTTTCCACAACTAGGAAATTATCTTTTATATAAATTTTGATATTCAGTGGTTTATTTTCACTTACCACATTATGTTTTATTGTATTTTCTAATAACAATTGCAATGACAACGGAACCACTTTAGCTTCAGGATTGTCAAAACCTGTTGGAATCTCGTATGTAATACTATTTTCAAAACGCATTTTGAGCAAGTTCATATACGTTTTTGCGAAAGCTAATTCCTCTGCTACGGTTACCAATTCTTTGTCTTTTTGTTCTAAAACATACCGATAGATTTTGGATAGCGAAGTTGTAAACTGTTGAGCATTATCTGGATTTTCCTCTATCAATGAACTTAACACATTTAGACTATTAAAAAGAAAATGTGGATCAATTTGATTTTTTAAACTTTCAAATTTAGCGTTAGCCGTTCCAGCAATTATTTTTTGTTCTTTAACTCTATTTTCGTTGTAAGCTTTGTAAAAATAAAAAGTATGAATACCCAACAGGACAACAATTGCTATAACAGAAGAAACAATATAATTTGCTGCTCTTTCGTTTTGAATAAAATATTCAAAAGTTCTTTTTTCAATTATTACATCTTCAAAAATTCGCAATAAGAAAATTACAAATAATGTAAGGAAAAAAGATAACACAAAGCCTATTATCAAACGTTTAGGTGAAAATCGGTTTTCTCCAAAAAAAGCATCTAGTTTGATAAATAAAATTGCGTTTACCAAATACAACGACATACTATAAACAATGGAATAAAAGAATCGCATTCCGATAGAATATCCTAACTCACTTGGATTGTCAAATTTTATACCACCAATTAGAAACTCAATAAACAATAAAACTAAAAAAATTATAAAACTTATTAGTAATGCTTTTGGTATTTCTTTTATTAGTTTTTGTGTCATTTTTACTTTATTTTCTATTCAAATGATTTGCTAAATAGCCCCGATGCTAGGGAAAAACCTCGCTTCTTTAGCGAGTTTTGGAAAGGCAGCGGGAATTACCATTACTGAAAACTCCCGAACCATTCGCTTCTAATTATTTACCACAGTTTTTCATTGTTTCTTGCGCTCTATCAAATCCCCAAGTTGGATGAAATGGTGTTTCTGGTTTAAAGTTAGTAAAAAGTTCGATTGAATGTTCTACATCTTTACAAAGTGCTTTTACATCGGCTCCTGTCCATTTAGCACCACCAATTTCATATTCTGCTTTACCAAAAACGGCTCTAGGATTTTTTGGATCGATAGCTATTGCTTTTCCGTACAATTCCATGATTGTTCCAGATAATTTCATTCCGTTGGTCATTGGGTCATAGGCTACCCAAGCAGTGTGAAGCAAGGCTTGCATAACCATAAGCTCAGCATTGTTTGGCTCTTTTACCAGTTCAACATCTAAAGCATCTTGCGCTTTGGTAAGTAAAGCAGTAACTTTTTCTCTGTTTGCCGGATTGAAAGCTTCGGTTGTGTTAACTAAAGCTACGTAATAATTTGGCAACCAACTGTTTTTTTCTGCCGAAGCAATTCTTTCAAACATTGCAGTTGCTTCTGCCGATTTTCCTTCTTTCCATAACCCAAAGGCTTTGCCCATTCCTTGTTCAAATTGTTGTGCATTTGCAGTTACTACTGTTGCAAGAAAAAATACGAATGAAGTGATAATTTTTGTCATGATTTTTAATTTTTAAATTTAATGTTAAAATTGTTTTTTGATATTGATATTGAGTTTGTTATTGATATTGATTTTGTTTTGATTTCTGATGTAAAAATAGAATGCTTTTGATTGTTGTAAAACTTATTCTGACTGAACTGTCGTTTTTTGATGATGAATTGTTGATTAGACTAAATTTTTAGCAAAATCGTTTTGTCTTCTTTTACTATAAACTTTGCATCTTTGTATTTAGGTGGTCCCATAAAACCTTTTGCTCCATTTGAACTAGCATACTCTTCTTTGGGAATTCCCATAAAATTAGAATCCATTTTTCCATTATTGTTTTCATCATGAAAAATGCTAACTGCATATTCTCCTTTTGGTAAATTTGCAAAAGTTACAGTCGCTTTTTTATCTTTTATAAGAACAACATTTCCTTTGAATGTTTTTTTCAGAAAATCTTTTTCCGAATTATAAAGTCCAATCATAACTTGTCCTTTGTTATTTTTTAATCCAGTAACTTCTACTTTAATATTTACTTGAGCAGATACAAATGCACTAACTGCTATAAACGAAGCTAAAATTATATTTTTCATATCTTATTAATTTAATTACTATTTACTATTCACTAATCACTCTACAAATTATTCAACTGGTTGTCTTTTTTATTATCACTTATAGTCCAGAAAAAACCAACAAAGAAAAACTGATTGGCTGCTGGTATTATTTCTCTTCTGTTATAAACTCCATTCACAGGATTGTTTGCATATTCATAACCAAAAACATTTTGAGTATTCAAGACATTTGATACCGATAAATACAAAATCTTTTGTGTTGTAATTAAATACGCCCAACTCATGCTTAAAGTATTGTAAGCTTTTGTTTTTCCGTTCATAAAAGCGGTTTCATTAGGATTATTATATGGTCGTCCAGAAGCAATACTTTGTGTAATACTCAATTGTGATTTCCATTTGTCTATCCAATATTTTCCAACTAATGAAAGCGAATGATCGGCAACAAAATTGGGTGTAACTTTATCTGTAAAATTTTTATAATCTCTTTCAGTATCGATATACGAATATGAAACCCAATATTCTAAATTCTTGAATGTTTTTCCGTCACGCCAAAAAACGTCTAATCCTTTTGCAAAACCGTCACCATTATTATTGTAACTGCTATCAAATTGTGCAAAATTGCCATTATACTTTACCAAATCTGAATACTCTTTTAAATAAATTTCTGAGCGAAAAGTTCTTCTTTCTCTGCTGTATTGGTAATTCAAAATATAATGTGCCGCTTTTTCACTTGTTAAATAATCGGCATATTTCAAATACTCTTGTCTAGGTGCTTGTGTAAAACTTCCGTAAGCAAGTGAAAACTGTGAAAACTTACCCGATTTGTATGCCAGTGAAGCTCTAGGTGAAACAGCCGTTTCTTTTAAATAATCGTTATTAGAGGCTCTAAAACCAACTTTAGCCGCTAGTTTTTTGGAAAAGAAAATATCTGTTTCGGCATAAATAGCACCAATATTTGCATCGTAACCAGAATCAAATATTGCATTAAAATTTTCGTCAAATTGGGTAATGAAATAATCAGCTCCAAAAGTCAACTTAATTCTGTCTGAAAATGATTTTTTAAGTTTCAATTTCAAGTGTGAAGCTGTTTCATCATTGTTGATTAAGTTGGATGCTAAATTAACTTTGTTTTTACTGTAACCCAAACTCAAGCCAGTAGTCAATTGCCAACCTTCTCCAAAATTTCCTTTGTACGACGAATTCAAATAGAAATTATTGTTATTCAAATCTACACGTGTTTTATAGGGTTCGTTTATAGTTTCTTGTGTGATATCAAAATCTGATGCATCAAAAGCTGCATACATTTTGAACATTCCGTTGGCAAAACTATGACGGTAAACGGCTTCACCAGAAAGCGATTGAAATGGTCTGTTCCATTCGATATTTTGAGGTACAACTAATTGATATGGTGCTAAGTTGATATAAGCCGTATTAACACTCAACGAATTTTTGCCCCAAACTTGTGTATTTGCCAATCCTAAACCAACTGTCATAAGCGAAATATCTGTTTTTTCTTGAGTTTCTTCTTCTTTAGTGTTTAACAACAATACACTTGATAAAGCTTCGCCATATTCGGCTGAATAACCACCAGTAGAAAATGACATACCACTAAAAAGAAACGGCGAAAATCGTCCGCGAGTTGGTAAGTTTTGTGTTGTTGCTCCATAAGGTTGTGCTACTCTAATTCCATCAACAAAAGTTTGAGTTTCATCTGCTTCGCCACCACGAACAAAAAGTCGTCCATCCTCGCCTACTGTATTTACTCCTGGTAATGTTTGCAGAGCTGCAACAATATCACCATTAGAACCAGCCGTTGTAACAATGTCGAGCGGTTTCAATACGGAAACTCGTGCTTTCTCGCCTGCATCAAAAGTTCCTGCAGTAATAATTACGGCATCAAGTGAATTGACACTTTCTCTCAGTTTGATTGTTTTTTCTTTAAAATCTTCGGCAACAATTGGCATTTTTAAAGTTTCGAATGTTAAGTAACTTGCCACTAACACTTGATTACCTTTTGCATCGGTAGTAAAACTGAATTGTCCTTTTTCGTTAGAAGTTGCTCCATCATAAGTTCCTTCTATAAAAATGTTAGCACCTTCAATTGGTTTGTTTTTGTTGTCTAAAACAGTTCCTGAAATAATAGATTGTGAAAATCCTGAAATACTTACTAATACTAAAGCGATTAGTAGTAACCACTGATTGTTTGTTGATTGTTGATTTGTTGATTGCATTGTTGTTTTGTTTTGTTTTGTTTTGATGAAGCAAAGTTGCAGCAAAAAACAAATCTATGAAACTTATGTTTACCGAATTGTAGAATTTTAAGGATGAATTGTATATTTGAATAAAATTTTAAAAAACATGAAACTAAAACTTATTATCCTTGCCACCTTATTTACTTTTAGTCTAAGCTTTGCACAAGAAAATACAGAATATGATGAAAGTCTTGCCTCTGAACTAGGTGCTGACCAATATGGAATGAAAGCGTATGTATTTTGTATCCTAAAAACAGGTTCTAACACAACAGCAACACCCGAAGAAAAACAAAAACTTTTTGATGGCCATATGCTAAATATGAAAAAACTTGCCGATGAAAATAAAATGATAGTAGCTGGTCCGTTTAGAAAAAACGACAGAAATTATAGAGGCATTTTCATTTTTAATTGTACCACAATAGAAGAAGCCGAAATTTTGGTTAACTCAGATCCTGCTGTAAAAGCCAAAATGTTTGAAGCCGAACTAACACCTTGGTACGGTAGTGCCACATTGGGCAAAGTAAAAGAATTGCACAAAAAAATCGTCAAAACAAAAATGTAATTCAAATAATTGGTGACCGAAATAAAGATTTATTTGTGAAAATTCGTGGAATTCGAGTAAATCTTTCTTTGCCATTACTACACAAAAAATCTTATCAACAATCTGAAATCTGAAATCTGAAATCTGAAATTTAGTTTTACCTTTGGCATTCGAAAAAAATAAAGATTATGATTTATAAATTTAGAGTAATTCTCGATGCCGAAGAGGATGTTTTCAGAGATATTGCCATACAAGAAGACGCTACTTTAGAGGATTTACACAATGCCATTGTAAACGGTTTTGGATTTGACGGACTAGAAGTAGCTTCGTTTTATACATGTGACGATACATGGAATCAAGAAGATGAAATTCCGATGTTTGATGCTGGTGATGTTCCGGGTGAAAACCGTATTATGAGCGATTACCAATTATCTGATATTCTGGACGAGGAAAATACCAAAATTATTTATGTGTACGACTTTATCAATATGTGGACATTCCTAGTAGAATTGGCTGCAGTTGAAGAAGTTCAAGCTGGTGTTACTTATCCAGATTTGTTATTCTCACACGGCGAAATGCCAGCAGAAGCAATGGAAAAACACTTTATTGCAGAAGATGATGAAGAAGCTTATAACGAATTTGAAGACGACCTAGACGAAGATGATTTAGATGCTTTTGGAACTGATGACAGCTTTGAAGATTACGGATTTGAGGAGAACTGGAATTAAGAAAAGTTTAAATTTGTTTAATTTTGTTTAAAATTGTTTAAAGTTGTTTTATGGCTACTGTGAAAAAGTTTGAAGATTTAGAAATTTGGATAGAAGCAAGAAGACTTTCAAAAGAAATAATTTTAATTAGTAAAACAACTGATTTAAGAAACGATTTTAAACTTAAAGACCAAATTAAAGATTCATCTGGTTCAATAATGGACAATATTGCCGAAGGATTTGAAAGAAATGGAAATGGAGAGTTTCGTCAATTTTTATCTGTTGCCAAAGGTTCCGCTGGTGAATCAAGATCACAGTTGTACCGGGTTTTTGATAATGAGTATATTGACGAACAAAAGTTAACCGTTTTAGTTTCTGATTACGAAAAATTAAGCATCAAAATACACAATTTTATAACCTATTTAAACAAAAAAGATTACAAAGGGACAAAGTTTATAGACTCCTAAAAAAACAAAATTAAACAACCTTAAACGTTTAAACAACTTTAAACTTTTAAACAATTTAAACTTTTAAACCCTTAAACAAATAAAAAAATGATCAACCTATATAACACACACATCGACAGCTTATCTATTCACAGAGTTGGAAATAAAAGCCGTAACGAAGCTATCTTTTTATCGGAAAACACTTTTGCTATCAACGACGAAATTACTCCGTTATTGAAAGAGTTTTTCTTGAAACCTTTTCGTGATAAAGAAGAAAACTATTATCAGTTTGCACACGAAATTGACTTAGATTACAACGAAATGTATAATTTTTCGGCAGAAGTTTTTGCTAATCCTTCAAATATTCATGACGTTTCTAAAAAGATTACGCAACATTTGTTTGAGCAATCCAATCATCCGCACATTAAGAATGGTGAAGTTTATGTTACCTATTTAACCAATATCAACATCGACAATAATGTGGTGGATGCTATTGGAATTTTTAAAAGTGAAATTCAAAGCGACTTTTTAAAGTTTGAAGAAAAAGGTTCTAACCTCGAAATGCATTTGCAACACGGAATTAACCTTAACAAACTAGATAAAGGTTGTCTTATCTTTAACTACAAACAAGAAGAAGGATACAAAATCCTAACGGTTGATAGCAATCGCTACGATGCGCGTTATTGGTTAGAGCATTTCTTGAGTGTAGATGCTTTTGAAGACGAAAACTTTATTACCAAAAAGTATTTAAAATTCTGTCAAGGATTTGCCAAAGATGTTGTTTTGCCAGCAGAAGATAAAAAAGAAGAAGTAATGTTCATGAACCGTTCTGTGAATTATTTTGCCAAAAACGATGCGTTTGAAGAAACCAATTTTATGAACGAAGTAATAGACAATCCCGATTTGATTTCGGAATTCAAAAACTACAAGGTTGATAAAGGCGAAAAATACTCAATCGAAGATATTACCTCATTCCCTATTGCCAATGCCGCGGTAAGTGATGCCCGAAAATCGATAAAAAACGTCATCAACTTGGATACCAATATTCAGATAAAACTAGATTTCATCAACCCAGAAAGCGCCGAGAAATATGTAGAAAAAGGCTGGGACGAAGAAAAACAAATGTATTACTACTTGGTTTACTTTAATAAGGAACAGAAGTCTTAGTTTGATTTGGAAGTTGGAAGTTGGAAGAAAGTAGTTTGTAGATAGCTGAAAGCAGATTTGTAACCCAACATCTACTTTCCTTATCGTCACTTCGAGTGATTTTGTGGAACGCAGTGGAGCAAAATTGTATCGAGAACCTATGAAAAACTGATGCAATAACGGTTTACCAAAACATTTGGAATTTGTTTTTTGTTATTTGGAATTTTAAACCATATAATGTTAATAATTAAATCCTTACTTGAACTTTTTCAAGTAAGGATTTTTTTATATTTGTAGGATATGTATTAAGTGAGTTTGGTTTGTGATTTAAAATATAGGCTCGTTTAATAGACAAAATTCTAAATCAAAAATATGCAAAATTCTAAATCAAAAAGAGGATTAAATTATTCCATTCTTGCAATAGTTATTTTTGTGGTTGCTATAATTTTTCAAGTTATGATTTCTGGAATGAATGCTGAATTTTGGAGTTTACTGATTGGAGTTTTCATACTAATCTCTTTCGGATTGGCTATAATTGGCGCTGTATATACCATAGCAGGTTTAAAAGAAGGAGCTTCGATAGAACAAATTATTGGATTAACTATAAGCAGTGTTTTTCTATTTATTATTAGTTATTTTTTAATTGAGATTTATAAACGCTATTAGTTCAAAATATAAATCACTAGCTATCGTGAACACCTTGCCAGTAAAGTAAAATTAAAAACAATGCATGAAATTCTTAAATAGAATACGAGAAAAATACAATCTTCAAGAAGTTTTTGAATATGAAATTAAAGCTAATAAAGAAGCTTTCATAGAGAAATTCAACTATTTAATCAAACATGATACTTCTTATAGAGTCTTTTCTGCTTTAGATCTTTTTGTTGCAAGTCATAAAAAATACATCGGGAAAATTGACCAAAACAAAATAAAATTTAGACAAAAATTTCAAGTTTCAAATTTTACAATAAGCACCTACTTAGCAGAAATAGAAATAAACGAAGTTGGTTCAAATCTTAAAATTAAAACTTTTATTATTGCACCAGAAACATTTTCTTTTATTCTAAGAATTATTTTTTTATCAATACTTTCAGTGATTGGAATAACAATACTTATTGAATCAATACTAAATCAATATTTTCAAACTATATTTTTTATACTTTTTATATTTATTGCCTTTGTTTTCTTGCCATATAGGGTTTCAATTTCAAAAAAAAAAAGAGTGAAAAATGAACTAATTACTATTTTTAATGAAATTGAAACAGGTAAGTAATAATTCTAAAACAAAATCCCCAGCTAGCGCGAGCATCTTGCTCGTGTCAGTAACAAAATAAACATTTTAAGAATCAACATCTAAAAAGAAACCGAAACCCTACTCTTCTTCCTCACTAGCATTGCTCTGCGAATAACCGCGCCATTTTTCGATACAATCTTGCATATCTTGAGGAAGTTCGGTGTCAAATCGCATCATTTCGCCAGTTGTAGGATGCATAAATCCTAGTGTTTTGGCATGAAGTGCTTGTCGTGGCAATATCTTGAAACAGTTATCAATAAACTGCTTGTATTTGGTAAAAGTAGTTCCTTTCAGAATCAAATCGCCGCCATAACGCGCATCGTTGAATAAAGTATGTCCTATGTGTTTCATGTGCACACGAATTTGGTGCGTTCTTCCAGTTTCCAAAATGCACGAAACCAGCGTAACATATCCAAAACGCTCTAAAACTTTATAATGAGTAATTGCCGGTTTTCCTATTTCTGGATCAGCAAAAACAGCCATTTGCATGCGGTCTTTTACGTGGCGTGCAATGTTGCCTTCTATTGTGCCTTCATCTTCTTTTACATTTCCCCAAACAAGTGCAATGTATTCTCTTTCAGAAGTTTTGGCTTCAAATTGTTTGGCAAGATGCGTCATAGCCGCTTCGGTTTTGGCAATAACCAACAATCCAGAAGTGTCTTTATCGATACGATGCACCAATCCTGGTCGTTCGGAACTATTCATCGGCAGGTTTTCAAAATGAAATGCCAATGCGTTCACCAATGTACCTGTATAATTTCCGTGACCTGGATGCACTACAAAGTCTGGCGGTTTGTTGATAAGCAACAGCGCATCGTCTTCATAAACAATATCTAGCGGAATATCTTCGGGATCAACACGGTTTTCAAATGGTGGATGCGACAACAAAATACGAATTACATCCAAAGGTTTTACCTTATAATTCGATTTTACTGGAATATCATTTACATAAATATCGCCATTAGTAGCTGCCGTTTGTATCTTATTACGAGTAGCATTCGGAATCAAATTCATCAAATACTTGTCTATTCGCAACAAGGCTTGACCATTGGGCACATCAAATCGGTAGTGTTCGAATAATTCGTCTTCTACAATTTCGTCAATCTGATTATTGTCCATCGGTTGGTGGTGTTTCTGTTTGAGGTTCTTCAACAGGCGTTTCGGTAGAAGTTGCCGTTGTATCTTGCTCCATTTCTTCAAATTGTACTTTTCCGTCACCTAAAACCAAATCGATTTTGGATGATTTAAAGACTTTCGTTCCCGGATTTAGTTTTTTTCCGTTGTAACGCATTTCAAGAACCATGTCTTTCCCCATATCTGGTTTATAGGTGATTTCGCCTTCTTCTAAACCAAGAGAACGCAACGTTGGAACCGCTTGACGATAGGTTTTTTGAACTAAATTAGGCACTGTCACCATTTTAAATCCAGAAGAATTAATTTTGATATATACTTTTCTATCTTCTTTTACTTTTGCGCCAGGCAAAGGATCTTGCTCTACAACTGTGTGTTTAGGGAAATCTTTATTGTAATCAACACTGTCTAACAAAACGTAATCTAAATCTAAATCATCTAGTTTTTCTTCGACTTGTTCTTCGGTTAATTTTGCCAAATTAGGAACCGTAATTTCCTCACCATGATTGGTAGTAAAAGTTAACCAATGAAAAAACAAATAGGAAATAACGCAGACAATTACTATTGCTGCTAACATTTGCATAAAAAATACTCTACTCGTAAAATAATTTCGTAAACTCATAAAAAATATATTTATCGCAAAGATATAATTTTTAGTTTCAACAATTGTGCTATTTTTGTATAGTAATTAAATAAAAAAATACAATGAATGTAGCTGTTGTAATGGGTGGATACTCTGACGAATCGGTAATTTCGCTTAGAAGTGGTCAACTTATTTTAAATCATATTGATAAAAACAAGTACAAACCCTTTGAAGTTCACATACTAAATGAAGGTTGGTATTGCTTGATTGACCAACAAAAATATCCAATTAATAAGGCTGATTTTACTTTTACAAAAGACAATCAAACGATACAATTTGATGTTGCCGTAAATACCATTCACGGCACACCAGGCGAAGATGGACACATGCAAGCGTATTGGGAATTACTTGAATTGCCATACACTGGTTGCAGTTTTTACCAATCGAGTTTGACATTTAACAAGCGTGATACACTTTCGGTTTTATCAAAATTCAATATTCCGAAAGCTAATTCTATTTATTTATCTAAAGGAAATGAAATTGATGGCGATAAAATCGTGAAAGAATTAGGATTGCCTTTTTTTGTAAAACCCAATCAATCTGGAAGTTCACTAGGTGTTTCGAGAGTAAACTCGTTAGATGATTTGCCAAAAGCCTTAGAATTTGCCTTTGCAGAAGACAACGATATTTTGATAGAATCCTATCTAAAAGGAAGAGAAGTTTCGGTTGGTGTAATCAAATACAATGGAGCAACCAAAGTAATGGGCATAACTGAAATTATTTCGCAAAACGAATTCTTTGATTATGAAGCTAAATATTTAGGAAAATCGGAAGAAGTAACGCCAGCCGATTTAACCGAAGAAATCAAAACTAGAGTTGAAGAAACCGCCAAAAAAGTATATGAATCACTAGGAATGTCAGGTTTTTCGAGAACTGATTTTATTATTATGAATGACATTCCGCATTTTATCGAAATCAATACCAATCCGGGATTATCGCCGCAAAGTATTTTTCCGCAACAAGCTGACTATTCAAAAATGCCAATGAGCGATTTGTTGGATAACGAAATTAAATTAGCTTTGGAAAGAAAACCTATTTGGAAGAAATAAAAATGGTTGAAGTACATTTGCAAGTTAATGATAAATTGCTCCAAACTGGAAAGTTAAATCAATTCAGTTGTCCAAAATGTAAAGAAAAAGGAAATTTAGAATATCGAATTTATGGAGGAATAGTTAGTTTTCTTTTGATTCCAATGTTACCTAAAAGAAAAATTACTAAACTATTTTGTAATAATTGCCATATAGAATTTGGCTTGAATAAGTCTAGTCTAGATATTAAACAAGCTATAAATTATGAAAAAGAGAAAAGACCTATTAATACACCATTATGGCAGTTTACTGTTTTTTTTGTTTTAATTTCCATTGTATCATTTGCCATTTATACAGGATTTGAAATGACAAAGTTGGAAAAAGTTTATATTAGAAACCCTGAAAAGAACGATATTTATAAAGCTAACTTTAATGGCGAATACACAACTTTAAAAGTTGAAAATGTAAAAAAAGATAGTGTTATTGTGTTATTAAACAAATATAAATTGACAAGTTATAAAGGTTTAGAGGAAATTAATATTGAAAAAAATTATAACACTCCAAAAACATTTTCTAAAAAGGAGTTATCAAATATGTACAACAATAACACAATATACGAAATAAATAGAGACTAATGAAAAAAGCTATATTTCCAGGTTCATTTGACCCAATAACTAACGGTCATTATGACATTATCAAAAGAGGCATTTCACTATTTGATGAAGTGATTGTTGCTATTGGAATCAATGCCGAAAAAAAATACATGTTTTCGCTTGAAGACAGAAAACGCTTTATCGAAGAAGCTTTTAAAGATGAGCCAAAAGTAAAAGTTATCACTTACGAAGGTTTGACTATTGATTTATGCAAAAAAGAAAAAGCAGAGTTCATCTTGCGTGGCTTAAGAAATCCTGCCGAT
>NZ_JAPZSP010000045.1 GCF_027531705.1 Flavobacterium sp. | reverse complement strand
CGAAGTTCTTTTACTGGGGCATCTTTGGGTAAAGTTGTTTTATCGGTCGCTTTCAACATGGCATAATTGAGTGTTGTAATTGTAGATAACGCATTGGCATTGTACTGATTTTGATTGTGATTGGAATGATCGGTACTCGTTTCCATATCGCTCATAGTACCCTTATGTTTTGCGCTTACTGCACCAGTTATTTCTGGGTACATTACTACATTCATATCCATTTGATTTAAGGACATACTCATTCCCATATCATCTAAATCCCCATTCATTTTCATCATTCCGTTCATCATTTTCATTCCCTCAAAATATTTTAATTTTGGCAACGGAGCAATCAATTGTTTGATGCCATTTCCAATGTATAATGAAGTAGATTTTGTGCGGTCTTCTGGAGTTGCTAAAAATTCATAAGAAGTATTACTTGCAGGAATTGTAACTATAATGTCATAAGTCTCGGATACTGCTATCAATAATCTATCTACTTCAACAGGTTCTACATCGTTACCATCACTAGCTACAACTGTTATTTTTCCTCCAGCATAAGTTAACCAAAAGTATGATGAAGCTCCACCATTTGCCACACGCAAACGAACTTTATCTCCACTTTTAAACTGTGATAACTGACTTTCATTTTTACCATTAATCAGAAACTTATCATAATATACATCGCTCACATCCATAGCATTCATTCGTTTCCATTCATTGGCTATTTTTGTTTTGAAATGACCTTGTTTTATGGCTTCAGCATAACTTTGTGTTGTTCCTTTTTTAATTGCAAACCAATCGGTTGCATTGTGTAACATTCTGTGAACGTTCTCGGGTTTTAAATCGGTCCATTCACTTAAAATAATAGGCACAGTTGGTAAATCATCTATACCTTTTCGGAATGTTTTGTCATTTTGTTTTTTGTTCATAATGAACATACCATACATACCAATTTGTTCCTGTAATCCTGAATGACTGTGGTACCAATGAGTTCCGCTTTGAATTATTGGAAACGAATATTTGTGAGTAGTTCCCGGTTCTATTGGCATTTGTGTAAGGTTTGGGACACCATCTTCTTTATTAGGTAAAAATAGTCCGTGCCAATGCAATGAAGTGCTTTCTTTTAATTCGTTATGTACATAAATTTCAGCAATATCACCTTCTGTAAATGTTAATGTTGGCATAGGAATTTGACCATTTACTGCAATTGCTCTTTTTTCTTTTCCAGAATAGTTTACGATGGTATCACGAACATATAAATCGTAACGAACTATGTTTTGCGAAAACAGCGTTTGTGTTGCCAAAACGAAGATTACGATTGGTAACAGTTTTTTTGAAAGAATGTTTTGTATATCCATTATAGTAATTGTATTATTTTAATTTTACACTATTATTTTTTTAACAAGATTTCCCAATCTGAAATTTTATTGTTCAAACTATCAATAGTTTTTTTCATTTTCTCCTTATCAGCAATTGAAATGGCTCGCTTTGCAGCTTCAATTGCAATAGTGTAATCTTTGTTTTCAGAAGCTAATTTTTGTCTTAGATTAGGATAATAGAAATTTTGAGGATTTATTTTTTCTGCTTCCAAAAGCCATATAATTGCTTGTTTATAATCTCTATTAGTACTGTAATAATAATTAGCTGCCTGAAATAATAAATTGGCATCCTGAGTTTTACCCTTAATTATATGTTGATCTATCAATGCCACTATTGTATCGTCCTCCTTGCTCTTTACCGGTATTTTAACCATTGTATTTTCCCAAAGTATTTTTAGGAATGCTTCGCCTTTGCTATTGATATCATTTAATTCAATAGTAAAAGTTTCATAAAAATTGGGGCTTTTTTCTAAAGGGACTTTGAAACGCATTATATCTTTTTTTTCATCATAGCCCGTTTCTCCATGCAAGGTAGTATCTGAGTTAACAATTATAGTCCACTCATTTATTGAAGGAATTGAGAATATTGAATAGCTTCCTGCTTTTAATACATTGTTACCAAAAGAAATATCTTCGGAAGTGGTTATGACGGTACAATCACTTGCGCCAGTTCGCCAAAGCTTATCAAAAGGTACTAACTCCCCAAATATTTTACGACCTCTTACTAATGGTCTGCTGTATGTTATTTTTATTTTTCCGCTGCCGACTTCTTGCTCAAAAGATGCCGCAGGACTGGCTGAAGTAACTCTTATCTGGACTTTGTCTTGGGCAGATAATAATAAGGATTGCAAAATAATTAAGCCTGTTAAGATTGTTTTTTTCATTTTATAATTTTAAAGTTTTAATGTGCGTAATCGTAACGCATTTACAATTACTGATACAGAACTAAATGACATGGCTAAAGCCGCAATCATTGGGGATAATAATATACCGAAAAATGGATATAGAACACCAGCTGCGATTGGAACACCCAATACGTTATAGAAAAAGGCAAAAAATAAATTTTGCTTGATGTTTTTCATAACAGCATGGCTTAAGTTCTTGGCTTTTACAATGCCTTGTAAATCGCCTTTGACTAAAGTTATTTTGGCACTTTCAATTGCGACATCTGTTCCTGTTCCCATAGCTATTCCGATATTGGCTTGTGCTAATGCCGGTGCATCGTTGATACCATCACCAGCCATGGCCACAATTTTGCCTTCTGCTTGTAATTTTTTGATTTCGTTTAATTTGTCTTCGGGTAAACATCCTGCTTTATAGGAAGACAGGTTCAATTCTTCTGCAACTGCTTTGGCTGTATTGATATTATCGCCTGTCATCATAATTACTTCAACTCCTTGTTGCATCAGTTCTTTTATTGCAGCGGCACTTGACGTTTTTATGGCATCAGTAATGGATACAAATCCAACAGCAATACCTTCTACTGCAATATATGAAACGGTTTTTCCTAGTTTTTGTTCGGTAATGATTTTGTTTTCTATATCGTCAGAAATACTAGCTTTTACTTGTTCCATTAGTTTTTTATTACCTAATGCTACTTTTTTATTGGTTACTGTTCCTGTAACTCCTTTTCCGGCAATGGCTTCAAAATCTTTTACTTCGATTAATGAAATGGATTTTGTTTTGCCATAATTGACTACGGCTTGTGCTAATGGATGCTCACTATATTGGTTTAATGAAGCTATGCTTTGCAATAAATCGTTATCATTGTTATTGGTCGCATAAATTTTTTCGACCGATGGTTTTCCTTCGGTTATTGTTCCTGTTTTATCTGTAATTAAAACATTAACCTTATTCATGTTTTCTAAAGCTTCTGCATTTTTTATCAAAACCCCTGATTGTGCGCCTTTACCAACACCTACCATTACTGACATAGGCGTTGCCAATCCTAATGCACAAGGACACGCGATGATTAATACTGCGATGGCATTTATAAAACCATATACTAATGCCGGTTCGGGACCAAATTTTGCCCAAATGAAAAAGGTTATAACAGAAATGATGACTACAATGGGCACGAAGTATTTGGAAATACTGTCTGCTAATTTCTGAATTGGCGCTCTCGAACGAGAAGCGTCATTAACCATTTGCACGATTTGTGAAAGCAAAGTTTCTGAACCCACTTTTTCTGCAACCATAATAAAAGATTTATTCCCATTGATTGTTCCTGCAATTACATTATCGTCTTTCTTTTTATCAACGGGTATTGGTTCTCCTGTAATCATTGCTTCATCAATACTACTTTCTCCATCGGTTATTTTTCCGTCAACTGGAATTTTGTCACCAGGCTTAACCCGAAGTAAATCACCTTTTTTAATATCGTGGATTGAAATTACTTTATCGCTACCATCAATAACCAAAGTGGCTTCGGTTGGTGCGAGTTTTAATAATTCTTTGATAGCTCCACTAGTCTGACTGTGTGCTCTTGCTTCAAGTAATTGTCCTAATAATACAAGAGTTAGAATAACGGTTGTAGCTTCGAAGTATAGTAATACTGTTCCGTGTTCTGTTTTGAATTCGCTAGGAAAAATATCTGGGAAAAACATCCCGACCAAACTGAAAAGAAATGCCACTCCTGTACCAATTCCGATTAGGGTAAACATATTTAAATTCCAAGTAATGATGGATTTCCAAGCGCGAATAAAAAATACCCAACAGGCATAAAACACTACAGGAAGCGATAATATTAATTGTACCAAATTCCATTTTGAAGCATCCATTAGTTGTAGTAAAGGATTGTTGTGTGCCATTTCTATCATTGCAATTGCAAAAATGGGAACGGTAAATACGACTGCAATTTTCATTTTTTTAACCAAATCGGTATACGTTTTTTGGTCTTCGCTTTCGCTTGGTTCCATTGGGACTAAATCCATTCCGCATATTGGACATGAACCAGGACCTTCTTGAATTACTTCGGGATGCATAGGACACGTATACAACGTTTTACTCACCGTTAACTCTGGTGCTTTGACTAAATCCATGCCACACACAGGACAGTCACCTGCTTTGTCGTAAACTTTTTCTCCTTCGCAATGCATTGGACAATAATACTTTCCTGGCGCATTGGTTTGGACAACAGTTTCTTTTTTATGATTCTGGGAATTCATGGAGCAACATGATTTTTCAGCAACATCTTTCGTTAAAGTGTTCTCCTTGGTTTTAGCGCTGCTCATTTCTATGGTGTATTTTCCAACAGCAGTTAATGCTTCTTGCAATTGTGTTGTTGGAATGTGCTTTTCCATAGTTATAGTTGCTATGGGTGGCTTTAATGAAACTTTAGCTTCAACGCCATCAATAGCATTCAATGTTTTTTCGACTTTGGTTCGACAACCATCGCAAGTCATTCCGGTAATGTTGTAAGTATGTATCATCTTCTATATTATTTTAATACAAATTTCCTTCTTAACTGTTTTTTAGAGTTGCACAATTTTGGGTTTGATTTGCAAGATTTATAAATCTTCTATTTGTTTTCTTTTAATCGATTTTAAATTCTTGAAGTATGTTGGTGAAAAACCGGTTACTTTTTTGAATTGGTTACTTAAATGCGAAACGCTACTGTAATTTAATGAATAGGCAATTTGACTAAGCGATAATTCATCATACACAATCAACTCTTTTACTTTTTCAATTTTTTGATTGATGAAGTATTTTTCAATTGTTGTGTTTTCTACTTCGGAAAAGAGATTGCTCAAATTATTATAGTCTTGGTTTAGCTCTTGATATAAATATTCTGAAAGGTTTGTTTTTAAATCATTGTTTTTATTTTGGACTAAATCAATAATCAATGTTTTAATCTTGTCAATCGTTTTACTTTTCCTATCATCGATTAAATCAAAGCCAAATACTTTCAATATTTTACTAATTTCATTTTTTTGAACATCAGAAAAGGGTTCCATAATTTCGACTTCACCCAAATTAATAGATAAAAGTTTTAGTCCAAGCTTTTCTAACTCGGACTTAACCACCATTTTGCAACGACTACAAACCATATTTTTAATATAAAGTTTCATGCTTACTATTCTTTATTGATTGTCTGTTCAATCCAACTGATTATTTCTTGCTTTTGGGTTTCATCAAGAATAGCATCCTGATGTAATTGTGTGTATGAACTTAATGGCATAGTACCCGATTTTATTTCTCTACTTATTGCTTTTAGTTTACTTTGTTGTTTTCTATTTGAATAAGTCGCAAATTCATTAAAATTGAGTTCTTCTTTTCCATTTTTAATGTGGTTTTCTACAAATAATCTTGCTGGTTGAATGTAATCGTACCATAAATACTTAGTAGTATTACTATGGCAGTCATAACAAGCTTTTTGCAATGAATTAAGAACTTTTGGAGGTACTTTATAATTATTAGCAAAGTTTTTTCCAATATCGAATGAACTACTTACATTTTGTTTTGGTTGGTAGAATTGAATAGCTACAAACATTAAAAAGAATACTAATGCAATCTTTTTTAATTTACGTGTCATTTTATAACGTTTTTTTCAAACTACCACAAGTCAACATTTGAGAGCCATAAAATGGATTTTTAATTTCTTTTGTTTCACTAATCCAAATAGCTCCTTTGCCATCATTTGCCATTGGACAAAAATCTTGATACAATTTTTGCTTTGTTCCAAACATTTTAATCAAATCATTAATATCCTTACTTAGCGTAACAAAATGTTCTCTTTGATGGTCGATTTTCCCAGCATTATCACTAATGTGTTTTGCATGTTCTTTTGCATCGTCTGCAATATCTAAATACTCTTTTTTTTGAGTAGTAGTTAAACTATTTGAGTTGATTGTATTAAAATCGTTGAATAATGATTTACCTGCAATAGCAGCTGCTTTGGCATCGTCTTTTGTTAGTGCATTTTTTATTTTTAAATAGTTTGCAACTATTGCATTAATTGAAAAAGGAGTTTTTGTTTCAATTACTTTTTCTTTAACGTCATTAGTTGGTAGTTTTGTGGTGTCTTTGAGTTCTTGAGTTTTTTCATTTTCTTCATGGATTGGCTCAACTTGTGCAACTGGTTCGGTTAATTCCATACCACATTTGGAACATTCTTCTCCTTTTTTTCCTGTTATCTCTGGGTGCATGGAACACGCATATAATTCATTTGAATTTGTTGAAGTTTCTGTGGTATTGTTTTCTGTCTCTTTGTTTTTTTGATTACAAGAAACTACAGTGATAGCTATAATAGCTGATAGAATAAGTGCTTTCATGACATGTTATTATTAAGATTTTTATTGTTTTTTTAAATTGAAAAAAGTATAATACAAATTGAAGTAAAACCCATTTGGAGCAGAACGTATCATTGAACTTATTAACTCTTGACGGTAGGCAAGATCTAATCGTGCCTGACTGTTAAAAATGAATTGTACCGCCGGCACAACGTCTAAATAGGATTTACCATTTTCGTTGATGGTTTGACCTACAAATTCAACCATTAAATTGATGTTGGTTTGCTTGAAACTCGTATATTTTTTAGGGTACATCAATTTTCCAAAAGACAAAGTATAGTTCGTTGCATTATCACCAATAGTATCCGGAAAAGGATATTTTGGTTTGTTATCCAATGCTTTTTCAAAACTAAGCGATGAACTTATGGCTACCTTTTTGACCAACTTTGTTGCGATTATCCCTGTTTCAAAACCAGTATTGTGTCCTACTATTTCAATTTGCTCTTGATGAATATCAGCACGATTGAAGCTAAATCTTCCATAAGTTGCTAAGCGAAAGTGACTGTTTAAATCATCTGTAGAATAAAACCTGTACTTAGCCATAAAACCACCACCTTCTGCATACAATGCATTAGTTCTTGTGCTGATAAAAGCGGAACCACGAACCATTAAATTTTTATTTATACCATAAGTTACCTCGGGCATTAAATGATAGTTGTAACCTGGCTCAAATTTTTCTTTAAAAGCAGATTGCATCACATTTACGGCTAATGAATTAGCAGGAACATTACTTGCAGGATCTGTTACTACAAATAATTCTTGACTAAAAATAGTTTGGCAACTGATGGCTGCAAAAAATAAAATTACCTTTCTCATTAGTTTATCATTTTAATGTGAAAATCATCTTCATTATTCGAAGCATACGTATCAATATTCTTATAGGACTTTGATAATTTTTTAAATTCTTTCTCGGTTACATATCCTTTGTCAACCACTTGAAACTGTATTTCAGAAGCATTACTTTTTTTATCATTAACCATTATGTATGAACTTTGAGTTATGGTATTTGATTTTGCGGTAACTACTAATGAACCGATAAAAAAACCTGCTTTTTCTACTTTTTCTTTAAATATTTTAGGGCTTAATTCGTTTCCTTCTTTTAGCGTTACTGTAAAGGTATTGGAGTTTAAATCGATTTCAACGTTAACCACTTCGGGCACTGTTTTTAGCTGTTTATTTATAGCATTTGAACACATAGAACAGGTTAAACCAGTGGCTCTAATTTCGGCTTTTACTATTTGGGCATTACTTTTAAGTGAAAACATCAAAACCATTGATGTAATCAGAATATATATTGTTTTCATTTTATTCTTTTATTAATTTAATTATTTCTTCTTCTGAGGGATTTTTTGCTATTAGAATACCTTGGGGATTAAATAGGTATTTTGATGGTAATTCATCAACACCAAATTTTATTGCTGTATTGGCATCAAAACCTTCAGGATCTATTAACTGTGTAAATTTGATTTTATCTTTTTCAACAGCTTTAAGCCACTTACTTATGTCTGTATCGATTGATATTCCTATTATTTCAATTTTATTTGCATTAGCTTCATTGTGAAGTTTTACTAACTTCTTGTTGCCTAATCTACACGGCGCACACCAAGACGCCCAAAAATCGATAAGTACATATTTGCCTTTAAAGGATGTGATATTAACCTCATTACTGGTATTACTTTTTAATGTAATTGATGGTATAGCTTCTCCTATTTTTATTTGAGCTTTAGTAGTTGAGAAAATACCAATTAAAAAAAGTAGCATTACAATTTTTTTCATTTTGTTTATTTAATTGTTTCTACTGTTTTACCACAGTTCAACATCATTGAACCATAATAAGGATTTTTTACAGCATTTTCTTTACTTAACCAATTAGCACCTTTGCCGTCATTGAACATTGGACAGAATTGATAGTACACCGGATTTTCATATTTAGAAATCTTGATTAATGTATAAATTTCTTTAGATAATGATGTAAAATGATCGCGTTGGATTTTTACATCTTTTGTATTAGCGATATTTTCTGCATCTTTCTGTATCGTATTTACAACTTTCATCCACACCATGTGAACATCCATATCAAGCTTGTCCATTTTGACATTATTGATGGCCGTTACCAATTCTTTTGAAGCTGATGCCGTGCTATTCCCATTAGAAGTGATTAATGCATCTTTTACTAAAAAATAGTTATCGAATACAACCTTTAATTGATTTTCACCCTGAATTACTGTAGTACTTGTTTCAGAATGATTACTATGATTGGAATGGTCTCCGTTGCTAGCAATCGATGTTGTTTCTTCTTTTACAGGAACTTTTGCTACACGGTCATATTGGCAACATCCGTGAAGATTGTTATATACATCATCTGGAGCAAGAAATTTATCACTATCGTAACCAACTAATGCAATTCTCTTGAGTATTTCATCTTGATTGGTTTTTTTAGCATCGTAGGTTAGTGTTGCCATTTGGGTTTCTTGGTTCCAATCGACATTGGCTATTTTTTTGATGTTTCCTGCTTTTTCGATTTTGGTTTCGCACATACCACAATTGCCATAAATTTTTACACTTTCTGTTTTGGCATTTTTTATTTGTGCATTACCTGTAGTTGATAACAATACAGAAATTGCTATCATTATTTTCATTAATGAATTTTTCATTTTGAATAAAATTGTAATCAAAGCAAACTACCTTGATTAATTGATAAAATAAATTTGGATAAATAACAGTTGCGAAAGCATGTTATTACAATACCAATAATGGTATAAAAAACAATACTTAACTGTTAGATTGAATAGCAAAATGCTATGAATTTGACACACTTATGGCTGTCAAAAATGGATTTAGCTTATTTTAGGAATGAGCCAAATAGAATAAAAACCATCTGAGATTGATGGTATTGTGTATGAAAATTTAACTTTCTCGATTGAAGAATAGCTAAACATGTAATTTTTAAAAAGGATTTCAGATGAAAAGCTTACTGAAGAGGTTGGACAGGTTGACGAACATCCACATTTAGAATGACCGCAATTGCCTTTACAACCTTTGTGATCTTTATCTTTCGAATTATCGTTGTCACAACAACTCTTTTTTTCTGATTTAGTAGAGGAAATTTCTTTTTTGCAAGAACTCTTGTCTGAACCTTTACCACAAGCCATAGCACTATTAGGCAAGATAAACATGCCTAAAATCATTATGAGTATGATGTGGTATTTTTTCATTAAACTAATAAAACAATACAAAACTAATTAAAATAAATTAATATTAAGTAAAAATATTGTTAAATAGATTTTCTCTTTGTCAAACAATCTGATTTGAATTTATTTTTCAAAATCTTCATGTCTTCGCTTACTTTTCTATCTAGCACTTTTGCATAATGCTGAGTAGTTCTCAAATTTTTATGACCTAACATTTTGCTTACGCTTTCAATAGGAACTCCGTTTGTCAATGTTACAGTTGTGGCAAAGGTGTGTCTTGCAATGTGAAAAGTTAATTCTTTTTCAATTTCACAAACTCCGGCTATTTCTTTTAAATAAGCGTTCATTTTTTGGTTCGATAGGATAGGTAGTAGTTTTTCTTCATTTAAACATTGTGGATGATTTTCGTATTTATCAATTATCATTTGAGTTACAGGAAGGATTGGAATTTTTGAAGCACTTTCTGTTTTTTGTCTGTGAGTAAATATCCATTTTTCGCCATCAATACCGAAGCTTATATGCGACTTTGTTAAGTTTTTGACATCTATGTATGCCAAACCTGTAAAGCAGCTAAAAAGGAAGATATCGCGAACTAGCGAAAGTCTTTCTGTTTTGAAATCTTTTTCAATTATGCTTTGAATTTCAGCTTCGGTCAAATAAACTCGTTCAACTTCTTTAACTTTTGATTTGTAGTTGGCAAAAGGATTTTTTTCTAACCAGTCATTGGCCAAGCAAAGCTTGATAATTTTATTGAAGTTTTTTAGGTATTTAACAGCTGTATTGTTAGCACAATTTCTAACGCTTCGTAACCAAAACTCGTAATCCGTAACAAAGGCGTGGTCAATCTTTGTAATATCAATATCTGAAACGTTGTATTTCCATTGCATAAACTCAATAGTATGCTTGAGTGAAGTAGTGTAGCGTTCTAATGTTCCTGGAGCGTATTCTTTTCCAACTAATTCCTTTATTTTGTTGTTGTGGTCTTGGAAGATGGGAACAAGCATACGCTTGGTTTCTGATAGACCAAACAATTCATTCTTTAGATTTTCTGAATTTAAACTGATGTCTTTTTTGAAAAGTTTCTTCTCAGCTTCTAAAACTTGACTTTTTAAGTAATCAAGATGACTATTGATTGTTCTAGCTTCTTCTGTGGAACCTTTTACTTTGCTGCCTTCTGAGGACCATTTATCAGGATTGATATATTTGTTGGTGCTAAACTCAAAACGTTTGGTATTGACAGTAACTCTAGTGTAGATAGGACAAACCCCTAAATTGTTGGCTTTTGCTCTCTTGATGTAGAAGAGAATTGATACTGATGTGTTCATTGTTGGTGACCTTAAAGTTAGTATTAAATTTATTCGATTTAATAACTACACACAAGATGTACATTTTTTGAATATGTTGTTGAACAACTTGTAGTAGCGGTGCTTTAGTTGCGAGGTGTCACTTAAAATTTATTTTTTTAGTGACACCTTAAAAGACACCTAAACTTTGAGATTTAATGAATAATTTGATACAGCCCTAAAAGAAAAAACCCACTAAATTGTTGAATTTAGTGGGTTTTAGTACCGTTTGTATTTCTACTGGCGGAGAAAGAGGGATTCGAACCCCCGGACCTGTTACAGTCAACAGTTTTCAAGACTGCCGCATTCGACCGCTCTGCCATTTCTCCAATAAATCACAATCATTTTCTGATTGCGGTTGCAAATATAGTAACCTTTTTTGGTTTTCCAAATAGATTTACATCAAAAAAAATAATATTTTTTCAATGTTTTTATAATCATTTCATTTTGTTGAATTTAAGATTCAAAATATTAATCTTAATAGCCAACATATTCTGTAATTTCAAGTCCATAACCTATCATTCCAACTCTTTTGGTTTGTTCAGAATTAGAAATAAGCTTGATTTTTGAAATATCAATATCATGAAGAATTTGTGCGCCAATTCCAAAATCTTTTGTGTCCATCCTAATTTGTGGTGCTTTATTGATTCCTTTTTCTTGCAGTGATTTTAATTCTGTAAGACGATTTAATAAATCTAATGATTGAATTTCTTGATTAATGAATAAAACGGCACCTTTACCTGCTTCATTTATTAGTTGAAACATAGTATCTAATTTTTTGTCAGCATTATTAGTTAAGGTTCCAAGAATATCATTATTAATTTGTGTCGAATTTATTCTAGTCAAAATTGCTTCTCCATTATTCCAATTTCCTTTAGTTAGGGCTATGTGAACTTGTTTGTTGGTTGTTTGAAGGTAAGCACGTAGTCTAAATTGCCCAAAACGTGTTTCTATATCAAAATCTTCTTTTTTGATAATTAAGCTATCATGTTGCATTCTGTAAGCAACTAATGCTTCAATAGAAACTAATTTTAAATCAAATCTTTTTGCAACTTCTACTAACTGAGGTAATCTTGCCATTGTACCGTCTTCATTCATGATCTCTACAATAACTCCAGCTGGTTTAAAACCTGCTAGTCTTGCAAAATCAATTGCAGCTTCTGTATGACCAGTTCTTCTTAAAACGCCACCTTGTTTGGCTATTAAAGGAAATATATGCCCAGGACGACCTAAATCGTGCGGTTTAGTATCTGGATTTACCAATGCTTGAACGGTTTTTGCTCTATCACTTGCTGAAATTCCAGTAGTAACTCCATTTCCTCTCAAATCGACAGAAACCGTAAAAGCAGTTTCCATTATGTCAGTATTGTTATTTACCATGGCATGAAGTTCCAATTCTTTGCAACGGCTTTCTGTAAGTGGCGCACAAATTAAACCACGACCATGTGTTGCCATGAAATTAATCATTTCGGGAGTGATTTTTTCGGCAGCGGCTAGAAAATCGCCTTCATTTTCTCTATCTTCATCATCAACTACAATAATAACTTTGCCTTGACGAATATCTTCAATGGCTTCTTCTATAGAGTTGAGTTTAATTTTGTTGTCAGTCATGATGTTGGTTGTATTATTTTAAATTATTCAAAAAAGTTTTGTTTCTGAAATAAAATAGAATATAAATTGGAAATAAAAGTACTATTAGTAGTGCGTTTTGTGGAGCAACTTTTTTATTGGATATAATTCCTAGTTTTTCAATATTATTTTGAGATTCATATATAAAATGTAATAATATTGCTAGAATTAAGATGCTTCCAATACCCATGAATAGAATGGTTTTTGGTAAAATCAACAAAATTAGAACCATAACTACAAAAGCCACATAACTTATAATAGCAATTTTACTATTACTAATATATTTTTCAGTTTCTGACGCTAATGTTGGAATTTCTTCTTTTGTGTTTTCGCCTAATGAATTTGAAAGTTGTCTTTCTTTTTCTGCTTTAGAGGTAAATAAGTTCGTGAAAAAATCTTGAATAGGAGCAAAATTAATAGAAACTATTCCTCCAATATCATTAATTGCTCTATAAGTAAGCAAGACAGCTAATGGAGTTAAAATCATAGAAGACATCCAAGTTCCTAATAGCGGCGGCATTCCATTTTGTGATGCAAATCTTTTTCCGAAAGAATTAATAAAGTGAAAAACGATAAAAATTGTAACGGCAAAAACAATGGGCAAACCCAAACCACCTTTTCTGATTATAGAACCAAGTGGCGCGCCTATAAAGAACATCAAGATGCATGCATACGCAATGACGAATTTATCGTAAAGTGCTATCCAATGCGAGTTTATCTCTTTTTGTTTTTCTTCTTGTTCGGTTTTAGAACCTTCAATACTCATTATGATATTATCAATACTACTCGAAGCAACTTGAACAATAGTCTTTCTTTGAGTAGTATCATAACTTTTTAAAATTGGATTTTTTACCTTAGTATTTTTTTCCAAACTATCCTTTGAATTTACAAAATAATAGGATGGAGTAGTAATCCCAGTTCTAGTATAACTATTATCACCAAACGAAATTTTATCTTTTTTTAGATTGGTATCAAGCGAATCAATAGTATATTTCAATTCGTTGATATTTAGCATGTTGTTGGCATTTGTAATTTCGCCTTGATCAAAACTTGAACTCGTCAGTTTAGACAAATCCATGTTGACAACATACTTTTTAAAAGAACTTTTGGCAAATGGTAATCTGATACGTTCTTCATATTTTGTGGGAATTACATCCTCGTAAAAATAACCATCATTTAAAACTAATTGTAAATTATTTGAATCTTCATTACTAATCAGTAATCCATTTTTAGCTTTGATGACTGTTTTATTTCCGCTGCCATCTTTTGCTTTTTTGTGAATAGTTACACCAGTAAGAATGTTTTCATTTTTCCCTGATTTCTTCTCAACCTTGATGTTATAATTGCCAACATTACTGAATTGACCTTCAGCAATAGCCATTGCTGGTGTGCGTTGCGCAATGTCTTTTCTGAAATTTATAAATTTATATTCGGCATAAGGAATCACATTATTGGCAAAAATGAATGCACCAATGCTTAGTATAAAAATAAAAATAGTTAGTGTTCTTAATGTTCTTTGAAATGAAATTCCTGACGATTTCATAGCAGCAAATTCATAGTTTTCTGCTAAATCACCAAATGTCATAATAGATGCCAATAGTACCGAAAGAGGCAATACCAAGGGTATAATTCTTGGCATTGAATACAGCAAAAACTGAACTACCATTAAAAAACTTAAATCTCTACCCGCTAATTCTGATATAAACAACCAAACGGTTTGTAATATAAAAATGAAGAATAAGATAACAAAAACCGTAGTTAATGTTGTTAGGAAAGTTTTTAGTAAGTAGCGATCAAGAATTTTCAAAACAAAAGATTAGTCTAGTTTGTTGATGTAATATTTTGGATATTTTGCTTGAACAAATGTAAACTGATTTTTTGACAATGGCTGGTCGGTTTTGAAAGAATTAACAGTCAAGGTAGTTTTTGTACCATTTTTACCTGTTTCAATAAGGTTGTAAATGTGTTTTGTTTGATTATCTATACCAAGCAAAATTTCTTTTCTTGAATCTTTGGAATTGTTTGGAATAAGTTTGATATACTGAATTTTTCTTCCTTTTACATTTTGTAAAATATCCCAAGCGTATTTGTAACCCGAATTAAAAAACGTCAACATTTTGTTTGGTGAAATTGAATTATCATCTTTTTCATCAAATTTTGTTATCGTAATTTCTTCATCTTCAGGATTGATTGTATAATTTTTTTTACCATCAAACATTTTGGTAACACCCATAATATTCAAAACATACAAATTACCTTTAATAGTAACATTTCCTTTACTTTCTTGGTTAATATTTTCCTTAGAATTGTTTAGGGTATATTTAAAGTCGATTACGATATTATCATAACTTTTAACTTTGGCAGTTACTTCGTCTAATAATGCTTTTGCTTTTTTGTCTTGCGCTTGTGTTGTTAGACTTAAAAGTAAGAATAAAGAAATTTGAAAAATCTTTTTCATTTTAAAAATTGTTTTGTTCATTGTTTAAAAATTGATCTAAAGAAGATAAGTCAGTAATGTTTACACTTCTAGCTTTACTTCCTTCAAATGGTCCTACAATTCCTGCGGCTTCCAATTGATCTATCAATCTTCCGGCACGGTTGTAGCCCAGTTTCAATTTTCTTTGCAATAATGATGCCGAACCTTGTTGAGCTGTTACAATTATTTCGGCGGCTTCTCTAAATAACGAATCTCTTTCTGAAATATCAATCTCTAACGATGAACTACTTTCTTCACCAACAAATTCTGGTAACATATAAGCATCTGAATATCCTTTTTGCGCACCAATAAATTCAACTATTTTCTCAACTTCTGGTGTGTCAACAAAGGCGCATTGTACACGAATTACATCATTTCCATTGGAAACAAGTAAATCTCCACGACCAATCAATTGATCCGCTCCACCAGCATCTAATATGGTACGTGAATCGATTTTTGACGTAACTCTAAAAGCAATTCTGGCAGGGAAATTTGCCTTAATCATACCTGTAATTACATTTACAGATGGTCGTTGGGTTGCAATAATTAAGTGAATTCCAATAGCACGTGCAAGTTGAGCTAAACGAGCAATAGGCGTTTCCACTTCTTTACCAGCTGTCATAATCAAATCGGCAAACTCATCGACTACTAAAACTATATAAGGTAAAAAACGGTGTCCAGCTTCTGGATTTAGTTTTCTGTTTTTGAATTTATCATTGTATTCTTTGATGTTTCTAACCATCGCATCTTTTAGTAAAGAATAACGATTGTCCATTTCTACGCAAAGAGAATTCAATGTATTGATTACCTTACTGTTATCAGTAATAATTGCGTCTTCAGAATCAGGTAATTTAGCTAAATAATGTCTTTCTATTTTGTTGAAAAGTGTCAATTCTACTTTCTTTGGATCGACCAAAACGAATTTTACTTCTGCAGGATGTTTTTTGTATAAAAGCGAAGTCAAAACAGCATTCAAACCAACCGATTTTCCTTGTCCAGTTGCACCAGCCATCAATAAGTGAGGCATTTTGGCTAAATCGACTACATAGGTTTCATTTGAAATTGTTTTTCCAAGTGCGATTGGCAATTCCATTTCGGCTTCCTGAAATTTTGGCGAACCAATTACACTTCGCATCGAAACCATAGTCGGATTTTTATTCGGAACCTCTATTCCAATTGTTCCTTTTCCTGGCATTGGTGCGATGATACGAATTCCCAATGCGGCTAACGAAAGCGCAATATCATCCTCAAGACTTTTAATTTTTGAAATTCTGATTCCAGCTTCTGGTACAATTTCATATAAAGTTACCGATGGACCAACCGTTGCTTTGATTTGAGCAATTTCAATTTTATAATTACGAAGCGTTTCAACAATGTTATTCTTGTTGTCTTCTAATTCTTGTTGGTTAATGGTAATTCCACCCGAAGTATATTCTTTTAATAAATCTAAAGTTGGAAATTTATAATTTGATAATTCCAAAGTTGGATCAAACAAACCAAAATCGGCCACTAGGCGAGAAGCCAAGTTTTCTTCGATAATATCTTCTTCTTCAGCTTTTTCAATAACAAATTCTTCGGTTGAAGCAATCGTTTCAACCGGTTTTTCAACCTCAATAGGATTTGTTTCTAATTTTATTTCAGAAGAATGCGAAATAGTTGGTTTCAAATCTTCTTTATTGATTTCAAATTGCGAAGTAGATTTTAAAACAGGTTCTGGAATTTCCTCTTCGTCTTCTTCAAAATTGTTGGGAACTTTTACTTCGTTTTCTTCTTCTTCATTTACAGCAAATTCTTCTAAATTATAAGAAGTATCACCCGATGGTTTGGTAGTTGAAGCAAATTCGTCATTAATTTCTTTTTTCTTTTTTTCAAAAAACGATTTGATTGTATCAGGCGACATTTTTATTTTGAAAATCAAATAAATCAAAAGCCCGAATACTAAAACCAAAAGTGTTCCAATTTTACCAATGTAATCTTGAAGAAATTGATTCATTTCAAATCCAATTGTTCCGCCAAGTTCAGGCATTGAAGTGGCAAAAAAGCCAAATAAAACGGAAAGGATTATAATTACAAACAAATCCCAAAACCAAATATTTTTTAGTTTTTTGAATGAAATTTCTAAAGCTAAAAACGCACCTGTCAAGAAAATTAATTTGACAAATAGGAAAGAAGCAGCACCAAATCCTTTGTAAATGAAGAAATCGGCTAAAACAGCACCAAATTTTCCTAACCAATTACCAGAAGTTTCTTCGCGATTAGCTAGTTCAGTTAAAGTGCTTTGGTCTTGTTGACCATAAATAAAAAAAGAAATAAAAGAAACCAAAAGTGCTATTGAAAAAAGGACTAGCAAACTTCCAAAAAGCATTTTTTGCTGTCTTGAAAGCTTCCAAAAAGGCGTTTTTTCGGTAGATTCTGTTTTTTTATCTGTTTCTTTTTTTGATGTTTTTGCCATTATAATTTTGTTTTTTATAAAAACTTCGGAATATAAATGATACAACCAATTGCAATGGATGTCAAAGCTGCAAAAAATACAGCACCAGCTGCAATGTCTTTAATAAAACCAATGCGATCATGAAATTCTGGGTGAATAAAATCGGCAATTTTTTCGACAGCTGTGTTCAAACCTTCAATAGAAAGGACTAAGCCAATGGCAAGTGTTTGAAATAACCATTCTTCTCTAGAAATTTCAAAATAGAATCCTGCAAAAATCAAAAGCACCGCAATAGAACTTTGCACCATTACGCTATGTTCTGTTGTTATTAATTTGATTGCACCTTTTAGGGCGAATCCCATACTTTTAAATCTTCCAGTTAAAAAAGTTTTATCTCTTTCAAATTCCATATAAATGTTATTATAAAGCTGCTAAGGCGTTATCGTAATTTGGTTCGTCTGCAATTTCTGCAACTTGTTCAGCATATTTTACAACACCATTTTCATCCACAATAATCACAACTCTTGAATGTAATCCTGCTAACGGACCATCTACAATTTCCAAGCCATAATTTTTCCCGAAGCTACCATCTTTAAAATCAGATAGATTCACTACACTTTCTAATCCTTCTGCTCCACAAAAACGTTTTTGAGCAAATGGTAAATCTCTCGAAATACATAATACTTTTGTGTTTTCTAATGCGCTCGCTTTTGCATTAAATGTTCTTACTGATGTAGCACAAGTTCCAGTATCAATACTTGGAAAAATGTTTAAAACTAATTTGCTTCCTGCAAAATCTGCTAAAGTTGCTACTGATAAATCATTTTTCACCAATTGAAAATCAACTGCTTTTGAACCTACTTGCGGTAATGAACCATTTGTGTTTATTGGGTTTCCGCCTAATGTTATTGATGCCATAATTATATTTTTTTTAAGGTTTCAAAAGTATGAAATTATTTCGGAATAGGGAAAAATCATTTGATTATAAAATTTAACATAATATAGTTGCTTTATTATATTTGTTTATCGTAATATTGCAATATAATAATTTACACAAAAATGGGAGCATCCAAATCAGAATCTTTTTCGGTGGAACAAAACGAAATGGCCAACTTGTTCAAAGCACTTTCGCATCCAGCAAGAATTGCAATTGTTGACTATTTATTATCGGTTGATAGCTGTATTTGCGGTGATATTGTAAATGAATTACCACTAGCGCAACCAACAGTATCACAGCATCTTAAAGAATTAAAAAACGCCAATATCATAAAAGGAAATATCGAAGGAACCGCTATTTGTTACTGCATAAATCCTGATACCATCGATAAAATCGAAAATCATTTTGGTATAATTCGCCATAAACTAAAAAACAAATGTTGTTAATTAAGCAAACGTCACTTCGAGTGGTTTTTAAAAGTAAAAATGCTAATTTTTATTTTTAAAAATTGTATCGAGAACTTATGAAAATAATTTTAAAGAAAATACATTATGAAACTATCAGAAATAAAAAAACAGTTAAAAAATCTTTCACAAATTGCCTTTCAATTGCCTAATGGAGAATTGGTTCCAAATCATTTTCATGTTACAGAAGTTGGGAAAATCACTAAACATTTCATCGATTGTGGTGGCGTAGTTCGAACTGAAGAAGTGGTAAATTTTCAACTTTGGGAAGCAAATGATTATGATCATAGATTGCATCCAGAAAAATTAGTTCACATTATTGAATTATCTGAAGAAAAACTTCAAATTCCAGATTTAGAAATTGAGGTAGAATACCAAATGAAAGAAACTATTGGAAAATTCAGTTTAGATTTTGACGGAACTAATTTCCAATTAAAATCAAAATTAACAGATTGTTTAGCAAAGGACAATTGCGGAATTCCTGTTGAAAAATTGAAAACTAAAATAGGCGAGTGGAAGCAAAAAGAAGTAACTTCTTGTTGTACTCCAGATTCTGGTTGTTGTTAAGATTTAATGAAAAGATATAAATAATAAAGACTTTGTGAGCTTCGTGCCTTCTTTGTGTCTTTGTGGTAAAAAAAATATATATGCTTGAAAATCTATCAAAAACAATACAGTTAATTTCAAAAATTTCTATTCCAAATGAACGAAAGGAAGTTTTGCAACCTTTGATTGAGTATATTCAAAACAAAGTAAATTCCAACGAAGAAATTCGTCTGAACTTTATTTGTACACACAATTCCCGAAGAAGTCATTTGTCTCAAATTTGGGCACAAACAATGGCTTTTCATTTCGGAATTCAAAATATATTTTGCTATTCTGGTGGAACGGAAGCAACAGCTATGTTTCCAAAAGTTGCTGAAACGTTGACTAATCAAGGTTTTGAAATTCAAAAATTGAGTGAAGCACAAAATCCAGTTTATGCGGTGAAATTTGATGAAAATCAACATCCAATTATCTGTTTTTCTAAAACGTATTTTGATGATTTTAATCCTAAAAGTATATTTGGAGCGATTATGACTTGCAACAATGCGGACGAAGGTTGTCCGATGGTTTTTGGTGCAGAAGCCAGATTTCCAATAAAATACGACGATCCAAAAGCCTTTGACGGAACAGATGTAATGAACGAAAAATACACAGAACGCAGTTTACAAATCGCCAGTGAAATGTATTTTGTTTTCTCGCAAATCAAATAAAAAAGGCTTCGGTCTAAAATTTATATATGAATCTTAGTTTTTTGCCACGGATTAAGAAGATTAAAAGGATTAATCTGTGAAAATCTTTGAAATCTGTGGCTATAAAAACAATATATTTACTAAACTAATGGAATGAAAATCAAGAACAACATCTATTCAATATCAATAAAAAACTTAATAACTTAATGGTTTAATATGAAAAAACGCCTCAACTTTTTAGACCGATTTCTAACAATTTGGATATTTTTAGCGATGCTACTTGGCGTTGCGATTGGTTATTTTATTCCAAATTCTGCTGGTTTTATTAATTCGTTTTCATCTGGAACTACGAATGTTCCGTTGGCGATTGGGTTGATTTTGATGATGTATCCGCCGTTGACCAAAATCGATTTTTCGCAAGTTCCCAAAATGTTTGAACAGCCCAAATTATTGAAGGCTTCGTTTTTTATAACCTGGATAATTGGTCCGTTTTTGATGTTTTTATTGGCGACTTTTTTCCTAAAAGACTATCCTGAATATATGACAGGTTTAATCATTATCGGAATTGCGCCGTGCATTGCGATGGTTATTGTATGGAACGAACTAGCCGAAGGTAACCGCGAATTAACCGCTGGTTTAATCGGAATTAATAGTTTGTTGCAAGTGTTTTTCTTCAGTTTGTATGCTTATTTTTATTTGGAAATCATGTTGCCTTTATTCGGAATTAAAGGTTTGGAACTCAATATCACGATTGCCGAAATTGCAAAAACCGTTGGAATTTACCTCGGAATTCCGTTTGCGTTAGCAGTTATTAGTCGATTTGCGATAAAAAAATATTTGGGTGACAAGTTCTTCAATCAGCAATTTATACCGTTTGTTTCGCCTATTACTTTGGTGGCTTTGCTTTTTACCATCGTAATTATGTTCAGTCTAAAAGGCGAAATGATTGTCGATTTACCAACGGATGTCGTTAGAATTGCAATTCCGTTAGTGATTTTCTTTGCGATTATGTTTTTATTGATGTTTTTTGTAGCTAAGAAAATTGGTGCCAATTATCGTGATGCTGTGGCGTTATCGTTCACTGCTTCGGGCAATAATTTTGAGTTAGCCATAGCCGTTTCCATAGGTGTTTTTGGTATCAATAGCGGGCAAGCATTTGCTGGCGTAATTGGACCTTTAGTAGAAGTTCCTGCTTTGATTATCTTGGTAAATGTGGCGTTCTGGTTGCGGAAGAAGTGTTTTGGTTAAAAAAAGCTAAGAATTTTTGAAAACTATAAAATCTTTTCAATTCGACTATAAGCTTCATGTAATGTAATTCCGTTTTCCCAATCAGTTACTAATTTATGATTGGATTTATGTGGAGTTATTTCTGGTCGTAAGTCGTCAAGTCTAGTTATAACATTAACATGTAAACCTATTGTACTTTCTTCATAATCAGAAATTTCATTGCATATAATTCCAAAATATATTTTCTCTTCAGTTTGAGTATTATAGTTTGATTTGTATTCATTAAAGCTTTTTTCACTTACAGAAACCCAAACACCATAAATTAATTCTTCTGATGGATTTTCAGTTTTTAAGTTCAACACGGTTCGAATGAATCTATCAGTTTGGTCTGGATGATTAATTACACAAAAATCATCTGAAATTTCAGCAATTTCGCTTTTCTCTTTGTCACTTAAAATATCATAATGAAAAGGTGTTTTAAAGCCAATAGAAGCTAGCTCTTCATGAACTTTGCCACAAGTAGAACATTTGAATTGATTTTCCTTTTTCTTTTTGAATTTATTCCAAAACATAAAAATCTAACTTATTAATTTTATAATAATTTACAATATTTATCTAAAACGACTTATTTAAATAAATAGCCAATCGAAAAAATGAAAGTAAACATTGTTGCCATTACTAAAAGTATATAGAGAATTCGTGAATTATAAACCAAATTCAACAAACATGTAGCCATCGAGATTATTAAACAAATTTGAAGAAATATGTATGATAATATACCAACTTCTTCTACTATGTTTATGTTTCCTAAAATTATTATCTCTTTTATATTGTTAGTAAATGAGGATTTAACGATCTGAATTTTTTGCCCTTTTGGGTAATCCCGTTTTGGAATTTTTCCAAGTCGAAAAGTTTCACCATTTGTTAGCAAAAGGATTTTACGATCTACAAAACTTGGACGATTCCCATCATAAATTTTGACTGTTGTATTATAAAAAGAATCTAATTCTTGTGTATGCATTATCCTTCCAGGTAAAAAATAATCCATAAAAATTAGTGTCACTAAAAGAATATTAATTAGTGCTAATGTTTTTCTTGTTTTTAGGTTCATTTTGTTATTTAAAATAGTAGGAAACTTATCCAAATTTTTAAGCAAAACTCTATCTTAGGCTAGCGCGAGCATTATTAAATTTTATCGAATTCAATTAATTTTAACGTAGGTGATTTTATTTTCTTTAATTTGCAAACAAAACTTTCTCCATAATTTAAAGTTTCTATTTCCATAGAGTAAAATTCTTTTTTGTAATAAAATTCAATATAGGGTTTAGTGAAAATATCTAGGTTAAGATTATTATTGTCATCTTTTTTAATCTCAATTTTCTCACCATTTTCTCTTCTCGCATTTATTTTGACAATTATAATATTTGATCCTCCAAAAATTAATTCTCCATAATGATGTTGAATAAATAACCCTTTATCTAAAATTGGAAAACTTTCCAAGTATGGTAAATCAAATTTTTTCTCATACTTTTTAAAAACTATTGCATTGTCTGATTTAGAGTTATTCATTTTGCTTTTTATTCTGTCACAGACATTGTCTCCAAAAAGAAATACAAGCAAAGCTATTGTTATCGAAATAATTCCGATAATATCCCATTTACTTTTTTTTCTTAAACTTCTTTCTTGATTTAGTGTTTTTATATTCCCATTATTAATAGTAACATTACTTGCTATAATATTTTGCCCAATTTCTGACTTTTTATTAGTATTATTTTTTTTCTCAGATTTAAAATATTGCTTGAATCCGCCATTTTTTATAAATAAAGATGTTGAGAAATTGCATTCAATTGATGGATATCTTGAATTCTTATCTAAAATATTCCCAATTGTGAACTCATTCTGGGAGAAATCAACAATTTTACTATATAGAAAATCATACTCTTCAATTGATAAATTAAATTTTTCTGCTATGTAGCTTTTTTCGTATTGAAAGACTTTATTGTCATTCAGAAAAATTATGATTTTATCTAATTTAGATATTTCATCATTAGTTAATTTATTCATTATAAAGGTTAATTTTAATAGTAATCGCTGGATTATTTTGCTATCTATAAATTGTATTTATCAATAGACAGTTTGCTCGTTTTATTCAAAAAATTGCTTCCCAAATATAAAAATTATTTTACAAACAAAATCAAAAACTTACAAAATCTCAAATCCAGCCCAACCCCAAAGCCAAAGACAAAACCAACAACAAAATAGCAACTGAGTATTGCAAAAATTGCAAGGTTACTTTTTTTAGTAATTTGTTGCCAATAAAAGCGCCCGTCATAGCCGAAAGTGTGGCGCAAAGTAGTAACGGTAGGTTTTCTTGTAAATCTAATTTCATAATTCGAGTAGCATAAACGCTAAGTCTTGTAAAATCAACAAACGACGAAATCACAACGGTTGTGCCAATAAAAGCTTCTTTGGTCAAGCCAGCACGAATTAAAAACGCACTTCGCAACGCGCCTTGCGCACCTGTCAATCCACCAAAAAAGCCACTTAACGCGCCACCAATTGGTAGTTTGGATTTGTCAAATTGTAAGTTGCTGAAATACGGTATCAAATCAATCACCGCAAAAAACATCATGAGCACTGCAACAAACAGTTTTAAGGGAAATACTTCAAATGTTTTGCCCCAAAGTTGGTAGGAGTAAAGCGGTTCAAAATTGGGAATTTTTACCAAAAGCAATGCACCAATAAAAGCAAAAACCACCGCAGGAATTCCAAAACGAAGCAACACTTCTTTGTTGACATTTTTTCCAACCAAAACCAATTTGAAAATATTGTTAGAAAAATGAACCACGCCAGTCAGGGCAATCGCTACTTCTACAGGAAAGAAAATCATCATAACAGGTGTCAAAATAGTGCCTAATCCAAACCCAGAAAAAAAAGTTAGAATGGCAACAATAAACGCTACAATTGAAATAAGAAGGATTTCCATTTGTTTTTAGTTCAAATATAAAAAAAACGCCCTCAATTGAGAACGTTTTAATGTATTTATTGTTTTATCATTTTAGCCACAGATTCAAAAGATTAAAAGGATTTTTAAGTAAATCAACAAAAAAAATCTGTGAAAATCTGTATAATCAGTGGCTTAAAAAAATAGATTTCAATTTAAAATGCAATTTAGCCACAGATTTAAATGATTAAAACGATTTTTAAGTAAATCAACAAAAAAAATCTGTGAAAATCTGTGTAATCAGTGGCATAAAAAAAAAAGGCTTCAATTTAAAATGCAATTTAGCCACAGATTTAAAAGATTAAAAGGATTTTTAGCGCATCAATAATAAAAAAAATCTGTGTAAATCTGTGTAATCAGTGTTTAAAATATTATTTAACGTGAGTTCTATATAAGCTATTTAAAATTTAGACACGAATTGCACTAATTTACACGAAATATATTTTAATTTTTAAATTTCACGAATTAAAATCTGATTTATCAGATTCTATTGGTGTAATTATTCCATCTTCAATTCGTGTCAATTCGTGCAATTCGTGTAAAAAGGTGAATATTTTTTGGTTTTATATCGAACACACGTTATTTAGAATTATAAACCAAAATAGCGTCTTTCAATATCTGAACCGAACGAACTAAATCTTCTTTTTTCAAAACATACGCAATTCTAACTTCGTTCAAACCAACACCTTTAGTCGAATAAAATCCTGCTGCTGGTGCTACCATAACGGTTTCTTTGTTGTTATCGTACGATTCTAGCAACCATTGTGCAAATGTATCGGCATTGTCAACTGGCAATTGCGCGATACAGTAAAAAGCACCTTTTGGAGTAGCTACTTTTACACCTTCAATTTTGTTCAATTCCGAAATCAAAATATCACGACGTTCTTTGTATTCTTCAATGACTTCTACAAAATAACTTGCTGGCGTATCAAGAGCAGCTTCACTTGCAATTTGAGCAAAAGTTGGCGGACTTAATCGTGCTTGCGCAAATTTCATTGCCGTAGCCATCACTTCTTTATTTTTAGAAACAATACAACCAATTCGTGCGCCACACATGCTGTAACGTTTAGAAACTGAATCAATCATAATAGCATTTTCTTCAATGCCAGGAATATTCATAACCGAATAATGCTTGTCGGTTTCGTCGTATATAAATTCGCGATACACTTCGTCAGCAATCAAGAATAAATCGTGTTTTTTTACTAATGCTGCCAATTGCAACATTTCTTCTTGCGTGTACAAATAACCCGTTGGATTTCCTGGATTACAAATAAGAATCGCTTTGGTTTTTGGTGTAATTAATTTTTCAAATTCAGCAATTGGTGGCAAATCAAAACCAGTTTCTATTGATGAAATTACCGGCACAACATTCACGCCAGAAGCGGTTGAAAATCCGTTGTAATTAGCATAAAATGGTTCAGGAATAATGATTTCGTCACCTTGATCAAGACAGCTTCCCATGGCAAATAACAAGGCTTCAGAACCACCAGTTGTGATGATAATATCTTCGGTATTTATAGGTAAACCGTGGTTGATGTAGTATTGCGAAAGTTTTTTTCTATAGCTTTCAAAACCAGCAGAATGGCTGTATTCTAAAACTTTTATATCTAAATTTTTTATCGAGTTCATAGCCACTTCGGGCGTTTTGATATCGGGTTGACCAATATTCAAATGGTATACTTTATTACCTTTTTTCTTTGCTATTTCTGCGTAGGGAACCAATTTTCTAATTGGCGATTCTGGCATTAATTTTCCTTTGTTTGAAATTTTTGGCATCGTAGTTTTTTTTAGAGTTGCAAATTTCGACATTTTTTAGAGTTTAGCAATCATTTTCATTTTTTTATTGCTTGTTTTTATTTAATTTTATAAAAAAATCTTGATGAACCTAAGGATAATTATCATTTTCTTATTTTTTGCTTGCCAAAACGGATTTGCCCAAGATGGCTTTCGTTTTGATACAGATAAAAACAAAGTTGTAATTCCTTTTAAGTTAATCAATAATCTAATTTTTATTCCCATAAATGTAAATGGTGTCGAATTAAACTTTCTTTTAGATTCGGGCGTTGAAGAAACCATTTTACTAAGTTTAGAAGATAAAACCGAAGTAAGTCTTAACAATGTTGAAAAAATAAAACTGAAAGGTTTAGGTGCAAATGAAGCTATTGAAGGATTGAAATCATCAGGAAATATTTTAAAAATCAACGAGCTAAAAGACTTCAATCACGAATTATATATAGTTCTCGATCAAGATTTTAACTTTTCATCTCATGTCGGAATTCCAGTAAACGGCATAATTGGCTATCATTTTTTCAAAAACCAAATTGTTGAAGTAAATTACGACCGAAAAAAAATATTTGTTTACAAAGACAAAACTAACATTTCGAATAAGTTAGCTTCAAAATTTCAAGTTATTCCAATGCAAATTCAAAAGCAAAAACCCTATTGCAATTCGATAGTAACAATAAATGATAATAAGTTGGAAGCCAAAGTTTTGCTCGACCTTGGCAATAGTGATGCGCTTTGGTTATTTCAAGATGTAAATCCTTTGATAAAAGTGCCTAAACGAAATTTTGAAGACTATTTAGGAAAAGGATTTAGTGGTGAAATTCACGGCAATCGTGCCAAAATCGAAACATTGAAAATAGGAAATTTTGAATTCAAAAAACCAATTGTTGCTATGCCCGATACTATTTCGGTAAAAAGTGTCAACATGGTGCAAGATAGAGTAGGTTCGATTGGTGGTGAAATTATGAAGCGTTTTACCGCTATTTTTGATTATCAAGAAAGCAAATTATACCTAAAGAAAAGCGGAAAGTTTGGTGAACCTTTTCAATACAATCGCTGCGGAATTGAAATCGCAAGTTCAGGAATGCAATGGGTTTCTGAAACAATTAAGTTTCAAACAACCTATCAAGACAATACTTTTGATGCATCTGGAAACAAAGCAGGAAGTGCTAACTTCAAATACAAATTTGAACTAAAACCGATTTACGAAATCACAAACATTCGGAAAAACTCTCCAGCTATAGAAGTTGGCTTGCAAAAAGGTGACATTTTAAAAACAATAAACTATCATTCTGTAAACAGTATGAGTTTAAGCGAAATCAACAATCTTCTAAAATCCGAAGAAGGAAAATGGCTAAATTTTGAAGTAGAAAGAAATGGACAAAACCTAAATTTCAGATTTCAAATAAAAGAATTGTTATAAAAAATTAAGTTATTAGTTTTCTTCTTGTCACCCTGAGCGCAGTCGAAGGGCTTTTTACAAAAAAAATGCTTCAATTTCTTGAAGCATTTTCTAATTTTTTAAAATGTATATTGTTTTCTGATTATTTTGCCACAGATTATAAAAATTAAAAGGATTATTTTCGCATCCAAATTAAAAATCTGTGAAAATCTGTGAAAATCTGTGTAATCAGTGGCTACAAAAATATTCAATAATTGAAACCTTTTATTTATCTGTAGTCATCAGCGTCGATTTCTTTTCCAGAATATTTACTTCTGGTTTGGCAATCACTTCACCTTTGATTTTCAAGGCAACTCGACCACTTTCTACGTTTACAGCATTGGTTTCAACTGTAATTGTTTTACGTATTGGACCAGGATTCATATTGTATTTCACATCAATTTTTCCCGTTTTTCCTGGCGCAATTGGCTCAGTTGGTTTAGATGGAACTGTACAACCACAAGTCGATTGAACATTGATAATCGTCAACGGCGCATCACCAGTATTGGTAAACTCAAACGAACGAATTCCAGAATCGGTATCTTTTGATACTTTTCCGTAGTCAATCGTGTTGTCAGCGTCTTTGAAAACAATTTTGGCACCAGTTTGAGCAAAAATGGCTACGTTAAATGCAAGTGCTAATCCAAGTATAATTTTTTTCATTTTGGTAATCTTTTTAGTTTTTGGTTTCGTAAAAATAGGTTGTTTTAATTAAAATACAAATAATTAAATCTTAAATTTTTTAAACAGTCTTAATTATTTTACTTTTGCAACAAATACAAAAAGCGTACCAAACCCATTTTTTCTGTCAGGAGCGAATGGCTTGGGCTTTATTTACTGACCATTTTCCCGCTGTCCGAGCTACATGGTAGCTTCTCCCATCGGGGCTAATTAGTGAATCATTTGTACTTTTGCATCAATTTTTATAACAACGAATATCTTATAATATGACAATTCCAGCACAATTCGACGCCAAAACAGTAGAAGAAAAATGGTACAGCTATTGGATGACCAACGGTTATTTCCATTCTGAACCAGATCATAGAACACCTTATACTATTGTAATTCCGCCACCAAACGTGACTGGCGTTTTGCACATGGGACATATGTTGAACAACACAATTCAAGACGTGTTAATTCGTCGTGCTCGTCTTAAAGGGTTCAATGCTTGTTGGGTGCCTGGAACTGACCATGCGTCTATCGCAACCGAAGCAAAAGTTGTTGCCAAACTAAAAAGTGAAGGAATCAACAAAAATGATTTAACGCGCGAAGAATTCCTAAAACACGCTTGGGATTGGACAAATAAATACGGCGGAACCATTCTAGAACAACTAAAACAATTGGGCTGTTCTTGCGATTGGAATCGTACCAAATTCACAATGGATCCAGATATGTCGGCATCTGTAATTCGTTCGTTTGTTGATTTATATAACAAAGGATTAATTTACCGTGGCTACCGAATGGTAAATTGGGATCCAGAAGCCAAAACAACACTTTCTGACGAAGAAGTGATTTATGAAGAACAACAAGGAAAATTATTTTACCTAAAATATAAAATCGAAGGAAGTGAAGAGTTTCTAACAGTTGCAACAACACGTCCAGAAACCATTTTTGGTGATACAGCTATTTGTATCAATCCATACGATGAACGTTTTTTGCACCTAAAAGGTAAAAAAGCCATCGTACCAATTTGCGGTAGAGTAGTGCCAATTATTGAAGACGAATATGTTGATATTGAATTTGGTACAGGTTGCTTAAAAGTTACACCAGCGCATGATGTTAATGACAAAATGTTGGGTGACAAACACAATCTTGAAATTGTAGATATTTTCAATGAAGACGCAACGTTAAATAGTTTCGGATTGCATTATCAAGGAAAAGATCGTTTTGTAGTTCGTGCCGAAATTGCAAAAGAATTGGAAGCTTCAGGAGCTTTAGCTAAAACCGAAACCCATTTAAACAAAGTAGGAACTTCTGAAAGAACAAAAGCGGTTATCGAACCACGTTTGTCTGATCAATGGTTTCTAAAAATGGAAGATTTGGTAAAACCAGCCATAAAAGCCGTTTTGGAAACAAACGAAATCAAATTATATCCTAAGAAGTTTGAAAATACGTATCGTCATTGGTTAGAAAATGTACGCGATTGGAATATTTCACGTCAACTTTGGTGGGGACAACAAATTCCTGCGTACTATTATGGAGATGGTAAAGAAGATTTTGTGGTAGCTGAAACTATCGAAGAAGCGTTAATTTTAGCTCAAAAAGCTACCAACAATCAACAATTAACTATAAACGATTTAACCCAAGACGTTGATGCGCTTGACACTTGGTTTTCTTCATGGTTATGGCCAATGACTGTTTTTGGAGGAATTATGAATCCAGAAAGTGAAGATTTTAAGTATTATTATCCAACAAACGATTTGGTTACAGGTCCAGATATTTTGTTTTTCTGGGTTGCTCGTATGATTATTGCGGGTTATGAATATGCTGATGACAAACCGTTTTCTAATGTTTATTTGACAGGAATTGTTAGAGATAAATTGGGTAGAAAAATGAGTAAATCATTAGGAAACTCACCAGAACCATTAGAATTGATTGAAAAATTTGGAGCTGATGGTGTTCGTGTTGGATTATTGTTAAGTGCTTCAGCAGGAAACGATATTCTATTTGACGAAGAACTATGTAACCAAGGAAAAGCATTTTCTAACAAAATATGGAATGCCTTTAAATTGATAAAAGGCTGGGAAGTCTCAACCACAATCGCTCAACCAGAATCATCTAAAGTTGCTATTGATTGGTATGAAGCTAAACTACAAAAAACGTTAGCCGAAATTGAAGATTTGTTTGAAAAATACCGTTTGTCAGAAGCCTTAATGGCTATTTACAAATTGGTTTGGGACGATTTCTGTTCATGGTTTTTAGAAATGATAAAACCAGCTTACCAACAACCAATAGACAAAGTAACTTTTGACAAAGCCATTGAAATGTTGGAAAATAATTTGAAATTATTACAACCATTTATGCCATTCTTAACAGAAGAAATTTGGCATTTAATTGCTGAAAGAACAAAAGAAGAAGCCTTAATAATCTCGACTTGGCCAGAATTAAAATCGTATGATGAAAAATTGATTACCGATTTTGATAACACTATCGAAGTTATTTCAGGAATCAGAAGCATCAGAAAAGATAAAAATTTGCCTTTCAAAGATGCCATTGATTTGAAAATCATCAATAATGATAAAGTTTCAACTTATTTTGATGTTATTGTTGCCAAACTTGGAAACATTACCAATCTTGAATATGTTTCAGAGAAAGTAGATTCTGCTTTGTCATTTAGAATAAAGTCTAACGAATATTTTATTCCAATTACTGGTTCAATCAATGTTGAAGAAGAGATTGCTAAATTGACTGAAGAATTGAAATATGCTCAAGGATTTTTAAAATCAGTTCAAGCTAAACTTTCAAATGAAAAATTTGTTGGTGGCGCACCAGAAAAAGTTCTAGAAATGGAACGCAAGAAAGAAGCGGATACACTAGCTAAAATTGCTACAATAGAACAGAGTTTAGCTAGTTTGAAGTAAGTTTTTAATAAATATTTTAAAATGCTATTTCATTAATTTTGAAATAGCATTTTTTTTTATTTTAAAACTTTATCTCTAAAAAAAGAGCTATTTCTAATTAGAATCCAAAAAGTTACAATTGCAATAATTGAACCTAAAGTATTCATGGCTAAATCTTCAAATGTGGCTGTTCTACCTTCAATAAAATAATGTTGTACTAATTCTAAAAGTCCACCGCCAACAAAGCAAGCTACAAAAGCATATAAGTAGTTTTTCGTGTCATTTTTATAAAGTAATAGGATAGAAAATGCCAATAACATATAGAAGAAAATATGTGAAAAAACTGAAAAATTATCTAACAAGTAATTTGTATTTAAGTATTTTTTATCAAAACTAATATCTCTTTTTTCAATTTTAGCAACTACTTTTTCTCCACACATCGAACCCATTAAAGGAATTTTGTTTGCAATTTTGGTACTAATCGTTTTAATACCGCCCTGTTCATAAGTTGCCGAAAAAGGAGGATTTCCAAATCTAAAATAACATTCAGGTGATGTATAGCTATACTTTCCATTATTTGTATAGTGATAAACGGCAAAGCTATCAGGAGATTTAAAGTTATCGCCTTCTTTTGGAAATTCATTTACTAATACAGGTGCTTTTATTGGAATGCACTCTAGAAAAAAAATGACAGTATAAATTAGAATAGGATGAAACAGTAGTTTTTTTAAAATTTTCATAGTTCTTTGAACCTTATTATGGGAAGTAAATGTAACATAAAAACTAATTTATATTGAAATTTCTGTTTTTTGATTAAATTAAATATTAAATAACTAAAATGTAAAATCTAAGATGTTACTCATTTTTTTAGTTTCTCTAAGTTCTGCTTTACTCTATATTCTGTTATTTTAGTGATTAAATCATATGGAATCGGTTTGTCTAATGGAAATTGAACAGTTCCTTTGGAGTTATTATATTTTGCAATTTCGTCTTTAAAAAATTCAATTCCTGAAGCTCCAGGATAAAAACCAATATGATTTTTGTAAGCGGCAAAATGCACCAAATTACCATGAAATTTGAATGTTGGAATTCCATAACCAATTGTTTCTTCAGCTTCTGGTGCACATTTTTTTATGGTTTTTCTAATTTCTTCTAAAACTGGAATTACTTTCTCGTCTTGTAACGCTATGTATTCATCAATAGTTTTATAATTAGTATTCATTATTTCTATTTTTTAAAATACTAAATTATAAAAAATAGTTATGAACTACAAGAGAGCATTGAGCAACCTACTTTTTCTCTTGCCCAATCTGGTCGTTTTGCATACCATTTTTCAAATTCAGGTTGCTCATCATAAGGTTTTTTTAATAGCTCAACTAGTTCATTTAAAACTGAGTAATCTTCATTTTCTGCAGCATCAATCGCTAATTGTGCCATGTAATTTCGAAGAACATATTTAGGATTTAGTCGATTCATTTTTGATTTCTTTTCTTCATCAGAAATCGTTTCTTCATTAAGTCGAAGCAAATATTTTTTAAACCATTTTTCCCATTCTTTTAAAATAGGTTTTGTGAGTTCGTTTGGTTTATAAAATGAGTTGTTTGCAATTGAAATTCCACAACCAGTTGAGTAATCTTTTTTGATAAAACTTAATTCTCGAAAGAAAATAGTCATATCAGTTTCAGTAACTTGAAGTAATTGCTCTAATTCAATAATTAGTTTTTTATCTTTCCTATTTGTCTTGAAAAATCCTAATTTATTTGACATCATCGTAAAATAGCGTTCTTCAAAATTATCTTTAAAATTGGATAATACTTTTTCAAAAGGAGCAGCTTCGTTTACTAAAGGATAAATAGAATTGGCGAGTTGATATAAATTCCACAAAGCAATTTCTGGTTGATTACCAAATCTATATCGCTTGTATTCTCGGTCTGTTGTATTAGGTGTCCAATTTGTATCATAATCTTCTAGCCAACCGTATGGACCATAATCAATTGTGATTCCGTGAATAGACATATTATCGGTATTCATAACACCGTGAACAAATCCGACACGTTGCCAATGAACAATCATTTCAAGCGTTTTATTAGCGACAAGTTCAAAAAAATGAATGTATTTTTCTTTTCCTTCAACTTCAATTTCTTTATAGTAATGTTTGATGGTATAATCGGCAAGTAATTTTAAATTTTGAATATCATTTCTAGCAGAAAAAATTTCAAAGTTCCCAAAACGAATAAACGATGGTGCAACTCTGCAAACAATGGCTCCTTTTTCGTAAGCTGGATTTCCATCATATAAAACATCTCTTAAAACCTGTTCACCAGATAATGATAAGGAAAGCGATCGAGTAGTGGGAACGCCCAAATGAAACATTGCTTCACTACATAAATGTTCCCGAATAGATGAACGCAAAACCGCTAAACCATCTGCTGTTCTTGAATAAGGTGTCTTTCCAGCACCTTTAAGTTGCAATGTATAGATTGAATTTTCTTTTTCAATTTCAAATAAATTAATTGCTCTTCCGTCGCCTAATTGTCCTGCCCAATGACCAAATTGGTGACCGCCATAACACATAGCAAAAGGTTTGGAATTTTCTAAAATTTTATTTCCAGAAAAAACTTCTAAAAATTCATTTGAGTTAGCTTCTTCTTCAGTGATTCCAATTAAATCCGCAACTTTTTTTGAGTAATGAATAAGCTTTGGATTTGAAGTAGGAGTTGGATTAACATATGAATAACAAGCATTAAATACTTGTCTAACTTGATTGGTTTCGTTAGAATCGGCAGGTAAATTTGCTGTAAATATGCTTTTAAAATCTATTTTCATTTGACTTATGTATGACTATCAAATGTAACTCAAAAATAGGGAAAATGATTTTCGTAATTTTCAAAAGATATTATATAATTACTAACAAAAAAAGGCTAGCGTAATGGCTAACCTTTTTTGTATTAATTTTAATTCGAAACTATCGTCTTCCACCACCAGAATTTCCTCTTGAAGAATCTGATTGTCCACTATTTCCAGAAGAACGCGAACTTTGCATTCCTAAATTTCTTGATGATGATTCTCTTGAAGTTTGCATGCTTGAATTGCTTCTTGTTGTGTTGTTTCTGGTTGTTTCACGAACAGGAGAACTTTCAATTTTCACATTTTCACTTCTAGTTGTGTTATTTCTAGTTGTCTCACGAACAGGAGAATTTTCAATTTTTACATTTTCACTTCTTGTTGTGTTATTTCTAGTTGTTTCACGTACTGGAGAATTTTCAATTTTTACAGATTCGCTTCTAGTTGTATTATTTCTAGTAGTTTCGCGAACTGGAGAATTTTCAATTTTAACAGATTCACTTCTAATTGTATTATTTCTAGTAGTTTCACGAACTGGAGAATTTTCAATTTTTACATTTTCACTTCTAGTTGTGTTGTTTCTAGTTGTTTCACGAACTGGAGAATTTTCTGCTCTTACATTTTCATTTCTTGTAGAAGAATTGCTTCTAACAGTTGAATTTCTATCAGTATTTCTAGTATTGTTGTAAGCTACATCTCTTCTTGTAGTTGATCTTGTTTTTTCAAGTTCATATCTGTTAGTATAACCAGAATTTCTTCTTGTGAATGAACGATCAGGATATTGTCTTTCAAAACCATTTCCTCTTCTGTGATAGTAATTATTGTAAGCTACGTGACATCTTCTATAGTTTACATAATTGTATTGATGTCCGAAATTAATCCAAAGTCCAACATTATGTCTGTATCTAAAAATTGGGTACGGATTCCAAAATGAGTAATAACTTGGATAGTAACCCCAATACCAACTTGAACAATAAGGACGATAGCTAGAAACCCAGAAATAATCATAAATTATAGGTGTATGAACATAAACCGGCTCATAAATATAATTGTCTCCATACATATAAACATCACCAACTACTTGCACTTGAACACGATTGTTATCATCTTTTTCAACTTCAATTGTAGCAACATCTTGAAATAAATCTTTACCTAAAACCGATTGTACAACAATTAAGTGCGTTCTTCCTTCAACAGATTCGATAACTCTCAAATAATCAACTTGATCATCGTTGTTCAAATCTAAATTTGAAAGTTGCATTTTTGGATCATTTAATCTTTTTTCAAAATCTTCAAGATTTTCTGAATCACCAAATATAGAAGCAATTGCTCGTAAATCGAGGTTGTCACTAATTTCTGAACTCATTGCATTGACCGTGGTTTTGTCTTGCGCAAATGAACTTGCAAACAGCAAACTCATAAGTGATGTAAGTAGTATTTTCGCTTTCATAATATAATAAATTATAGTTTATAATTGATTTCCTAAAGAAGTATCCAATATCTGTGCCAAGAATTGAAATAAAGTAAGTGGAAAGAAAGATAATATTGTATATTAGCAGTAAAATAGGCTAGTAACGATGAGGAATTCAATTTTTTTAACATTTTTTTTAACTTTTATTATTTCATGTAAATCGACTTTTACCGATAAAAAAGTTAATTCTACAACGATTTCGATGGATACTTTGTTGCTAGATAAAATTAGCGTGAGAGCCATTTCAGTTTCAGAAAATAATGTCTTTTATGCTGGAAATAAAAGTAGAGTAGGTTATTTCAACTTAAAAGATAAATCAAAGAAAGAAATTAGAGTTGATAAAGATTCCATTTCGTTAGAATATAGAAGTATTGCACAAACAGATGATGCAATTTTTGTTGTAAATGTTGGAAATCCAGCTCATTTATACAAAATTTCAAAAGATTTGAATTCGGTTAAATTAGTCTATTCTGATACTAACGAAAAAGTGTTTTTTGACAGCATGCAATTTTGGAATAACCAAGAAGGAATTGCAATAGGCGATCCAATTGATGATTGTTTACATATTATAGTCACAAATGATGGCGGAAATTCTTGGCATAAAATTTCTTGTGATAAATTACCAAAAACTGTTGAAGGCGAAGCGGCATTTGCAGCAAGTAATACTAATATAATTGTAAAAGAAAATCAAACTTGGCTAGTTTCTGGTGGAAAAAAATCTCGTGTATTCTTTTCGCCAGATAAAGGAAAAACTTGGGAAGTTTATGAAACACCAATTGTGCAAGGTGAAAGTATGACTGGAATTTTCACAGCCGATTTTTGCGATAAAAAAAATGGAATTGTGGCTGGTGGAAATTTTGAAAAACCAACTCAAAATTTTCAAAATAAAGCAATAACTAATGATGGCGGAAAAACATGGAAATTAATTGCCGAAAACGCTGGTTTTGGTTATGCTTCCTGCATTCAATATGTGCCAAATAGTAATGGAAAAAAACTAGTTTCGGTAGGAGCTACAGGTATTTTTAATTCAAATGATAAAGGAATTACCTGGAAACAAATTAGTTCAGATAATTCCTTTTATACAATTCGATTTGTAGATGCTTCAACTGCTATTGCCGCAGGAAAAGATAAGATTGTGAAGCTAGTTTTTTCTAACTAATCACGCTTATTTTTATACTGTTTCAATAATTTTCTATTGAAATCTTCGTCTGCTTTTTTAAGCTTCAAGATTTTTGTTGCAGGTAAAACTCCTTTCAAATCAGTAATAAATTTTTTTCTCAATTGGTGCAATTCATCTTCCGTTTTTTCCATTTGAGTTAAAGCTGTAGCGGCTTCTTTTTCGGTCAATTTATCTTCTGAATCATCTAAACGATTCCTATAACCTTTTATTTTTTCTTTTTTAATTTCTCTTTGCTTGTCATCAAAAGTGTTGTAAAGAGGCCAAAATTTTTCTGCTTCAGTGGTTGTCAAGTTTAGCTCATTGGTTATAAATGCTACTTTTGAAGCTTTAATTTGATCTCTAAATTTTCCACCTTGTGCAAATGTCAAAGCTGAAATCAAAAAAGCAATTACGGTAATTAAATTTATTTTTTTCATGATATTCTATTATAAGTTTTGTTCTAAGTCGATGTTTTCTAGGTCAATTACTTCTGATGAAATGTCTTCTAAATTATAGTCAACATTCATTTCTTTTAAATCGTTTTCATTTAATAAATCAACAATATCATCTTGCGAAACGGTTGAATGATCTAGTATGTAGGATTCTAATTCTGAAGTGTTTAGTTCGTTTGAATTGTTTTGTAATAAATAAAAAGTTGGAATTGTAAAGGAAACAATTAGAATTGCTGCAGCAGTCAAAAACCAATTTTTATTGGATTGATATAACGAAATCACCTTTGGTTTTTCTGATGGTAATTGTTGCATTACTCTTTCGGAAAAATCATTGAAATAGTTTTCAGGAATAGTAAATCCTGTTTCTATTTTGGGTTCGTTTTCTAAGTTAAAATTCTTCATATTCATTAGACTTTATTTTTGGTAAAAAGTTTAATTAGATTTCATATAATCTTCAATTTTTTTCACCGCGTGATGGTAAGATGCTTTCAAACCACCAACAGAAGTACCCAAAATTTCAGAAATGTTTTCATATTTTAGTTCTTCAAAATATTTCATCTTGAAGATTAATTGTTGTTTTTCGGGCAATAAGTTAATGGCTTTTTGCAACTTTAATTGAATTTCATTTCCATCAAAATAAACATCTGATTGCAAATTCTCTACAATTTTTGTTTGCAAAGCTTCGCTAGTTGTACCATTTCGTTTGGCTTTGTTGTTGATAAAAGTAATAGCTTCGTTAGTTGCAATTCGGTAAATCCACGAAAATAATTTGCTTTCACCTTTGAAGTTTTTCAAATTTTGAAATATTTTGATAAACGTATTTTGCAAAACATCATCAGTATCATCATGATTTAGAACAATGTTTCTAATATGATTGTACAAAGGTTTTTGGTAATGGTGCAAGAGTTTTTGAAACGCCTGATTTTGCGTTTTGGGATTCAATAATTCGGCTATAAATTCTTTTTCTTCTTGCAAGGTAAGATTACTTTATAGCATTTAGACTATAAAAAAGACAATAGGTTTAATTTGCAAAACTATTTTATTGAGGGCGATTCAAATCTGGAATTACAATAGATTTTTCAACATCGTTTTGAGTTGGTTCTACTTGCTTAATATCAGAAACTGGACTTATGACTCTTCTTTCTGTTTTAGCTTTAGGAATGTAATTTGAATAATCTACTTTTTTTGGAATCAAAATTGGAATGTAAATTACTGTTTTCCATTGAGATGATTTCTTTTCTTCAACTAAAGATTTAAGATATAATTCGATAAACGGTTGTGAAAAATCTTGTTTAAGACCTTTTTGCAATAGGTATTCTTCAATTTTGGAATAGGTTTCATCCAAATGAGAATAATCACCAGTTAACGTTGCTTTTACCGCTTGAAAAGCTTCTGATTTTCCAGTCAAAACTTCACTTTCTGGACCAGTTATAAATTCTTCTTTTAAGTCAATACAAACCCAAAAATTTGTAAAATCGTTGGCAACATCATATTTATTGAATAAAATATAAGGTTTGCCTTTTGACTCAATATTATTTTTTTGCAAAAACTTCTCAATTTTTGGCAGAATCGCTCTGAAGTTTTTGGTAATATTTGAAATCTTACTATTGATTGGATAATAAGCATAATTGTTGCCCATTTTGGTAACTTTTCCGTTTACAACAATATCGTAAGTACTAATTTCTTGATGCAAAGAATTGTCAATTGTAGCTAGACTTTTCTCATACATTTTGCCCAAAATTTTATCTGGACCACCATTTAGCATAGTGTAAATTTTGAATACAAAAGGCATAACACCTTTGCTTCTCCAGGTAACTTTTGTTTTTCCAAGAGTATCTTTAAAAGTCCAGTAAACTTCTGATTCTGAATTGTTAAAAACTATTTTTTGAGTAATAGTTTTATTTTCTTTGGTATCAGTTGTAGTAAAACTACCAGAATCATCTTCGTTTTTCCATGCAAAAGAAGCACCTTTTCCAATTGTGTTTTTTGGAAAAATATAATCGGTTTTTGCTCCATTTTCGGAGGGATTATAAAAGTATTCCCAGTTTTTATAATCGTTTATGTAGTTGTATAAAGTGACTCTTGGAGAATTAATTATTCTACTTCTTGTAACATCATAGTTACCTTTTTGAGTTGCAAAAAACACACTCATTGCAAATGCAGCAAGTAATAGGAGTAGGAATAAATATTTTAAAATTCTCATTTAGTAGGCTAAAATATAAGAATGTAAACTTATGATAAAATTGTTAAAATGTAAAGAATAATAGATGTTTTTTTATCTTTTCATAAAAACTTTAATTACAAAAAGAATCCCAATAAAAAGGATGAATGCAAGTAGTACTTTATAACTTCCTTTATAGAAAAATTGATGCATGGAAGCGTCTTTTCTATAAACAAAAATGGAAGCAATTATGAATGCTATCACAAATAAACCTGCAAAAATTAATTGTCCAGTGCTAAACATATTTTCTTTAAAATTTTGCGTAAAAATACTTATTTATTATCAAAAAAATGTATTTTGCATCTTCAAAAAAAACAATAGTATGCAAAATAAACTTAACGCTGTCAAAGAATTTCACACAGCCTATAAACTTGGATATAGCGAAACAATGAAAGCCGATTTGGGGGAGCAAAAAAATTTACTTCGTTATAACCTAATGAAAGAAGAAAATGAAGAATACTTGGAAGCAGTTCAAAATAATGATATTGTAGAAGTCGCCGATGCACTTGGTGATATGTTATATATTTTATGCGGAACAATTATTGAACACGGTTTACAAGATAAAATTGAAGCTGTTTTCAACGAAATTCAAAGAAGCAACATGAGTAAACTTGGCGAAGACGGACAGCCAATTTATAGAGAAGATGGAAAAGTAATGAAAGGGCCAAATTATTTCAAACCTAATTTTGATGAGATTTTGAAGTAGTCGCAGTTTACAGTCTCAGTTTACAGTCTCAGTTAGCAGTGTGTTATGCCTAATACATACTCAGAGAGGACGAATTCAATAACTTAATGCAATTTTTAAGACAAAATATATTAAATGAAAATATCAGAAAAGCACAAACATGAAAGTGAAAGACTTAAACTCTTAGAATCGTATTCAATCTTAGATACCTTACCTGAGATTGATTATGATAACATAACCGCTATCGCTTCTGAAATATGTAATACGCCTATTTCGCTTGTCAGTCTAATTGATTCTAAACGGCAATGGTTTAAATCCCATCACGGGTTAAATGTGTCTGAAACTACAAAAGATTACGCTTTTTGTGCTCACGCAATAATTGACCCAAACGATATTTTTATCATTCAGGACGCAAGAAAAGACGAACGTTTTTTTGATAATCCATTGGTTACAGGAGAACCAAATATAATTTTTTATGCTGGAGTTCCTTTGGTTGGCGAAAATAATTTGCCCATTGGAACTTTATGTGTAATTGACAATAAACCAAAATTATTAAGTCAAACTCAAATACACGCCTTAAAAGCCTTAGCAAATCAAGTGATGAATTTGCTAGAGTTAAGAAAAACTAAAGCTCGATTAGAACAAGCTTTGGAAGATGTTGAACAAATAAACCAAGAATTGGAGAGTTTTGCCTTTATCGCTGCGCACGATTTAAAATCACCATTGAATAATATTTCATCAATTACTAATTTATTTTTAAATTCATACGGTGAAAAATTAGAGGAAGACGGTCGAGAATTAATTGAATTAATCGCCTTCTCTTCTGCAAAATTAAGAAAATTAATAGATGGATTACTTGAATATAGCAAATCCAATACAATACTTAAAGAGGATAAAGTTGAAGTAAATTTAACGGAATTAGTAAAGGATATTAAAGGTCTTTTTCATTTTGAAAATAATTTTGAAATTACCTTAAAGTCGTCTTTAGATACAATTTTTACGAATAGAACAGCAATAGAACAAATTTTTATCAATCTGGTCTCAAATTCAATTAAATACAATGATAAGCCAAAAACTGAAATAGAGATAGAAATAAAAGAAGATGATTCTAAATATATTATTTCTATAAAAGACAATGGTACGGGTATTTCTAAAGAAAATCAGGATAAAGTATTTCAAATCTTTAAAGTTCTTGCACACGAAGACAAATTCGGACAGCGTGGCAATGGAATAGGTTTGGCAACAGTAAAAAAAATAATTGTGGCTTTAGGAGGTACTATTAATATTGAATCGGAACTTGGTGCTGGAGCAAGGTTTTATTTTACTCTAGAAAAGTAATCATTATTTGACAACTTAAAATTGTTAGAAAAAGAAAATATTAAGGACTAGGAATAACAGCAGTTACAAGAAATTGCTAGACCTAGGTTTTTTATAATACGTTTTGTTAATCAAAGTTTTGTTTATGTTCGTAATTGACAGTAAACAAATTACGTCAGTGCCAGAATAACCAAAACTATAATTTTACTGATAACTGCGACTGAAAACTTAAATTTTAACCGTCCAGCCAAAAGTATCGTCAGCCAGTTTATATTGAATTTTGGTTAAATCTTCTTTTAACTGCAAAGCAAATGATTTTTCTAGTTTAGGCAATTGGTATTCTGTTCCTTGATAAGAGAAAGCTACAATTGGACTAACAACAGCTGCTGTTCCTGCTCCGAAAATTTCTTTCAAACTGCCATCTTTAGCAGCATTTACCAATTCTTCTACAAGAACTGAACGAACTTCTACATCCAATCCGTCACGTTTGGCTAGTTCAATCAAACTTTTTCTTGTTACACCATCCAAAATTCTTTCGCTTGTAGGTGCTGTATATAAGGTATCGTTTATTCTGAAGAAAACATTCATTGTTCCAGCTTCTTCTAGTTTGGTATGCGTAGCATCGTCTGTCCAAATAATTTGTTGAAAACCTTTTTCGTTTGCCAATTTAGTTGGATAGAATTGTGCTGAATAATTTCCAGCAGCTTTAGCAGCTCCAATTCCACCATTGGCAGCACGACTGTAATGTTCGGCAATAATAACTTTCACTTCGCCAGAATAATAAGATTTGGCTGGCGAAAGAATTATCATAAATCTATATTGAGTTGAAGGTTGTGCAATTACTCCAGAACCGATCGCAATCATGAATGGTCTAATGTAAAGTGTGTTTCCCAGACCTTTTTTTACCCAATTTCTCTCAATATCTAGAATTGTTTTTAAACCATTAATAAAAATTTCTTCTGGAACTTCTGGCATCGCCATTCTAGTTGCTGATTTATTAAAACGCTTAAAATTTTCATCAGGTCTAAACAACCACACATCATCATTTTCATCTTTGTAGGCTTTCATTCCTTCAAAAATGGCTTGACCATAATGAAAAACCTTTGCTGAAGGATCTATCATGAATGGTTCGTAGGGTTTTATAGTTGCTTTTTGCCATTTTCCGTCTTTATAATCACATAGTAACATGTGATCAGTAAATATATTTCCGAAGGCAAGATTTTCGAAATCTACAGTGTCGATTTTAGAAGAATTCACTCTAACTATATCGATTTCGTTAGCGTTTAGTGTAGTCATTATTGATTTTTAGTTTCTGCTAGAGATTGTATTTTATTTAAAATCAATAATTTACAATAAAAGAGCAGGTATTATTTAGTTTTTGCTAAACTAATAAAAAAATGGATTGATTTTGTATTCAAAAGAATTTATTTATTCACTTTTTTAACTTCTATTAAATTGCTAAAATTTATTATATAATGTTGTTAAAAATCCTAATTATCTAGTTAATTTTGTAGAAAATTAAAAACAATAATTCTAATGAAAAAAATAGTTTATGTTGCTATTATCATGATGGCTTTAGCAAGTTGTAAAAAAGAAAAACCTGTTTCTTATGCTGAATTTGGAGATAAAATAACGGCCGAAGGTGCCATTACTAAAGAAACACTGCTTGAAAAGTATAAAGCAATGAAAGAAACTGATACTCTTGAAGTTAAAGTAGCAACCAAAATTGTTGATGTTTGCCAAAAGAAAGGATGCTGGATGAACTTAGATTTAGGAAATGACCAAACTGCTTTTGTGAAGTTTAAAGATTATGCCTTTTTTGTTCCATTAAACGCTGCCGAAAGTGAAGTTATTGTAAATGGAAAAGCATTTGTTGAGTTAACTTCTGTTGAAGATTTAAAAGAATATGCCAAAGATGCTGGAAAATCGCAAGCGTCTATTGATAGTATTGTTGCTCCAGAAACCAATTATTCGTTTATGGCCGACGGTGTTTTAATCAAAAAATAGTGTTGATGAAACAATTAGCAGTAGTTTTATTTTCAATTTTAGTTTTGTTTTCTTGCCAGAAAAAGCAAGAAGATGCTGAAGCATGTTCTACCGAAGATAAAGAATTCAAAATGTATGAAATGTCAGAAATGGCAATGCTCATGGAGCAAATGTATGCGCACAATCAACAATTGAGATTAAGAATTATAAAAGGTGATTCAGTTGGAACTTTTCCTGATTTTTTCAATAAAATATATTCGGCAAAGTTTACAACTAGCAACGATAACGACGTTTTTTTTCAAGAAAATGCTAAGAAATATATCGACGCCCAACAATTGATTTATTCTGAATCTGAAAATGTAAAAGAAAATTTCAATAAAGGTGTTGATGCTTGCATAACTTGTCATAAAGGAAAATGTGGAGGACCAATTCCGAGAATTAAAAAATTATACATCAAGTAATTTTGAAACGTGAAATCCTAACTACAAACGATGGTTCAACGACCATTCACTTGCCCGATTGGGATGAAAGTTATCATTCTAAACACGGCGCCATTCAAGAAGCTTATCATGTTTTTATCAAAAGCGGGCTTTCATTGTTTAAAGAAAAGTCTATTTCTATTTTAGAAATTGGCTTTGGAACAGGTTTGAATGCTTTTATAACTTATTTAGAAGCTAAAAAATACAATCAAACTATAGATTATGTTGGAGTAGAAGCTTACCCAGTTTTATCTAATGAAGCTTTACAAATGAATTATGTCTCCGAATTAAATGCAACTGAAGAAACAGAAGTTTTTGCTAAAATGCACCAATCTTCATGGGAAGAAAAACATTCCATATCATCAAATTTTTCATTAACTAAGCGTAAACAATTTTTTCAAGATATTTCAGATGAAAATGCTTTTGATTTAATTTATTTTGATGCTTTTGGTTTTAGAGTGCAACCTGAACTTTGGTCACTCGAAATTTTTCAGAAAATGCACAAAGCATTAAAAATAAATGGAGTTTTAGTAACCTATGCCTGTAGAGGCTCTATAAAAAGAGCTATGTTAGAATGTAGATTCAAAGTTGAAAAATTACCAGGAGCACCTGGAAAGCGAGAAATGTTGCGGGCTACAAAATTTTAACTTATTATTTGAATTTGGTATTTGAAAATAATTTAATTTTGAAATACTAAAAAAATACTTTTCACGTTCTTATTAAATCATAGATTTAAAAGTCTAACCAATTAAAAACTAATTATGTCAAGATTGATTTATGACTACACTAAGTCGGTGCTTGAAAGAGTAAGCTTTGATGCTATCCTTTTTTGCAAAGAATTAGACAAAGCAGTCAGAGTGCTTTTGCCTTATGAAGTAGAACAACTTACAGAATGGTTGTTAAATTTTACCCAGGAAAAGCCAGAATTAAGGCAATGTTTATTGATTATCAACAAATAAAACTAAAAGGAACTTAAACGGTTCCTTTTTTTATGCTAATTATTTAAATTATTAATTGAAATACAAATACTACAATATTAATTTAAAAGCTCATATAATCGATTTATTCTGCTTTTAATCGGTAAAAAATCAATTTTTTATTTGGTTGTTTCAAAAAAAGAGTTTAATTTTACTTAAGTCTTTCCCCCAAATTGACTAAAAACTTAACCTTAATCTAAAATTTTATGCCTAGAATGATTTACGATTACACTAAATCAACTCTTGAGAGTGTAAGCTTTGACCCAAATCTCTTTAAAAAAGAATTGAAAAAAGGAGTGAGAAACCTTTTGCCTTATGAAGTTGATCAGCTTAAGAATTGGCTTCTTTATTATACGACCAATAAGCCTGAGCTAGAAAGGTGTTTAAATGATATTGAAAAGGAATCTTTCTTTCAATAATATTTTTTTCATATTAAACTGACTTTCTAACCTTTCATCATATGCCTATAATTAACTATTTTATATAAAATCAGTTTTGGAAAAAGCTGCTAATGATTCGATATTATTAAAAAAAGAAGTAGATAAAGGACTTGAAAATTTATTTCGTTTTGAAGTTTTTGTAATTAGTGTTTTGGCTAAAGTCTTATTCGATTGATAAACCTGAACTAAAAAAGTATTGAAAGTAATTCAGACTGTTTCTTAAACATTCTATTTAATTTATTTGTAAAAGCTTTTTTAGTTTGTTTGTATTTTTCTAGCAAAAGTATATATTTGTTAAAATTTAGTTAACAATAAACTTTTAAACTCTTTACGATTAAAACTATACTAATTACTGGTGCTGCTGGCGGATTAGGTGCCGCAACAGCTAACTATTTTGCTCAAAAAGGATGGAATGTTATAGCCACAATGATTTCAATAGACGAGGCTATTGTTTATAAAGACATTCCGAATGTAAAATGTTACAAGCTTAACGTTACTTCATCAGAAAGCATTGAGAAAGCAAAAACTGCTATTTTAAACGATTATAAATCAATTGATGTCATTATTAATAATGCAGGTGTTGGATATAGAAGTTTTGTAGAACTTTCTGAAGACACCAAAATCGATTCAATTGTAGATGTTAACTGGCTTGGTGTTGTTAAAGTTTGTCGCGCTTTTATACCGCATTTTAGAGAACAAAATAAAGGTCAGTTTATCAATATTTCTTCTATTGCAGGATTGGTAAATTTGCCTTTAGGGAGTTTTTACCATTCAACTAAGCAAGCAATTGAAAGTTTTTCAGAGTGTATGGCGTATGAATTGATGGATTTCAATATAAGCGTTTGTACCGTTCAATTTGGAAATGCACCAACCAATTTTCAGAAAAATGTTACCAAATGTGAACCTACTTCTATTGCTTCCTATAATGCAATGATGAAAAAAATAACGGATATTTTGAACAAAAAAACTTGTAAAAACCAAGATTTGACAGCAAGTATTGTTAAGAAACTATATACTATTTCAGAAAATCCAAATAAAAGTTTTAGAAAATATACTATTGGATTTGATGCTAATTTGATGAAATATTTGCGAAGATTTTTAGGTTATAGAGCATTTAATTTTGTGATAAGGAAAAAGGTTTTAAAGAAGTAAAAATAATTGTATTTGAGTGTAAAAGAAACTATTTTTGCAAAACAACAACACACTATCTAATGAATACAATAACTACTACTAATTTTAATTTTCCCAATCAAAAATCTGTTTATCGAGGCAAGGTTCGTGAAGTTTACAATATAAACGACCAACTTTTGGTAATGGTTGCAACCGACAGATTATCGGCTTTTGACGTAGTGATGCCAAAAGGAATTCCGTACAAAGGTCAAATTCTGAATCAAATTGCGACTAAGTTCATGCAACTTACCGAAGATATTGTTCCCAATTGGTTAATTGCAACACCAGATCCAAATGTGGCAGTTGGTCATTTATGCGAGCCATTTAAAGTTGAAATGGTAATTCGTGGATATGTTTCGGGACATGCTGCTCGCGAATATGCTATAGGAAAAAGAATGCTTTGCGGTGTTGAAATGACCGAAGGATTAAAAGAAAATGATAAATTTCCAACACCAATAATTACACCAACTACCAAAGCTGATAATGGTTCGCATGATGAAGATATTTCGCGTGAAGCTATTTTGGAAAAAGGAATTGTAAGCGAAGAAGATTATTTAATTTTAGAAAAATACACTAGAGCTTTATACCAACGTGGAACTGAAATTGCAGCTTCTAGAGGATTGATTTTGGTAGATACCAAATATGAATTTGGTAAAACCAAAGATGGTAAAATTGTATTGATTGACGAGATTCACACACCTGATTCTTCTCGTTATTTTTATGCCGATGGTTATCAGGAAAGACAAAATAATAATGAAGAACAAAAACAATTATCTAAAGAATTTGTACGTCGTTGGTTGATAGAAAACGGTTTTCAAGGTAAAGATGGTCAACAAATTCCAGATATGACTGATGATTATATTGAATCGGTTTCGGAGCGATATATTGAACTTTATGAGAATATTTTGGGTGAAAAATTCGTAAAAGCTGATATTACCAATATTAATGAACGAATAGAAGCGAATGTTGTTTCTTATTTGAAAAATTTATAGAAAATGGTTGGCTAACTAGCCCCGATTGGAGAAAGTAGCTGCCGACTTGTTTCTTTAACAAGTTGGCACTACTTCGGAAAGCGGGAATTACGATTCCTAAAATGCCCGAACCAATCGCTCCAAATATAAAAAACGTCCCAAATCAACTAAGTTTTGGGACGTTTTGGTTTAAAAACTAACGCAATTAATAACTTGTAATATCGCCAGAACCTGATACTTTTGAATCGATGGTTGCTGGTTTTGATTTGTAATGAATATTTCCGCTGCCAGCTACAGTAGCTTTTAGTTTGTTGATGCAATTTACTTTTAAGTCGCCCGAACCGGCTACCGAAACATCGGCGTTTTGAGCCGTAAGTTTTGAGCAACTTAAGTCACCTGAACCTGCTACTTTAGCTTCTAATTCTTCCGTAGTTCCCGAAATCTTCAAATCGCCTGAACCAGTAAGAGATGTTGTTAATTTTTTAGTGTTGACTGTGATATCTCCATCGCCAGAACCTGTTAAGTTGGCTTCAAAATTGTTTGCAGTTATAGTATCTTTAGTTACAATTTCTCCAGAACCAGCAAAAGAAACGGCACTAATTTCTTCAAAAGGAACAGTAATTACAATGTCAGAATGATAAGAATAGTTTTTATTCTTTTCAAAACCAATTTTGAGCTTTGAACCATTGACTTCAGTAACAATGTGACTTATAATATTTTCATCACCAGAAATTGTGATAGTACCTTCTTTTCCTGCTACTAATTCAACTTTAAAAGATCCGCCTGCTGAGATTTCATCATACGATTCGGTCGTTCTGGTAATGGTCGTTTGAACACCGTTTCCTTTGATTTTTTCACCTTTCCAGTTTTGAGCATTTGCTAGTGAAATACTCATAAATACTGATAATAATACTAGTTTCTTCATGTTTTTATTTAGTTAAAAGTTGAACGCTTCCGTAATTGGTTGAAATTTTCATTGTTGCTTTTCCTTGACTAATATGATAACCCGAATAGGCTTTTGATGTGTTTTTTTCTGATTTTTGAGTGTATTTCAAATCTAAGTCTTCTTTGAAAGAGCCATAACTAAGATTTATATCAAAATTGAATGCAAAATCAGAGCTGCAAGTTATTTTTGAATTGGTGTAATTTCCATTTATCGCAATAGCATCCGTTTTATTTGAAACTGAAAATTGAATATCACTATAATTTGAACTTATGTTGATGGCGTTTCCAATTTCGCCCAGTTTTAATGTTAGGTAGTTTCCGTCAATAGCTATTTTTTGAATAGAACTTGCTTTGACTTTGGTATAATTAGAAGACAAATTCAATCCGCCAACGTTTTGAAAATTGAAAGTATTATAATTTCCATCAATATTTATATGGTTCACTTTTTGAAAATCAACATCAGAATATTGGCTTTCTAAATTCAACTTGTCAATAGAATTTATAGATGAATTTGAGGAATAGGCAATGCTTATATTGTTCGTTTTGTTGTTAAATTGCCCAAGAATAATGCTTCCATAATGGCATGTTATATCTGAACTTCCGTTTAATTTTTCTACTGTAATATTTCCGTATTTATTAGTTAAATCAATGCTTCCGTTTCTTGGAATTTTCACGGTATAATTTATTTCGTAACTTATATTGCTACTTTTCCATTCTTTGGTTGTAAAGATTGTCTTAGCAGAAACTTTGCTTGCAGTGGCAGCAAAATCAACGTCAATTGTATTTAGTCTTTCATTGATTTTCTTCTCGTTATTGCCCGACACTTTAATGTTTACTTGAATTGAAATTTTGTTTTCATCCCATAAATAGACGTTTACATTTCCGTACGAATTGGTTATGTTAACTTGCGCATCATCGTTGACAGCGTAGGTTTTTGAAATAGTTTTTTCTTTATTGTAAGCATGATTATCGTCATTAAATCCAAAAGAAAGTATTGGAAATAAAATAATTATAAATACTATTTTAACTATGGTTTTCATTTGCTTCAATTTTTAAATTATTAATAGTATCAACTTGGTCTAATACTGATTTTATAAAGGAAATTCGAGTTTCCATATTGGTAATCATGGCATAAATAATCTGTTTGTTTTCGCCATTTTTGATAATTTCGCCTTTTAAATTTTCATAATCTTTTTCTAATGCTTCCATTTGTTTCATGGCATCATTTATAAGTGCTTTACTTTGCGGTGTTTCTTTTTTCTTAAGAGTTTCAAGTTCGGCATTGATTACAGATGAAAAATAATCGTGTGTTTCTTGTACTTGAGGCGAAAAAGATATTACTTGTTTCTTTTCTGATGTGTAATTCAGATATAAAAACCCAAAGCCAAATAGGAGCGAAGCCGCAATAGATAAAGGAATCCAATTTCTTTTTTTCTTAGGCTGTTTATTTTTTAGTTTATCCAAAAATCGCTTATCATGACCTTGATTGGGTATTTCAAAATCCCAATTGTCTTGATTTTTAAATAAATCGTTTATTTTATCGTTGGCACTCATAAGGCATTTAATTTTGTTCTCAAACTTTCTTTTGCTCTGCTCATCATCGTTCGGCAGTTTTCGTAACTTATATTTAGTATTTGTGTAATTTCTTCTAAATCATAACCTTCAATAAAAAATAAGGTTAAAATAATTTTGTAATTGGGTTTCAAGCTTTGAATGGTTTTTAAAACTGATTCAGCTTTTAGTTCATTATATGAAATGCCATTGTCATTACTATCATCAATAACTTCAGTATTCTCATCAAGTCTTTCTATTTGATGTTTTGATACTTTTTTATATTCATCAATACTATTGTTTACTACAATTTTTTTCAACCAAGCACCAAATGTTACTTTTCCGCTATACGAATCTAATTTGGTAAACGCTTTCAAGAAACTTTCTTGCATAATATCTTCTGCCAATGCATAATCATTAACAATTCTGAAAGCTACATTAAACATTGCTTTATAATATTTATTATAAATTGTTAGTTGCGCTTTTTCATTGTTCTCTTTGCACAGATTGAGAAGAATGGCAATATCTACTTCTTGGTTTTTCAAACGTTTTGGTTAGTTAATCTATATAAAAGACAGTTGAGTTTTTAGAATGTTACAGTTTTTGAAAATATTCTTTATAAAAATAAAAAATCCAGACGATTAATCTGGATTTTGATGTAATATAAATTCTTTAAGCTTATTTAAAATAAGAAAAACTATGATTGTTTTCTATTTGTAACAAACTTTCATAAATCAATTTGATTACGTTTTCTACATCATCTCTATGAACCATTTCTACCGTAGTGTGCATATAACGTAATGGTAATGAAATTAATGCAGAAGCAACGCCACCGTTACTATAAGCAAAAGCATCAGTGTCGGTACCTGTAACACGAGAAGTAGCATGACGTTGAAACGGAATTTTGTTTTTCTCTGCCGTGTCCACAATTAGTTCTCTAAGTTTATTCTGAACAGCTGGTGCATAAGCAATAACTGGACCTTTTCCCATTTGCAATTCGCCTTCAATTTTCTTATCAATCATTGGAGTAGTGGTGTCATGACAAACATCGGTTACTATGGCAACATTTGGTTTGATAGTTTGCGTAATCATTTCGGCACCTCTAAGCCCAATTTCTTCCTGAACAGAGTTAACAATATATAATCCAAAAGGTAATTTCTGCTTGTTTTCTTTCAGCAAACGGGCAACTTCAGCAATCATAAATCCGCCCATTCTGTTATCAATGGCTCTGCAAACAAATTTATCTTTATTCAAAATCATAAATTCATCAGGATAGGTAATGACGCAACCTACATGAATTCCCAGTTTTTCAACCTGTTCTTTGGTTTCACAACCGCAATCTATAAAAATATTGAACTGTGTAGCTGCTTCTTCTTTTCCACGTCCACGAGTGTGAATCGCTGGCCAACCGAAAACACCTTTTACAATTCCGTTTTTAGTGTGAATATTAACGCGTTTAGAAGGCGCAATTTGATGGTCAGAACCACCATTTCTTATAACATATATTAGTCCGTTATCAGTAATGTAGTTTACATACCATGAAATTTCATCCGAATGTCCTTCAATTACTACTTTAAAAGGCGCATCTGGGTTTATAATTCCAACGGCACTTCCGTATGTGTCGGTTATAAAAGTATCAACATAGGGTTTTAGATAATCCATCCAAAGTTTTTGCCCTTCACTCTCATATCCTGTTGGTGAAGCATTGTTCAAATATTTTTCTAAAAATGAAATGGATGATTTTGTAAGTATTGATTTTGTTGCCATAATATTTTTTTTTGCTAAAATATAAATTTGGCATTACACTTGTTATATATATTGTATAATTTTGGAAAATAATTACAAGTTTATGAATTCGCTAAAGTATTTTGTTTTTTGTTTAGTTGTTTCTTTTACGGTTAACGCCCAAGTTATCGAGAAAGATACAACCAAAATGGGTTACGATCTCAAAGATATAGATACACTTTCTAACGAACCAATTCAGTTAGAAGAAATACTTGTATATAAGGAGAAACTCGATCCCGAAGCAAAAAAGCAATATTTATTATTAAGGAATAGAGTTTACAAAACATATCCTTATGCCAAAATCGCATCTGAAAGACTAACCATACTCAAAAAGAATATGGATAAACTGAAAACAGAAAAAGAGAAAAGAAAGTATTTCAAAATCGTAGAAGACTACATGGAAAACGAATTTGAAGCCCAACTCAAAAAACTTTCTCGCAAGCAAGGCCAAATTTTGGTTAAGCTAATTCACCGTCAAACAGGCTTTACAACTTATTCACTTATTAAAGACTATAAAAGTGGCTGGAAAGCATTTTGGTCTAACAATACTGCTAGATTATTCGATATAAATCTTAAAACCAAATACGCTCCGTATCAAGTCAACGAAGATTTTCTTATCGAAAGTATCTTGTATCGTGCCTTCAATTCAGGTAGATTAGTAAACCAACCACCAGCCAATCCAGTCGATTACGACGAATTATACGAGCATTGGCAACAACTCGCTGTAAAAATTAATAAGTAGTTTTTCTAGAAGCTCATCGCGCTTTTCGTTGCAATCTTGCCCAAATTTGGCAATTTTTCTACGTTTTGCAAGGAGCTTGCGTTGGTCGCTCTTTCAAAAACGAGAAAAATAAGCCAAATTTGGGCAAGGATTTCCACTACAATCACGGCTATTGGGATCTATTTTCAAAAGAAACTCATGCTAAACC
>NZ_JAPZSP010000015.1 GCF_027531705.1 Flavobacterium sp. | reverse complement strand
AAAAACCGATCTGCCAACAGCAGTTACAAGAAATTGCTAGGTATGGGATTTATCAGAAATGGTAATTGTTGAATCAAAGTTTTGTCTATATTTGTAATTGTCAGTGAATGAAGACGCAACTTCTTGTAGCTGCCAAACGTTAGCAGACAGCTTACGCGAGCAGAACTAAAACTGAACTTTCACAAGAAAAAAAAGTAAAAAAAAATCAAAATAAGTTAATGGAAAAAATTACACTAAAATTAAAATACATTGGTTTTTATCAATTAGTTGGCGGAATAGTTGGAATTTTAAATACTATCCGATTTCTTCCAAATTTAACTCAAGTCAATGGCGGAATATTTCTAATCTTACTGCTAATATTTGCTTTGTATTCTTACTCGATTTATTGTGGGTATTTGTTAATCAAAAAGCGAAATATTAAAGGAATAAATTATTCTATTTATAATCAATTAATTCAAATCATTGGTTTTGGTGTTTTGGGTTTTGCTTTTCATTTTACTGCTGGAATATATACCGGAATAAAACTAAACTTAACAAACGATACCATTTTAACTTTTATGTTTGGTCATAGTGCCGCTATGATTAATATAAATAGTAATCCTGAATTTACAGAATTGAGTTTGAACATAATTGCATTAATTTTATTGAATTTAATTTTGAACTTAAAATCGAAAATTGAAAAAATCGAAGAAGTAGAAAATTAAAGAGAATTTAAAAACTGAATAAAAAAAGCCGTCTGCTAACAGCGGTTTCAAGAAATGGCGAGGCACGGGATTTATCAGAAATTGGAAAGGTTATTAATTGAAAGTTTTTGTTATATTTGTGAAGGCTTGGTCTTGGTTCATCGCCACTTCTCGAAGCCGCAAAACGTTAGGCAACACCTTAAAACAACTCCCTATAAATGACAAGATACATTGAATACATAGAAAATATTTCTGCATTGGAATTATATGAAGGGCTAGTTGGTTATGGTCTTTTTACAAGTAAATTTCCAGACTTCCTAACTAGTGAATCGTTTTTAACTTATTCTCAAAATCCAAGATTTCCAAATCAAACAAATGAAAGAGATTACGTTCGTTATTCTGGAATGAGAAACATTAATGTTCCTAGACCACTTGCAATCCCTGATCCATTTGCGTATGCAAATCTTTGCAAGTATATATCTAGTATATGGGGAAATATAACAGACCATTTTAGAAATAAAACAAATACAGAAACGCATAAAGTAAGTCGAATTCATATTAGAAAATTTCATAATAAGAATGGCCTTTTTGAAATGAACTATAAGAACTTTTATATGGATGGCGATCCAAGACAAGATATAATAATCAAAAGCAAATATGTAGCGCATGCAGATATAGCAAACTGTTTCCTGAGTATTTATAGCCATAGCATTTCATGGGCTTTAGTAACTAAATCATATGCCAAAGCAAATCGCAACTCTGGCTTATGGTTTAATTTGCTTGATACATACACTCGTAATGTAAAATTTGGAGAAACCAATGGTTTATTAATTGGTCCACATGTTTCAAATTTAATTTCTGAAATTATCCTTACTTCGGTAGATCATGAATTAGTTAATCAAGGTTTTATTTACGTTAGGAACATTGATGATTATACTTGCTATGCAAAAAGCCATGAAGAAGCTGAAGAGTTCATTAACACTTTAGCTCATGAGTTGAAAAAATATGAACTAACTCTAAATTCGAAAAAGTCAAAGATATTACCACTTCCAAAAGCTGATGTTATAAATTGGGTAACTAAATTAAATCATTTTAATTTCACCAATACTTATGCAGCACCAGGTGGCAAACAAGGAATAAGAGTTAAAGAGTTACAAGGGTTTATTGATTTTAGTATTGAGCTAATGCTTGAAGAAGGAGGAGATGCATCAATAATAAATTATGCAATTCAAATTCTATCAGGAAAATATCTAGGAGTTGGTGCTACAAATTACCTTGTAAAGACAATTCATCATTTGGTTCTACTCTATCCTTATCTTGTAAACTATTTAGATGAATATATTTTTGTGCCACATTCTATTAGTGTAAATGAAATCCAAAAAATAGCAAAAGATATGTATGAATACGGCATCCGAACTAAAGTATATGAAGCTTGCTCATTTTCCATCTATTGGGCTTTAAAACATAATTTTAATTTAGGCATTACAACTATGAAAGCTGACTCGATTGCTTCAAATGATTGTATTTTTACTTTACTAAGTTTTAGATATGATAAGAGACATTATACAAGAACATATCTAAATGAATATAAAGATCATGCTCGAAATCTACAGAGTTCAGATTTTCATCAACATTGGTTATATATATACGAAACACTTCCTCTTAATGAGCAACTGAATGAATACAAGAATATGAAAAGAAATGGTGTAACTTTCATAAAGAACGGATTTTAAAGGCGTCGCCTAACAGCAGTTTGGCGCAATAGCTAATTTGTTCTACACTCCTATTTTTCTTCCCGAAAATGTTTATCTTTAACGGAAAAATAATCTTTCGCTGGCTTCGCTACTGCCGCCAAGCTGCGAAACGTTGGCAGTAATAATCAGAAACCGCAATAATGAAGACAATTATCTTACTTTTATCATTCTTTTTTCTTGGTTGCAATCAAAATGAAAATCACATAGATAATATTGAAATTATAGATTATAGACGCAATTTTGATTCAAATTTTGATTCAAAAATTCTAACTACAAAATATACAAATATTTTAGGCGATGGAAAAGCGGAATCGTATGGTTTTCTTATTAATGAAGGCAGAAGCAAGTTTTTTAAGTATTATGTAAATAAAGAATTATTAGATGAAATCGCTATAAAAACTTTACATTCAGATGAAAAATACTTTCTAAACAAACAAGAGGATTTTGCAGATGAAATTTTTTGTGGAATTGACTCATATACGAGATTTCGAATAATATTTGACAACAAAAAAAGTATCACATTTGTTTACTCACATAGAAAGTTAAAAACAGAAAAGTATTCTGATTTTAAAAAACTAAATCAAGAATTTGAATCAAAGAATACTTTAAAAACTGAAATTGTAAATAATGACACGCTAAAATTACTTGATTTAAAAAAATCGTTTGAGCAATTCGCATCAGATTTTAAAGAAGAAATAATTTTTCCGAATAAAATTGAGAAACCAAAATTTAATAATAAATAAAGAATAAAATTACTACTGCCAACAGCCGTTTCACGAAATTGCGGGGTTTGGGATTTATCAGAAATGGTAATTTTTGAAACTAAATTTTGTCTATATTTGTAATCAATAGTGTTGAAAATCCGCAACTTCGTGAAGCGGCGACACGTTAGCAGCAAGCTTGTGCGAAAAAATCGTAAATAAAAGAAAATCAGAAAATTGGACATAGAAGTTAAAACATATTCTACTCTTTATAATTTAGTCGAAGCGGACGAAAATGAACACGAATTAAAGAAATTAGCAATTCTTTTTTTGGAAGCTATGAATGATTGGCCTGCATTTAACCAAGATTTTATTTCGGAATATTTACAAGAACTTAAAGATTATTTTGGCTTTCCTATAACTCTTGAAAAAATTGACTCAAAAAATAAAGTTTTTGACGGAAAAAATGGTTGGAAAATAGAATCAGGAAGTTCAATAGCCGAAATGATTGAGTTTTCTAAATTATTTTTAAACGAAATTGAGTTTGAAGTGATAATTCAAAATATACTAAACTATTATAACAACGAGTTCAAAAAAGTAGACTTTATTGCAGAATTAAAATATTTAGCAACTGAACAAAATGGAAGAAAAACTTTTGCAAAATCGGGTTACAGACCACAAATAAAGTTTAACTTTTCAGAGCAACAAACTTCAGGAATACAAACATTTATTGACAAAGAAATTGTTATGCCAGGAGAAAATGTGTTGGCAAAAATAAAAATTTTATCGCCTAATTTCTTTGCAAATTTATTAAAAGAAGAAATGAATTTTGAATTTAATGAAGGTTCAAAATTAATAGGAACTGGAAAAATTAAATATATTATTAATGATAAACTTGAATATAAAGCCAGCTGCTAACAGCAGTTACAAGAAATTGCTAGGCTTGGGATTTATCAGAAATGGTAATTGTTGAATCAAAGTTTTGTCTATATTTGTAATTGACAGTGAATGGAGTACGCAACTTCTTGTAGCTGCCAAACGTTAGCAAACATTTTATGGAAATACTAAAACTTTCAGAAATTATTGGTCAAGAAATAGTTGAATTGAAATTCCATTATTTACCTGAAAACGAATATGGATTACAATCTTTCCATTCATATATAAAACTCAAAAATGAGACAATTATAGGTATTCCCAATTTTGACGATAATGAATATTTGAATTTAGATCAAGAAAATTTGAATTATTATAAAACGATGTTTGAAACTGGACAACCTTTAAATCATGAAACATCTAGACAATTAATAATCGGGCAAAAAATTACAGATTTTTATTTCTGTTATTATGAAAATGAAATTGATTTTGACTTTTCTGCATTTATAAAATTATCTAATAATTATTACTTATCAGAACATAATTTCGGACCAATAGGTATTACCGATGTTGACTTAATATTATTCGATGAAAAAAGATTCAACAATGAAATAGAAAGATTGAAAAATATCAATGTAGATGTTCGCTCATTTTCAAAAACTAATCACATCTAATAACATAATGAAAGAACTTTACCCTGAATTAATTGACTACATTTTTCAGTACTGTTGGGAATATTATTCCGAAACAGAAAGGAAAGCTAAAGATCATTATTTTGGTGACTTTAAATTTGGAAAGTATGCCGATAACATTCATCCAAAGATTGACAAGGCAAAGCAAAGATTTTTAACAACAGATATCGAGGCGTTAAAATTGCTAGAAAATGGTTTTCCAGAGTTTGTAAAAAATACCGCTACTAGAATTTATTTAGAACACGGAAAGGAGTTTGATTTAAATTTATGCGCAAAATGTGGAAAAATAGCACGAACTCCTGAAGCCAAACAATGTCGATTTTGTGGAAATGATTGGCACTAAAAAAAAAAACGTTTGCTAACAGCAGTTACAAGAAATTGCTAGGCTTGGTTTTTGTCAGAAAACATTTTGGCAAATCAAAGTTTTGGTTATATTTGTAATTGACAGTGAATGAAGTACGCAACTTCTTGTAGCTGCGAAACGTTAGCGGTAATTTTACAAAAAAATGAGCTAAAACAATACTTTATAAAAAATGAAGAAAATATTTCTAATTTTTATTTTAACCGTTTTGCAAAGTTGCAATGAGAAATCGCAGGATAAAATTCGAGAAATGACCAACCAATATTCTTTTAATGCTGACATTTCTAACTCAAATAAAATACTTATTAGACACAAAAAGAATAACCAAACTGAATCTAGTAGAAATGATACATGCTTTGACAATATAAATACCCTTAAAGCCGAAAAATCGAAACAAATAAACGCTTTTAAAACCTTATTTGAGAATTCTGAATTTATAGATTATTACTGTTGTCCAAAAACAAATTATTGTATAGATTTTTATAAAGGTTCTAATAAAATAAATACCTATTTTGCAGACACTATAGAATACAAAAATAAAATTAGAATATTTGAAAAAAGCTACCAATTCTCCTACTTGGTTGAAAAAGAAAAATGGAAAAGTTTTTTAAATAAAATTAAAAACGAAAAATAAAAAACTACCGCTAACACACGTTTGTGCTAATGGCTAGGTAATTTTTCATCAGAAAAGAATCCGCCGAATCAATTATTTGTGTATTTTTGGTTTGGCTAGTAATCAAACTACGCCACTAGCACAAGCGCGAGAACGTTGGGAGACAGCAACTCGCAACCGTGAAAAAAGAACAGAAAAATGAATCGAATTCAAGAAATAAATTCAGAAGGATTTACAATAATTAATAAAGTTTATAGCGAAACCGAAATTGAGAAATTAATTGGTGTAATCGAAAAAATCACTGAAAATAAATCTGAAAATTCAACATTTAGAAAATCGGAAGATTTATTCGCAATCAGACAATTTTTAATTGAAATTCCTGAAACTTTAGATATTATTTTAAACGAAAAACTAAAGGAAATTATAAAGACAAATTTTGGAAGTGATTATTTTATTACTAAATCAATATATTTTGATAAACTAGAAATGTCAAATTGGTTTGTGGCTTATCATCAAGATTTGACAATCTCTGTGAATAAGAAAATTGAACTTGAAAATTTTGAAAATTGGACAACAAAACAGAATCAATTTGCTGTTCAACCTCCAAAAAATATTCTTGATGAAAATTTTACTATTAGAATTCATCTAGACAAAACAACTAAAGAAAATGGTGCGCTTAAAGTTGTCAATAAATCTCACGCTAAAGGAATCCGTAGAATAGAAAATGTTGAAATAAATGCAGAAACCGAAAGTTTTTGCGAAGTTGAAAATGGCGGAATAATGATTATGAAACCCCTACTCTTTCACGCATCAAATAAAACAACAAACAACGAAAGAAGACGTGTAATACATATTGAATTCAGCAATCAAGAATTGCCAAAAGAATTGGAATGGAATGAAAGAACTAATTTTAACGTGAATTAGATAACGTATATTGCCGATCTCCCAACACACGCTACAAGCAATTTGGGGATTTGGCTTAATTTGAAATTGGTTTTGTATTTGGAATATTTGGCAAATCCGAAAAATGGGCTTAATTTAGCCCCAAACTGCTTATAGCGCGGGAACGTTGGTGGCAACTGTAAGAAAAATTCGTAAAAAAAAGAAAATCCTTGTAAATGAAAACAGAAATAAAAATCATACTTGAGGAAGGTTCTTCAAATAAAGCTAAAGGAAATTGTTTTGAAGTGCTTATTAGAAATTTACTTGCAATTCATCAATATGATATTAGAGGAAATATAAACTTTTCAGGAATGGAAATTGACTTAATTGCTAAACACAAACATAAAGATGAAATTCTTTATGTAGAATGCAAAGCAAAGGAAAAAGTTAGTTCGGATGAATTAAGTAAATTCTGTTTTAACGTTGAATTTCAGGAGGCTGATTATGGATATTTTTTTAGAACACAAGAATTAGAATATCAAGCTGGTGCGCTATTAAGTGAAATCAGAAAAAAAACTAAATATAAAAATTTAACTTTTTTTGAACCATCTGATATTATTCAAATGCTTTCTGATGCAAATAAAATTTTTGAACCAATATCAAAGTTAAATTCATTTACAATTTCTAAAAAAATACTAGCAGTTACACATTTTGGTGATTTTTTAATCTATTTAGTAGATGAAGCTAATTTATTTCCAACAAAATTTATTGTTGTTAATGCTAATAATAATTCGTTAGAAGTAAAAAAAGAAACTGTAGAAATAATTGTAAAGCGCATAGATGAGTTAAGTAAGCTAGAAGCAATAACAAATTTTATTGAACCTATAAAAAAGAATGAATTAATAAAAAAAGAGGTCGTTGTTGAAACTATATCAGAAGTTCAAGAAAGTGAATATTGGTATGATTATTTACCCGCTTCTTCAACAAAAAATCATTTTGTTGGGAGAGATTTTATTAGAACACAAATTTTAGATTTTTTTAAAGAAGTTCAAACTGACAAAACACATAAGAGAATTTTTTACTTAAATGGAAAATCAGGTTGGGGAAAAAGTTCTTTATTACTTGAAATTAAATCACGTTGTGAAAATAAATATTATAAAAATAAATTTTTCACACTTGCCATTGACACTAGAAGTGCATTGTCTGATAATTTTGTTGCTTTATCATTTGAAAAACTTATCAATAAAGCAATAGAAAAAAAATTTATTAAAAAGACTATTTTCAGCAAACAAGTCAAATTTACTTCAAATTTAGATTTACTATCATCAGAATCGATAGAAGATTTATTTCAATCACTAAAAGCTGAAAACAAATATCTAGTGCTAATTTTTGACCAATTTGAAGACGTTTTTAGAAAGCAAGATTTATTTAAGTCCTTTTACAAGTTCTTAAGTGATGTCACAGATAAAAAACCAAATTTAATCGTTGGTTTTTCTTGGAAATCTGAATTTTTCATACCAAATGATGACCCAGCATATTATTACTGGCAACAAGCTAAAGAAC
>NZ_JAPZSP010000037.1 GCF_027531705.1 Flavobacterium sp. | reverse complement strand
CTTTCAGATTATGTGAAACAAATTGATACTTCAACATTCAAATTGCTAAAAAGAGCTTTGCCAGGTGCTTATACATTTATTTTACCAGGAAATAATGATTTGCCAAAAGTTTTTAAAAATAAAAAAACAGTCGGAATTCGTGTTCCCGATAACAATATCATTCGTGCAATTGTAAAAGAATTAGGAAATCCGATAATCTCAACTTCAATTCATGATGATGATGAAATTGTAGAATATTCAACCGATCCAGAATTAATTTTTGAAAAGTGGCAAAACCAAGTCGATGCAGTTATCGATGGTGGATATGGCTATAATATTCCGTCAACAATTATTGATTTGTCTGGATTTGAACCAGTAATAGTTCGAGAAGGAAAGGGAAGTTTAGACATACTATGAAAATTAAACTAATTATCATTTTGTCATTTTGTTGTATCTCTAATCTTTTTTCTCAAGAATTAGAAGGAATAATTTTAGATCAAAACAATCAACCTTTGCAGGGCGCAAATATTTATTTTGATGCAACTACAATCGCAACCATATCTGATGAAAACGGAAAATTTTCTTTGCATTCAATTGCAAATGGAAACAGTATTTTGGTTATTAGTTTTATTGGTTTTCAAACGCAGTATATTCAAAACCCTAAATCTAATAATGTAAGTAAAATTATATTGGTTGAATCAAAAAATATTTTGAAAGAGTTGATTATAACAAAAGATCGTTTTACTAGAGAGCAAAAACTTAAACTATTTAAAGAACAATTTTTAGGAAAAAATGCTAATGCAAAAGCATGTAGTATCGAAAACGAAAATGATTTATTTTTTAAATATGAATCTAAATCGATGACACTAACCGTAAGTTGTGAAAAGCCATTAGTTATTTATAATAAAAATTTAGGGTACAAAATTTATTATGAGTTAGTTAATTTTGATGTTATTTTTTTTCAGCATACAATGAAATCGAGTTCAGTTTCTAAGACTTTTTATTCTGGATTATCTCGTTTTGAAGAACTAAATAATAAATCAAAAACCTTAAAAAACAGAGAAAAAAGCTACCAAGGTTCGATCTTGCATTTTTTTAGAATCTTAGCAAGTAATAGCTGGAGTAAAAAAAACTTCTTAGTTTTTAAAGGGAGTTACCAAGTTAATCCAGCTGATAATTTTAAAGTTACTGATTCTAGTGACTCTAAAACAGTTAAAGTAACAAAACAAATTAAAGAATTTGCCAGTAAAAAATTTGTTGCCGAATTCAACCTGTTATTTGATAAAAAAGAACAATCTAAAGTCATCTTTGAAACAGAAACATTTAATATTGATAAGTTTGGGAATAATTCTAATATTGAATCCATTAACTTTTCGGGAGATTTTTCGAAACTCAAAGTTGCAGATATGTTACCATTAAATTATGGCATAAAATAAAAACGCCTCGATTTTTTCGAGGCGTTTAGGTACTATTTTAGGTGAATTTTAAAATTTATTTACTCAAGTTTTTCATTTCTTTTTCAATCATATCGTAGAATTCGTCAATTTTTGGCATCACTACAATACGAGTTCTTCTGTTAGTAGCTCTGTTTTCTGAAGTATTGTTATCTACTAATGGAATATATTCACTTCTTCCAGCAGCAATCAATTGCGATGGTTTTACACCTAATTCTTTGGTTAATACTCTTGTAATAGCTGTTGCTCTTTTCACACTCAAATCCCAGTTGTCAAGCAAAATTGCATTTCCAGTAAACGGAACATTGTCAGTATGACCTTCTACCATGCATTCAAAATCTGGTTTATCATTGATTACTTTAGCAACTTTTCCTAAAATTTCTTTTGCTCTGTCAGTTACCATATAGCTTCCGCTTTTGAAAAGCATTTTATCTGAAATATTGATAAAAACAACGCCTTTTTCAACATTTACATTAATGTCTGGATCATCAAGTCCAACCGATTTTTTTAAACTTGAAACCAACGCTAAAGTCACAGAATCTTTTTTGGTTAAAGCATCTTGTAATCTATTGATTTTCAAATCCTTTTCTTTGATTGTTTCTAATGCTTTTTCAATATTTTGAGCACCTTTAGTTGTCAACGTTGTCATGTTACCAACATTGTTGATTAACTCAGAATTGTTTTTCTTTAAATAGTCATTTTGCTGATTTAAGGCTTCTTTTTCAGATAAGCACATATTCAATTTTACAGTTGTCGAATTCAATAAATCCTGACAATCTTTATTTTGTTTTTCTAAAGCGGCAATCTTCTTTTTAGTTCCGCAAGAAGTTAGGGTTAAAGTGGCTAACGAAAGAATTAAAATTACTTTTTTCATAACTGATTTTATTATTTTTAATTTTGACAAAATTACAAATTAATACTTGATACAAATGGAATTGTAAGCTAAAGTATTGTTAACTATTGCTCAAATATCTTGCCGTTTTTAACAAAATACTTGTAAACAATGCTGTTGGTGTGATAGTAGTTTTTGTTTTGTTTGCCATTTCTTTTTTGTAACGTTTTGGAAATCTTTGCATAAAAAGAAAAATGCGCATTAATAATTGCGAGAAAGTGTTGAATTTTTCCCTTAAAAATAAATTGAATTCCAGCAATTCCATCAAGTACTAATCTTGAAAAAATAATTGGAATCAATTTAGATTTTGGTAAATTTTTAGTCAACATTAAAAGAGAATTTCTAAAATTTAGAAATGTTTTCATTGGATTTCCTTCGTTCAAAGTGGCACCACCAACATGATAAACTACCGATTTTGAAGTGTATTTTATTTTATAACCAAGATTAAAAGCTCTCCAACACAAATCGATTTCTTCTTGATGTGCAAAAAAATCATTATCAAAACCTTTTAAATTTCTATAAATCTCTTTTCTAATAAAAAAGCAAGCACCCGAAGCCCAGAAAATTTCTTTTTCATCATCATATTGATGCAAATCTTTTTCGATAGTATCAAAAATGCGACCGCGACAATACGGATAACCATATTTATCAATAAAACCACCAGCTGCACCAGCATATTCAAAGTATTCTTTGTTTTTGAAATCTAAAATTTTGGGTTGAATAATTCCAATTTCGGGTTGATTTTCAAAAATGGTTAGAATAGGAGTAAGCCAATTTTCTGTAACTTCAATATCCGAATTTACAAGCGCATAATAGTCTTCTTCAACATGTTGTAATGCTTCATTATAACCTTTTGCAAAACCATAGTTAGCTTCATTTTGAATAATTTTTACCGAAGGAAATTTGGTTTTCAAAACAGCAATCGATTCATCTTTTGAAGCATTATCGGCAACATAAATTTGTGCTTCATCAGAAAAAGAAATGACAGAAGGCAAGAACTGTTCTAACAATTTTGCTCCATTCCAATTGAGTATGACAACGGCTATTTTTTTGTCTTTCATCTACTATCGATCTATCTATTTTTCAAATTCTGGAAGTTCTTCGAGAAAAGTATATTTTTTATTTTCAAAATCCATTTTGCAAAAGTAATGATTTAAGCCATTTGTAACCATAAGATAATCGGCTTTTAAAGTCATATTATAACGTGCAATTTGGTCAAAAGTGGTTTGCGTAATTTTTATTTCTGGAGCTTTGCATTCTACCAACAATGAGAGTAAACCATTGGGTTGAAAAATCACAACATCATAACGTTTATTCAAACCATTAACTTTGATTAATTTCTCAACATTAATATATGATTTTGGGTATTTTTTTTCTTCAATTAGAAATTTCACAACATGCTGACGAACCCATTCTTCTGGAGTGAGAATGATAAATTTTTTCCTGATTTCATCAAAGATAGCAACTTTATTTTCACTATTTTTGAACCGAAACGAATAAACTGGAAAGTTCAACTTTTGCATGAAGCAAAAATAGTTATTTTATACTAACTGCCAACTGCGACTGTAAACTGAATACTTAAAATAATGGACGAAGTTGTAAAAATTATAAACGACATAAAAGCTGGAAATATAAAGCCAATTTACTTTTTGATGGGTGAAGAGCCTTATTATATTGATAAATTGACGGAATATATCGAAGATAATGTACTGCAAGAACACGAACGTGATTTTAATCAAACTGTTTTGTACGGTCGAGATGTGACTATTGAAGATATTGTTGGAAACGCCAAACGTTATCCGATGATGGCAGATAGACAAGTTGTTATTGTAAAAGAAGCGCAAGAATTAGTTAGAACTATCGATAAATTAGAAAGTTATGCCGAGAATTTTCAGGAAACAACTGTTTTGGTAATGGCTTACAAATATAAAACACTCGATAAACGTAAAAAACTAGTTAAGTTATTGGATAAAGTTGGACTCGTTTTTGAAAGTAAAAAAATGTATGAAAATCAAGTCGGAACTTGGATTCAACGTGTGCTTCAAGGAAAAGGATATTCTATTGAACCAAAGGCAAATGCGATGTTAGTTGAATTTCTTGGAAATGATTTGAGTAGAATAAGTAACGAACTGAATAAACTTCAAATAATTTTGCCAAAAGGACATACTATTTCTGCTAAAGACATTGAAGAAAATATTGGATTTAGTAAAGATTTTAATGTTTTTGAATTGCAAAATGCTTTAGGAGCTAAAAATCAATTGAAAGCTTATAAAATTGCCCAATATTTTGCAGATAATCCCAAAGACAATCCAATGGTTGTAACAACTAGTTTGGTCTTTAGTTATTTTGTAAAAGTTTTAAAGTACCACGGATTAAAAGATAAAAATCCTAAAAATGTAGCTTCCGCACTTGGTATTAGCCCATTTTTTGTGAAAGATTATGACGTGGCGTTAAAAAATTATCCGATGAGAAAAGTCAGCGCTATTGTTGCTGGTTTGCGAGATATTGATGTGAAAAGTAAAGGTGTAGGCGCCACTTCATTGAGTAATCACGATTTGTTGAAGGAAATGTTGGTTACTATTTTTAATTAACAAAACAAATAAATATTTTCTTGTTATTTTTTTATATTTTTTCGTTTAAATGCGTATTTCATCGATTAAATCAATTTTTTTGCATCTAGAGTAGTAACTTTCGTATATTTATAAAAATTTTTGAATTATGAAACTTAACTTACTCCAAATCGTTATGTTTTTATTTTTCGGACTAAATGTTTCTTTTGGTTTTAAAAGTAAAAATAGTTGTGGTTTTGATGAATTGAAATCATTTGAAAAACCACAAAAAAAATCAAATCAATTTTCTGATTTTATAAGATTTAATGCTGTTAAAAATCATTTTAAATTTTCAACGGTCAGTGTTTTAAATTGTGCTATTCCAAATTTAAGTATTGTTGCTATAAAGGATTCTACGGATTGTTATTTGACGCCTAGAACTAATGAAGTTTTAGAATATAAGATACTTGGCGCTGATTTAACTACTCCGGTTGTTGTAACAGTTGACTCGTCAGATTTCGAAATTTCGTTTAGTCCAAATTCTGAATTTGCTTCAACATTAACCATGAACCCCGTTAATTTATATGTTGATAAAACCATTTATGTTAAGCATACAGGGTTGAATTATGGTACATTTTCAGGAACAATTACGGCAACATCAGGTGTTGTAACACCACAAACAGCAACTTTTACAGTTGTAATGAAAAAAAATACATACGATAGAGGTAATGCTCTTAGTTTTGATGGTACTAATGACAGAGTTCAAATTACAGATTTGAATTGGCAACCTATAAAGTTTACCGTAGAATATTGGTATAAACCGAATAACGTTTTTGCTGATTGGAATCACAGTTTAGGAGAAGCAGGTCAGTTTTTTATGCATTCAGATTCGGCAAAAATAATTAGAGTCGGTACTGCTGAAACTGCTGAAAGTACAATTACTTCATCAATTAATACTCTTATTGAAGATAAATGGATTCATATGGCCTATACATTTGATGAAGGAACAGCTAGTTTATATTTGAATGGAAAACTTGTTGAAACCAAAACTGGTGTTGCTTATCCTAGTGCTTGGAATAATTTTGAGATTGGTAATGCTTCAACTTCTTCTCTAAATGGAACTTTAGATGAATTTAGAATTTGGTCGGTTGCAAGAACTGAACAGCAAATTCAAGAAAATATGCATATTATAAATGACTTGAAATATGCTTGTATTGATGGGTTATTAGTTTATTATCAATTTGAAAATAATACCGATAGTACCATAGAAGATGCAACTGGAAATTATAATGGAGCCATTTTAGATAATCCAACTATTGTTATATCAAGTGCTCCTGTAGGTTTTGGTAAAGCTCAAACTAATACAATTACTACAACGGGAACTTATGATTATAATAATGTAAATACTAGTTTAAATTTTACAACGACTATTCCAAATGCAAAGGTGGTTGTTTCTTTAATTAACGGAATGCCTTATGCAGCTCCAACAACAACAGGAATTTTATCCGATACTTATTGGATAATAGAAAATTATGGAACAAATTCCTCATTGAATGCAGATGTTTTATTAAAACCTTCGCCAACTTCTGGATTTGTTACAAATGATAATTATTTGAGTTTTTCATTTCATCAAAGAGAAACAAATGGTTATGGCGCATGGAGTTCTCCAGTTGTTGCTGATGCAATCGATACTAATACTCTTGTATTTAATGGAGTTGCTTCTTTATCACAGTTTTGTTTAGAAAGCAGTTTTGTTTGTAGTGGCTCAACAACTTGGAACGGACTATTTTGGACAAATGGTATTCCAGACAGTACAAAACAAGTAATTATTTCTGAAAATTTTTCATCAACTGGAAATATTATTGGTTGTGATTTGACAATAAATAATAATGCTCAAGTTGTTTTTAACTCAGGTCATACATTACAAATCTCTAATGCTATTAATGTCGTAACTGGTTCCTCACTAACTATTCAAAATAATGCCGCTTTACGTCAAATTGCTGATGCTACCAATGTTGGAAATATTATTGTAAAACGAAATAGCTCTGCTTTAAAACGCTTAGATTATACTATGTGGTCATCACCAGTTATTTCTCAACAATTAGGAACGTTTTCTCCTAATACCAGTGTTTCTCCAATAATTCGTTTCTATAATTATAATTCTAATTTAAACTTGTTTAGCTCTGTGGCATCAACTTCATCTATCTTTGAATTAGGAAAAGGATATTTAATTCGAATGCCTAATAATCATCCAACATCGCCTACTACTTGGCAAGGGACTTATATTGGAATACCTGCCAATGGAACAATTCCAGTTGCATTAACTAATTTAGGAGCTGGAAAACGTTATAATATGGTCGGCAATCCTTACCCATCGCCAATTAGTATATCACAATTAGTGATTGATAATAGTACACAAATTACAGGAACATTTTATTTTTGGAGAGAAACCAATGGAGACGCAAATGATAATCCATATTGTACATGGGCAGGTGGCGTTTTTGTTAGTAATGGAGAGGATCAAGTTTTTGATCCAAATGGAGTTATCAGAACTGGTCAAGGATTTATGGTTGAAGCAACAAGTACTGGTACAGCTTTAACTTTTAGAAATGCTCAAAGAACGACTAATAATGACAATCAGTTTTTTAGATTAAATTCTGCTACTAATTCGTCATTAACTACAAATTTAACTTCAACAGAAGGAAATCGTTTTTGGATAAACCTTACAAATTCTTCAGGAGCATTTTCTCAAATGGCAGTAGGTTATAAGCCAAATGCAACTAACGAAGCAGATGTATTTGATGGAAAAAATATTAACAATGGCAAAGCTTTATTGAATTCTATTGTTAATAATGAATATTACACAATACAAAGTCGAGCATTACCTTTTCAATCAAATGATGTTGTTCTTTTAAGTTGTAAAATCACTGATGCTGGAACTTATACTATTGCAGTTGACCACTTTGATGGTTTGTTTAGTGAAGCATCTCAAGTTATTTTATTAAAAGATAAAGTAAACGGTTCATTAACTGATTTAAAATTGAATCCATACACTTTTGTATCTGAGCCTGGTTTATTTAATAATCGTTTCGAAATTGTTTACCAAACTACATTGACTACTTCAACTCCAGAATTTTCAAATTCAAATGTTATTGTTTATAAAAATTCTCAAAATGAGGTAGTTATTGATTCAGGAAAAACAACTCTGAAAGATGTTAGAATTTTTGATATACGCGGTCTTTTAATAGCTGAAAAAAGAAATCTAAATGCATCACACATTGTATTAACTGTTTCAGGAAACAATCAAGTATTATTGGTTCAAGCAACCTCAAATAATAATGAAATAGTTACTAAAAAAATAATGAATTAAATGTTATATTATTTTCTTTAACTAATGAATATAGTTTCTTCGTAGAAAATACAATTAATAAAAACAGAAATAGTTTAGTTTTAATAACTAAACTATTTTTTTTGTATATAAAAATTCATGAAAATATGTTTAAATTATCGATATTTGTAATCCTAAAAAAAAATGAATTATGGGAATGAATAAAAATACCGTTTTAGGTTGGGCAACTCTTATTATGATTATCATGGGATTGGTATTAATAGCTTTAGGAGCTTTCCGTTATGATGACATTGCAGGCTGGGGTTTTGCCACTGTTGGAATAGGTTTTCTAGCTAATGCATGGGTTTTTAGCTCATTAAAAGGAAGAGTGTAAAATATTTAATATCTAAAATTTAAAATTTAATAATAAAATGTCAGACGATAAAAAAGTAATATTTTCAATGCAACGATTGAGTAAATCGTATCAAGGAAGCGACAAACAAGTTTTAAAAAATATATACCTAAGTTTCTTTTATGGAGCAAAAATTGGTATTCTTGGACTTAATGGTTCGGGAAAATCTACATTATTAAAAATCATAGCTGGTGTTGATAAAAATTACCAAGGAGATGTAGTTTTTCAACCAGGTTATACGGTTGGTTATTTGGAACAAGAACCACAATTGGACGAAACTAAAACGGTAATCGAAATTGTTCGTGAAGGTGCTGCCGAAATTTATGCACTTCTTGACGAGTTCAACAAAATAAATGACAGTTTCGGTTTGCCAGAAGTTTATGAAGATGCCGAAAAGATGCAAAAACTTATGGATCGTCAGGCAGAATTGCAAGACAAAATTGATGCTGCTGGCGCTTGGGAAATAGACAATAAACTTGAAGTTGCTATGGATGCTCTTAGAACTCCAGATGCTGATACTCCAATAAAAGTGCTTTCAGGTGGAGAAAAACGTAGAGTGGCACTTTGTAGATTATTATTGCAACAACCTGATGTATTACTATTAGATGAGCCAACCAACCACTTAGATGCCGAAAGCGTACTTTGGTTAGAGCAACACTTAGCTCAATATGCAGGAACCGTTATTGCTGTTACACACGATAGATATTTCTTAGATAATGTTGCCGGATGGATTTTAGAACTTGATAGAGGAGAAGGTATTCCATGGAAAGGAAATTATTCTTCTTGGTTAGATCAAAAATCAAAACGAATGGAGCAAGAAGAAAAAGTGGCTTCCAAAAGAAGAAAAACACTTGAACGTGAGCTTGATTGGGTTCGTCAAGGAGCAAAAGGAAGACAAACTAAACAAAAAGCTCGTTTGCAAAACTATGATAAACTCTTAAATGAAGATCAAAAAGAATTAGATGAAAAATTAGAAATCTACATTCCAAATGGTCCAAGATTAGGAACTAATGTTATTGAAGCAAAAACAGTTGCAAAAGCTTTTGGAGATAAATTACTTTATGATAACTTGAATTTTACTTTGCCACAAGCAGGAATTGTTGGAATTATTGGACCTAATGGTGCTGGTAAGTCAACTATTTTTAGAATGATTATGGGTGAAGAAAAACCTGATGGTGGAGAATTCTCAATTGGTGATACAGTAAAAATTGCTTATGTTGACCAAGCACATTCGAACATAGATCCAAATAAATCAATTTGGGAAAACTTCTGCGATGGACAAGAGTTAATTATGATGGGTGGTCGTCAAGTAAATTCAAGAGCGTATTTGTCTCGATTCAATTTTGGTGGAAGCGAACAGAACAAAAAAGTATCAGCACTTTCCGGTGGAGAACGTAACCGTTTACACCTTGCCATGACTCTCAAAGAAGAAGGAAATGTACTTTTATTAGATGAGCCAACCAACGATTTAGATATCAACACACTTCGTGCACTTGAAGAAGGTTTAGAAAATTTTGCTGGTTGTGCAGTTGTGATATCGCACGATAGATGGTTTTTAGATAGAATTTGTACTCATATTCTAGCTTTTGAAGGTGATTCTGAAGTATATTTCTATGAAGGAAGTTTTTCTGAATATGAAGAAAACAAGAAAAAACGATTAGGCGATGTTGCTCCTAAACGTATCAAATACAGAAAATTAATAAGAAATTAAATTTTTCAAACAAAAGTTTCAAATTATTATAAATCATGCATAGTTGAAATTTACCAACTACATATTTTTAGCTTTTTTACTCACTTTTCAAGGAGTGATTTCGCAAACAAATTTGTCTGTGAAAAGTGTAGTAAAAAAACTTTCTATTGCAGGTGAAGCATTGCATAGCTTTGAATGTGAAAAATCATTACTTGTTTCTAAAGAAGCATTAGATGAAGCACATCAATTGAAAAATCATCAATTGATGGCAAAAGCTTATAATATTATTGGACTAAATTTTGATGAATTCTCCGAACCCAAAACAGCAATTACTTATTATGAAAAAGCATTAAGCCATGCTTTGTTAACAGAAAATGATTCAATACAAGAATGGATTTATAATAATTTAGGAGCCACTTATACGTATCGAAAAATTGATTTGCAAAAAGGAATTGAATATTATAAAAAGGCATTATTTTTCGCAAATAAAATAAATGATAATGATGAAGTTGCTTATACACAATTAAACATTGCTGGAGCCTACATCAATTCTAAAGACTATATAAATGGAATAAAATATTTAGATAAATGCAAATCTTATATTGAAAACAGTGATCTTATAGAAGCAAAAATTTCTTTGTACACTAATTACGGAAATTATTACAATATTGCTAATCAAAATGATGAAGCCGATTTGTATTATTCTAAAGCAGTCACTATTTCTAAAGAAAACAGTTCAGAATTAATTGACTCAAATATTGCAGAGGTTTATTTAGATTATTCAAAGTTTCTAACTAAAATTAATAATGATAATAAAGCGAAATATTTCTTAGACCTTCATAAGACTTTAAAAGAAAAAATTTATTCTCAAGAAAAAATTAATACTATCAAAAATATTGTCAACGAGATTCAACTTGATGAATATGAAAGGCAAATTGAACAAATTGAGAATGAAAACCAAAAACATTTGCTTGATTTAAGCCAATCAAGAACAATCGATATTTTATTTGGTATTGTAATCCTTGTTTTATTATTATTGGTGATTTCTCTGTTTAGAAACAATCGTTTGAGAGATAAAACCAATAAAATTTTAAAAGCTACTAATGAGGAATTATTGGTAGCTAAAGAAAAAGCTGAAATGGCAACTCAATTAAAAACACAGTTTGTTTCAACAATTACGCACGAATTAAGAACACCGCTTTATGGAGTAGTTGGAATTACCAATATCATTATTGATGAACACAAAGAATTAGCCAATAGTCCACATATTAATTCGCTTAAATTTTCGGCTGGATACTTATTGTCACTTGTCAACGATTTACTTCAAATAAACAAAATTGAAGAAAAAAGAATCGTTCTAGAAAACATGATTTTCAATATTTCAGATGAAATCAATACCATTACTGATTCGTTAAAATTTATAGCCAAAAAGAACGATAATAAATTGTTTATTGAAATTGATGAAGCAATTCCTGAAACATTAATAGGGGATAAACTTAGGTTATCTCAAGTGTTTATGAACTTGGTTAGTAATGCATTAAAGTTTACTAAATACGGAAAAGTTACAGTAACTGCTAAATTGGATAGAGAAGAAGGAACAAAAAAATTCATAACTTTTTATGTAAAAGATACAGGAGTTGGAATTGCCGATTCTGATAAAGAAAAAATATTTGAAAAGTTTGTTCAAATTGAACGTAAAGAAGGTGATTATCAAGGAACAGGACTTGGTTTGTCAATTGTAAAAAAATTGGTTGAAATTTTCGGCGGCGAAATCGAATTAGAAAGTGTGGAAGGAAAAGGAACAACTTTTTATTTTACAATTCCATTTGAATCAGATGATAAAAAGAAAATTGAAATTATAAATAATATTGTTGTCGATTTATCCGAAGAGAAATTTTATCATGTTTTGGTTGTTGAAGATAATAAAATCAACCAAATAGTGACTAGAAAAACACTCGAAAACAATAAGTTCAAATGTACTGTTGTTGATGATGGTTATGCAGCAGTTGAGATTTTAGATACTGATAAATTTGACATCATATTGATGGATATTAATATGCCAATTATTAACGGTTTTGAAACAACAAAATTGATTAGAAAAAAAGGGCATAAATTACCTATTGTAGCTCTTACAGCTTTTGATAAGCAAGAAGTGTCAGAACAAGCTTTATCCTGTGGAATGAATGATGTGATTATCAAGCCTTTCGAACAATCGAAGCTTTTTCAGATAATTTCTAATATGATTGACAATAATAATTAATATTCATTCGTTTTTTCGTTAATTATTTATAGATTTGTTGTTACCCAAATTAACCTAAACTATCTATGCCTCAAAAAGCCAATCTGATTAATTTAAAGTATATTATTGCAATACTTTCTACTGTTGTTATAGGAATGTCAGTGTACATAGTAAATGATAAATTCCAAAAAAAAGATACTTATTCCACAATTTTAGAAAAGAATGATGCAAAATCACTTCTTACTGATCTTGAATTTCTCAAAGGTAAATACGATCAAACTATATCTGATAACATTAATTTGTCTGATGAGGTTATTGAAGAAAGAGAGAAAGTACAACAACTTATTAATGAGATAAAAAGCAAAAAATTAACAATAAAAGAATACAATGATAAATTGCTTGATATTAAGTCGAAAATGATTTTTCTTTTTGATGAAAATTTTAAACTTAGAAAAAACCTTGTTTCTCAACCAGTTCCTGTGAATACTTTGGTTGAAATCCCCACAAACATAAAGGAAATTCAGGAAAGAAATAAATTTTTAGAAAAGAAAAATGAAGAATTAAATGAAACCATAAAAAAAGCTTCTAAGTTAACTTTTTTAAATCTTAATGCCACGTCCTATAAAGCAAAAAACTCAGGTAAACTAGTTGCTACTCAAAATTGTAAAAGAGCTAATTTCCTAGTCGTTAATTATACAATAAATCAAAATCAGTTTGCAAAACCTGGACAAAAAACATTATATTTTCAGATTATAGATCCTGAAAATAAGGTTGTTGGAGAAACTAAAGCAACAACTATTTCAGAAAAAGCATTGCTTTATACTTTTGTAGCAAAAATTGCTTATCACAACAAAACTGAAGATTTTAGTCAACAATTACCATTTTCAAGTTTTAGTAAAGGCAACTATCAAGTTAATATTTATGATGAAAATAGTTTGCTAGCAGAAACAACTTTTGAAATGAAATAACTATCTAATTCTTAATTGCTTCTTCGTAGCGTTCTTGGACTTTTTTCCAGTTTATAATTTTGAAAAAAGCATCGATATATTTTGCTCTTTTATTTTGATAATTCAAATAATAAGCATGTTCCCAAACATCCAATGCTAAAATTGGAAATCCTTTAATTTCTGCCATTGGCATTAATGGATTGTCTTGATTTGATGTTGTTGTAATTTGTAGTTTTCCAGTTTTATCGGTAACAAGCCAAGCCCAACCAGAACCAAACTGCTTATTTGCAGCATCTTTAAAAGCAGACTCAAAGTTAGCATACGAACCAAAATCTCTTTTAATAGAACTCGCCAAAGTATCTTTAGGTTGACCGCCAGCTTTTGGAGCAATGTTTTCCCAAAACAGATTGTGATTATAATAACCACCAGCATTGTTTCGCAATGAAGTATTTTTCATATCCATTTTCGCCAAGATTTCTTCAATTGTTAAATCTGTTTCTTCTTCGCTTGCTAAAGCTTTATTCAAATTATTTGTATAAGCTAAATAGTGCTTTGAATAGTGAATTTCCATTGTAGCCGCATCAATGTGAGGAATCAATGCATCATAAGAATAAGGTAGTTTTTTTAACTCAAATTCGCCTTCATCTGCTTTTACATCATCAGGATTTCCAATAATCAATTTTTCTTCGGCTGCAGGAAGCGGAACTTCTACAACTTCGGTTAGTTTCTTGTTATTGCATGATAAAAGCATTAGAAAAAAAGAAAAAAGCACTATTTTTTTCATTTGAAAATTATTTTCTTGAATTATGTATTTCTAGTATGTTTTTTATGTATAATTCTTTGGCTTCTTCAATAGTAAGATGGCTAATTTGCATCCAAGCATTAGTTTTGAATGCATTTCTCAAATCAAAATTAAGCATTTGATTTGGAGAAACAATATTATTTCCAGAAGTGGCGTGTTTGTAATAAGCATACAAGCGCAACTGAACATCTTGCGGTAAGGAAGCTTGCGGAATAGTTTCTGCAATTTCAACGGCTTCTTGAAATCGAGTATCTAAATCTTTTTCTGCCATTTACGACTTTGTTGCGATAATGGTTTGATTACCAATTGCTTTTTGGTTCAATTTTACATTTATTTCTGTTCCCAAAGGTAAAAAAATATCAACTCTCGAACCAAATTTAATAAAGCCAGCATCTTCTCCTTGTACTACTTGCATTCCTTCTTCGGCGTAGTTTACAATTCTACGAGCCAGAGCACCTGCAATTTGACGGTACAAAATTTCACCAAAATTCTTAGTTTCGATAACAACAGTTGTACGTTCGTTTTCTTCACTAGCTTTAGGATGCCAAGCTACAAGAAATTTCCCTGGATGGTATTTGCTAAAATTGATTCTTCCGCTTGCTGCAAAACGTGTTACATGTACATTTATAGGCGACATAAATATAGAAACTTGCAGACGTTTATCTTTGAAATATTCACTTTCAAAAACTTCTTCAATAACTACCACTTTTCCATCAACAGGAGCAATGATTACATTGTTGTTTACAACTAAATCTCTTTTCGGATTTCTAAAAAATTGTAGAATTATAATTAGAAATAACAATGTAGCAATTTCTACTGCTTTTTGTAGCCAAAAATTTTCTATAAAATTATCAGCTAATAATAAAATTGCAACTGTTACAGTTGTCGAAATCAATATGATTTTTCCGCCTTCTTTATGAAACATAATTTAAAATTTGATAAAACAAAAATATGAATGGTGCTACAAATATAACACTATCTAGTCGATCTAAAACACCACCATGTCCTGGCATTATTTTTCCGCTGTCTTTTACACCTGCAATTCGTTTGAATTTTGATTCGATTAAATCACCAGTAGTTCCAAAAACACCTACCATTAGGGCAATTCCAATCCAAATGTATTGAGCTAATTGTTTCCCTTCGATGTAGTATTTGGATATAAAATAACTTGCGATTACTGCAAAAACAATTCCGCCAACAAAACCTTCAATTGTTTTTTTAGGTGAAATTCTTTCAAATAATTTATTTTTTCCAATAGATTTTCCGACTATATAAGCAAATGTATCATTTGTCCAAATTAGAATAAATAAGCCTAAAATGATTTTCGGATTATAACTATTTATTCCAAATGAAATTTTTACAATAAAAATAAATGGAAGAATGATATAGCCTAAAAGATACAGATATTTGGATGAGTTACTGATAGTTTGCATTTTGTCATAAAATAAAAATAAAATGCATTTTATAGAAACAACCATTGTAATTACAAGCAATACAAGATTTAACTGATTGATGTTTATGTCAATGTCATAGTTTTTGTTGAAGTTTTTCAAAAGAAAGGCTTCGGTATCATTTTTATAAAAGCTAACTAAAATTATACTTGAGTATAATAGAAAACCAAAAAGGATAGGAAAAACTTTTTTGATTTGAATTAAATTACAAAATTCATAAACAGCAATTAGCATGAAAACGCCAAATAAAGTAAAAAAACTTTCTTTAGAATATAATGTTGAACCTATTAATAGAAGTATATAAACAGCTCCTGAAATGGCTCTCTTTAGCGTTTCATTCATATTACAAATCTTCTAAAAGCAGAAGGTATAAGTTTTTTGCTGAACTTCCATAGTGAAGAAAATCTTCTTCTTTTGCTTTTTCAAAATATTTAATGGTAGTAATATTTGTTGGATATTCTTTATCGTATTTTTTCTTAATTACTTGCAAACCATCGCTTTTATTTTCTAAAATTTGGCTTGTAGTGGCAAGAATTACAATGTTGTCAGGCAAATCATTAGGTTTGTTTTGCTTAATTTGATTAGATGAAAACAAAACCGCACCTTCATCAGCAATAAGATTTTCGCAACTTGCAAATAAAAATTTTGGATTTTTAGGATTTTCGTAAGTTAATTTATTCTCGTCTAGTAAAGTGTATAATTTTGGTTCGTAACAAACAACTTCCGATTCGAACCAATCATTTTCTTCTAATATATTTTCAAATTGTTCTCTTACTTCATCAAGGTTTTCACAATACAAGAATTTACCTCCATTTTTTTTGAAATTGAAAGTAAATTTTTCATCAGCAGGTGCTGAATCTACTGGCGAAGTATTAAACTCGCTTTCTCTTTCTTCATCAGAAGAATCATTACCAGTACCAAAAAATTTTTTGAAAAGACTCATATAAAAAATTCAAAATATTATATTTTCAATCTTGAAAACCCTCAAAGATAAAAAAATCTTAATTCAAAAGTGTTTTTGAGTTAAGATTTTATCAAGACTATATTAACAATTTATAAATCGGTTTCTGGTTGCAAATTCGAATCAAATTCGCGTTTACCAAAAATAGCTTCTAAATCGTCTTTGAAAATAACTTCTTTTTCAATTAAAATGTCAGCCAATTGATTCAATTTATCTTTGTTTTCCTCCAAAATTGTAATGGCTCTTTGATATTGACCTTCAATTAAAGCTGAAATTTCCTTATCAATAACTTGTGCAGTATCTTCTGAGTAAGGTTTTGAAAAACTATATTCGCTTTGACCAGATGAATCATAGTAAGTAACGTTTCCTATTTTGTCATTCAATCCATAAACCGTAACCATTGCTCTAGCTTGTTTGGTCACTTTTTCTAAATCGCTCAAAGCACCTGTAGAAATTCGGTTGAACGTTACTTTTTCAGCAGCTCTTCCGCCCATAGTGGCGCACATTTCATCAAGCATTTGATCTGGACGAACAATCAATCTTTCTTCTGGAAGATACCAAGCTGCACCCAAACTTTGCCCTCTTGGAACAATTGTAACTTTAATAAGTGGAGCAGCATGTTCAAGCATCCAGCTTACTGTTGCGTGACCAGCTTCGTGAATAGCAATTGCTTTCTTTTCTTCTGGTGTAACAATTTTATTTTTCTTTTCTAAACCACCAACAATTCTGTCAACGGCATCTAAGAAATCTTGTTTGTCAACAGCTTCTTTATTGTTTCTTGCAGCAATCAAAGCTGCTTCGTTACATACATTGGCTATATCGGCACCTGAAAAACCAGGAGTTTGTTTTGCTAAGAAATCAGTATCTAAACCTTCCACTTTTTTCAATGGAGCCAAGTGAACTTCAAAAATTTCTTTACGTTCTCTAACATCTGGAAGATCTACAAATATTTGACGGTCAAAACGTCCTGCACGCATTAAGGCTTTGTCTAAAACATCAGCTCTATTGGTTGCAGCTAGCACAATTACATTTGAATTGGTTCCAAAACCATCCATTTCGGTAAGTAATTGATTTAGAGTGTTTTCACGCTCATCATTTCCGCCCGACATATTGTTTTTTCCTCTTGCTCTACCAACGGCATCAATTTCGTCGATAAAGATGATAGCTGGAGATTTTTCTTTTGCTTGTTTGAATAAATCTCTAACACGAGAAGCTCCAACACCTACAAACATTTCAACAAAATCAGAACCTGATAATGAGAAAAATGGGACCTTAGCTTCACCAGCAACAGCTTTTGCCAATAATGTTTTTCCAGTTCCAGGAGGACCAACTAACAATGCACCTTTTGGAATTTTTCCACCTAAATTGGTATATTTTGTTGGGTTTTTTAGGAACTCAACTATTTCTTGAATTTCTTCTTTAGCACCTTCTAAACCTGCAACATCTTTGAAAGTTGTTTTAACTTCATTTTTTTCATCAAAAAGTTTTGCTTTCGATTTTCCAATACTGAAAATTTGTCCACCGCCACCACCAGCTCCGCCATTCATACGACGCATGATTAGAAACCAAAAACCAATAATTAGAACGATTGGAAGAAGTGTACCGATTAATCCTGACCAATCTTCTTTTTGAAGAAAATTATAACTTTTTAATCTTTTTTCAGCAACCGCTTTTTCTAATTTATTTTGAAAAAGTTCATCGTTACCAATGTTTGTCAAAATATAGTGTGGTCCTTTATTCGGTCTATTCAAATAATCTTTATAAACCGCTTTATATTTCAAAGTGTCTAAAAGTGCCTTTTTACTCAAAAAGACTTCTGCTTCGGTTTTGTTATAAACGGTTACTTTTTCTACATCACCTTTTTCTAATATTTGATTAAATTCAGATGTGTTTACAGGCATTGGTTCTTGAAAAGAAGAACCACCCGAAAAGACACTTATCAGAATAAAAATCACTATCAAAACGCCATATACAACATACGGATTTACTTTTGGTGTTTTTAAATTTGGTTTATTATCTTCGGCCATTATGAATATTTTCTTTTAGTATTTATTTTCTATTGTAGTGATTTTGGCATCGCCCCAAAGGCTTTCAATGTTGTAATATTCGCGAATATGTTTTTGAAAAACGTGAACAACAATTGTAACATAGTCCATCAATACCCATTCGCCATTTTCGGCACCTTCAACATGCCAAGGTTTGTCTTTTATTTCTTTGGAAACTGTTTTTTGAATAGAACCAACAATTGCATTCACTTGAGTATTTGAATTTCCGTTACATATAACGAAATAATCACATGCAGAATTGTCGATTTCTCTTAAATCTAGAATATCAATATCATTACCTTTTACTTCTTCAATTCCTTTAATGATATGAGCTAATAAAATATCATCATTTGTAGTTTTTTTTGCCATGTATTTATTTTGTATAAGTTTGCAAAGTTATCACTTTTTGTGATTAATTTTGAAACTTTCCCATAAGTTTAAATTATAAATTTACATGAAACTAATCAAACTCGATGCCACAGATTCAACCAACGATTATTTGAAATCACTAAGCAGTAAAAATGTGCTTGAAAACTTCACGGTAATTACAGCACAAAGTCAAAATAAAGGTCGTGGTCAAATGGGTGCAACTTGGGCATCGGAAGCTGGTAAAAATCTTATTATGAGTGTTTTGATTAAAGATGTTTTGAAAAATGCTGATGAGATTTTCCATCTAAATGTAGCCGTTGCTTTGGCAGTTATTCAATCATTAGCCGAATGTAATTTACCTAATTTAAGCATAAAATGGCCAAACGACATTATGTCAGACAACAAAAAAGTTTGTGGCATATTGGTAGAAAATAGTTTCAAATCTGACAGTAAAATAGAATCAATAGTCGGAATTGGATTGAATGTCAATCAAACTTCATTTGATAATTTGCCAAAAGCTTCTTCAATGGCATCAATTATGAAAAAAGAATTTGATTTGGATACCATTCTTGAAAACATAGTTTTTCATATCAAGCAAAACTGTAATTTGATACTTTCAAATCAAGCGAGTAAAATTTGGAATGATTTTCACAGTTATCTATTCAAAATTAATGTTCCCATGCCTTTTGAAGATGCCAATCAAAATCGTTTTATGGGAATAATTCAGGGCGTTACCAATGATGGTAAATTAGAAGTTTTTCTCGAAGATGATTCTGTCAAAACATACGGAATTAAAGAAATTCAATTATTGTTTTAGGTTTCAATAATCTTGAATTTACTTATCAATTACATGATTTATATCATTTAGTAATTTGTCTATAATTCGGAAATTTGAGGTAATTAATAGAAACAATAAAACTAATAATTATGGCAAATTTTGATAGTAAACACGTAAAAAATGTTGTTTTAGTTGGACACACGGGTAGTGGTAAGACTACACTTACCGAATCAATGCTTTTTGAAGCAGGTTTAATAAACCGAAGAGGAACAATTTTAGACAAAAACACAGTTGCAGATTATACGGATATAGAACATGAAAAAGGAAAAACTTTTTTCTCTAAATTGGTTTATACCAAATGGAAAGATTACAAAATAAACTTATTAGACACGCCAGGTTACGATGATTTTACTGGAGAAATAATAGGAGCAATGCGTGTTGCCGATTGTGGATTGATGCTTTTAAATTCGGCAATGGGTGTTGAAGTTGGAACCGATATTATTTGGACATACACCGACGAATATAAATTACCAATGTTATTGGCTGTAAATCATTTAGATAATGAAAAATCTGATTTTGATAAAACAGTAAGAGAAGCCAAAGCGCATTTTGGAAACAATGTAGTGGTAGTGCAATATCCAGTAAATCAAGGTGAAAAATTTGATGCTATTGTGGATGTTCTCAATATGGTGATGTATAAATACCCTGCTGAAGGCGGAAAACCAGAAAAATTAGCAATTCCTGATTCTGAAAAAGAAAAAGCTAATCAATTACACCAAGAATTAATCGAAACTATTGCTGGAAATGACGAAACCTTGATGGAACGCTATTTTGAAAAAGGCGAATTAGATGAAGACGAAATGAAATTAGGTTTACATCATTCGTTAATCAATCATGAAATTTTCCCTATTTTCTGTGTTTCTGCCAAAAAGAATATGGGTTGTGGCAGAATTATGAGTTTTATCGACAATGTTTGTCCTTCTGCTTATGAAATGCCAAAACAAAAAACAGTTGATGGAAAAGAAATTGAATGCAGCGAAAATGGCTCAACAGCAATTTTTATATACAAAACCTTATCTGAACCACATGTTGGCGATTTGAGTTTCTTTAAAGTCCTTTCAGGAAAAATTAAAGTAGGAGATGAGTTGACAAATGAAAATACGGGTCAAGTAGAACGAATTAACCAGCTTTATGAAGTTGAAGGAAGCAAAAGAACACCTGTTCAAGAATTAGTTGCAGGTGATATTGGAGCTACTTTGAAATTGAAAGACACGCATATCAACAATACATTACACGAAAAAGGGAAACATATAGAGATTGTTCCAATTCAGTTTCCAAATCCAACTTTGACTATTGCTGTTGAAGGCACTAAAAAAGGAGAAGAAGAAAAATTATCTATTGCTTTGCACCAATTAGTTGAAGAAGATCCAACCATAAAAGTGGAAGTTTCTCCAGAATTAAAACAAACGCTAATCCATTGTCATGGTGAATTACATTTGACAGTTATCAAATGGAAATTAGAAAATGCTTTTAAACTTTCAGTCGAATTTAGAACACCAAAAATCCCTTATAGAGAAACAATTCGCAAAAGTGCAGATACTATTTACAGACACAAAAAACAATCTGGTGGTGCTGGACAATTTGCAGAAGTTGCCATGAAAATTGAACCTTGGTTTGAGGGTATGGAAGAACCAAAAGGATTCAATATTAGAGGAAAAGAAGAACATGATTTACCATGGGGTGGAAAATTGATTTATTACAATTGCATCGTTGGTGGTGCCATTGACAATCGTTTTCATCCTTCCATTCTAAAAGGAATTATGGAAAAAATGCAAGAAGGTCCGCTTACAGGTTCTTATGTTCGTGATGTTAGAGTAATTCTTTACGACGGAAAAATGCACGCTGTTGACAGCAATGATTTAGCTTTCAAATTGGCTGGAATGATGGCATTCAAAGAAAATTTCCACAATGCTGATCCTCAATTATTGGAACCATATTATCACATTGAAATTCATGTTCCAGAAGAATTGACAGGTGGAATTATGAGTAATATTCAAACGCACAGAGCTGTTGTAGAAGGAATGGATGCAGAAGGTCATTTCACAATTATCAAAGCACATATTCCTTATGCCGAAATGCACGAGTTTGGCAGCGACTTACGTTCGTTAACACAAGGTAGAGCTCGTTTTAATTTGGCTTTCAATCATTACGAACCAGTTCCATACGAAACCCAAAAAATATTAATAGCAGAATTTAAAAACCAAGAAGAATTAGTTTAGTTTTAAAATAAATTCTTTGAAAAGAAAAACCTCGTATTGTAATGATACGAGGCTTTTTTATGAATTTCCTACTTTGTCATTCCGTAGGAATCTCAATTATAATTTATGCATATTCGAAGCCAAAGTTTCCAAAAATTTCGTGATTGGACCTTTTATCATCATGGCCATCATAGGATTGAATTCGCCTTCAAAATCTAATTTTACATCACTTGCGTTTTCTGAAACAGCATTGATATTTGCTACCAAAGAAAACGGTAATTTATCACTTGCAGCATTCAACACCACTTTTGAATTTGGAATTCCTTCTTTCAGTCTTAATTTAATTTCTGGCATTCCTTTCAAACCAAAATTGAAAATATCATCTCCAAGAACTTCAAATTTGGCAATGTTTTCAGGCATTAGCTTTTCAAAATTCTTCACATCAGTCAAAGCATTGAATAAATATTCCGCTGATTTTTCTACAGTAACTTTAGGGCTTTCTAGGTTCATTTTTTTTATTTTTTAGAGAAAAGAAAATTGAATATTGACAAAGTCTTTTTTCTATTTTCTTTCCTCTTTATTCTTAATTTACACATTCCAAGTCGAAGGACTTTTTCTCCATTCTTGTAACGTAACTTGTTCTTTTTCTGTTATA
>NZ_JAPZSP010000010.1 GCF_027531705.1 Flavobacterium sp. | reverse complement strand
CTAGAGCAGCTGATTTGTAATCAGCAGGTCGTGGGTTCGAGTCCCTCCGCCGGCTCTAAATAATATTTTCCGAAATAATTTGGAATTTGTTCTTTTATAGCACTGAAAAATCAATAAAAATGGGGAGATACTCAAGCGGCCAACGAGGGCAGACTGTAAATCTGCTGTGTGAACTTCGCAGGTTCGAATCCTGCTCTCCCCACAATTCCAAACCAACTCCCTGTCCTTTGGATAGGGTTGGGGTGGGGCTTCTGCCGACTTAGCTCAGGGGTAGAGTGCTTCCTTGGTAAGGAAGAGGTCACGGGTTCAATTCCCGTAGTTGGCTCAAAAATTGAATATTTGAACACTAATAAATATATAACTAAGATTAAAAATTAAGTAAAATGGCAAAAGAAAATTTTAACCGTAACAAGCCCCACTTAAACATAGGAACAATTGGGCACGTAGATCACGGAAAAACTACTTTGACTGCAGCAATCACTAAAGTATTATCTGATGCTGGTTACTGTCAAGCAAAATCGTTCGATCAAATTGATAACGCTCCAGAGGAGAAAGAAAGAGGTATTACAATTAATACATCTCACGTAGAGTATGAAACTGCTAACCGTCACTACGCACACGTTGACTGTCCTGGTCACGCGGATTACGTAAAAAACATGGTTACTGGTGCTGCTCAAATGGATGGTGCTATTTTAGTTGTTGCTGCAACTGATGGTCCAATGCCACAAACTCGTGAGCACATCCTTTTAGGACGTCAAGTTGGTATTCCAAGAATCGTTGTATTCATGAATAAAGTGGATATGGTTGATGATGCTGAGTTGTTAGAACTTGTTGAAATGGAAATCAGAGATTTATTGTCTTTCTACGAATATGATGGAGATAATGGTCCTGTTGTTCAAGGTTCAGCTTTAGGAGGATTGAATAATGATCCTGCTTGGGTTCCAAAAATCATTGAATTGATGGAAGCTGTTGACTCTTGGATTGAAGAGCCAGTTCGTGATACAGATAAACCATTCTTGATGCCAGTTGAAGACGTATTTACAATTACAGGTCGTGGAACTGTTGCTACAGGTCGTATCGAAACTGGAGTTGCAAATACTGGAGATGCTGTTGAAATCATCGGTATGGGAGCTGAAAAATTAACTTCTACTATTACTGGAGTTGAGATGTTCCGTAAAATCCTTGATAGAGGTGAAGCTGGAGATAACGTAGGATTACTTTTAAGAGGTATTGATAAAGCTGATATCAAAAGAGGTATGGTTATCATTAAGCCAGGTTCAGTAAAACCACACGCTACATTTAAAGCTGAGGTTTATATCTTGAAAAAAGAAGAAGGTGGTCGTCACACACCATTCCACAATAACTACCGTCCACAGTTTTACGTACGTACAACTGACGTAACAGGAGTTATTTCTTTACCAGCAGGTGTAGAGATGGTAATGCCAGGTGATAACTTAACTATAGATGTTGCTTTATTAAGTCCTATCGCAATGAGTGTTGGTTTACGTTTTGCTATCCGTGAAGGTGGTAGAACTGTTGGAGCTGGACAGGTTACTGAGATAGTAGGATAATCACATTTCATAATATTTATGAAACCAGTGTCGTAAAATAACGGCACTGGTTTTTAATGAAACGGGCGTAGTTCAAGGGTAGAATAGCGGTCTCCAAAACCGTTGATGGGGGTTCGAATCCCTCCGCCCGTGCAAAAAATAAAATACAATGACAAAAGTTGTTAATTACATATCTGAAGCTTTCGAAGAATTAAAGTCTAATGTTACTTGGCCAGTTTGGGCTGATGTTCAACGTTACACTATAATAGTAGCTTTATTTTCAGTTTTATTCGCTTTGGCAACATGGGGAGTAGATGAGCTTTTTGCTAAGTCTTTGGAAGGTTTTTTTAGATGGTTAAAAGGTTAATTCAATCGTAATGACAGACAATAACGTGAAAAAGTGGTATGTTGTTAGAGCGGTAAGTGGCCAAGAAAACAAAGTAAAGGCTTATATCGAAACTGAGACTAATAGACTTGGGATGAGTGATTATATTTCGCAAGTTCTTGTTCCTACTGAAAAAGTAGTGCAAGTTCGTGATGGAAAAAAAATTGCTAAAGACAAAGTTTATTTTCCTGGTTATGTAATGATTGAAGCAAATCTTGTTGGTGAAATACCTCACATTATTAAATCGATAACTGGTGTTATTGGTTTCTTAGGTGAAGTAAAAGGAGGAGATCCTGTGCCATTGAGAATGTCAGAAGTTAACAGAATGCTTGGAAAAGTAGATGAGTTAGCGGTTAAAACTGATACACATGCAATTCCTTTTAACTTAGGAGAAACAGTTAAAGTTATTGATGGTCCTTTCAATGGTTTCAATGGAACTATAGAAAAGATAAATGAAGAAAAGCGTAAACTTGAAGTAATGGTGAAAATTTTCGGAAGAAAAACACCTTTAGAATTGAGTTTTATGCAAGTTGAAAAAGTATAATTTTTTGTTACACACTTAATAAATCACATTCATCGCTTCCAAATGATAATGTGTTAAATTTTTAAACAATGGCTAAAGAGATTAGTAAAGTAGTTAAGCTACAAGTTAAGGGAGGTGCCGCGAATCCATCGCCACCGGTTGGACCTGCTCTAGGAGCTGCTGGTGTTAATATCATGGAGTTCTGTAAGCAATTTAATGCTAGAACCCAAGATAAAGCTGGTAAAGTTTGTCCTGTCCAAATTACGGTTTACAAAGATAAATCGTTTGATTTTGTTATCAAAACTCCACCTGCTGCGGTTCAATTGATGGATGCAGCAAAATTAAAATCTGGTTCTGGTGAACCTAATCGTAAAAAAGTAGCTAATATTACTTGGGATGTGATTAGAACTATTGCCGAAGATAAAATGGTGGATTTAAATGCGTTCACTATCGAATCAGCAATGAGTATGGTAGCTGGAACTGCTAGATCTATGGGTATAACAGTAACTGGAGACTCTCCTCTAAAATAAGAGATAGATATGGCAAAGTTGACAAAAAAACAAAAAGAAGCAGCTTCAAAAATTGAAAAAAACAAGTTATACTCTTTAAAAGATGCTTCTGCATTAGTTAAAGTTATTGCTTCAGCAAAATTTGACGAGTCTGTAGATATCGCTGTAAAATTAGGAGTTGATCCAAGAAAAGCGAATCAAATGGTACGTGGTGTGGTTGCATTACCTCACGGAACTGGTAAAAACATGAGAGTATTAGCGTTGGTAACTCCAGACAAAGAAGCAGAAGCTAAAGCTGCTGGAGCTGATCACGTAGGTCTTGATGATTACTTGCAAAAAATTAAAGATGGTTGGACAGATATCGATGTTATCGTTACTATGCCAGCTGTTATGGGTAAATTAGGACCATTAGGACGTGTTCTTGGACCACGTGGTTTAATGCCAAACCCTAAAACTGGAACTGTAACTATGGAGGTTGGTAAAGCTGTTGCTGAAATTAAAGCAGGTAAAATCGACTTTAAAGTAGATAAAACAGGTATCGTTCATGCTGGAATTGGAAAAGTATCTTTCGATGCTGATAAAATCCAAGAAAATGCACACGAAATTATTCAAACATTAATCAAACTTAAACCAACTGCTGCTAAAGGTACTTACATTAAAAGTATTCACCTTTCTAGCACTATGAGTCCAGCAATTGCTTTGGATCCTAAAGCAGTATAATTGGTAGTTAAAAATTTTTAGTATGACTAGAGAAGAAAAATCAATCGCGATTGAAGATTTAACTGCACAGTTAGCTGGTTCAAACATAGTTTACCTAGCAGATATTTCTGGATTAAATGCAGAAACTACATCTAACTTAAGAAGAGCTTGTTTTAAAGCTGGCATTAAATTAGAGGTTGTTAAAAATACATTATTAGCTAAAGCTATGGAAGCTTCTACTAATGACTATGGTGATTTACCATCAGTTCTTAAAGGAAACACTTCTATCTTTATTGCTGATATTGCTAATGCTCCTGGTAAAATTATCAAAGAATTTCGTAAGAAATCTGATAAACCAGTTTTCAAAGGTGCCTTTATCAATTCAGAAATTTATATTGGAGATAACTTATTAGATTCGTTAGCTTCACTTAAATCTAAAGAAGAGGTTATTGGAGAAATCATTGGATTACTTCAATCACCAGCACAAAGAGTTATTTCAGCTCTTAAAAACCAATTCAAAGACGAAGAATAGGTCAAGTTTATAAAGAATTTTATTCTTAAAATAAACACATAAAACACGCGCACAATAATAAATTATATTTTTACAAATCATTTTAAAACGATAGAAAAAATGGCAGATTTGAAACAATTCGCAGAACAATTAGTTAACTTAACAGTTAAAGAAGTTAACGATTTAGCAACAATATTAAAAGACGAGTATGGTATCGAACCAGCTGCAGCTGCTGTTGTAGTTTCTGGAGGTGGTGCTGGTGAAGCTGCTGCTGAAGAGCAATCAGAATTCACAGTAGTATTGAAAGATGCTGGTGCTTCTAAATTAGCTGTAGTAAAAGCGGTAAAAGAATTAACTGGTTTAGGTTTGAAAGAATCTAAAGATTTAGTTGATGCTGCTCCATCTAACATCAAAGAAGGTGTTGCTAAAGATGAAGCTGAAGGGCTTAAAAAAGCGCTTGAAGAAGCTGGAGCTGTAGTTGAACTTAAATAAGTTTTTCTAGGTTACTAGAATAAGGTTTAGACCTTGGATAAAGCATCCAATGGTCTAAACCATTTTTCGTATAATAAAATTATTTTAAGTTTTATTATAAAAAAGCATAAATACAAAAGGTTTTTAAATCAATACGAAGAAAGAAAATAGTGCAAAGAGAGTATCTCTTAGAGTATTTTTAAAGATGTATTGGTTATAAAAAAAAAGTATAGATTGTTTTATAAATTAAACAGTGTTTTACACAAAAATTACTTTTTTTAATCAAAATTTCTTCATTGATGATAACAAATCAGACCGAAAGATTGAATTTTGCCTCGACAAAAAACATACCTAACTATCCAGATTTTCTAGATGTTCAGGTAAAATCTTTTAAAGATTTCTTCCAATTGGAAACCAAATCTGACGAAAGAGGCGACGAAGGGTTATACAACACCTTCATGGAAAACTTCCCAATTACAGACACAAGAAATAACTTTGTGTTGGAGTTTTTAGATTACTTTGTAGATCCACCGAGATACACAATCCAAGAATGTATAGAAAGAGGTTTAACGTACAGCGTTCCTCTAAAAGCAAGATTAAAACTTTATTGTACAGATCCTGAACACGAAGATTTTGAAACTATTGTTCAAGATGTTTATTTAGGAACAATACCGTACATGACACCAAGTGGTACTTTTGTTATCAACGGTGCTGAACGTGTTGTAGTATCGCAATTGCATAGATCTCCTGGAGTTTTCTTCGGACAATCTTTCCATGCAAATGGTACAAAATTATATTCTGCCAGAGTAATTCCTTTCAAAGGTTCTTGGATAGAATTTGCTACCGATATCAATAGTGTAATGTACGCTTATATCGATAGAAAGAAAAAATTACCTGTAACAACTTTATTCCGTGCTATCGGTTTTGAAAGAGATAAGGATATCCTTGAAATTTTTGACCTTGCAGAAGAAATTAAAGTCTCTAAAACAGGACTTAAAAAATACATCGGTAGAAAATTAGCTGCTAGAGTATTGAATACTTGGCACGAAGATTTCGTAGATGAAGATACTGGTGAAGTAGTTTCTATCGAACGTAACGAAATCATTCTTGATAGAGATACTATTTTAGATAAAGATAATGTAGAAGAAATCATCGATGCTGATGTAAAATCAATATTACTTCATAAAGAAAGTAATTCGCAAGCTGATTATTCTATCATTCATAACACATTGCAAAAGGACCCAACTAACTCTGAAAAAGAGGCAGTTGAACATATCTACAGACAATTACGTAACGCTGAACCACCTGATGAGGAAACGGCTCGCGGTATTATAGATAAATTGTTCTTCTCAGACCAACGTTATAACTTAGGTGAAGTAGGTCGTTATAGAATGAACAAAAAACTTGGTTTAGATATCCCAATGGAAAAGCAAGTCTTGACCAAAGAAGATATCATTACTATTGTAAAATACTTAATTGAGTTAATTAACTCTAAAGCAGAGATTGATGATATTGACCACTTGTCAAATCGTCGTGTAAGAACTGTTGGTGAGCAATTATCACAACAATTTGGTGTTGGACTAGCACGTATGGCTAGAACCATTAGAGAAAGAATGAACGTTAGAGATAACGAGGTGTTTACACCAATTGATTTGATTAATGCTAAAACATTATCTTCAGTTATCAACTCTTTCTTCGGAACGAACCAGTTGTCTCAATTTATGGATCAAACCAATCCATTAGCTGAGATTACACACAAACGTAGATTATCGGCACTTGGACCAGGTGGACTTTCTCGTGAAAGAGCAGGTTTTGAGGTTCGTGACGTTCACTATACACACTACGGAAGACTTTGTCCTATTGAAACTCCTGAGGGACCAAACATTGGACTTATTTCATCTCTTGGTGTATATGCTAAAGTTAACGGAATGGGATTCATCGAAACACCTTACCGTAAGGTAACCAATGGTGTTGTCGATTTAGAATCTACTCCTATTTACCTAAGTGCAGAGGAAGAAGAAGGAAAAATGATTGCGCAAGCAAACATCGAAATGGATAATAATGGAAAAATCACAGCTGAAAAAGTTATTGCTCGTGAAGAAGGTGACTTCCCAGTTGTTGATCCTAATGTGGTTCATTATACTGACGTTGCACCTAACCAAATTGCCTCTATTTCTGCTTCTTTAATTCCTTTCTTGGAACATGATGATGCGAACCGTGCGTTGATGGGATCTAACATGATGCGTCAAGCCGTTCCTTTATTACGTCCAGAAGCTCCAATTGTTGGTACAGGTCTTGAAAGACAAGTAGCATCTGACTCGAGAGTATTAATTAATGCTGAAGGTCATGGAACTGTAGAATATGTTGATGCTAATATTATTACTATCAAATACGACAGAACTGAAGAAGAAAGAATGGTAAGTTTTGAATCAGATGAAAAAACTTATAATTTAATCAAATTCAGAAAAACCAATCAAAGTACTTCTATCAACCTTAAACCTATTGTTAGAAAAGGTGATAGAGTTATTCCTGGTCAAGTTTTATCTGAAGGTTATGCAACTCAAAATGGTGAGCTTGCTTTAGGAAGAAACCTAAAAGTAGCGTTCATGCCTTGGAAAGGGTATAACTTTGAGGATGCGATTGTAATTTCTGAAAAAGTGGTTCGTGATGATATTTTCACTTCTATCCACGTAGATGATTATTCATTAGAAGTAAGAGATACTAAATTAGGTAACGAAGAGTTAACTAACGATATTCCTAATGTTTCTGAAGAAGCTACTAAAGATTTAGATGAAAACGGAATGATTAGAATAGGAGCCGAAGTAAAACCTGGCGACATTCTTATCGGAAAAATTACTCCAAAAGGAGAATCAGATCCAACTCCTGAAGAAAAACTTTTAAGAGCTATCTTCGGTGATAAAGCGGGTGATGTAAAAGATGCTTCATTAAAAGCTTCTCCTTCATTACATGGTGTGGTTTTAGACAAAAAATTATTCGCGAGAGCGGTAAAAGATAAAAAGAAACGTACCAAAGATAAAGACGATTTGGGTGCTTTAGAAATGGAATTCGAAACTAAATTTGTTGAATTGAAAGACAAATTAATCGAAAAACTTTTCTTAATCGTTAACGGAAAAACATCGCAAGGTGTAATGAATGATTTGGGTGAAGAGGTTTTACCAAAAGGTAAAAAATATACTCAAAAAATGCTTTATGCTGTTGAAGATTTCGCTCACTTAACAAAAGGACAATGGGTTGCAGACGATGCTACCAATACAATGGTAAACGACTTAATCCATAACTATAAAATTAAGTTGAATGACCTTCAAGGTGCTTTACGTAGAGAGAAATTTACTATTACAGTTGGAGACGAATTACCAGCAGGTATTTTGAAACTAGCTAAAGTATATATCGCTAAAAAACGTAAACTAAAAGTTGGGGATAAAATGGCAGGACGTCACGGTAACAAAGGTATTGTTGCTCGTATTGTTCGTCACGAAGATATGCCTTTCTTAGAAGATGGAACACCTGTTGATATAGTATTGAATCCACTTGGGGTACCTTCTCGTATGAACATTGGTCAAATTTATGAAACAGTTCTTGGATGGGCTGGTCAAAAATTAGGTCGTAAATATGCAACACCAATCTTTGATGGTGCATCTTTAGATCAAATCAATGAGTTAACAGATGAAGCTGGAATTCCAAGATTCGGACACACTTATCTTTATGATGGTGGTACTGGAGAACGTTTCCACCAAGCAGCAACAGTTGGAGTTATCTATATGTTGAAACTTGGACACATGGTTGACGATAAAATGCACGCTCGTTCTATCGGACCATACTCACTTATTACGCAACAACCACTTGGAGGTAAAGCTCAATTTGGAGGTCAACGTTTTGGAGAGATGGAGGTTTGGGCGCTTGAAGCATACGGTGCATCAAGTACATTACGTGAAATTTTAACAGTAAAATCGGATGATGTTATTGGTAGAGCCAAAACTTACGAAGCTATCGTAAAAGGTGAATCAATGCCAGAACCAGGATTGCCAGAATCTTTCAACGTATTAATGCACGAATTAAAAGGTCTAGGTTTAGACATCAGATTAGAAGAATAATAATAGTAAACAGTCACAGTCGCAGTTTACAGTGTTAAAGCTGAAAACTGTGACTGAAAACTGATTACTTAATTTATAGAGTTTTTAGGATTTATACCCGTAACCCGTTCCGATTTTTTATTAAGACTTAATAATTAGCACTTCAAAAATTTAGTTGAAGTTTAGAGAAGTAATTCGTGGTAGCTTACTGATAAAAATAAAAATATCAGAAGTCTAAAATCAATTTTTAATTGCAATAAATCAATAGTAAAAACTATGATGAATAATAGAAATAACAACAACAGAGATAAAAACCCAATCAAAAGGTTTAACAAAATCTCGATAGGATTAGCTTCTCCAGAATCAATCTTGGCTGAGTCAAGAGGTGAAGTTTTAAAACCTGAAACTATCAATTATAGAACGCACAAACCAGAGCGTGATGGTCTTTTCTGCGAAAGAATTTTCGGTCCAGTAAAAGATTTTGAATGTGCTTGTGGTAAGTATAAAAGAATTCGCTACAAAGGAATCATTTGTGACCGTTGTGGTGTTGAAGTTACCGAAAAGAAAGTACGTCGTGATAGAGTAGGGCACATTAATCTTGTTGTTCCAATCGCTCATATCTGGTATTTCCGTTCACTTCCAAACAAAATTGGTTATATTTTAGGATTGCCATCTAAGAAATTAGATATGATTATCTACTACGAAAGATATGTAGTAATCCAACCAGGTATTGCCAAAAATGCAGAAGGTGAGCCAATCCATAGATTAGACTTTTTAACAGAAGAAGAATATCTAAATATTTTAGATACACTTCCTATGGAAAACCAATATTTAGATGATTTTGATCCAAATAAATTCGTTGCCAAAATGGGAGCTGAATGTATTATGGACTTATTAGCACGTATCGACCTTGATTCATTATCTTATGAATTACGTCATAGTGCTAACAACGAAACTTCTAAACAAAGAAAAACAGAAGCATTAAAAAGATTGCAAGTGGTTGAGTCATTCCGTGATTCAAACAAAAACAGAGAAAATCGTCCTGAATGGATGATTATGAAAGTAGTTCCGGTTATTCCACCAGAATTGCGTCCTCTTGTACCTCTTGATGGAGGTCGTTTTGCAACTTCAGATTTAAATGACCTTTACCGTCGTGTAATCATCCGTAACAATCGTTTGAAAAGATTAATGGAAATCAAAGCTCCAGAAGTTATCTTAAGAAACGAAAAACGTATGTTGCAAGAATCTGTAGATTCACTTTTCGATAATACTCGTAAAGCTTCTGCAGTTAAAACAGAATCAAATAGACCATTAAAATCTCTTTCTGACTCGTTAAAAGGTAAACAAGGTCGTTTCCGTCAAAACTTACTTGGAAAACGTGTGGATTATTCTGCTCGTTCGGTAATTGTTGTTGGACCTGAATTAAAATTATTCGAATGTGGTATCCCAAAAGATATGGCAGCCGAACTATACAAACCATTCGTTATTCGTAAATTAATCGAAAGAGGAATCGTTAAAACTGTAAAATCTGCAAAGAAAATTATAGATAAAAAAGAGCCAGTTGTATGGGATATTCTTGAAAATGTAATCAAAGGACATCCAGTATTACTAAACCGTGCTCCTACATTACACCGTTTGGGTATTCAGTCTTTCCAACCAAAATTAATTGAAGGAAAAGCTATCCAATTGCACCCATTAGTGTGTACGGCGTTCAACGCGGATTTTGATGGTGACCAGATGGCAGTTCACTTGCCGTTAGGACCAGAAGCAATATTAGAAGCACAATTATTATTATTAGCTTCTCATAACATTCTGAATCCTGCTAATGGTGCACCTATCACAGTACCTTCTCAAGACATGGTTTTGGGTCTATATTATATGACCAAAGAGCGTTTGTCTACTCCAGAACACAAAATTTTAGGAGAAGGATTAACTTTCTATTCTGCCGAAGAAACTAATATTGCTTTAAACGAAGGAAGATTAGAATTGAACGCAAGAGTAAAAATTAGAGCAAAAGATTTCAATGAAGCAGGTGAATTAGTTTACAAAATAATCCAAACTACTGCAGGTAGAGTATTATTTAATGAAGTAGTTCCTCAAGCAGCTGGATATATCAATGAGGTATTAACCAAAAAATCATTACGTGATATTATTGGTAAAATCCTTGCTGTAACAGATGTTCCTACTACTGCAGCTTTCCTTGATAATATGAAAGATATGGGTTATAAATTCGCTTTCAAAGGAGGTTTATCTTTCTCTTTAGGTGATATTAGAATCCCAGAACAAAAAACAAAATTAATTGCTGATGCTCGTGAACAAGTTGAAGGAATCTCTTTGAACTATAACATGGGATTGATTACCAATAACGAACGTTACAACCAAGTTATTGATATCTGGACATCTGCAAATGCACAACTTACAGAGTTAGCAATGAAAAATATCCGTGAAGACCAACAAGGTTTTAACTCGGTATATATGATGCTTGATTCTGGAGCGCGTGGATCTAAAGAGCAAATTCGTCAGCTTACAGGTATGCGTGGTTTGATGGCTAAACCTAAAAAATCGACTGCAGGTGGTGGAGAGATTATCGAGAATCCAATTCTTTCTAACTTTAAAGAAGGACTTTCAATCTTAGAATACTTCATCTCTACGCACGGTGCTCGTAAAGGTCTTGCCGATACCGCTCTTAAAACAGCTGATGCTGGTTACCTTACTCGTAGATTACATGACGTTTCTCAAGATGTTATTGTAAATACAGAAGATTGTGGTACTCTTAGAGGAATCGAAGTTTCTGCATTGAAGAAAAATGAAGAAATTGTTGAATCATTAGGTGAAAGAATTTTAGGTCGTGTAGCATTACAAGATGTTATCAATCCTTTAAGTTCTGAAGTAGTTGTTCGCGCAGGTGAGCAAATTACAGAAGCAATCGTAAAAACAATCGAAGAATCTCCAATCGAAAAAGTGGAAGTTCGTTCGCCTTTAACATGTGAAGCATTAAAAGGTATTTGTGCTAAATGTTACGGTAGAAACCTTGCTACTGGAAAAATGACTCAAAGAGGTGAAGCAGTCGGAGTTATCGCTGCTCAGTCTATTGGGGAACCAGGAACACAGTTAACACTTCGTACATTCCACGTTGGTGGGGTTGCGGGAGGAATTTCTGAAGAATCTAGCATCGTAATGCGTTTTGATGGTAAACTAGAAATAGAAGATCTTAAAACAGTTGTAGGTGAAGATAGCGAAGGAAATAAAGTAGATATCGTAGTTTCTCGTTCAACTGAATTAAAATTGGTTGAACCAAAAACTGGAATCGTATTAAATACACATAACATTCCTTACGGTTCTAGTATTTTCGTGAAAGACGGAGATATGGTAACTAAAGGAACTGCTATCTGTAAATGGGATCCATATAATGGAGTTATCGTTTCTGAATTTACTGGAAAAATTGCTTACGAAGATTTAGAACAAGGACAATCGTTCCAAGTTGAAATTGATGAGCAAACAGGTTTCCAAGAAAAAGTAATTTCTGAAGGAAGAAACAAAAAATTAATTCCAACTTTATTGATTTACGGAAAAGATAATGAGTTAATTCGTTCTTATAACTTACCAGTTGGTGCACACCTTATGGTAGAAGATGGAGAAAAAATTAAAGCGGGTAAAGTTTTAGTAAAAATTCCTCGTCGTTCTTCTAAATCTGGTGATATTACAGGAGGTTTACCAAGAATTACAGAGTTGTTAGAAGCTCGTAATCCTTCAAACCCAGCGGTAGTTTCTGAGATTGATGGTGTAGTTTCTTTTGGTAAAATTAAAAGAGGTAACCGTGAAATCATCATCGAATCTAAATTTGGTGAGGTTAAAAAATATCTTGTGAAATTATCTAGTCAAATTCTTGTTCAAGAAAATGACTTCGTAAGAGCAGGAGTTCCATTGTCTGACGGAGCAATTACACCAGATGATATCTTAAGAATCCAAGGACCAGCAGCTGTTCAACAGTATTTGGTTAACGAAATTCAAGAAGTATACCGTCTTCAAGGGGTAAAAATCAACGACAAACACTTTGAAGTTGTAATTCGTCAAATGATGCGTAAAGTAAGAGTAGAAGATCCAGGAGATACTTTATTCCTAGAAGAGCAATTAATTCATACTAAAGACTTTATTCTTGAAAATGATAAATTGTACGGAATGAAAGTGGTAGAAGATGCTGGAGATTCTAGCAACTTGAAACCAGGACAAATTATTTCGCCTCGTGAACTACGTGATGAAAATTCATTACTAAAACGTAATGACAAAAATCTAGTAGTAGCAAGAGATGTAATCACAGCAACAGCAACACCAGTATTACAAGGTATTACGAGAGCTTCGTTACAAACGAAATCATTTATCTCTGCGGCATCATTCCAGGAAACAACTAAAGTATTAAACGAAGCAGCAGTAGCTGGTAAAGTTGATTTCTTAGAAGGATTGAAAGAAAATGTAATTGTAGGTCATAGAATTCCAGCTGGAACAGGTATGAGAGAATACGACAACACAATTGTTGGTTCTAAAGACGATTACAATGAAATGATGGCTAATAAAGAAGAATACATTTATTAAAAATCATAACTAAATAATCATGCCGCTAATTCCTATTTTCAAAACTAGTGAGTTAGCGGCATTTTTTCTTAATCAACATCTAACACCCAATATAAAATGAGTGATCAAAAACAACCACAAGGACAAATAAATATAGAACTAGACGAAGCAACTGCTGAAGGAATCTATTCCAATCTAGCTATTATCAACCATTCTGCTTCAGAATTTGTTGTCGATTTCGTATGCATTATGCCCGGAACTCCGAAGTCTAAAGTAAAATCAAGAATCGTTTTAACGCCGCAACATGCCAAAAGACTGGTAAAAGCACTGGCAGAAAACGTACACCGATTTGAAATGGCGCATGGAGAAATCAAAGACTCTGAACAACCACCAATTCCTTTAAATTTTGGACCAACCGGTCAAGCGTAACAAACTACTCCTCAAGAAATTGGGGAGTTTTTTATTTAGTACAACTTGTATTGCTAAATTGTTAATATGTAATCTAAATTGGTTAACAAAATCTTAATACAAAAAGATACTTGGTGTGTACTATTTGAATTAACTTTGTAAAAAATATTTTTTAATATAAAACAATAAAAAAATGAAGAAAATTTTATTTTTAGTAACGTTTTTAAGTATTGCGTTAGGATATGGTCAAATATCCATTTCTGGTACTGGCGTTGCGAATACTTATTCGCAAAACTTTGATGCCTTAGCAATTACAGGAACTAGCAGCACGGTTCCTTCAGGCTGGGCATTTTCTGAGACAAGTGCAACCGCTCCAGCAAATACTCTATATACTGCAGGGACTGGTAGTGCTAATAGTGGTGATACTTATAGTTTTGGAACAGCTGCAAGTACTGAAAGAGCTTTTGGAGGACTTAGGTCAGGTTCAAATATTCCAACAATTGGAGCATCTTTTACCAATAATACGGGTGCAACAATTACTAGTTTAGTAATAACTTACAAAGGTGAAACTTGGAGAATTGGAGCATTAAATAGATCTGATAGATTGGATTTTCAATATTCAGTTAATGCTACCTCTTTAACAACAGGAACTTGGACAGATGAAAATACTTTAGATTATGCAAATCCTGGACAAGCTGTCGCTAATGGGTCTCAACTTCACATGGCCAACCTATCTTCTACAGTTTCAGGATTAGGAATAGTTAATGGAGCCACTTTCTGGATTAGATGGTCAGATTTTGATGCTACTGGAGCTGATGACGGTATGGCAATTGATGATTTTTCTATTTATGTAAATGGTGGCGGAGCTACAGCTCCAGAAATTAACATCAAAGGAAATGGTGCTTCTATCGTTGATGGTGCAACCCCTGCTTCTTTAGCCAATCACACATTATTCGGAACTGTTTCTACAAACACTTCTGTAACTAGAACTTATACTATCGAAAATCTTGGTTCTGCTGATTTAGTTTTACCTGCGAATCCTGTTTCGTTAACGCTTAGTAGTGCACAATATACTATTGCTCAGCCTGCTTCAACAACTATTGCGGCTGGAGGTTCAACTACTTTTTCTGTAACTTTTAATAGTGCTACAGCAGGTCTTTTTGATGATGGAATAGAAGTGTTAAGTAACGATGATGATGAAGCTAATTATTCATTTGATATTTCGGCAACGGCTGAAGCTCCAACTCCTGAAATTAACATCAGAGGAAATTCAACAAACATAGTTGATGGTGCTACAACACCATTGTTAGCAGACCATACTTCTTTTGGAACTCTAGCAACTGGTAATACTTTAACTAGAACGTATACAATTCAAAATACGGGTACTGGTAATTTAGTTTTAACGGCGCCTTATGTACAATTAGGTACTGCTAGTACTCAGTATACAATCACACAACCTGCTTTGACTACTATTCCACCAGCTGGTTCAACTACTTTCTCTGTTGCTTTTTCTAGCGCAACTGCTGGAACTTTCAACAATACTATCGAAGTGTTAAGTGACGATGCTGACGAAGCTACTTATTCATTCGCTATTACTGCTGATGCTGTAACATTAAACTTCCAACCAGGTGATATTAGCTTTGTAGGTGTAACTACTACATCTGATGCTTTTAGTTTTGTAAACTGGGTTGACATCCCTGTAAATGCTCAATTATCTTTTACTGATAATGCCTATAATGGGACTGCATTAAATTCTAATGAACAAACTTTGGTTTGGAGAAATAATACAGGTAGTGCAATTCCTTCTGGAACTGTAATTACAGTAACTTGCCCTGCAGCAGGTGCAGCTACAACTGATCTTGGTACGGTTATTTCAGGTTCATTAAATGGACTATCATCTGCTAATGAAAATGTATTTATCTTCGAAGGTTTGTCAACAACTCCTAACTTTATTTATGGTTTCTCTAATATCGCTTGGATAACAACAGGAACTGCAAGCACAAACACCTCTTATTTACCAGCTGCTTTAAATGTTGCTAACGGTAATTTAGTTACAGGAATATTAGATAATTATGAATATACTGATTCAAGATCAGGACAGATTGCTATAGTTCTTTATAAAAATACAGTAAACAACGCTGCTAATTGGACTGGAAGCAATACTGTTATTCCTCTAAGCAGTACTGATTTTACGTATGTACCAGTATTAACACAATTAAGCCCTTCAGCATGTGGTGTTACTTTGCCATTTGTTTATACTTCAATCACTTCAACAATTTTGCCAGCTGCAACTGGATACAGATTTGAAGTTACTAACCTAACTACTCCTGCTGATCCTGTTCAAGTAATAACTAAAAATGTTCACTGGTTCAGATTAACTGAATTACCTAGATACGACTATGGAACAGCTTATTCTGTTAAAGTAATGATGCAAGTTGGTGGTGTATGGTTAGGATATTATGGTAATGCTTGTATAGTAAATTCTCCAAGTGCACCTTCATTAGTAAGTCCATCTTGTGGTAGAAGCGTTGATTCAATGTTTGCTGATATAAAAACAACTGCATTAACTGGTGTTACTGGTTATAGATATAAAGTAACTAGTTCAGCTGGTGTTCAAATTTTAGACAGAACTTTCAACTGGTTTAGATTAAATCAATTGCCAATTTATACTTATGGTGATTCTTATACTGTTGAAATCGCAGTTAAAACAAGTGGTGCTTATTCTGCTTACAGTGAACCATGTGTAATTGGTGGACCTTCAATTCCTGCAATTACTTCATGTGGCCAAACGGTTGCTTTTGGTAGCTCAGTTCTAACTTCTGCACAATTTGGGGTTACACAATATTCTTTCAAAGTGGTGAATTTAACTACTTTGGCTGAGCAAATTATTAACAAACCAGTTAACAACTTCCCAACAGCATTGATACCAGGATATTCTACAGCTACTCAATATAGTATTTCAGTAGCAGTAACATCTAGTGGTGTTCAATCTGAATATGGAACTACTTGTACAATTAATACACCAGCACCATTTAGAATTGCTAAAGGAAATGTTGATGCTGAATTTAAAGCTGTTGGTTATCCAAACCCATTTGCTACTAACTTTACTTTGAATGTTACTACAACTAACGATCAAAATGTTAAAGTACAAGTATACGATATGATTGGAAAACAACTAGAAAACCTTGAAGTAAATGCTAACGAAAGTAGCGACTTACAACTAGGTGCTAACTATCCTGCTGGAGTTTACAATGTAATTGTTTCTCAAGGTGATACCGTTAAATCGGTTCGTATGATTAAAAGGTAATAGCTACCTAATACATACCTAAAAAGGCGCATGATTTTCATGCGCCTTTTTTTTGTTTTAATTAAGTAAGTTTCAATTTACTTTTTTGCGTTTTTAAACGAATAAATATGTAGTTCAACGATTTTATTATCAAATTGTAAACACGGGTTTTTATATCTCAATAAAAACTATAATTTTGCGAGTTGATAGTATTGGCAACTATAATTTTAAATGCTGATACTAAAATAATTAAATATTTTTATTTATGAATAATTTTACTCAATTTAATGTTACTGTAAAGTTTAACAAATTTTTGACAACAGTTGGTTTGCTACTAGCTTTGTTCTTTGGGAATGCTTCTTTTGGGCAGATTAATATAACTGCTGGTGGTTCTGCTGTTACTCAAAATTTTAATGCTATAGTTGGTTCGCCAGGTACTTTGCCTACTGAATGGACAGCACAGGCTAATACAACTGAGAGAACTATAACTAATTTTTCAGCATCTGCTTCAACTATTGGTCAAGTTGGTGGCAATTCTATGTCAACTTCTGCTACGGCGGGTATATATAGATACAATGCTAATAATGTTACATCGGAGTCTGCAATTGGAGGCTTGTCTTCTGGTAGTGCCAATAAAACAGTTACATTATATACGCGTTTAAGAAATAATGCGGCAACTGCTATTGGAAATTTTACAATTTCATATAATGTGGAAAAATTCAGAAATGGTTCAAATGCTGCAGGTTTTTCTATAGAGTTATTTTATTCAACAAATGGTACTTTTTGGACATCTTGTGGAGCAGATTTTACAACAAGTTTTGCTGCTGATGCTAATAATAATGGTTTTGCAACATCTCCAGGTTCTACAGTTGCAGTAACTTCTAAAACATATACTCCATCAGTTGCAATTGCTCAAAATGGAGTTGTGTATTTTGCATGGAGGTATTCTGTGACATCAGGTGCAACTACAAGTAACGCTCAAGCTTTAGGGGTTGATGATATTAGTATTACTGCAAATGCTTCTATAAGTGCTCCAACTGTAACTACAACTTCAGTTTCTGCAATAACCACAACTTCAGCTTCTTCAGGAGGAGATGTTACTGCTGACGGTGGTGCTACTGTTTCAGCGAGAGGAGTTGCTTTTGGAACTTCAGCCAATCCAACAACAGGAACTTCAAATGGAAGCGGTACAGGAACATTTACAAGTTCATTGACTAGCTTATCGCCAAACACACAATATTTTTATCGTGCTTATGCAACAAATAGTGTAAATACAGCTTATGGAACAGAATCAAGTTTTTACACATCTGCTAATACTCCAAATGCTGTAACTGTTGCAAATCCGCAAACTTCAACATTAGATGTTACAATAGCTACTACCGATGGAAATCCTACTTCAACTGAATATGCTATTCAAGAAACAACAGGTTCATTATATGTTCAAGCTAACGGTAGTCTTGGTGCTTCTGCTGTTTGGCAAACTGCTGCAACATGGGCAACTAAAACTGTAATAGGTTTAACGGGAAATACAACTTATACATTTCAAACTAAAGCTCGTAATGGTGCAAATGCTGAAACGGCTTTTGGAGCAACAGCTTCTGGAACTACTTTAGCCGTTCAAACGGTTGATTGGTGTAATATCCAACCTTTAGTTACTAATACTTTCCCTGAAGGAGGAAGTACACTTGTTTATGCAAGAGTTTATGAAGGAGGTATTACTAATGCTGCTGGTGAAGGAACTGCAATTGATGCTTGGATAGGATACAGCCCAACTAACGGAACACCTGATAATACATGGACTTGGGTAGCTGCTCCTTATTTTGGAGATGATGGTTCTAATAATGATGAATATTCAACTACAATAGGTTCAGGATTAACACCTGGAACTTATTATGTTGTTTCAAGATTCAGTATTAATGGAGGGACATTTGTTTACGGTGGTGTAAATAACAATATATGGTCATCAACAGCTGATTCAGCAGTAATGACTGTTACTTCTAACGTGGTTGATTTTGCCAATGTGCAATTCCCAACTTCGGGTACAATAACACAAGGTGATAATTTTAATGTTTATGCCAAAGTATATGAGCCAGGTGTTACAAACACAGGAAGTCCTGGTTCTGGAATCACAGCTTGGATTGGATATAGCTCATCTAATATTAACCCTAACTCAGGCTCTTGGACATGGGTACCAGCAACTTTTAATGCTGATCAAGGAAATGATGATGAATATGTTGCAAATATTGGTTCAAGTTTAACACCTGGGGTATATTATTATGCTTCAAGATTTCAAAAAACGGGAAGTTCTCAATATGTTTATGGAGGAACAGCTGGTGTTTGGAATAACGATAATGGTACTTTAACTGTTAATCAAGCTATTCCTGTAGTTACTACAGCTACGCCATCAGGTACATACAATGTTGTGTTTAGTTACAATATTGTTGCTACTAATGCTCCAACATCATATGCAATAAGTTCAGGAACATTGCCAACTGGTTTATCACTTAATACTACTACTGGTGAAATTACTGGTACACCAACAGCCGCTGGTTCTTTTTCTGTAGATGTAACTGCTACAAATGGTGGAGGAACTAGTTTACCTGCAACTCTTTCATTTACAATTGCAAAAGCAAATCAAACAATAACTTTTGGTGCACTAGCTTCGGCTACAACGGCAACAGCTCCTTTTGCATTAACTGGAACAGCATCGTCTGGATTAACAGTAACTTATGCAAGTTCAAATACAGCTGTAGCAACAATTTCTGGAAATACAGTTACAATTGTAGCTCCAGGAACTACTACTATAACAGCTTCTCAAGCAGGTGATACCAACTATAATCCAGCAACTGTCGTTAATCAAAACTTAGTTGTAACTTATCCTGTAATTGCGGGATGGGATTTTACAGGTGTTGGTACTACAACAATTGCATCATTAGCTGCAACAACTTTCAATAACAATTTAGACAATTCGACAACTTTAAGTAATGTTACAAGAGGTGCTGGGGCTGCTTGGAGTACAGCAGGTAATAGTTTCAGAACACAAGGTTTTCAAAATAATGGAATTTCAACCGCAAATACTGATTATTTCCAAACCACTTTAAAAACAGATTTAGGATATTCATTAAATTTATCAAACATTGGAGCTAATTTTTCGGGTACTGCATCATTTGCTAATTCTCCTGGAGTTTCGAGTCAATTTGCTTATAGTTTAGATGGTACAACTTTTACATTAATTGGTTCGCCAACAGTAACGATTGGAACTCCAGCTACTTTAGCAATTGATTTATCAGGAGTTACAGCATTACAAAATCTTCCTTCAGGAACAACAGTTACTTTTAGATATTACGCATCAGGTCAAACAACAACAGGAGGTTGGGGATTTAATTCTCCATCATCAGGAACAAATGGTCTAGCTTTTAATGGTACTATCGTTTGTGTTGATCCAGTTGCTTACACTGTTACAGGTACTGGGTCTTTATGTGCTGGTGGTGCAGGAGTTGCTGTTGGGCTATCTAATTCTCAATTAGGAGTTAGCTATCAGTTAAAAAGAGATGGTTCTAATGTAGGTAGTTTAGTAGCAGGAACTGGAACAGCTCTTGCATTCGGAAATCAAACAGTAGCTGGAACATATACAGTAGAAGCAACAAATGTTGCATGTAGTATTAATTTAACAATGACAGGAAATGCAGTAGTTACTGTTAATCCTCTTCCAACTTTAGATTCAATTACAGCTACTGCTGCTTGTATAAACACTCCATCAACTGTTACAATGACAGGATTGTTACCAAATACTGCAGGTTCATTTACTTATACTAATTCTATGACTGGACCTTTAGTTACTGTTGTTTCAGGAACTTCTGATGCTAGTGGTAATTTTAGTTTTGTTACTCCAAACCTTCCAGCTGTTGCCAACGGAGCTATTATCACTATTACCAGCGGTACTGTTACTGCGACTGGTTGTACAACAACTTTTAGTGGTAAAACTGTTTCGGTTGTAGTTGGTAAAGTAACAACTTGGACGGCAGGTTCTCCTAATTTTTGGGATAATGGCACTCCAACAAGTATAGATACAGCTGTTATTGCTGCAAATTATTCTGAAGTTGCTGATGTAAATGCATGTAACTTAACGGTAAATAATAATGCTATCGTGTCAATTCCATCTTTAAGAAATGTTAGTTTAGAGGGTGCTTTGACTGTAAGTTCAGGAACTTTTACCCTAGAAAATAACGCAAACCTTATTCAAAATGCTGATGTAAATAACTCAGGAAGTATTATTGTTAAACGCGAAAGTGCACCAATTAATAGATTAGATTATACATTATGGTCTTCTCCAGTTGATGGACAAATGCTAAAAGCATTTTCACCAGGTACAGTTTCAGATCGTTTTTATTTCTTCAACCCTACATCAACTCCTATTGGAGGTAGTGCAGGTCAAGGAGCTTTTCAAGTAGTTCCTACACCATTAAGTACACCATTTGCTGAAGGGAATGGATATTTAATTCGTGCTTCTAATTGGTTCGCTAATGCACCAGCTCCAGAAGTTAATTGGATGGGAACTTTTACAGGTGTACCAAATAATGGGAATGTGAGCTTATCTGTTGCTAGTGGTACGTATAATGCAGTTGGAAATCCTTACCCATCAACAATAAATGCGGATGAATTTATTACAGCTAATAATTTAACGGAGGCTTTATATTTCTGGAGAAAGAAAAATAGTTCTACTAGTCCATCTTATGCTACCTATACTTTAGCTGGTGGAGTTGGTACAGCTGCTAATACTGCAGGAGGATCTTCTGTAGTTCCAAATGGAATTATACAAGTTGGACAAGGATTTATTGCTAAAGCTACTTCAACATCATTGAATTTTACAAATGCAATGAGAAATGGTGAATTGAGCACACAATTCTTTAGAACTAGTTCGATAGAAAGAAGTAGAGTGTGGTTAAACTTGTCTGATAATAATGGTTTTGTTAACCAAGCACTAGTTGCTTATATGCCATCTGCTACAACAGGAATCGATGCTGCAATAGACGGTCGTTTCTTAGAAAATAATATTCCAACTCAATTGAGCTCATTAATCAACGGAGAAGAATTTGCAGTACAAGGAAAACCAGTATTTACAGCTTCAGATGTAGTTGCTTTAGGATTCAAAACACAAACGGAAGGCAACTACACAATAGCAATTGACCATGTAGATGGATTGTTTGCTAATGGACAAGAAGTTTTCTTAAAAGATAATGTAACTAATGCAGTTCATAATTTAACTAATGAACCGTATAACTTTACTGCTCCTGCTGGTACAGCAAATACAAGATTTGAAATTGTTTACCAATCTACATTGGCAACTCAAAACCCTGTTTTAAATGAAAACATGGTTGCTGTTTACAAACAAAACCAAAATTTAGTAGTAAACACAGGTGCTATTCAAATGAAAGACGTAAAAGTTTACGACATACAAGGAAGATTGTTAGTAGAACAAAAAGACGTTAATGCTGCAACAGCTAAATTGGCTATTAGTTCAACTAATCAAGTATTGATTGTTAAAGTAACAGCTAAAGATTCTTCAGTAGTTACTAAGAAAGTATTGTTCTAAAAATTTACTAAATTTTTTATAAAAGCCTCTTTAGCAATAAAGAGGCTTTATTTTTTGCTTATTTTCATCCAAAAAATTGGAATATTTTTTTAAATCTGTGTTTACTTATTTTTTGTTCGCACGTATATTCTTATTTTTAAATCAAAAAAATGCATTTCATCGATTTTTTATTCAATTGAAATATTTTTGGAATAATTTTGCCACTTTTTTGCAAGCACAACTGGCATAAGAAGTTGTTAATTTTAAAAAATTTATTTTGAAAATGAAGTTTTTTGCAAGTTTAGGTTTTTTTATGTTGGGTTTAGTAGGTTTTTCACAATGTAATTATACTGGAACACCCTTAACTCAAGTTGGTACAACAAATATATTTTGCATTGATAATACAACCACAATTACAACGTCTAGTGTTCGCGCAGGACAATATGTTGTTGTTAATGTTGTAAAAGGATTTAATTATACCTTTTCTATTGGAAATGCTTTCTTTTTTGAAAATGAGAATTTGACAATTCTTAATGCTTCGACTAATGCTAGTCTTGGCGCTTTTGCCTCTTCTTTCTCAGGAGCGTCAATAACTTGGACAGCAAGTTTATCAGGCTCAATTAAAATTTTAGTGTCAAAAGGGAATTGTGTTAATGACAATTCTGCTGGTGGCGCTCTAACCTTGAAGTTAAATTCAATTGGAAACACACAAGATTCGCAAGCAGCTTTTGGTGTTAATCAATGGATTGGACATGTTTACAACTGGACAGGAAATGCACCGCCGGGAGGAACTTCACCAACAACTATATCAGCTACAACTCCTTTTGTTGGTGCTAACTATGCCGGAAATTATGCAATCAATTCTGAAACAATTGCAGAAACTTTTGGAGGTAATGGAGCTTGTTTTCCTCTAAATTCAAATGGAAATAATGTAACAAATATTTATACCGAACAATTTGCCGTTAGATACAGAATGAGGTCTACCAAAGTTGGTTGCTATATGGCTACTTTCAGCGGAGACGACGGAATTCGTGTTTATGTGGATGGAGTAAGAATATTTGATGAATGGAAAGAACAAGGTGTATCGGCTTATGGAAATGTTATGCTATATTTAACTGGAAACAGTGAAATTGTTTTTGATTATTATGAAAATGGAGGAGGAAATGTGGTAAATTTTAGTCTTGCTCCTTTCGATCCAAGTTCTAATTCTATATCATCTACAGTAACTTCTGTAAATAGCGGTTCTGCACCTGGAATAATCACAGGAACAAATTATGTTTATTCTGGTACTGTCGTAAATCCAACAATCTCCTATCAATGGCAATCTTCTACAAATGGTGTTACCTTTACAAATATTAGTGGTGCAACTTCCAAAGATTATACACCACTTGCAATAACAAATTCAACTACTGTTGCCACTAGTTACAGACGATTAGTAACTGCTTCTGCTGCTTCACAATCATGTGTTTATATAAGCAATGTTGTTGTTATAAATACAATTGCATTTGAGCCATGTTCTTATTCAAACACAATGACACAAGTAGGAGCATTAAATACTTTTTGTATAGATAGTTCAAATACAATTTATTCACCAACGGTTAATGCTGGACAATATTTACTAATCGATATTGTAAAAGGTTTTACTTATACTTTTTCAGTTGGTAATGTCTTTCCTTCTGATGTAGAAACTTTGACAGTTATAGATGCTGCAACAAACTTAAATATTGGTTCTACGGCATTTTCGTATGGATTAAATGGGACATCTTTAACCTGGACAGCAATATTTTCAGGACAAATAAAGTTGCTTCTAAGCAAAGGTGGATGCGTAAATAATAACTCTGCTGGAGGAATGATTACGTTAGTTTTAAATAGTATTGGGAACACACAGGATTCGCAATTGGCTTTTGGAAATGATAATTGGGTTGGGCATGTTTATAATTGGACAGGAACTTCTCCAGCTGCTACAAATCCAACTACACCAGCTTCTGTAACGCCATTTATAGATGCAAATTATGCTGGATATTATACTATTCCAACCGAAACTATTACCGAAAATTTTACAGGCGACTTCGTTTGTTTCCCAATATATTCAAATGGAGCTGTAAGAACAAGTATTTATACACAACAATATGCCGTTAGATATAGAATGCATTCAACTAAAACTGGATGCTATATGGCTAACTTTAGCGGAGATGATGGTGTTAGAGTATATGTTAATGGTGTAAAAGTATTTGATGAATGGAAAGAACAAGCACCAACTTCTTATGGTAACGTTTTACTTTATTTAAATGGAAATAGTGATATCGTTTTTGATTATTATGAAAATGGAGGAAATAATATTGTCAACTTTAGTTTGACGCCTTTTGTTATAGATTCGAATACACTTGTAGCAACAAATACTGCTGTTTGTTCAGGTAATTCGCCAGGCTTGATTAATGGAACTTCGTATGTTTATAATGGAAATACAACCAATCCATCAATCTCTTTTCAATGGCAAATTTCAACTAATAATAGCACTTTTACAAATATTTCTGGAGCAACTACTGAAGATTATACACCAATAGCTATTACGGCGACTGGTACAAATGCAGTGAGATATTACAGAAGAATTGTTAGTGCAGTTGGAACAAATGCAAATAGTTGTTTTTCTACAAGTAACGTAATTACAATAATAACAAGTCCAACCGGAAATCCTGCAACACCAAGTGTTATTTCAGGAGTAACTATTCAATGTCCGTCTGCAACAAATCAGACATACAGTGTTGCAAATGTGACGAATGCAACTTCTTATGCATGGACAGTGCCAACAGGATGGACAATTACTTCAGGAAATACAACTAACACAATAACTGTTACAGCAGGAACAATAGGACAAAACGGAAATATAACGGTTAGAGCAATTAATGGTTGTGGTACAAGTGGAACTAGAACTCTAGCGGTTACTGTAACAACTTTACCTACAGTAGGAACTGTTTCGGCTAATCAAACAATTTGCGCAGGTGCTCTGCCAGCATCCATTACATTGTCTGGTAATACAGGAACAATCCAATGGCAATCATCGCTTGATAATGCCACTTTCTCCAACATTACTGGAGCTACAACTGCAACATTAGCAGCAGCAACAATTGGAAATCTTTCTGTTACAAAATATTTTAGAGCGGTAGTAACTGGCGGATGTACATCGTTAAATTCAAATGTTGTAAGAATCACGGTTACTCCAACAGCTATAGGAGGAACGGTTTCAAATAATCAAACAATTTGTTCTAATAAATTACCAGATGATTTGGTACTGTCGGGAAATGTTGGAGCTGTTGTAAAATGGCAAAAAGCTACTAATAGTTCATTTACTTTACCAGTTGATATTGGAAATAATACTACAGTTTTATCAGGTGAAAGTATAGGGTTTCTTAATGTAACAACTTATTTTAGAGCTGTTATCCAAAGTGGAAGTTGTTCTAATGCAATTTCAAGTTATGTAACAATCACTGTTGGAGGAACCTCAGTTTGGAATGGAACAAGCTGGAATGTAGAACCAACTGGATATTCAAGTTTGGTTTTTAATGACAATTTTAATTCAACAGCATCTATTTCAGGTTGTAGTTGTACTGTCAATAGCGGAAACGTAGTCATCAACTCAGGTCATAACATGACAGTAGGTGGAAGTGTTGCCGTAAACGGAGGAACATTGACTTTTGAGAGCAATGCAAATCTTGTTCAAACAACAAATGCTCAAAATACCGGAGCTATCAGTATTAAAAGAAAAACAGAACCGTTAATGCGTTTAGATTATGTTTTGTGGTCAGCACCTGTTGTGGGACAACAATTGCAATCTTTTTCAACTGGTACTGTTGCTAACAGATTTTACACTTATAGCCCATCAACAAATTTATATGAAGTTGTTGCTTCACCATCTGCAACCAATTTTACTACTGGAAAAGGATATTTAATAAGAATGTCTAATTGGCATCCTACAACACCAACGATTTGGCAAGGTACTTTTACTGGTGTTCCAAATAATGGTACTGTAACAATTCCTGTAACTAGCGGAACTTATAATGCAATTGGAAATCCATATCCTTCAACAATAGATACTGATACTTTTATAGTCCAAAATAATATAACAGAAGCAATTTATTTATGGAGAAAAACCAATAATGATGCTAATACATCTTATGCAACTTATACTTTAGCGGGTGGAACTAGAACAAAATCAAATGCTGGTGATCCACTAGGTTTAGTGCCAAATGGAACACTACAAGTAGGGCAAGGGTTTATTGTAAAAGCAACATCTTCAACAATTTCATTTACTAACAATATGAGAGTGGCTGATAATGGTAATCAATTTTTTAGAACAGCCGCTAACAATAAAAGTAGAATTTGGTTAAACCTTACAAATGCTGCTGGATTGTTTAGCCAAACAATGATTGCTTATATGCCAACTGCCACTTTAGGAATTGACACTGCTATTGATGGTCATTATTTTAATGATAGCCAAACAGCTTTGACTTCAATTATAAATGGTGAAGAATTCTCTGTGCAAGGAAGACCAACTTTTAATGCTTCTGATGTAGTCTTATTAGGATTTAAAGCACAAACAGCAGGTGAGTTTACAATAAGCATTGATAATATAGATGGTTTGTTTGCCGAAGGACAAGAGATTTTCCTAAAAGATAATTTAACAAATACTATTCATAATTTCTCAAATGGTTCTTATTCATTTGCTTCAGAAGTAGGTGTTTTTAATACAAGATTTGAAATTATTTACCAATCTACTTTAGCAACACAAACACAGGTTTTAGATGCAAATAATGTGATAGTTTACAAACAAGATCAGTACATTGTTATAAACACTGGAAAAGTGAAAATGAATAAAGTTAGAGTATACGACATTAATGGAAGACTTTTGTTGGAAGAAAAAAATATAAATGCTTCAACTACTAAAGTGTCTACAAAAGCAACTAATCAAGTTGTGATCGTACAAATAACTACAATAGATGATGTTGTGATTAATAAAAAAGTAATAAACTAAAACAAACTATATATTTTGGAAAAGCCTTTTCATTTTTGGAAAGGCTTTTTTATTTATTGTTGCCACAAAAAAAATCCGTTTAGAAACCTAAACGGATTTTTGCTATTTAAACTTAGTATTTCTACAAGTGAATTACTTCTCCATAAGCATCAGCAACAGCTTCCATAACCGCTTCACTCATAGTTGGGTGTGGATGTATTGCTTTTAGGATTTCGTGTCCAGTTGTTTCTAGTTTTCTTGCTACAACTGCTTCTGCAATCATGTCGGTAACACCAGCACCAATCATGTGACAACCTAACCATTCGCCGTATTTGGCATCAAAAATTACTTTTACAAAACCATCAGAAGCACCTGCTGCTTTTGCTTTTCCAGATGCTGAGAATGGGAATTTTCCAATTTTCAATTCGTATCCTTTTTCTTTAGCTTGTTTTTCGGTCAAACCTACTGAAGCAATTTCTGGAGTTGCATAAGTACAACCAGGAACGTTTCCGTAATCAATTGGTTCTACGTGTAAGCCTGCGATTTTTTCAACACAGTTAATTCCTTCAGCAGAAGCAACGTGAGCCAATGCTTGCCCAGGAGTTACATCACCAATCGCATAATAACCAGGAACATTAGTTTGGTTATAAGCATTTACCAAAATTTTATCTTTATCAGTTGCAATTCCAACTTCTTCAAGACCAATGTTTTCTATGTTTGTTTTAATTCCAACTGCCGAAAGTAAAATATCTGCTTCTAAAACTTCTTCACCTTTTGCTGTTTTTACATAAGCTTTTACACCAGCACCAGAAGTATCAATGCGTTCAACAGACGAACTTGTCATGATTGAAACACCCGCTTTTTTCATTGAACGTTCCATTTGTTTAGAAATATCTTCATCTTCAACAGGAACGATATTTGGCATAAATTCTACAATAGTAACATTTGTTCCCATTGAGTTATAAAAATGAGCAAACTCAACACCAATAGCTCCAGAACCAACAATAATCATCGATTTTGGTTGAGTTGGCAACGTCATTGCTTGTCTGTAACCAATAACTTTTACACCATCTTGAGGCAAGTTAGGCAATTCTCTTGAGCGAGCACCAGTTGCAATGATAATGTGGTCAGCTGAATATTCAGTTACTTTTCCGTCAGCAGCAGTTACATCAACTTTTTTTCCAGGTTTTAGTTTTCCGAAACCTTCGATAACGTCAATTTTATTTTTTTTCATCAAAAATTGAACACCTTTACTCATTCCATCTGCAACACTTCGGCTTCTTCCAACAACAGCTCCAAAATCTTTATCATACGAAGAAACAGTTAATCCATAATCGGAAGCATGTTTTAAATAGTCAAAAACTTGAGCAGATTTTAACAACGCTTTTGTTGGGATACAACCCCAATTTAAACAAACGCCACCAAGATTTTCTTTTTCTACAACAGCTACTTTAAAGCCTAATTGTGAGGCACGAATAGCAGTAACATATCCGCCTGGTCCACTTCCTAAAACTATAATATCGTATTTCATTTCTTGTATGATTTTCTAAATTAATTGAGATTGCAAAATTAGTAAAAAAGTTTAAAAGTTTAAGAGTTTAAAGGTTTAAAAGTTTATGAGTTTAAAAGCGTCTAACTTCCAACTCATCAATCAACAATTCCACTTCTTTTTTTTGTTCGGCATATTTGAGTTGCAATTCTGAATCTTCTCCCATTCGAGCATAATATTCTAATCCTTTTTTGGCAAAAAATAGTTTGTGAAAAGTCGAGATTTCAAGTGTTTCAGGAAATTCTTTGTGAAAATTCATTTCGTAATAGGCTTGCCATTCTCTTTCATTTTTATCTTCAACATAAGGTTTAACCGTTTTTTGACGTACATGAACCATTTCGTGTGTTAGTAAGCATAGCATTAAGGGTAAAGGAAATTCAAAGGTGTTTTCGGGTACTCTCAAAATTTGAGGTTCTCCAAAATTTCCTTCGGTAGTCATCAAAATAAAATCGGGTTTGGCAACTTCTCGTAATTCAATTCTTTTGAGATTGGGAGTTTCTAAATTGAATTTCTTCAAAAGCCATAAAGTTGCATCTATCGTTCTTCCTTCAGAATGAAAGATGTCTATTTTATTTTTTATTTTTTTGAATTCCATAAAATTCCTACTTACGAGCTAACTTTTTTACTACAGAAACTATTGTAGTAGCAATGATTGAACCTATAAATGCTAAAAAAATATCTTTTTGGGCATCCCAAATATCGCCTTGCGTTCCTAAATAGGCATCGCCTTGCGCTTTGAAGAAAACATCGGCAACTGCCCATTCTATCAATTCATAAAATCCACTAACCGATAATGTGATTTCAATAGGCAATGTCCATGCAACCCAACTTGGGAATTTTAACCATTTCAAGAACATTTCGCGCATTGGATAAGCTAATAAAAAGCCAAAACTGAAATGTACAATTCTATCATAATGATTTCGGGATAAATCCAAAGCATCTTTCAACCAATAGCCAAACGGATTTTCGGCATAAGTATATTTGGAACCATAAACATGAAGACACAAATAAACGCAAACTAGCAAATAACTCAAGTCGCTAAATTGAAATTTTTTGTAGCTAAAACCCAAAAATCCTAAGAAAAGAAAAACCAAAGTGTTTTCGAGAATCCAGTTGGCAGTATCAGTATTTCCGATATAGGAATTTGCCCAATTGATTAGAAAAACAACGATGAATAATTTAAGCCAATTATTTTTCTTTAGTGGAATTCTTTCCTCTGAAATTGCAATTGTAAATGCCATATTTTATTTTGAATTTAGTTAGCGATTGCTACAGAAAACTGTGAATCGTATAGTTTTTTATAATAGCCGTCGGTTCTAGTAATTAGTTCTTGATGCGTTCCTTGTTCAACAATTAAACCTTTGTCCATAACAATAATAGTGTCTGCATTCATAATAGTTGCCAATCGGTGTGCAATTACTATTGAAGTTCTGTCTTTAGTGATGGTTTCGGTTGCTCTCTGAATCAATTCTTCGCTGTAAGTATCGATAGAAGATGTGGCTTCATCCAAAATTAAAATACTCGGATTGCTGACATAAGCTCTCAAAAAAGCAATTAATTGTCGTTGTCCTGATGATAGCATAATTCCGCGTTCTTTCACGTTATAATCGTAGTTGTCTGGCAAACTCATAATGAAATCGTGAACACCAATTTTCTTAGCAGCTTCAACAACTTGCTCACGTGAAATTTCGGGATGATTGAGTGTTATGTTATTCAAAATAGTATCAGCAAAAAGAAAAACGTCTTGCAAAACCACCGCAATTTGTTTTCTAATAGAACTCAGAGAGTACTCTTTAACATTGTGATTATCAATGAAAATCGAGCCACTATTAATTTCGTAAAAACGATTCAAAAGATTGATAATGGTTGATTTTCCTGCGCCAGTAGCACCTACAATTGCAATTGTTTCGCCAGGATTTACTTTGAAACTTATTCCTTTTATCACTTCTTCATTGGCCAAATAACCAAAATGAACATCTTTAAATTCAATTGAACCTTTAAAAACTGGTGCTTCAACCGTTCCTGTATCTTGAATTTGGTCGTCGGTATCTAGAATATCAAAAACTCTGTTAGCAGCAATCATTCCCATTTGCATCTCGTTGAATTTATCTGCAATTTGTCGCAATGGATTAAACAACATTCCGATAAACATAGTATAGGAAAACAAATCGCCAAAAGTGGTAAAGTGATCGCCATTCAAAATCTTAATGCCGCCATAAAGCACTACAAAACCTAATGTTAGCGACGAAATAATATCGGCAATTGGAAAAAATATAGAGTTATATAAAATTGTTTTTATCCATGCTTTGTTGTGCTTTTGATTGATTTCGCTAAACTTTTCGGCTTCAATAGTTTCACGGTTAAAAAGTTGAACGATTTTCATACCTGTTACGCGTTCTTGTACAAACGTGTTGAGGTTGGCAATTTGGGTACGTACTTCTTCAAAAGCTACTTGCATTTTCTTTTGAAATATTCGGGTGAAATAAACCAAAATCGGCATGGCAACAATAACAATCCAAGTTAATCGCCAGTTCATGTAGAACATAAAAAGGAGAACAACCAACATTTTCATCAAGTCACTTATAATCATAAAAAGGCCTTGACTGAATATTTTTGCAATCGCTTCAATATCAGAAACCGAACGGGTTACTAGTTGACCAACAGGCGCATTGTCATAATATTTCATTCTAAAACTCAACATGTGTTTGAAAAGTTTTATGCGAATGTCTTTTACAATATCTTGCCCTAACCAGTTGGCCCAATAAACAAAATAAAATTGAGAAAAAACTTCTGCCATAAGAACAAGTATCATCAGGATTATATAGAAAAGTAATCCTTGCTGATCGTGCGTTTTGATATAACCATCAACAGTTTGCTTGAGTAAATAGGGGCGAAGTGCTGCAAAAATAGACAACGACACGGCAAAAATAATCACACCATTAAAACGCCATTGAAAGGGTTTGGTGTATTTAAGAATTCGTTTGAATATGTTAGTGTCGAATGCTTTCGCTTTCATTAATATTAGATTTATTCTCTATTTTAAATAATCGTACTTTATTTCAGTTAAATATAATCCGTGTGCTGGAACTGAAAAACCTGCTTTGTTGCGGTCTTTGCTTTCTATAATAGTTTGAAATTCTTCTAATGTTATTTTTTCTAAACCTACGTTTACCATTGTGCCGACAATGGCTCTTACCATATTCCGCAAGAATCTATCTGCCGAAATGGTAAAGATAAGATTTGCATTTTCTTGTTTCCAAAAAGCTTCATAAATTTTGCAATCAAAAGTGTTAACATCGGTATGAACTTTAGAAAAACATTGAAAATCGGTATGATTGAAAAGGATTTTGCAAGCTTGATTCATTAAGTCAACATTTAGTTTTTGATGAAAATACCAGCTTTTGTTTTGAAAAAAAGCATTTTTGAACGAATGAATATGGTATTCGTAAGTTCTTTTAGTTGCATCAAAGCGCGCATGAGCATCTTCGTGAACTTGAATTAAATCATGCACAACAATATCTTGAGGCAAAAAAGAATTGAGTTTGTGAATGATTGAAGTTGTATTTTGCAATTCGTCACAATCAAAGTGAGCGTACATTTGTGTTGCGTGTACACCTGTATCGGTGCGACCTGCGCCCATGCAATCGATTTTGCAATTCAAAACAGTTGACAAGGATTTGTTTAGTGTTTCTTGTACAGAACTAGCGTTAGGTTGTTGTTGCCAACCGTGATAGTTTGTTCCGTTGTAAGAAATTTGAATGAAATAGCGCATTTTAAAGTAATCAGTGTTCAGTCGCAGTTTGCAGGTGCAAAGATACTTAATATATATTTTGGTAGAATGTGTGTTTGTGAATTTTTAATTTAGAGAAGAATGTCTATTTTTACCGAATGCCCTAGCCCAGATAGCAACGGCATCCTTTGCTTGTCTTCTTTAGACAAGGAAAGATAGAGTGGATAGCTGGATTAGCTTCTAAAAAAAACATGAAGAAAATTTTACTTTTATCGGATACGCATGGTCATATGGATGATGTGATTTTGAAATACGTACAACAAGCTGATGAGGTTTGGCATGCGGGTGATATTGGAGATTTGGTTGTAACCGATACACTGAAAAAAGTAAAGCCTTTGCGAGCTGTTTATGGAAATATTGATGGTGACAAGGCGCGAATGGAGTTTCCGTTGCACAATCGTTTTTGGTGTGAAGGTGTCGATGTTTGGATTACACATATTGGCGGTTATCCTGGAAAATACAATCCGTCGGTAAGAGAAGAATTACAGAGAAATCCACCAAAGTTGTTCATTTGCGGACATTCCCATATTTTGAAAGTGATTTTTGATAAGAAAAATAATTTGCTACACATGAATCCCGGTGCTTGTGGCAAAAGTGGTTTTCATGAAGTGCGAACCATGTTGCGATTTGTAATAGAAGCTGATAAAATAAAAGATTTGGAGGTTATTGAGTTGGGGAAGAGATAGGTTTTTAGATTACTAGAAAAAATATATGATAATTTTTTCAGTATTTTAAGAGATGATTTTTTATGAAATGTTTTTCTATGGTAGGTTTTTGTATAGAAATGCAAAACCCTGACAAACAATGTTTATCAGGGTTAAAAACTAAAACAAAACCAATTCAACTTAATTATTTAGTATAAAATAAGTATATTACTTATTCATATTAGTTATAATATCCCAAATCATCTATATAATAAATATTTGCTGTACCTTGGTTAAAGAAGATGATGTTGCTTGATGAACCAGTTGGAGCAGATGATAATCCAAAAGTTGACCAAGGAATTCTAAATTCTTTAAATTCATTAGTAATATCAATAGTTGCTCTATCATTCCAATTGTAATTTATCATAACTTGCATATTCTGAGTGCCTGAAGTTTTTGCTTTTGCAAAAAATCTAATACCATTTGCAGTAGAAGCAAATGCAGGAGCATTATCAAACTGAAATCCCGACCATGCACTTATGTCTAATTTTATAGATTTATCACCTTGTTTAACATTGCTAGCATCTTCAGAATATCCCGTGTCGTGAGTTTCTCCCCAACCAGAGTTGACTGTAGAACCGTAAAGAATATCGTCATAAAAAGCTGTTCCTATTTGAGTGTAGTAAGTTGCGGTTCCAGATAGAGTAGAAACAGAAACAGTATTTCCTTGAGAATTATTAGGTAAAGTAGCAATAATTTCAGTTAATGTACTACTTACTATTGTTGCTTGATTGTTACCAATTTTAACTACAGGGTTTACAAAGTAATTTCCTTTAATTTTAATTTGATCTCCATTGGCAGCATTAATAGAGTTGTAACCTGTTACTATAGGAGAAGGAGGTGCGATAACAAAATCAAATTCGGCAGTCCCATTTTTGGTAACTACTTTTAGTTTGTTACTACCATTAGCATATGGTGTATTAGTGTTAATTGTAACAAAAATGGTATTATCAGTAACGAAATTTGGATTGAAGTAAGATTCAAAATCGTTAAAATACACATGTTGTAAAGAAGAGAATCCACTACCATTGATAATGTAAACATTGTTAGCATAACCTACCGAAGTTGGTGTTAGCGCTAAAGGTTGACCTTCTTCATCTGCAGAAGCACTAACAGATGTAATTGTAGGAGGATTAGAGCTACTATTAGCATTGTCATCATTACTACATGATGTGGCAACGAAAGTGGCTAATAGAAAAGATAAACATCCTAAAAGATTAATGATTTTTTTCATATTTTTCATGTTTTACTAGTTAAAGTTATAAGGTATTGGATCTTCTAATAATTTTGGGTTTTTAGCCACATCGCTTGCTGGATATGGTAAAATAAAATCTTTTTCTTGAGGAGTATATGTTTCTGCAGTAATACGATTTCCTCTATTTTGAGCTGATATTATTGTTATTGCTTTTGATCTAGGGATTCTTCCTAAATCGTACCAATAGTCCCCCTCAAAAGCAAGTTCTTTTCTTCTTTCAGTAAAAAGGTCATCAAATGTGAAAGAACTTACAGAAGCTAATCCCGCTCTATTTCTTACAGCGTTATATGAGTTTAGTGCTGAGGCATCTGAAGTTGAGCTTGCACCAGCCAAAATTGCTTCAGCATGAATTAATAACAATTCTGCATATCTCATTATGTAAGTATTGTTGTCCATCATAGCCCAACCATCTATTGGTCCTGTAACAGGTCCATTTACAATACCCACACAATATTTTTTTATTGCGGCTCCTGCATTTTGTCCACCGATTTGATCAGCGGCAGGAACTGTAAATCCTGTTTGGTATGCGGTACCAACCTTAACTTTCATTGTTGGGTAGGTGTTGCCAGGAAACATTATGGTTTCATTTTTTCTTAAATCATTCGACTCGTATAGAGATAAAATATCTTGAGAAGGAGCAAAAACACCTCCATATGAAGCATTCGAAGTAGAAAGGTTACCATTACTAATTCCAAATTGTGTATTTGCATTATTCGCAGAACCGTAGTTTATATCTCCTTTCCATTGAATAGCGAAAATTGATTCTTCGTTGTTATTATTTTGATAAGTAAACAAATCTGCAAATGATTTTGAAGAAAGTGAAAATTGAGAGTTTCCACCAAGTAGTTTAAATTCTCCACTATTTATAACATCTTCAGCTAGTTCTTTTGCTTTTACATAGTTTTTATTATAAAGATAAACTTTTGCTAACATTGCTTTAGCCGAACCTTTTGAAACTTTACTATTATTAGAATAATTAGCTGTTCTGACTTTTGAATTTAATAAATCAATAGCTTTTGTATAATCTCTTGTGATAAGTTCATATACATCCTCAGTTCTGTTAGTGTATATATTTGGACTGTTAATATAGTTTAAACTGTTTTCAATAATTGGGACTGGTCCCCACAATCTAACAAGATAAAAATAGGATGTAGCTCTCATGAAATAGGCTTCACCGATAGCATTATCTATAACACTTTGGCTAACTGCTTCACCAGCTCTAGTTTGAAGATTGTTAATTAAAAAATTGGATTGAGCTATATTTGCCCATAAAGAAGACCATGCACTGTATAGCTCTGGATCAGAAGATGTTATTGAAAAATTTCTCATAGCGGCAACATCAGCAGAACCAGAATACATATTTCCTGAGCCAACTTCACCAATAGCATAGAAAAATTTATTACCAAATTGAAACCATGTTTTGTAATACATTGCATTTGTTGCAGAGATTACTTGATCATCATTTTTGTAATAGTTATCAACTCCGATGCTGTCCTCTGACGGCCTATCGGTAAAATCATTACTACATGATAATATACTATTGAAAGCTATTAGTAAGCATACTAACAACCCACTTGTTTTTAAATTTTTTGTATTTTTCATTTTTTTCATTTTTAAAAATCTAAATTAACACCAAAGGAAAATACTTTTGGGGTAGGATATCTACCATTATCAATACCAGAAAGTAAAACATCTTGATTAAAAGAGCCAATTTCTGGGTCATAACCAGAGTAATCAGTTAATGTGTAAATATTTTGAGCGCTCAAATAGACTCTAAATCTAGAAAGTTTCATTTTTGAAGCAAGACTTGAAGGAATTGAATAGCCAATAGTAATATTTTGTAATCTTGCATAATCACCTTTTTCAACAAATCTATCTGAAATTTCAATGTTATAATTACTGGTTCCAAATATTGGGCGTGGATTTACTGCATCCGGATTAGATGGTGTCCAATAATCCATAGCTTCTACAAGAGCATTTTTGTATAAAGATGCGTTTTCAACACCATTTCTTCGAGTAAGATTAAGAATGTCATTTCCAACTGAACCTTGGATAAAGATAGAAAGATCAACATTTTTATATTTAAAGGTGTTTGTAAAACCATATGTAAATTTAGGGTTGGCGTTTCCAATAGAAGTTCTATCTGCATCAGTAATGTTACCATCACCATTCATATCTATATATCTAACATCACCTAATTGAACAACATCACCGTTAAATGTCGGAGCACCAACTAAATCTTGAGGTGTTCTATATAAACCATTTGTTTTATAACCATAAAATGCACCTATTGGTTGTCCAATTACTGTGTTGGTTACTGTAAATGGCTGATAGCCATTTAAGTTAGCGTCTCTTGTAATGTTTGATAGACCATCAGCCAAACTTAATAGTTCATTTGCGTAATGTGAGAAAACTAAATTAGAAGTCCAGTTTACAATTTCTGTTTTACTATCGTAAGATACAGCAATATCAAATCCTCTATTTTGCATAGATCCTAGATTAGACCAAGGAGAATCAATACCACCGTATTGAGAAGCATCATCATTTCCGTGTTGACCGGTTAATATTGTTGATAAGGGTTTTTTGAACAAGAAGTCTTTAGATTTTTTATTATACCAATCAAAAGCTAGATTGAATTTATTAAATAAGGTTAAATCTACTCCAAAGTTTGTTTGTTGCATTGCTTCCCATTTTAATTCTGGGTTATTCATGTTAGCAGGTAAATTATAAACTGTTAAAAGTGATGAATATCTGTTATTAGGAATTTGTTGATTTCCAGTTTCTCCATAACCAGCTCGGAATTTTAAGTTGCTAATGCTCTCAGGTAGCCAATCCATAAATTTTTCATTGCTAACTTTCCAAGAAGCAGCTATTGAAGGAAAATACCCTGTTTGAGAATTTCCTTTAGGATCAAATTTTGATGATTGATCTCTTCTTATCGAAGCTGACAAACTATATCTTCCATCAAAATCATATAATAAACGACCAAAGTAAGAATTGATAGAGCTACTACCTTTGTAACTTGTAACACTTGTATCATCTGCTAAGTTAAGTCCAAAAGTATCATTGGTTTTAAATCCATGTCCTTCTCCTAATATACCTTCCCAATGTGAGTCTAAAGCTTCTTGTCCTAATAAGATAGTAAACTTATGTTTGCTAAAGCCAAAGTCGTAAGTCAACAAGTTTTTTGCATTAATAGAGTACCAATTCTGTCTTCTTTCAAAAAGATCAGCTGTAGCATTGCTTTGTGTACCTCTATCATATTGTGGGTTGAATTCTGTATTTTCAGAAAACTCTGTATTTGCTGCAATTTCAACTCTATATTTAAGACCTTTGAAAAGATCAACTTCAGCAAAAACATTTCCTAAAAAGTTTTTTCTTACTAGGTTATGTTTTTTTGTTAATGCTTCAGCAACCGGATTGAAGTAATTAACATTTTGATCAGAAGAAGGTGGTGCGGCAAAGCTACCATCTAAATTTCTTACTGGCATATCAGGAGACTGTAACAATGTATTACCAATAAGTCCTTGAAAACTTTGATTTACAGTGTATTTTTCATTTGAAATACCACTTGTAATGTTTGTACCAACCTTTAACCAAGATTTAATTTTACTATCAAGATTCACTCTTAATGTGTATCTTTTTAATCCTGTATTCAAGATTATACCTTCTTGATTTAGAAAATTTGTTGATAAATAGTAGTTTGTATTGTCATTACTTCCTGAGAATGAAATTTGGTGAGAGTGAGATAAAGCTGTTTGATATACTTCTTTTTGCCAGTCAGTCCCTTTTCCAAGTAATTCAGGATGTGCAAATTCTGCTCTTGGTTGTGCACCAAATAATGCTGATAAGTTGTTTTGATATACTGCATACTGTTGTAAATCTAAAACGTCCAAATATTTATATATACTTGAAACAGAAGTTGTTCCTTCATAAGAAATTTTTCCAGTTCCTTTTTTTCCTGATTTTGTTGTGATAATGATAACACCATTTGCACCTCTCGAACCATAAATAGCTGTAGCTGAAGCATCTTTTAATACATCTATAGTTTCGATATCATTTGGGTTTAGAAAAGATATTGCTGAAACTGCTACACTCCCAGAACCACCTGTTGAAGAGAAGTCATTACCTGCAATAGGTCGTCCGCTTGTAGAACTTCCAGTTGCATCTCCTGAAATAGGTACACCATCTATAATGTAAAGAGGTTCATTAGTACCATTAATAGAAGTCGCTCCCCTAACTTTTACTGAAGCTGCTGCACCTGGTTGCCCACTTGAGTTAGTAACGCTTACTCCGGCAAGCTTTCCTTGAAGCATTTGATCTACTGAGACTTGCTTTAGGTTGGCTATGTCTTTTGAACCTATAGAGGACACAGATGAGTTAACGTCTTTTTTCTTTTGTGTACCATAACCAATTACTACAATTTCATCGAGTTTTTGAGAACTTTCAACTAGTTTAACATTGATAACTGTTTTTCCAGAAACTTTAATTTCTTGAGTGCTAAATCCAATGAAAGAAAAAACAAGTGTTGAATTTTCGGAAACGCTTATTAGATATTTTCCATTGATATCTGTAGATACGTTTATCGTTGAATTTTTTGAAGAGATGTTGACACCAGGAAGCGTTACCCCGTTTGAATCTGTAACAGTTCCAGATACTTTTGTTTGTGCGTTTAATAAATTAAATGTTCCAAATAGTAAAAAGAACAGAATTTTGTTCTTCATATTGAAACATCGTTTGAAGTAAAATAAATAATCCCTCATAATTTTGTTAGTTAGTTAATATTAATAATATATAAATAAAGGCTTAATAAAAATATGTTATAAACAATTATTTAAGCGGTTTATTATTAAAAAACAAATTTATGAGACTTATGAATCTAACGTTAATATTATTTTATCATTTCATTCTATTATTTCCTCTATCGATTTCGTAAATATTATTCAATTTTTTGACGATATAATATTATATTCTTTTTATGCTATAGGAATCGTTTTATGCCATGAAATTCTTCTCTGTATTGGCTTGGGGTATTGTTTTTTATGCTTTTAAAAATTCTATTAAAATTTGCCATGTTATTGAATCCAGATTTGAATGCGATTTCAGAAATGCTTAAGTCTTTTTCTACAAGCCATCTTGCAGCATATCCAACTCTTATGTCATTTAAATAATTAACAAAAGTCTTTCCTGTTCTCTTTTTAATAAACCTATTAAAAGATGCTGGACTCATCATTGCTATTTCAGATGCATCGTCTAAAGTAATTTTGTCTGAAAAATATTTTTGCACATATTCATAAACCAATTTCATTTTGTCATCGTCTTCAAATACATCATAATCAACAGTGTAAGTTGATAGAAGTTTTTGATTTCTTGAGTTGGCCATATCTTGAAGAATTGATATTATTTCTAAAAAATAATCCATTCCGTCTAATTTTGATAACTGGCAAATTCTGTTTGTTAGCTCATTTGCTGTTTTTTTTGAAAACAAAATCCCATGAATGGATCGATTAAACATTTCCTTTATTGAGCCCATTATTCTCTTAGATAAGAGCGAGTTGTCAAATAGATTGTTGTGGAATTGAATTGTTATTTCATGAATTTTCTTGCTTTTGCAATTATGTAACTCCCATCCGTGATATAAGTTAGGTCCTACCAAGACTAATTCTATTTCATCAATTTCTTCAATATGATCACCAACCACTCTTTTTACACCCTTACCATTTTTTATGAAATTTATTTCATATTCAGGATGATAGTGGATTGGGAAATCAAAATTATCTTTAACTCTATCGAAAACAAGAAAGCTATCGTCCTTAGATAAAGGAGTGATTTCACGATGAAATTTATTTATTTCAGACATATTGTTTATTTTTTTTGCAATTATATGATATAAAAATGATAAAATAATATTATCTAATGTAAATATTGAAAAGTATCTTTGACGTTTATGAAAATTTAAAGACATTTTTTGATTAAAAACATAAAAATATTGCCGATAATTGAGAATGTTCAAAAAAATTTAATAAACATGCCAATAAATAAAAAAATGCTTTCAAAAAAATATTTATTATTTTTATTATTTGTAACCTCTTGTAGTTTAGTCAAGTTAGGTTATTCTCAAGTTTCAGATAAAAACGCCACCGGTGAAACTGTAAATCTTTTGTATAATTTGAATTTGCTCAAAGAAGACGGTGTTATTTTTGGGCATCAGCATGATCTTGCTTATGGAGTAAATTGGAAGTATGAAGAGGGAAGGAGTGATGTAAAAGAGGTTTGCGGTGACTATCCAGGATTGTATGGTTGGGATATTGGAAATACAGAGTATAAGTTGGAAAACGATATTGATGGAGTTCCTTTTGCTAAGATGAAACAGTGGATTAGAGAAATCTATGATCGTGGAGGGATAAATACTATAAGTTGGCATATGGACAATCCATATACAGGTGGAGATTCATGGGATACTACTCCCAATTCATTTGCATCTATATTGCCAAATGGAAGTAAACATGAACTTTATAAATCATGGCTTGATAACTCATGTGCATTTTTCTTATCCTTAAAAGGGAGTGATGGAAAATCAATTCCAATTCTATATAGGCCTTTTCATGAACTTACAGGAAATTGGTTTTGGTGGTGTAAAAATAATGCCACACCTGAGCAATTTGTAGAGGTTTGGAAATTTACAGTCGATTATTATAAGTCTAAAGGAGTTCATAATCTAATTTATGTTTATAATACTTCAATGGTAAAATCGCGTGAAGAATTTCTTGAATATTATCCTGGTGAAGCTTATGTCGATATTTTGAGTTTTGATAATTACGAATACAACAATCCAACTAAAGACAACTCTTTTGTAGAAAACAATTTGAAGTTATTCGGGATCATGGATGAAATAGCTAAAGAGCAAAATAAATTAATTGCCTTTGCAGAGACAGGATATGAAACGATTCCGTATGACAAATTCTGGACTAAAACACTTGTAGAGTCAATGGGGAAATATAAAGTCTCATATGTTTTAGCGTGGAGAAATCATGGTTGGCAGGAAAATGAAAAGAAAATGCATTATTACGTTCCGTTTAAGGGGCATTCAAATGAAAAAGATTTTGTAGATTATTATAATCTTAAAAATACATTTTTTGAAAAAGAAGTAGTAAAAAGAAATGTTTATAAAAATAAAAAATAACATGCAAGATAAAATTAGTCTCAAGGAAAAAGTCGGTTATGGTTTAGGAGATGCTGCATCATCAATGTTTTGGAAGATTTTCAGTATGTATTTGATGTTTTTTTATACAGATGTTTTTGGTCTTGCTCCTGCTGTGGTTGGTACTATGTTTCTTATAACAAGGATTTGGGATTCATGTTTTGATCCAATAGTTGGTGTTTTAGCCGATAGAACAGTCAGTAAATGGGGGAAATTTAGACCTTACTTATTATGGGTAGCGATTCCCTTTGCAGTAGTTGGAATTCTTACATTTTACACGCCCAATTTTGATGAAAAAGGAAAAATTATTTACGCCTATGTTACTTATTCTTTAATGATGATGGTTTATTCCTTAATTAATGTTCCATATGCTTCACTTTTAGGAGTTATTTCATCTGATAGAAAAGAAAGAACTACTCTTTCTTCTTATAGAATGGTTTTCGCTTTTGGTGGGAGCTTGCTTGCATTGTGGCTTATAGAACCTTTAGTTCTTTATTTTGGAGGAAATTTGAATTCTGAAAAAGGGTGGTTGCTTACAATTGGAATATTTGGAATTATAACAACCATTTTTTTCTGGGGATGTTTCTTTTTTACTAAAGAAAGAGTAAAACCAATTTCAGATGAAAAAACAGTTTTAAAAGAAGATTTAAAAGATCTTTTAAAAAATAAACCATGGTGGATACTACTTGGAGCTGGAGTAGGTGCATTAATTTTTAATTCGATTAGAGATGGAGCCGCTATATATTATTTTAAATATTACATGACCTCGTCTGTGAATTATACGATAGCAATTTTTGGTGAAGATTTTGCAATGACACCAACTTCACTGTATCTAGTTCTCGGCCAAGCAGCAAACATCATTGGAGTTATAATTGCAACTCCTATTGCTAATAGAATTGGCAAAAAGAATACTTTTTTTGGAGCTATGGCATTGGCTGCAATATTGAGTGTTGTTTTCTATTTCTTTGGTAAGAATGACAGCATACTAATTATGCTTTTCCAAGTTTTAATAAGTATCTGTGCAGGATCTATTTTTCCTTTGATATGGTCAATGTATGCTGATAGCGCAGATTATTCAGAATGGAAACAAGGTAGAAGGGCCACTGGTCTTGTCTTTTCTGCATCATCAATGTCTCAAAAATTTGGCTGGACTATAGGTGGAGCCGCTACTGGTTGGCTTTTAGGGTATTATGGTTTTCAGGCTAATGTAGAACAATCCGCTCTAACTCAAAATGGAATACAGCTTATGTTAAGTATTCTACCTGCAATTGCAGCAGTTATTTCAGTCGCTTTTATAGTATTTTACCCATTAAGTGAAAAAAAGTTAGAGATAATTGAAAAAGACCTTGAATACAAAAGGAATAATAATTAAATTTTTTTAATAGAATATTTTAAATTTATGAATACAATATCAATATCTTCCATTTTTGAACAAAGAAAAGTTATACTTGAAAAAGAATATAATACATTAGTAGTAAAAATAAATAAACCAAAAGATAGTGCAGGAAATGGTATATACGATCGTTTTATAAATCCTATAGTTACGCCGGCACATATTCCTTTGAATTGGCGATATGATTTTAATGAAGATGCAAATCCATTTTTACAAGAAAGGATTGGTTTCAATGCAACTTTTAATGCTGGAGCAATTAAGTTTAACAATAAATATATCATTTGTGTTCGTGTTGAAGGAAATGATAGAAAATCATTTTTTGCAATAGCAGAAAGTCCAAATGGAATAGACAATTTTGTTTTTTGGGAAAAACCATGTGTAATTCCACAATTGAAAGGAAATCCAGATACAAATGCATATGATATGCGTTTAGTAGAGCATGAAGATGGATGGATTTATGGTATATTTTGTACAGAAAGAAAAGATTCAAATGCTCCAAAAGGTGATACAAGTTCAGCAATAGCAAATGCAGGAATTGTTCGAACAAAAGATCTTGTAAACTGGGAAAGACTTCCAGATTTAATATCAAACTCTGGTCAGCAAAGAAATGTTGTCATTCATCCTGAATTTGTAAATAATAAATATGTAATTTATACCAGACCTCAAGATGGATTTATAGATGTTGGTAATGGTGGCGGAATCGGATTGGGATTTATAGATGATATGTCAAATCCTGAAGTTAAAAACGAAACAATCATTTTTGGTAAAGTTTATCATACTATTTATGAGCTTAAAAATGGACTTGGACCAGCGCCTATAAAAACAGATAAAGGCTGGTTGCATTTAGCACATGGCGTTAGAAATACAGCTGCAGGGCTAAGATATACATTATACATGTTTATGACTTCATTAGAAGATATTACCAAAGTAACACATGTGCCTGCTGGTTATTTCATGGCTCCAGAAAATGAAGAACGTGTGGGTGATGTTTCAAATGTATTATTTTCTAATGGTTGGATTGCAGATAACGACGGTAAAGTTTTTATTTATTATGCTTCGTCAGATACTTTGATGCATGTAGCTGCTACAACAATAGAAAAATTGGTTGATTATGTTACAAATACTCCTGAAGATACTTTTACATCTGCAGGTTCTGTAAACACAATAATCAATCTAATAGAGAAAAATAAAAGTTCTTATTAAATGTTATTCATGAAAAGACTATTCATTTTCTTTTTTATAAGCTCATTTGCAAGTGCTCAAGTGGTTTCAAATAATGGAAGTCTTCAAGTTATAGGAACTCAATTATGTAATCAAAAAGGTAACCCTATTGCTCTTCACGGAATGAGTTTTGGATGGAGTTGTTATCATCCAAAATTTTATACTAAAAAAGTGGTGAAATGGCTCAAAGAAGATTGGAATTGTACTGTATTAAGAGCAGCAATGGGAATTGAACCTGAAAATGGATATTTACAGAATCCTAGAGAATCAGAAAAATTAGTTACCTCTGTTGTAGATGCTGCAATTAAGAACAATATTTATGTAATTATAGATTGGCATAGTCATAATTTACAACTTAAAGAAGCAAATGCTTTTTTTGATAAAATGTCAAAAAAGTATGGAAAACATCCTAATGTCATTTATGAAATAGTGAATGAACCCGATGAAGAATCTTGGCAAGATGTAAAAAATTATTCGGAGGAAATTATTGCAACAATTAGAAAAAATGATCCAGATAACATCATTCTAGTTGGTTGCCCACATTGGGATCAAGATATTAATCTACCTGCTGAAAACCCAATTAAAGATTTTACAAATATTATGTACACAATGCATTTTTATGCAGGAACTCACAAACAATGGTTAAGAGACAGGACAGATGCAGCAATAAAAAAAGGTATTGCAGTTTTTGTGTCAGAATGTGCAGGTATGGAAGCAACGGGAGATAGTGCAATTGATTATAAAGAATGGCAACTTTATATTGATTGGATGAATGACAGAAAACTAAGTTGGGTTACTTGGTCGGTTTCTGATAAAGATGAAACTTGTTCAGTATTAAAAAAATCAGCTTCGACATCTGGAAATTGGAAGGAAAACGATTTGAAAGACTCTGGAAAGCAAGCAAGAGAATATCTTAAACAGTATGATGAAAAAGGAGAATTGATAATACAGAAAATTAATTATTAAAATGATATTAAATACAAATACATCAAATGATACTATAAGTCAGTTTTTTTTAGATGTTGTAAATGAGTTCGAGTCAATTTTGAGTTTTTGGGAAAAGAATGCTCTCGATAATAAGAATGGAGGTTTTTGGGGACAAATTGATTTTGACAATACTAAAAATGAATTTGCAGACAAAGGATCAGTGTTAAATGCAAGAATTCTATGGACATTTTCAGCAGCTTATCAAGTAACAAAAAATAAAAATCATTTGTCTATTGCAGAAAGAGCTTTCAATTATATTGATAACTATTTTTATGATACTGAATTTGGAGGAATTTTTTGGTCACTAAATTATGATGGAACTCCAAAAGATACAAAAAATCAAATATATTCTCTAGCATTTACGATATATGGTTTATCAGAATATTATAAAATTTCTCAAAAAGACGAAGCCCTTCAATTAGCAATTAATTTATATAACAAGATTGAAAAATATAGTTATGATAAAGATAAAGAAGGTTATTTTGAAGCGTTTACTCGCGACTGGCTTCCAATTGAAGATTTGCGATTAAGTGATAAAGATGCCAATGAAAAAAAGACCATGAACACACATTTGCACATAGTTGAAGCTTATGCAAATTTATATCAAGTATGGCCTGATTTCGATTTGAAAGCCAAAATAAAAAAACTTCTTAATGTGATAAGTGTCTATTTTATCGATAAAAAAACGTGGCACCTAAAATTATTTTTTGATGAGAATTGGATAGAAAAACCAGATGTAATTTCATATGGTCATGATATTGAGGCGTCTTGGTTGTTGCAATGGTGTGCAGAAGTTATTGAAGATAAAGAATTGATAAACAAGTACCAAAAATATGCTGTTGAACTTGCTAAAGCTACAAAAGAGGGGATAGACATTGATGGCGGATTATGGTATGAATATGATCCACGAAAAAATGAAATGATTACTGAAAAACATTGGTGGCCACAAGCAGAATTATGGATTGGAATGGTAAACGCTTGGCAATTGACAGGTGATGAAGAGTTTATAAAGATTGCGAAAGCTAATTTTTATTTCGTTCAAAAATTTATTGTTGATGGGAATAAAGGAGAATGGATATGGGGAATTTATGAAGACTATTCCAAAATAGAGAAAGATAAAGCTGGGTTTTGGAAATGTCCTTATCATAACGTTAGAGCCTGTTTAGAGTTATTTAAAAGATTATAGAAATTAGTAAAATGAAAGAAATGATTTCTTTTTTAATAGTAGTTACAACTATACTGATATCGTGTAGTAAAGAAAATGATGTTGTTCCAACTCCATCACCTCCAGTAGTTACAATTCCAGATCCTGTAACGCCTCAAAATGTCAGGACTTTTATGATCGATCCTTATGCAACTGATGAAACGGTTGCTTTATTTTATAATCTAAGAAAGCTCTCTCAATCTAAATTTGCTATCGGTCAGCAAGATGCTTTCAATGCTTTTTATGGTGTAAGTGGCAATTCTGATATAAGAAAAACCACAGGAAATGATCCAGCACTTTTAGGTTCTGATTTTATGTTTATTACCGATAAAAGCAACAACGGATTGTCAAATAATTGGTTTTATCAACAAGAGATAATAATTACAGATGATGTAAAAGAAGCCTATTCTAAAGGGATGATTAATGTTTTTTGCTGGCATTTGCGCGAACCAAACAACGAAGACAGTTTTTATGCTTCGGATATGACGCCTGAACAAAAAAACACTGCTTTTAGAAGTATTTTGCCTGGCGGATCAAAACATGATTGGTACAAATTGAAATTGGACAAAGTTGCTTCGGTAATTTCTAATTTAAAAGATAACAATAATAAATTAATTCCAGTGATTTTTAGACCTTTTCATGAATTTGATGGAAATTGGTTTTGGTGGGGTGCTAATTATTGTTCACCTCAAGAATACAAAACTGTCTTTCAGTTTACAGTTGATTATTTGAAAAACACTAAAAACGTTCATAATATTTTATACTCGTTTTCACCAGATAATACCTATACAACAACTAGTGCTTATTTATCTCGTTATCCTGGTGATGGTTATGTAGATGTTTTGGGTATGGATAATTATGGCGATTTCAATAATCAAGGTGTTAATGGTTCCAATACTGCAAACAGCAAATTGAAATACTTATCGGACTTAGCAATTGAAAAAAAGAAAATTGCAGCACTAACTGAAACGGGCTATCATGTAACTAGTACAACTCCTGCTATTCCAAATTGGTTTTCAACTTATTTGTATGACGCAATGACCAAAAACAATGTGCAACTCGCATTTGTTATGTTTTGGAATAACGGAAACGGCGGCTATTATGTTCCAACACCAACCGCTTCTAATGCCTCTGATTTTAATAGTTTTGCTAGTAAACCAAAATCAGTTTTGCAAAATACATTACCAAATATGTACGTTCTACCAAATTAATTTTTTTAAAATGAAAAACTCAATTCTTTCACTATTAACTTTAGTTTTATTAGCATCATGCAGTTCCAAAAAATTCATATCTGTCAAAGATTCTGAATTCATAAAAGATGGAAAGCCATATAATTTTATTGGAACAAACTATTGGTATGGTGCAATGATTGGCGCAAAAAACGGAGATAGAACTCGACTTTTAAAAGAATTAGATGAATTAAAAGCCAATAGAATTACTAACCTACGAATTTTAGTTGGCGCCGAAGGTGGTGATCAAGATTTTACGGTTACACCAGCTTTACAAACAGAAAAAGGAAAATACAATCAAGAATTATTGGAAGGTTTGGATTTTGTTTTAGCCGAAATGGGAAAACGTAATTTAAATGCTATTTTATATCTTAACAATAATTGGGAATGGAGTGGAGGTATGGCTAAATATTTGGAATGGAATGGTTACGGAAAAGTTCCAAACCCTAATATTGCCCCGAATACTTGGCCTCAATTTATGAATTTTACTTCTCAATTTCATTCTTGTGAACCTTGTAAAGACGATTTTAAAAAGCATATGCAATTTATTATTGGTAGAACAAATTCGATTACAGGAAAAAAATATATTGAGGATACAGCTATTATGGCTTGGGAAGTTGCCAATGAACCTCGTGTTTTTACTAAAGAAAATGAAGCAGCTTTTACAAAATGGTTGAATGAAACGGTTGACGAAATTAATCGTTTGGATAGTAATCATTTGATAACAACTGGCTCTGAAGGAAAAGCAGGTTCAAATGATGATATTGATACTTTTGAAAGAACACACTCCAATAAAAATATCGATTATTTAACTATGCATATTTGGCCAAAAAATTGGGGTTGGTATAAAATAGAAGATGAAAAAGGTTCAACACCAGTAGCTATAGAAAAGACAATTGCCTACATCGATGAGCATATTAAAGTTGCCAAAATATTGCAAAAACCTATAGTTTTAGAAGAGTTCGGTTATCCAAGAAGTCAAGAAAGTTTAGATAGAAATGCTTCCGTTGAATATAGAAATCAATTTTACAAAGCTATTTTTGAACGTTTAGAAAAGGCAATCTCAAATAACGAACCATTTGTAGCATTGAACTTCTGGGGTTATGCCGGAATTGCAAAAAATAATCCAAAAGATGGCAAATGGAAAATTGGTGTAGATTTTACAACCGATCCACCACAAGAACCTCAAGGATTGAACTCCGTTTTTTCTGATGAAATAAGTACTCTAGATTTGATTAGAAAGTATAATTTAAAAATAATTGAAGTCAATAGTAAATAAAATTATTTTTTTAGCAGTCTAATATCTTTTCAATTTCTATCAATTCATAGGTTGAGAAACTGCATTTCTTCAAACTTTGTAAACTGTCCATCAATTGTGCTACCGAACTGGCTCCGACCAAAACAGAAGTTACTCTATTGTCTTTTAACAACCAAGCTAATGCCATCTGGGCTAAAGATTGACTTCGCTCTTTAGCCAATTCATTAAGGTGGTAGATTTTATTTTGAAGAACATCGGTAATTGCATTTGTCTGTAAATGCCCATTCGGATTGAAAGCTCTTGAGTTTTCAGGAATTCCGTTCAAATATTTATCTGTTAAAAGTCCTTGTGCCAATGGAGAAAAGGCAATACAACCAATTCCTTTTTCTTCTAAAACATCTAACAAACCATTCTCAGGATCTCGAACAAACATCGAATGTTTTGTTTGATTGATCAAACATGGTGTTCCTAATTGTTTTAAAATATCGGTTGCTTTCGCAGTTTGTTCTGCATTATAATTTGATATTCCAATGTACAAGGCTTTTCCGCTTTTAACAGCATAATCCAATGCCATCATTGTTTCTTCAAGAGGAGTTTCGGGATCAAATCGATGTGAATAAAAAATGTCGACATAATCCAAATTCATTCGTTTTAAACTTTGATCCAAACTTGACAGTAAATACTTTCTCGAACCCCAATCACCATAGGGACCATCCCACATTTTATAACCAGCTTTTGTTGAAATAACTAGTTCATCTCGTAAATTTCCTTGAAAATTATTCTTAAGAATTTGACCAAAATTACTTTCTGCTGAACCCGGAATTGGACCATAATTATTTGCTAAATCAAAATGCGTGATTCCTTTATCAAAAGCAACTTTTACAATTTCTTCTCCATTTTTGAAATCATCAACCGAACCGAAATTATGCCATAATCCTAATGAAATTTGTGGTAATAATAAGCCACTCTTACCACATCTATTGTATTTCATGTATTTAATAATTTGAATGAAAAAGGATTGAAATTGAATTCAATCCTCTATACTTAAACCAAACAATATTTATTTTACTTCAAAACTACTTTCCAATCCTTTGTCAGAACTTCCTCCAACGGTAATTTTAAATGTGCCAGGTTCAACTAAATAATTCCCGTCATTATCAAAAAATCCTAATTCAGCATCTGTTAATGTGAAATTTACAGTTTTGGTTTCTCCTTTTTTTAAAGTCACTAATTCAAATCCTTTCAACTCTTTTATTGGTCGAGCCAAACTTGCCGCTACATCATGAAGGTACAATTGAACAACTTCTTTTCCGTCATAATTTCCAGAATTGGTTACATCAACAGTAATTTTTACAGTTTCACCTTTAGCGAATTCGGGTTGGTTAATATTTAGATTTTTGTATTCAAATGAAGTATAACTCAATCCGAATCCGAATGGAAATAGAGGCGTTTTTTCAACATCGGTATAGTGTGACCAAAAAACATTGTTATCAGTATTGATAGGTCTTCCGGTGTTATAGTTATTATAGTAAATAGGACATTGACCTACATTTCTTGGAAAGCTTATAGGCAATTTTCCGCTTGGGTTATAATCACCATAAAGCACTTGAGCTACAGCATTTCCAGTTTGTGTTCCAAGTTGCCACGCTTCTACAATTGCCGGAATATGTTCTGCTGCCCAAGGAATTGACAAAGGTCTTCCATTGTTTAAAACCAATACAATATTTGGATTTACTTTATAAATTTCCTCCAGTAATTCTTGTTGAACTCCAGGCAAATTCAAATCAGTTCTGCTTCTGCCTTCACCACTTTGAAAGCCATGTTCGCCTAAAACCATTATGACAACATTCGCATTTTTGGCAATTTTTTTTGCAGCTTCAAATCCGCTTTTGTCGGTTGTATTAAAGACTAACTCGTCAACAAAAGTGGTTTTGCCAATAGTTAAATCAGCTCCTTTTTCATAAGATAGTTGATTGCCTTTATATTGTTGCATACCCTCTAAAACCGAAACTGCGGTTTCATCATCAGAGGCAATTCGCCAACTTCCTAATGGACTAGTTTTATCATTTGCTAGTGAACCAATCAAGGCAATTTTTTGCCCTGTTTTTTTTAAAGGAAGTAAGTTATTGTCATTTTTTAGAAGTACAATCGATTTTTTTGCCATATCTAAAACTGCATCATTATTGGCTTTGCTACCAATGGCAGCTTTTTCCCTTACTTCATCACAATATTTGTATGGATCATCAAATAATCCCAACTCAAATTTTACTCGAAGTATTCTTCGAACAGCATCATCTATCAAACTTTCATTTACCTTTCCTGATTTTACTAAATTCACTAATTCGGCTACATAATAATGCGCTTCCATATCCATGTCAGAACCAGCAATAACGGCTTTTGCAGTTGCATCAGCGGCATCTTTTGCAAAACCATGGTTTACCATTTCGCGAACTGATGCCCAATCAGAAACCACAAATCCATTAAAATTCCATTTCCCTTTTAAAATGTCTCTTTGTAAAAAAGAACTCCCAGTGGCAGGAACTCCATTTAGAATATTAAACGAATTCATATACGTGCGAACACCTGCATCATTGGCCGCTTTAAACGGTGGTAAAACTATATTATAAAGTGTTGAATTACTTATGTCAACTGTGTTGTAATCGCGACCTGCTTCTGCAAATCCATAGGCTGCAAAATGTTTTGCGCAAGCTGCAATTGTATTTACTTTTAATAAATCTTGAATTGTTTCACCTTGAAAACCTTTTACTCTGGCATAGGCAATTTTGCTTCCTAAAAATGGATCTTCACCTGAACCTTCCATAACTCTTCCCCAACGTGCATCACGTGCAATATCCATCATTGGTCCAAAAGTCCAGTTTATACCAGATGCAGATGCTTCGTCAGCGGCTACTTGTGCTGATTTTTTTATGGCTTCCAAATCCCAGCTTGCTGCTTCTGCTAACGGAATTGGACTTAGAGTTTTGTATCCATGAATTACATCAAAACCAATAATTAAAGGGATTCCTAATCGAGTTTTCTCAACTGCAATTTTTTGAACGGCTTTTACATTTTTAACCCCACGAACCGATAACATAGAGCCTACCCAACCCTTACGTAAATGTTCATATTTAGTTTCAGCATAACCGCCTTTTGGAGCTGGACCAGTTACTTCCCAAAAACCATTGTATTGGTTCATTTGCCCCACTTTTTCTTCCAAAGTCATTTGACCCATTAATAAATCAATGCGTTCTTCAATAGGTTTTGTTTTATCTAAATGAGGTTTTTTTTGGGCGTTCATAATTGTGATTGCAGTTAAGAAGATTATTGTTATTCTTGTTTTCATATTTTTTTTATTCAGAGATGAATGAAGATGCTGGTAAATTAGCTTTGTTAAAAAGTTGCGATTGCACTGCATTTTCCCATGCAAAGCGAACTTTCGTTGGTTTTTTTACTTTATCGGAAGTTAATATAATTTCATTGTTTTTTATTTCTGCTTTAGCATTATAAAATATAGTATCCGAACCAGCAATTTCAAATTGATTGTTTTTTTTGTCTTTAAAATATAATCCGTCTGCATAATCAAATAAAACAGTAATTTTATTTTTAGTTATTTTTTGTTCTTTATAAAGCGGTCCATTTACTACATTAGAATTAGTTTTGTAAATATTTGATAAAGCTAAATTTGCCAATCGAACACCCACCGATTTTTTATCTTTTGGATGAATATCGTCAGTTGTTGAAATGTCACTCGTTACCACCATTGCGGTATTGGGAAGTTGCAAGGTGCGTCGTTGGAAATCCCTTATTAGAACACTACTGTAACGATCGTCACCATTTTTATACGGAGCAATTTGCACAAAATAAAAAGGGAAATCTTGTTTCCAAAGCGATCGCCATGAAGTAATTAAAGCCGAAAATGTTTTGTCATAAATAGTTGATCCAACATTTGATTCGCCTTGATACCACAAAACTCCCGCAATTTTGTATCCAATTAAAGGATTAATCATTGCATTAAAAGTTTTACCAGCCCCAACTGGACAATACTCATTTGGATTTATTTTTTTTGAAGCTTCTAACAAATCTTGATTACTTTCAATTTCTTTTTTGGGTATCCAAACTTCGGCTGATGTTGCTCCCCATGCAGAAACAATCATTCCTATAGGAACATCCCTTAAATCTTCAGTAATTCTGTTTGCAAAGAAGTAAGCAACAGCGCTATTTTTTTTCATTATTTGAGGAGAACATTCTGTCCAATTTCCTGATAGATTGTTTTGAGGTGTCTCTGCTGAGGCTTTTTCAACTGAGAAAAAACGAATGTTTGTGTTTGTTGCTTTTGTTGCTTCTTCATCACCATTTTTAATTCCCCAATTTGCATTCATCTCCATATTAGATTGACCTGAGCAAAGCCATACTTCACCAATCATAATATTTTTCAGAATGATTGAGTTATAACCATTTAATGAAATTATATATGGTCCTCCTTCTTTTGGAGTTGGAATTGTAATGCTCCAATTTGCATTGCTATCGGCAACAATTTTATATTCTTGATTATTCCAACTCGGGGTAATTTTTACTTCTTCTTTTGGATTTGCCCAACCCCAAATTTTTATTTCCGAATTGCGTTGCAACACCATATCATCCGAAAATATACTAGGAAGTGTGATGTTTGCCATCATTGAATTTGAAACAATAATGATTAAAAAGTATAACTTATTCTTCATCTAATAGTTTTTTAAAAAAAGATTCGAGTTGTTGTGCCATTTTTTTGTGGTCATCTATGTCAGGATGATATCCGCATCCTTTTGGATTCATTGGCTGGTATTCAAAAAGTTGAATTTTTTTATGCATTTTGTCTTTTTTAAAAGCTGCAATTACTTTTTTTAGACAGTTAACAAAGACAGTGTTTTTATCACCTGAAACCATAGGGCTGTTTAGTAGAACAATTCTTGTATTTGGGGAATGACTGTATACCGTCTTGATGAAATTAATATAATTTGAAATATATTTTTTTTCATTAAATGGCAATCTTAGTTTTTTTCCATCTCCATCAGATAAGTCGTTTGTTCCAAGACAAATGCTAACTATATCAGGCTGAAAATTAAAGCTATAAGGTTTAGATTTGTCTTTATTTAAGTACAAATTTTCATAGACATCTGGCATAATAGCTTCGTCAATATGTTCATCATTCCAATTGCGATACATTCCAATACCAGAAACCGAGCTCAATAAAAAATCAGCTTTTAAAGTTCTTGATATGATAGGACCATAAGCCCAATACGCATTGTGTTGGTCAAACCATTCGCCAGTTCCACACGGAATTTCTTTGGTGTCATTTCCCATTCCGCAAGTTATAGAATTACCGATGAACTCTATTTTCTTTTTTTTCTGATGTTTTATTTCTGTTAGATTTGCTGTAGTACTTTCAAATAAAACCCCTCCATTTGATGCTTCCGTAGCTTTGTAGATGGTTAGATTATGTTCTTTTAAATCTTCTGTAATTGAAATTGGATAAGATTTTGTTTCACCTTTTTCTACTTTTATTCTTCCTATATAGTTTCCATCTAATTCTAATGAAACATAGTTATGATGCTCATAAGAATCGAGACTTTTTAAATAAATATCGCATTTATTTCCTTTAAAATTAAATGAAATTGAAGAAGCGGAACTTATTAAAATACATTTATTATTTTCAAGTTTTTCAATTCTACCTGAATACAAATATTTTGTTGAATCTATTTCGGTTTTTTGAGCATTGCAAAAAGTAAGTAGAGTTGTTGAAATTAAAAGAAACAAATATTTCATAAAAGCGAATTTTGTAAGCGTAAAATTAGGGGTTAGCAAATAGATATAATGATATAATTTTGTCAAATAGTAATGAAATAATTATTGAATTAAATCTATTTTTTTTTAATAATTTAAATAGAAAATTATCACAAACTTTTGTACAAATTTTATTTTTTTTCAAAAATAATCACAACTTAAAAACCCTAAAACAAAAAAAAATCCGAAACATACATTTCGGACTTTTCTTCGCACTAATAAACTAAGTTTATAGGTTTACCTCAATCGATCAACAGATTTTACGAGCTCTTCATCCTTCTTGATGGCTTTATTGGCCAAAACCAATAACACGATAGCAACAATAGGTAGAAACATCCCAATACCTTTCTCCGAAACTACAGGAGTTTCTCCAGATAAATTTAGCGAACGATATACAAATAATCCTAATAAAATTAAATTTAATATGATATTCAATCTGCCCATTACAAATTGATTTTGTCTCTTTTTATAACTCACAATACTTACAGCCGATAAAACGGTGCTCAAAGCAAAAAGTACCAAATACACTTGATTTTGCATAAAATAATACGCTACTTTGGTGTCTAATGTCCATAAACTAAAAACAAATGGCAACACACCAGTTACTACAAGTGCCAGAATTAAGTAAATAGTTTGTATCCTTTGAATCATTTGTGAAATTTTGTTTCGCAAAAATATATTTTCTTTTTTAGAAATACTATTGCAAATTGAAATTTTATTTGTAGTATTGCAGTATAAATCGGTAAATACTTCATTTTACGACGATTCCAAAACCACAAACTTTACTACTTATTCAATTTCTCAAGAAAAATTTAAATTTATATAAACATTTATGTTTGACATTTCTGCATTAAAAGTAATGAAGCTTACTGAGCTTCAAGACATTGCTAAATTAGCTAAAACCATAAAATATGCTGGCGTAAAAAAAGAAGCATTAATCGATATGATTCTTACCGCTCAAAACTCTTTGGATGAACCGACAGAAGCTCCAAAATCATCTGAAAAATCCGTTGAAAATAAGCAAAAACGCGCTAGAATTATTTCGGATAAAAAAGACATTCAACCGAAAGAAGCATCGGTAACGTTATTTTCTGAGCCAGAAATTTTAGTTGAAAAAGAAGTTATTGTAGAAGAAAAAGAAGTCGCTCCAAAACCTTTTGAAAAGAAGGTGGCAAAATTCAAAAAAGCGGATTACGAGAAAAAAATTGCTAAAAAAACAAATCAAAATACAGAAGAACAAGTAGTAGCTGAAACTGCCGAAACAGTAAACGACGAAGTAGCTTCACCAGTAGAAAGTAAAGAAGGAGAAGAAAATCAACCTAAAGAAAAGAAATTCAATCCGAATCAAAACAAAAACAAAAATCCGAACCAAAACCCGAATCAAAACGGAAATGGTAATGGTAATCCACACGAGCGAAAGCGAACTGATGAAGTAAACCAAAATGGCAACGGAAACGGGAACCAAAATCCGAATTTTAAAAACAAGAAAAATAATTTTAGAGATTCCGATTTTGAGTTTGACGGAATTATAGAAAGTGAAGGTGTTCTAGAAATGATGCCTGATGGTTACGGTTTCTTGCGTTCTTCCGATTATAATTATTTAGCTTCGCCAGATGATATTTATTTGTCAACTTCTCAAATTAGATTATTTGGTTTAAAAACGGGAGATACTGTCAAAGGTGTGGTTCGTCCGCCAAAAGAAGGCGAGAAGTTTTTTCCATTAGTAAGAGTTTTAAAAATAAATGGACATGATCCACAAGTCGTAAGAGATAGAGTTTCATTTGAACATTTAACGCCCGTTTTTCCAACAGAAAAATTCAAAATTGCCGAAAGAGGAAGTTCAGTTTCAACAAGAATTATCGATTTGTTTTCTCCAATAGGAAAAGGTCAACGTGGTATGATTGTGGCACAACCTAAAACTGGTAAAACAATGTTGTTAAAAGACATTGCCAATGCCATTGCTGCTAATCATCCAGAAGTTTATTTGATTGTGCTTTTGATAGATGAACGTCCTGAAGAGGTTACCGATATGCAACGTAGTGTTCGTGGTGAAGTGATCGCTTCGACTTTTGATAAAGAACCACAAGAACACGTAAAAATTGCGAACATTGTTTTAGAAAAAGCAAAACGTTTGGTAGAATGTGGTCACGATGTTGTGATTTTGTTAGATTCAATTACCAGATTAGCGCGAGCATATAATACGGTTCAACCAGCTTCTGGAAAAGTATTGAGTGGTGGTGTTGATGCTAATGCGTTACAGAAACCTAAACGTTTCTTTGGTGCAGCTCGTAATGTTGAAAACGGTGGTTCGTTAAGTATCATCGCAACAGCATTGACTGAAACAGGTTCTAAAATGGATGAGGTTATCTTTGAGGAATTCAAAGGAACTGGAAATATGGAGTTACAATTGGATAGAAAAATTGCAAATCGTAGAATTTTCCCTGCTATCGATTTAACTTCGTCAAGTACAAGGCGTGATGATTTATTGTTAGATCCAAAAACATTACAGTTGATGTGGATTTTAAGAAAATATCTAGCCGATATGAATCCAGTGGAGGCGATGGATACTATTAGTGATAAAATTAAGAAAACAAGAAATAACGACGAGTTTTTGATTTCGATGAACGACTAGTTACTGTTTTAATATTAAATTATAGAATCCCATTTGTTAAGCAAGTGGGATTTTTTTATTTAAAAAACACATCATAACCAAATCGAATTAGTGTTCCGATTACAATAATCAAAAAGAAAACTCTAATAAATCCATTTCCTTTTTTTATAGCAACTTTGGCTCCAATCCAGCCACCAAGAGCATTGCAAATAGCCATTGGAATTGCTATTGCCCAAATGATTTTTCCTTTAATAACAAAAAGACAAATCGAACCAAAATTGGTCGCTAAATTCACCATTTTAGCATTGGCAGAAGCGTGAAGAAAATCAAACCCAAGAATGGCTACAAATCCCAAAACCAGAAAACTTCCCGTTCCTGGACCAATAAATCCGTCATAAAAGCCGATACAAACACTCATTAATATAGCATATAAAAGTTGTTTGTTGGTAGAAAAATCTTTGGCTTGATGTTGTCCAAAATTCTTTTTGGTAAAAGTATAAATGGCAATTAAAGTAAGTACAACTAGCAATAAAGGCTTCATAAAATCATTACTAACCATAGTCAGCAAATTGGAACCCAAAAAAGCAGCGCAAAAAGCAATAATAGCCATTATCAAAAGTAGTTTCCAATTCATGTCTACTTTTTTCAAATATTGATTGGCAGCAAAACTAGTACCACTAAAAGCCGGAATTTTTAAAGATCCAATAATAGAAGAAACCGCATAATTTGGCAACAAAATCAAAGCAACTGGAGTTTGTATCAATCCGCCACCGCCAACAATTGCATCAACAAAGCCTGCGAAAAAAGAAGCGATACAAAGAATTACAATTATATATGTTTCCATAAATAGTTTTTAAACTCAAAAAAAAATCCAAATTCCAAGTAGTACATCAGTTGGAATTTGGAATTTATATTATTGGAATTTTAAGTTTTAAGCTCTCACAATATTAGCACCAATAGCTCTCAAACGTTCGTCAATATTTTCGTAACCTCTATCGATTTGTTCAATATTTTGAATCGTACTTGTTCCTTTTGCAGAAAGTGCGGCTATCAATAACGAAATTCCCGCTCTAATATCTGGCGAACTCATTACGGTTGCTTTCAGTTGCGATTTGAAATCATGTCCCATAACAACAGCTCTGTGCGGATCACACAACATAATTTTGGCACCCATATCAATCAATTTATCTACAAAGAATAAACGACTTTCAAACATTTTTTGGTGTATCAAAACATCTCCACGTGCTTGTGTTGCTACTACCAAAACAATACTCAATAAATCTGGAGTAAATCCTGGCCAAGGTGCATCAGCAACAGTCAAGATAGAACCGTCAATATCTGTTTTTATTTCATAACCATCTTTGTGAGCTGGAATGTAAATATCATCACCACGACGTTCTAATGTAATTCCTAGTTTTCTAAATGTACTTGGTATAACACCTAAATTATCCCAACTAACATTTTTAATTGTAATTTCACTTCTTGTCATAGCTGCAAGACCGATCCAACTTCCAATTTCAATCATATCTGGAAGAATTCTGTGCTCACAACCACCAAGTGATTCTACACCTTCAATTACCAACAAATTAGAACCAACACCAGTGATTTTAGCACCCATTGAGTTCAACATCTTGCATAATTGTTGTAAGTAAGGTTCGCAAGCGGCATTATAAATAGAAGTTGTACCTTCAGCTAAAACAGCTGCCATAACGATATTAGCTGTTCCAGTAACTGATGCTTCGTCAAGTAGCATATAAGCACCTTTCAAACGCCCGTCCATTTCTACACCATAAAAATGGTCTTCTCTTTCGTATCTAAATTTTGCACCAAGATTTATAAATCCTTCAAAGTGTGTGTCCAAACGTCGTCTTCCAATTTTATCACCACCTGGTTTAGGAATATATCCTTTTCCAAATCGTGCTAATAATGGACCAACAATCATGATAGAACCTCTGAGCGAACCACCTTCTTTTTTGAAAGCTTCCGTTTCAAGATAACCAACATTTACTTCGTCTGCCTGAAAAGTGATAGATCCTTTTCCGTTTTTTTGGATTTTAACACCCAAATTTCCCAAAAGGGTTATCAGTTTATTGACATCAATAATATCAGGAATGTTATTGATGGTTACTTTTTCTGGAGTTAAAAGCACTGCACATAAAATTTGTAAAGCTTCGTTTTTGGCTCCTTGTGGTGTAATTTCTCCTTTTAATGATTTTCCACCTTCTATTTTAAAAACGCTCATAGATTATTGGTTATGATTAAATGTTATGTAAAACACTTATTGAATTTTATTTTGATTATTATTTTTCTTAACAAATGGTTTTTTCTTGTTGCTTTGAATTTTTGGCTGTCCAGCTGGCATTATTTTGTTAGAAACTCGCTTATTGGTTCGCATCAAGTCGGTGGTATTCAACAACTCTTCATCACTTTGAATCAAGTTTATTGTTCCGCCTGATAATTCGTAAAGATGTTCAAATATTACGGCATCTGTTACCGTGTCTTTATTCCAACTCAAATACGATTTTTTCATATGATTGGCAATCACTTTTATTAATGCGCCTTTCATTTCGCCTTCTTCCCATTTGTTGGCAACATCTATCATATACTTGATATTGTTTCCATAATAACGGTATTTAGGGAAATTCTGCGGATACTGAAGAACTTCAGGTTTCAATTGCAAAACTTCTCTTGACGGAATAGGATAAGGCGAATCTACATCAATCTTAAAATTAGACATGATAAACAACTGATCCCATAATTTATGCTGAAAATCGGGTACATCTCTCAAATGCGGATTCAATCCACCCATTACATAAATAATGTATTTTGCCGTTTTGTTACGCAATTCTCTGTCTTCAATTGCGGTAGCTTGATCAATCAATTTTTGCAAATGACGACCATATTCCGGAATGATTAAATGCGGACGCTCGGCATTGTATTCTAAATACTGAACCGTATCGTTGGCATTTTCTTTTATATATTTTGGTACCATTATAATGAGATTATCCCTTCAATGTTAGAAACTTCAATGTATTTTTCTACAACATCAGCAGGACTTTGCATAGTTACATTTATAGAAAGACTGGTATATTTTCCAGTTTTAGACTGGTGCGTATTGATAACCGCACCCATATTATCAAAAGCATTTTCAACTTCTTCCACTTTTTTCGGGTCAGTTGGCACAATAAATTTGTACAAATATTCACTTGGCCATTCAGATGTAGAGCTTAGCTCTTCCTTTAACCTAACATAAAATTCTTCGGTCTTCTTATCCATTCTTAAATTTGAAAATAAAAGCAAATATACAATTTTAGATTTAGGATTTACGATTTTATGATTTAGGAATTTTAGGAGCGAATGGTTCGGGCATTTTAGGTTTCCATTTTCCCGCTTTCCGCTCTACTTTGTGCCGCTGCAATCGGGGCTAGTGAGTTTTTGCATTGAATAAAAAATAAAATTTCAAAAACGTATTCTTTTATCTAAAACATTTCAATAAATTTGCGCCTTATTTCAAAAAAATTGAGAAAAGAACTTGTAGTTATAACAGGCGGTCCAGGAACTGGAAAAACCACCATAATCGATGGACTTATCGAACAAGGTTACTCGTGTTTTCCTGAGATTTCACGCCAAATAACTCTCGAAGCCAAAAAACAAGGAATCGAACAACTTTTTCTCGAAAAACCATTACTTTTTAGCGAATTGCTTCTCGAAGGCAGAAAAAAACAATTTGAAAGCGCCAAACAAGACGCAGCCGATTTTGTTTTCCTAGACCGCGGAATTCCAGATATTTTGGCTTACATGCATTATATCGGCGATAGTTATCCTTCTTTTTTTGACCAAGCTTGTAAAGATCATGCTTATACCAAAGTCTTTGTTTTGCCACCTTGGCAAGAAATTTATATAAGTGACGAAGCTCGCTACGAAAACTACGAACAAGCCAAACTTATCTTTGAACATCTCAAAGAAACCTATCAAACTTACGGTTACAATCTGATAGAAGTTCCAAAAGGAACAGTAGAAGAACGCATTCTTTTTATACTAAATTCACTATAATAGTGTACTTTTATTATTTTTACGAAAAAAAATCCAAAATCCATAATTCGTAAATCCTAAATAAAAATGTCTAAACCATTAGAAATCCTACAACAATACTGGAAACACGATGCGTTTAGAGCTCCGCAAGAGGAAATAATTTCATCAGTCTTAAGCGGAAAAGACACATTCGGATTAATGCCAACTGGTGGCGGAAAATCAATTTGTTTTCATGTTCCAGCCATGATGATGGACGGAATTTGTTTGGTCATTTCGCCTTTGGTCGCACTTATGAAAGACCAAGTGCAAAACCTTCAAAGCAAAGGGATAAAAGCAATCGCACTAACAGGCGGAATTCGTCAAGATGAAATAATCGATTTGCTCGACAATTGCCAATACGGAAATTACAAATTCCTTTACCTTTCTCCAGAAAGATTACAAAACGATTGGATAGTCGAACGAATTAAAAACTTACCAATAAACCTTATCACTATTGATGAAGCACATTGCGTTTCACAATGGGGACACGATTTTAGACCAGCTTATCTCAAAATTGTAAAGCTTAAAGAATATTTTCCAAAAGTGCCTTTTTTGGCTTTGACAGCATCGGCGACCAAACGCGTTCAAGAAGATATTTTTGTGCAACTTCAACTCAATAATCCTGCAATATTTACCAAATCATTTGCACGAGATAATTTAGCCTACATGGTTTTTGAAGTCGAAGATAAACTCTACATGATTGAGCAAATTCTTCGTAAAAATCCACAACCATCCATCATATATGTTACCAATAGAAAAGCTTGCTCTGATACCGTTTCGCAACTTGAAACGTTAGGATTTACAGCAACTTTTTATCATGGCGGCTTATCAGCTAAAGAAAAAAACAACCATATGCAACTTTGGATGGACGAAAAAGTGCAAGTTATGGTGGCAACAAACGCTTTCGGAATGGGAATTGACAAAGCCAATGTAAAAACGGTCATACATCTTCATTTTCCGCAAAATCTAGAAAATTATTACCAAGAAGCTGGTCGTGCTGGTCGAAATGGTGAAAAAGCTTATGGTGTTTTATTAGCCAATTCATCCGACTTAATTCACGCCGAAGAACAATTTTTAGGAAGTTTACCTGATAAAGTTTTCTTGAATTTGGTTTTTGTAAAACTGTGCAATTTCTTCCAAATCGCATATGGAGAAGGAATTGATGAGCAATTTAGTTTTAACCTGAACCAATTTTGCACCAAATATAATTTTCCGACTTTAAAAGTCTATAATGCTATGCAGTTTTTGGATAGACAAGGTATTATTTCATTGTCGCAAGAGTTTTCAGAAAAAATTTCATTGCAATTCATCATCGAAAGTAAAGAAGTCATTAGATATATGAGTTTGAATCCGCAAGATGAAGAAATTATTTTAGCCATTTTAAGAACTTATCCCGGAATTTATGAAACCTTGACAGCTTTCAATCTTCAATTGATTGCCAAAAAATCTAATTCAGCAGAAAATCAAGTTTTGGCTGTTTTAAAAAAGTTGAAAGAAAAAGATATAATCGAATATATTGCCAAAAATAATGACGCTACAATTGTTTTTAATGAAGTTCGCGAAGACGAAAAAACCATAAATCGTGTTTCCAAATACTTGGAAGCACAAAATCAATTGAAAACACATCAGTTAAAATCGGTTTTGTATTATATAAAGGAGAAAAATACTTGCAAGAGCAAATTGTTGTTGCGCTACTTTGGTGAAATTAAAGAAGAAGATTGTGGTGTTTGCTCGTATTGTATTTCCAAAGCTGTCCCAAAGAAAAGCACAAAGTCAATTTCAGAAAAAATTATTGGTTTGTTGAAAATACAAGAATTAAATTCGAGAGATATTCAAAAAATGACCAAATTACCCAAAGACGATGTTATCTTTGCCCTTCAAGATTTGTTGGAAAAAGATATTGTCATCGTTAAACCTAACAATCTATATTCACTTAAATAAAACTGAACTAAATTCAGCCTGAATGGAAAAACTAAGAATCGTTTTTATGGGAACACCCGAATTCGCCGTTGGCATTTTAGATACCATAATCAAAAATAAGTATGAAGTTGTTGGAGTAATAACGGCTGCCGATAAGCCAGCAGGTCGCGGTCAGAAAATAAAATATTCGGCTGTCAAAGAATATGCTCTAGAAAACAACTTAAACCTTTTGCAACCAACCAATTTAAAAGACGAAACTTTTTTAGCTGAATTAAAAAGCTTGGATGCAAATTTACAAGTTGTAGTAGCTTTCAGAATGTTGCCAGAAGTTGTTTGGAAAATGCCAAAACTAGGAACTTTTAATCTTCACGCATCGTTGTTACCCAATTATCGTGGAGCTGCCCCAATAAACTGGGCTATTATTAATGGAGAAACCAAAACTGGCGTTACTACTTTCTTTATTGATGATAAAATTGATACAGGCGCCATGATTTTGAGTAAAGAAACGCCTATTTCAGAGACTGAAAATGCTGGCGAATTACATGATAGATTGATGCAAATAGGAAGTGAAGCTGTTGTAGATACGTTAGCATTAATTGAAAGTGGCAATGTTACTACAACCATTCAAAAAGATTCAAATGACATAAAAACGGCTTATAAACTCAATCGTGAAAATTGCAAAATAGATTGGAATATTTCAGGAAAACAAATTCATGATTTAATTCGTGGTTTGTCTCCTTATCCTGCTGCTTGGTGCTTGTTTAAAGATGGTGATGAAGAATGGAGCGTGAAAATTTATGAAGCAAAATTGAGTTCAGAAAATCATTCATTTGCTATTGGAACAATCATTTCTACCAAAAAAGAATTGAAAATTGCTGTTCAAGATGGCTTTATTGAGGTTTTAAGCCTTCAATTTCCTGGTAAAAAGAAGATGAAAACGGTTGAATTGTTAAACGGAATGACATTTTCGAATACAATTAAAGCTTCGTGAGACCATGATTTTGTTGATAATGGGAAAAATGCAACTTTAAAAAGCTGGATTTATCAACAAAAGCCATGATTTATTAACAAAATCAGTAAAAATGAGGCTTATCACTTGCGAGGTGTATATTTTCTATTAAATTTGTTATGATTAACAAAAAAATGTTTAACCAACAATTAATAACTATTATTATGAACAAATCAGAATTAATCGACGCTATTGCTGCCGATGCTGGAATTACAAAAGCTGCAGCTAAATTAGCTTTAGAATCATTTTTAGGAAACGTAGGTGGTACTTTGAAAAAAGGTGGAAGAGTATCTTTAGTAGGTTTCGGATCTTGGTCAGTTTCTAAAAGAGCTGCTAGAGACGGAAGAAATCCTCAAACAGGAAAAACTATCAAAATTGCTGCTAAAAATGTAGTGAAATTTAAAGCTGGAGCGGACTTAGAAGGTTCTGTAAACTAATCTAGTTTTACTTTGATATAAATTAAACGCTTCGATATTATCGAAGCGTTTTTTTTAATAAAAATTTGGAATTTTACCTTTTTTTCTTATATTTATTAAAAATTTGCAAGTTTATGACATCTGAAAAACTACAGAAAGGACATTTGCTCATTGCTGAACCCTCGATAATTGGAGATTTATCATTCAATAGGTCTGTAATTTTATTGGCAGAACATAGCGATGAAGGTTCTGTTGGTTTTATAATAAATAAGCCTCTAAAATATACTATCAAAGATTTAGTTCCCGAAATTGAAGCTAATTTTAAAATTTATAATGGTGGACCAGTCGAGCAAGACAATTTGTATTTTATACATAATGTTCCTGAGTTAATTACTAATAGCGTAGAAATCTCTAATGGAATTTATTGGGGTGGCGATTTTGAACTGACACGAGATTTAATCAATGATGGTTCTGTAAAAAAAGACAATATTAGATTTTTTCTAGGTTATACTGGTTGGGATGCTCAACAACTAGAATCTGAAATGCAAGCAAACTCTTGGATTGTTGTTGAAAATCTGTATAAAAATAAAATAATTGGAAAACCAACCACTGATTTTTGGAAAGAAAAAATTCTAGAATTAGGTGGTGAATACATTATTTGGTCTAATGCACCTGAAAATCCTTTATTGAATTAATTCATTTAACTTTTCGTTCAATTTAATTGCAAGAGTAGAAGTAAACTCTTTTTTGCGGTATTTTGTTATTGGTTGTATTCCTACGATAACATTTGTGATAAATAATTCATCTGCTTTTTGTAAATCGAATGGGGAAATTACACCTTCAATTACTTCGATATTTTCAATTTTTTTTGCAATTTTTAGGATTTGCTTACGCATAATTCCGTTCAAACAACCTTCAGATAGGGCTGGAGTTATAAGTTTGTCTCCTATTAACATAAAAATATTTCCATTTAATGCTTCAATAACATTCTTATCGGTATTTAGTAAAAGACAATTTTGAAAATCATTTTCTTTTGCAAAAATGCTACCAGTTACATTAATTATTTTATTAGTTGTTTTGATTGTCGAAAGCAATTGTTTCGTTACAAGAAAATCTTTATACAATTCAACTTCGTAGCTAGATTGATTCAATTGATAACTTGGATTTTCAATCGGATTGGTTTGAATGATGAAAGAAACAGTATTGGTTTCAGGCGAATATAAACCGCCGTCATTTCTAAAAACAGTAATTCTAGCTTTGCAAGATTGTGAACAGTTAGTTGCTTTTGCGAGATTTAGTATTTGTTCTTCAAAATATTCCATTGTAAAATTCATTGGAATTTCCATTCGTACAATTCGCATAGAAGAAACCAATCTGAAGTAGTGTTCTTCAAGAAATAAAACCTTATCGTTTACAATTTTTATTGTTTCAAAAACACCGTCGCCATATAGAAAACTTCTGTTAGTGTTTGATAATGTTGTAGTTGAGGAAACAATTTCGCCGTTCAAATTTACCATAAAAAAATCCCGTCAAGTTTATTAGAAATTGACGGGACAAATATAAGTTTAATAATGTGTTTTACACAGAGCCAATAACATGTTTTAGTTCAGAAACTTGATTTTCCCATAACAGAGAAGCTTCTTCAACTTCTTCTTCAATGGCAAAATCCACAATCATTAAAGAAACATCTTTGGTTATTTCGTCTTCTAAAATTCTTAATTCAAAAAAGTATTCGGTATCTTTATTATCTTCATCAACCCATTTGAATTTAACTTTTTCGCCTGTCTTCTTTGACGCCAATCGGGCGTTTTCTTCGGAATCATCCCAAATAAAAGTAAAGAATTCACCACGTGAATTTACGTTGTCAGCAAACCACTCTGAAAGTCCAGAAGGTGTTGATATATATTGATATAACAATTGAGGGGATGAATTTATAGGAAATTCTAATTCGTAACGTATTTTTGATTCCATTATGTGCAAAATATTTCCCGAAAAGTATAGAATTAAAATTCAAAAAAAAAGCATTTTCAAAAATAATTTTTTTTTAGTGATTTATATTTGCAACATCTGATTTAAGTTTTATATTTGCACCCGCAATGAAATAACATTTCTGACCGAAAATGGCGAGGTAGCTCAGTCGGTTAGAGCGCAGGATTCATAACCCTGAGGTCGGGAGTTCAAATCTCCCTCTCGCTACAAAACCCAATTACTATGTGATTGGGTTTTTTTTATAACTTCAAATTTTAAAAAATGAAAAAAATATACATTTTATTATTCTTACAAGTAATATCTGTTTCCAACGCCCAACTAAAAACAATTGTTGGAAAAACAGCTTATCCTTTTTGGATAAATGTTCCTGTAGTTGAAGATAAAACTGAGAAACTTCCAATTTTAGTATTTCTTCACGGTAAAAGTCTTTCGGGAACTGATATCAATAAGGTAAAACGATATGGTGTTATTAAAGCTATTGAAAAAGGTAGAAAAATCAAAGCAATAGTCGTTGCGCCACAATTAGCAAGTGGTCCATGGAATGCTGACAAAATTTTAGAATTGATAGAATATATTCAAAAAGAATACACAACCGATACTTCTCGTGTTTATGTTTGCGGTATGAGCCTTGGCGGTTATGGCACGCTAGAAATCGCAGGCAAGCATCCAGATAAGATAACAGCTGCAGTTGCTATTTGTGGTGGTGGAAACGAAAAAGATGCTTGTAATCTAGCCAAATTGCCTTTATGGATTCAACATGGTGATAATGACAAAGCAGTTCCTATTTCGGAATCTCAAAAAATTGTAAAAGCCATCAAAAAATGTGATAAAAACGCCGATGTTACTTTTACAACAATACCAGGCGGAACTCATGGTAGCGTTGAATCATTATTTCACACGGATGCTTTATATAATTGGTTGTTCGAACATGTTAAGAAATAAAACTAGTTTCTAGACATTTCTAAAAGTTTTATTCCAAATAAAACGCCATCACCTTGAAAACCATTTTGATAAGAACGAATATAATCGATTCTCAAAAATCTAAATTTTCCAAAACCTAAATTGTCTAATCCAACTGTAAATTCTCTGTAAGGAGTTCTGTTTGGAATTGACAAATTATGAAATCCTAAAACCAATTGCGATTGTAGTTTTTTGAGCAAAGGAAGTTTATTCATCAAATAACCTTTGTCGTTGTGTTCCAAATGTGTTTCAAAATAACTGTCATTGGTGCTTGATGAATAGTAAGGCAAAAGATTAAATTCGTTCAAATAACTCATACCATGACTAATATGCGTTTGATTTCCGTTGAAATGTTTAAAATCGGTAAAAGCTATATTTTCTGCATTAAAGAACTTTCCAGCCATTAAATTAACTTGTAAATTTCCTTTATTTCCAATCGAAAATTCATCTGAAACTTTTGCGGTAACAAGATCATATTCGTAGTCTTTGTTGGTTGCCGCAAATGTTTTCTCGTAACCTAAATTGATAGTTGGAAATTTTCCGTTATTAAAACTATATTTTCCATCTGGTCGCGAATAATAACGCTGTCCAAATTTTATAGTTGCATTTATATTGGTTTTGACCAAATTATTTTTTTGAAAAGGTTGGTTTAAAAAATCGTTTGGCAACAACGGATTGTTTGAACTATACAAATCATCCGATTTTATAAAAGCATAATCGGTTGTGTTGTAAAGTGGTTTTCTTTCGGCATATTCGGCACCAAAAGACATATGTAAACCATTTAGAACTTCTCTATTAAAATTGGCTGTCACAAAATTTTTCTCATATAATTTCATAAAATTATTTTTGAAGAAAAGTGAACTTACGGCATTTACAATGTTAGCAATGGGTCTATTTTGGTTGAATTGACCAACTGAACTTCCTCCAAAAATGGTTAAAGTTGCTTTGTTAGTATTGTTGAATTTTTGGGTATGACTAGCAACAACTCTTACTTTATCTTCAGCAAATCCATAGGTAAAACGTGCGCCAGTGCTTGAAAATGTGTTTTTTTCTTCGTCTCTTTTGTTAAAGTAAATTCCAACATTTGAATTAAAACCTTGTACAGTATTATAAGAAGTTGCCATTAGCGGGCCATCATATTGCGCCGACCATTTTTTGAAAGTATTAGAATAGCTATAACCCATAATCGGGCTTGATAGTTTGAATTTATTATGCTTTTTGTCAATAGAATCTAAGTAAACTTGTGAAGTTTTTTTGATACGTAATTTTTCTTTTTTGACATAATCAATCGCTTCTTCATCGGTCAAAGGAACTGGTCGTATGGTTGCCCAAAAAGCATCATCTTTTTTAGTTGCATTTTCTTCAAACTTTAGAATTTCTCTGCTAAATGTTTTTTTGTCAAATTTATCAGGAAACTCAAAGTTAGAATAGCCATGCGTAAATCTTCCATTGAATTTGAAGGCAAAAATTCCTGCATTAAAATCTAATGTTTGAATGTTTTTCACCCAAATTTTAGTATTCGAATTATAACTGAAATTTTGTTTAATCTGCAATGTATTGATTACTGGATTCTGAATTTGGGAACCTTTTATAGTCAAATCAGTCGCGTAAATAGCCCAACTATCTTCTACTATATAGATGTAGCCTTCCATGGCTGGTTCGTTTTCTCGTTTTGGAGTAACTTTTATTTTATTGATTTGTTGGTTATTTTCATCATAAAAAGAGCCTTCAAATTGAAATTTATAATAATTAAAAGCATTGTCTGCAATGGGTGAAATGACTTTTGTATCAAAATCTAAGTAGTTTTCATAAAAATCAAAGTTGGCTTGAGAAGCTGTATTAAAGCTCACTCCGCGACTGTTACCACTAACTTTTGAAGCAATAATAGTTTCGTTTAATTTGTCGGGTTTTTGAAAAATAATTTTAGAAACAGTTTCTGATAAATAAAGAATGCCACTTCTTGTTGAGTCAACCACATCATCAAATTCGGTAATCTCTTGACCCATAAATTTTTTAGGCAAATCCTTTACCTTAATAATACCTCTTGAATAAAAATCACATTTATACTTGGCTGTTTTAGCTGAATTTTCCTTTCTACTTGCAATAGCATTTTTCATAATGGCAATTGCAGGATTATCCTTTTTAGAAACCACGATTTCATTTAGCTGAAAATCTTCTTCTTTTAGCTGAATATCAATATTTACAGGTATTTTTTCGATAGTTACAACAACTTTTTCTGTTTTATAACCAAGATATTGAAATAAAATAACATAAGTTCCAGGAATTTTTAAGTTGATTTCAAAACGCCCTAAATCATTAGAAGTTGTACTTGTATAGGTATCTTTTAGATAGATATTTACAAACGAAATTGGATTGCCATTGGTATCAGTAACGGTTCCTCTTACTTGAGAATAAATTGGATTTGACAATAATAATAGGAGCAGAATGATTTTTTTCATGGCTTTATTTTTATTATAGACGATTAGTATTGTCAAAAGGTTGCATGCTACTGCAAAAGAAAATCAAAAAACTTTATTTTAGAAAAGACTGAATTGCCAGTCGGTAACTTTCCAAGCCAAAACCGATAATTATTCCTTTAGCATTTGGCGAAATATACGATTGATGTCTGAAAGTTTCTCTTGAAAAGGTATTAGAAATATGAACTTCAACAACAGGAGATTTTATTGCTTTTACCGCATCACCAATTCCTATCGAAGTATGAGTGTAAGCTGCGGCATTCAAAATGATTCCATCATATTCAAAACCAATTTCTTGTAGTTTATTAATAAGTTCACCTTCAATATTACTTTGATAGTAATCTAATTTTATATCTGGAAATTCATTTAAGAGTTTTTTGAAATAATCTTCAAATGTTTCGTTTCCATAAACATCTGGTTCTCTTTTACCGAGTAAATTAAGATTTGGACCGTTGATAATGATGATTTTCATTGTAAAATGTTTTTGTAAATATAAAAAAAAAACCGCCACTAATTTGTGACGGTTTTTATACTTTATGTTAATTTGCCCAGAATACCAGGCATTTGTTTTCCTCTAACTTCGTAAACTGATTTCAACCACAATGGAAAAAGAAGTGGAACAACAATAAAAGTTAATTTGTTGTATTCCCAAGCTTTTTCAAACTCAAAATGAATAAAATGCATTACGCCTTTTGTAAGACCACAAGCATAACATTCAATGTTAGCTAACATTTTTGAGAGGCAAATGCTTTGTCCTTCATCAAAATAATTAGCTGGCAAAAATAACAGAATAAATGGTGCAATTATTGTTATCCAATTGCGTGTATAGAAAACAATTTTTCTTAACATATTGTATTATAGAGTCTTGTCGTAATTACCATCTTTTGGTTTTAAATCACCTGTGATGATTCTAATCAAGTCGATTAATGCCCAAACGCCACAACCACCTAAAGTTAGCAATTGAACAATTCCTTGCCAAGTATAGCCTAAGTAAAAACGGTGAATTCCAATTCCACCCACTAAAGCAGCAAGAACTAAAGCAATAATTTGACTTTTTTCACCTTTTGCAGCTGCTGGAGATGATAGTTCTTCTTTTTGTTCAACAACAGTTGTTGTGTTTGTAGTTGTTCTTTGTTCAACTGGGAAAGATGCGTAGCTAGCAGATAATGATAGCATGAAAAAAGCAATTAAGCTGAAAAATAATTTAATTTTCATAAAAAAAATAGTTAAAGGATTAATATTACATTTGCACAAATATATAGAATCATGGCAAACATCAAAATTTTTTTATTACTTTTTTTACAAATTTGTTTAACAGCATTTTCTCAATCAAAAAATAATTATGAATTTGTTGGAGGATTGAAATTAAATGGAAGTGATGAGCAAGTTATCTCATATAAAATTTCATTAAAAGAAGATAATGGAGTAATAACAGGTTACTCAATAACTGATTTAGGTGGAGAACATGAGACAAAGAACACGATTATTGGAAAATACGATAAAAGTAAAAATGTTCTTTTCTTTAAAGAAGATGAAATTGTTTACACAAAATCTTCAATTAAAAAAAATTCATTTTGTTATGTAAATTTTAAAGGGAAAATTAATTTAAAGTCTTCTAACCCAAAAATTGATGACAAATTTGTCGGATTATATAAAAATGAAACTAAATGTATAAGCGGAACAATACAAATGGTAGGCACCAAAAAGATACTTAAACTTGCCACTAAAGTAAATAACAAGATTCAAAAATCTAAAAGAATTGATAAAGACGTTAAGGAAAAAGTAAATCCTTTAAAAAACATTGATTCATTGAGTATGAATGTTTTAAAGGATAAGCAAAATTTGCAAATGTTTACTAAAGATAAATTGATAAAATTTGAAGTGAATGACCAAGGTGTTGAAGATGGAGATATGATAAATATTTATGTAAACGGAAAAATAATTTTAGATAATTATGTTGTCGTTAAACAAATTAAAATAATTGAAATACCTATTACAAATCAATTTACAACGATAGAAGTTGAAGCTATTAATGAAGGAACTATGGCGCCAAATACTGCAAATGTTGTAATTAGAGATTCTGAAAATGAACTTAAAACGATTACAAAACTATCTAAAGGTAAAAAGACTACAATTTCAATTGAAAGTAATTAAACATTGTTTGTAATCTTTTTAAAAAAATATAAAACATCAATATTTTTAATAAAATACTTATTAATATATTTGTTTACATTAATTTTTAAACAAAATTTTATCATGAAAAAAATTACAATAATTGTAGTTACTTTTATTTTCTTCACTAGTTCTAATGCACAAGATGCCAATAAGTTTAGAGTAGGGTTAGACCTAGGAATAGTTCCTGCAAAAAAAGGATTTGGTTTAGCATTTATTTTGGAACCAAAATATAATGTTAGAGAGAATATGAATATTGGTTTACGATTGGGATCTACCGCAATAATAAAAAACACCAATACTTCTTCTAATCCAATTTCGGGTTCATTAGAAGGTATTGGGTCTTATACTGGTACGTTTGACTATTATTTTCCTAATGGAGATAATTTTGTTCCCTATATTGGTGGAGGTGTAGGATATAATCAGATAGTCAATGTAGTTTTAACTGATATTGGAAATCAAGATAATGTAAATAAAATACCGAATTCTAATGTTATTGGTGGATTAGTAAGAGGTGGTTTTGAATTAGGAAAATTTCGATTAGGATTAGAATATAATTTTTTGCCTAAAACAGCAGCTTATACAATTGCAGGTTCTAAACTTTCTAATGTTTCTAATTCCTTTTTAGCATTAAATTTAGGTTTTTACATTGGTGGCGGAAAGTGGAAGTGATAGAATCAGGTATACAATTGTTGATAACTATGTTAATAACTGTAAAAAACTCCTTGTTTGTTGAATAGTTTATTAACAATATATTTGTTCATATTAATTTTAAACAAAATATAACATGAAAAAAATTATTTTAACTGTTGCAACAATTTTTGCATTTGGAGTAGTTAGTGCTCAAGAAGGAGCAGGATTTTCTAAAGGAGATGTGTTTGTATCAGGAGCAGTTGGATTTAGCTCTGATAATGATAAAAATGCAGATGTAAAAGAAAATGGTTTTGTAATTGAGCCAAGAGTTGGTTATTTTTTAACTGAAAACATTGCTATTGGAGGAAAATTAGGTTATGGTTCAAAAAAAGAAGACACAGCTGGAACTACAACTTCTGATGTTTCTGAATTAACATTAGGTGCTTTAGGTAGATACTACTTTACTCCTGCATCTCAATTCTCTTTATTTGCTGGACTTGAAGTTGATTACACTTCTTCAACTAATAATTTAGGAGCAAAAGTTAAGCAAAATGGATTGGATGTAAATCTTGGAGCTGGTTTAAACTACTTCGTTTCAAGTAATTTTTCTTTAGAAGCTGGTGTTGGTGTTTTAGGTTTTGGTTCGTCAAAGTCTGATGTGTCAGGAGACAAAGGATCTTCTTCTTTCGGTTTTGGTGGAGATTGGAGAGCAGTAACATTTGGTGTTAACTATAAATTCTAATCTAAACTTAGATTTTTTAATAGAAACCGTCTGATTAATCAGACGGTTTTTTTATTCCCAAATTTCACGTTACTTTGTCATATGAATTGGAAGTCCTATATAAAAAGTTATCAATCGTATCTCAAACTTGAAAGAGGCTTGTCTAAAAATACTATTGAAAATTATTCCTTCGATATAGAACGACTTTGTTCATTTTTAAATCAAAATGGTATTGAAGTTTCTCCTATAAATATTTCTGAAGAAACGGTTCAACAATTCATCTATTATATTTCTAAAGAAGTCAATGCACGATCACAAGCACGAATAATTTCAGGTTTAAAAAGCTTTTTTTCTTATCTAATTTTTGAAGATTATAGAAACGATAATCCGCTAGAATTATTAGAAGCACCACGTATTGGTAGAAAATTACCAGATACATTAGCTATTCAAGATATTGATAATCTAATTGCTGCCATCGATTTATCTTCAAACGAAGGTGAACGAAATAGAGCTATGTTAGAAACGCTTTATGGTTGTGGATTAAGGGTTTCTGAATTAGTGAATCTTAAAATATCTGATTTATTTTTTGAAGAAGGTTTTATCAAAATTACAGGAAAAGGAAATAAACAACGATTTGTTCCTGTTGGAAATTTGACTCAAAAATATATTGAATTATACAAAAATTCTGTTAGAGTTCATTTGCCTATTCAAAAAGGACATGAAGATACTTTATTTTTAAATCGAAGAGGAAAACAACTTACAAGAGCAATGATTTTTACCATTATAAAAGACTTAGCTCAAAAGATAAATTTGCAAAAAAGTATTAGCCCTCACACGTTTAGGCATTCATTTGCAACACATTTACTAGAAAATGGGGCTGATTTGCGCTCGATTCAATTAATGCTAGGTCACGAGTCTATAACGACTACCGAAATATATGTACATCTTGACAGAAAGCATTTAACACAAATAATGAATACGTTTCATCCTAGAAAATAATTGTATTGTTGATTTTTTTTAGCAAACTTTGTTATTGGAATAATTATTGATTAACAAATTTAGAAGTATAAATTAAAGAGATGAGCGCAGTAACCGAAAATGAAGTTTTAAGAAAAATAATTAAGCAATTGAATAAATTGTTTTTTCAATTTACTGTTTTCCCAAATAATTCAATTCTTTTTGATTATATAAGTGATGAGATTTTTGATTTCTTTGAAGTTTCTCATGATACTACAATTGTCAATCCAAGAATTGTTTTTTCTGGAAAATCTGATTCTGAGGATTTGATTCGATTTGATGAAAGTCTCAATCATTCAATTGAAACTGTTTCTGAATGGAAACTTGATTATAAAATATTTTTACCAACCAAAGGTGAAAAATGGGTAAGAATTTCAGCAAATCCTAAAAAAAATGATAGTGAAAGTATCACTTTTATAGGGGTTTTAGAAGATATTACTCAAATGAAGATTGATGAAGAAAATACTAAAGCCTATGAAGAAAGAAGTCATTTTGCCAATATGGCTACTAATGTTGGTGTTTGGGATTGGAATCTTGTTACCAATGAAGTTTATTATTCACCCGAATCTTTAAAAATTCTTGAAATAGATAATAATGATGTAGCCCTAATTTCTAACCCAGAAAAGTGGGACGAACGTGTTCATCCTGATGATAGAGAAATTTATTTTAAAAATATTAAAGAGCATTTTGAACAAAAAACGCCTTATTATGAAACCTTTCATCGAATTTTATGTAATGGAAAATACAAATGGATTTTAGATAGAGGAAAAGTAATCTTGCGCGATAATGGCGGCGAACCATTGCGAATTGTAGGAACGCATACTGATGTAAGCGCCCAAAAAGAAAGAGAAGAAAACCTTCTTGAAACACTTGAATTGGTAAATAATCAAAAAAATAAACTGCTTAATTTTGCACATATTGTTACTCATAATTTAAAAAATCATACCAATAATTTTAAATCCTTAATCGAAATGAATGAAGAAGGATTAATTGAAAATGGTGAATTTTTAGCGTTGATTAAAACTGTTTCAAAGGATTTGTCTGATTCAATAGATAATTTAGTTGACTTGGTTAGGGTTCAAAATAATTCTGATACTGAAAAAGTTGAATTGAATGTAAATGATTATTTATACAAAACTTTTAGTGTGTTAACAGATGATATTCACAAAAATAAAATCAAAATTGTAAACAATATTTCTGACCAAGTAACAGTGAAATTTAATCCAGCTTATTTAGAGAGCGTTTTTTTAAATTTAACTTCTAATGCTATCAAATATTCAAATCCTGATGTAAAAGGTAAAATAATTTTTGATTATACTGAAAATGAAAATTATAAAATAATTTCAGTTAGTGATAATGGTTTAGGAATTGATTTAAATCGACATGGAAATGCAATTTTTGGTTTATACAAAACATTTCATAGACACAAAGATTCAAGTGGAATTGGACTTCATATCACAAAAAATCAAATAGAAACGTTACAAGGAAAAATTGAAGTTGAAAGTGAAGTAAATAAAGGATCTACTTTTAAAATTTATTTCAAAAAGTAATCATATAAAAAAACCTGAGTTCTTGCTCAGGTTTTTTAGTTTATACTTTGTTGTTAAATTATTTAGCAATATTAACAGCTCTAGTTTCTCTAATTACAGTAACTTTTACTTGTCCTGGATAAGTCATTTCTGTTTGAATTTTTTGTGAAATTTCAAATGATAAACTTGAAGCGTTATCGTCAGAAACTTTTTCACTTTCTACAATAACACGAAGTTCTCTACCAGCTTGGATAGCATAAGCACTTTTTACACCACTAAATCCGTAAGCAACTTCTTCTAAGTCTTTCAAACGTTGAATATAAGAGTCTAAAACTTGACGTCTTGCACCTGGTCTTGCACCCGAAATAGCATCACAAACTTGAATAATTGGAGATAATAAAGACTTCATTTCTATCTCGTCGTGGTGAGCTCCAATAGCGTTACAAACTTCTTCTTTTTCGCCATATTTTTCGGCCCATTGCATACCTAATAATGCGTGTGGCAAATCACTTTCTGTATCTGGCACTTTTCCAATATCGTGAAGTAAACCAGCTCTTTTAGCTAATTTGACATTCAACCCTAATTCGGCAGCCATGATACCGCAAAGTTTAGAAACTTCACGTGAGTGTTGCAATAAATTTTGTCCGTAAGAAGAACGGTATTTCATTCTACCTACAACTTTTATCAATTCAGGATGCAAACCGTGTATTCCTAAGTCAATAACTGTACGTTTACCAACTTCGATGATTTCGTCATCAATTTGTTTAGCAGTTTTGGCAACTACTTCTTCAATTCTTGCAGGATGAATACGTCCGTCAGTAACTAATTTATGCAATGCCAAACGAGCAATTTCTCTACGAACAGGATCAAAACAAGAAAGAATAATTGCTTCTGGAGTATCGTCAACAATGATTTCTACACCAGTTGCCGCTTCTATTGCTCTAATATTTCTTCCTTCTCTACCAATAATTCTACCTTTTACATCATCAGATTCGATATTGAAAACAGAAACGCAATTCTCAACGGCTTCTTCTGTTCCAACTCTTTGAATGGTATTGATGATGATTTTCTTAGCTTCTTGTTGTGCAGTAAGCTTAGCTTCTTCCATCGTGTCTTGGATATGAGACATCGCTTGGGTTTTAGCTTCTGCTTTTAATCCTTCAACTAGTTGTTCTCTTGCTTCATCAACAGATAAACCAGAAATAACTTCTAGCTGATTCAGTTGGCTTTTGTGCATGCGTTCAACTTCTTGTTGTTTCTTGTCAAGCACTTCAATTTTTGAATTGTATTCAAGTGTTTTGGCTTCAAAATCGTCGTTGATTTTTTTAGCTTTTGCTAATTCGCTTGAAACTTGAGATTCTTTATCTCGAACTCTTTTTTCAACTTCAGCAATTTTTTTATCTCTACCAAGTATTACTTGTTCGTGTTCTGATTTAAGTTCGATGAATTTTTCTTTGGCTTGAAGAATCTTATCCTTTTTGATATTTTCAGCTTCAAGATTGGCGTCTTTTAAGATAGATGCTGCTTCTTTTTTGGCGTTTTTTACCATGTTAGAAACATTGCTTTTTTCCATAAATTTTGCAATTGCAAATCCTGCTCCTATGCCTACTATTCCCGAAATAATTATTGTTAAAATGTCCATAATTTAGTTAAAATTTATATATAAAAAAGCCTACATTAGAGGATTGTATAAACTCGGATATACAAGTTTTGAGCTAACTCGCTGTTCAAGCTTCCAAACTTAATTGGCTTGCTATAGTAACGATGATTTGCTCATTCTAAATTGTTAGTGTTGAGTTTACCAAATAAAACTAATGTAGGCAGTATCTTAGTTAATGTAAAGAACGTATTATTTATCGAGATAGTTGATTAATAAATCATTAATTTTCTTGATTCTAGCAATGGTTTCTGTGCCATCAATAGTAGTATCAATTTGTTTTTGTTCTAGTTGAGAAGCAAACTGCAAGGCACACATTGCCAATACATCTTGTTTATCTCGAACAGCATAATTTTCTTCAAATTGCTTCATCATTGCATCAATTTTTTTAGAAGCACTTCTTAGTCCTTCCTCTTGCGACATAGCAACCGTTAACGGATAAACTCTGTCTGCAATTGATATTTTGATTTTAAGCTTTTCGTCCATAATTTTAATCTGCTAGTTGTGCTATACAGTAATCAATTTCACGAATTAATGAATTTATTTTAAGCTTTGTATCTCTTTTATTTTCGTCACTGCCAAGCAAAGATTTCGCAATTTTTAGTGATTCGTTTTGCTTTTTTAATTCTTCAATCTGTTGTGACTGATTTTTAAAAAGCACTGTAGCTTTACTCAACTCTTGACTTAATTCGGAATTTTTTTGTTCTAAAATAACTAACTTTTGTACTAGTTTTTTTAGTCTTTCCTCAAGAGTATCAATAATTTCTACAATTTCACTCATCTATTGCAAAGTTCTTTAACTTATCTCTACAAAGTTAGTATTATGATTGAATTAAACCAATACTTTTGAAAAATATTTCAAATTTCTAAATTTATTTCTTTTAACTATTTGTATAGAAGTGTTTTATGTTGCGAAATCACTTTTTTTAGGGTTTTAACTTTTTTCCTTATTTTAGCCAAAATATTTTTTTATGAAATTCGTTGTCTTTTTTGTTTTGTTTTCAGTGGGCGTTACAGCTCAAAACCTTTATCCTAAAGATTATTTTAGACCACCAATGGATATTCCAATGCAATTATCTGGAAATTTTGGTGAATTACGTCCAAATCATTTTCATGCAGGATTTGACTTAAAAACGAATAAAGTTGAAGGGCAAAAAGTATATGCTTGCGCCGATGGATATATTTCGAGAATAAAAATATCTATTTATGGTTATGGAAAAGCTATTTATATAACGCATCCTAATGGTTATGTTACTGTCTACGGGCATTTGCAAAGAGCATCGGGAGCTATTCAGGATTATATTGTTGCCGAGCAATACAAACAAAAAGAATATGAAATTGAAGTTTTTCCAAAACAAAATGAGCTTGTTGTTAAAAAAGGTGATTTAATTGCCTTTTCAGGAAATACGGGTGGTTCAGAAGGACCACATTTGCATTTTGAAATTAGAAATGTTTACACTGAAAAAGTTATAAACCCAAGTTATTTTGGTTTTGATATTAAAGATTCAAAAAAGCCTACAATATCAAGTCTTTTGGCTTATCCTATTGATGATAGTTCGATAGTAAATGAGTCAATGCGTCCAGTAATATTAGGTTTGACTTTGCAAAAAGACGGAACATATCTTTCAGATAAAGTATTAGCAAATGGAAGAATTGGATTTGGTGTAAGCTCTTATGATACTGATGATGTTTCTTTTAATTCAAACGGCGTTTTTAGAACACAGTTACTTTCTAATGGTAAATTGGTTTATGGTTATGAATTTGATGAAATAGTTTTTGATGAAGCAAGATATGTAAATACTTTTATTGATTATCCAAGATATAAAGCCAGTAAACAAAGAGTTCAAAAGTTGTTTATGAAAGAACCTTATGGTTTAAGTAATATAGAAAAAAATGAAGATAGCGGAATTTTTAATGTGGTTCAAAACTTTTCTCAAACGGAACATTTAGAAGTATCAGATTTTAATAATAACAGTACGGTTGTAACTATTCCTGTTGAGTATTCTGATAAACCTGCTTTAATTTCTGATGATGTTAAAAAGACAAAATATTTTGTAAAATATAAAAATGATTCAAGTTTTGAAAAAGATAATGTGTCTGTTTTTTTTCCAGCCAATACTTTTTATGAAGATTTTTATTTAAAATTTGATGTAAATGGAAATGACCTTATTTTGCACGATGATTCTGTGCCAGTGCATTCTAATTTTACAATTTCAATAGAAGACAAAACGACAACTGCAGAACAGAAAAAGAAAATGTTTATTGCTACTCGTAACGGAAAAAAACTAGGTTATATTTCGACAAAAGTTAACGGAAATACTTTTTCATGTAGAACAAGAAGTTTGGGACAATTCACACTTGCTAAAGATATTACAGCCCCAAAAATCACAATCGCAAAACCAATTGAAGGCAAATTAGTAACTTCTAAATCTATTCAGTTAAGAATAAGTGATGATTTATCTGGTATCAATTCTTATAAAACATTTTTGAATGGAAAGTGGATTCTTTTTGAATATGAATCTAAAAATAATAAAATCACACACTTTTTTGATGATAATTTCGTTTTAGATGGTGACAATATTTTAAAAGTAATTGTTACAGATAATGTTGGAAATTCAACTACATTTGAAACTACATTCAAAAGAAAAAAAACTAAATAATACGCCTTGAAAAATTCAATTAAAATTATTCCCATACTTTTTTTATTATTCGGATTTCTGTCTTTTGCTCAAACGGCTAGAGTAAAAGGAATTATACTTGACGAAACGAGTAATCCTGTTGATAACGTGAATGTTAGTTCTGCTTTTAAAAATACAATTACTGATGAAACTGGTTTTTATGAACTACTAATTCCTGCTAATAGAAAAGTGAGTTTGGTGTTTAGTCATACTTCTCTAAAAAAAGTTACGATTAATGTGGAGCTAAAACCCAATGAAGATTATGAACTCAATATTGTAATGAATGACAAAGCTGAAGGTCTTGGCGAAGTCATCGTAACGTCTAATAATAGAAAAAGAATTCAAGGAATAACTGTTATTGAACCCGAAGTTATTCGCAGAATTCCTGGTGCAAATGCGGGAATTGAAAATATTATCAAAACACTTCCAGGTGTAAACTCTAATAACGAATTGAGTACACAATATTCGGTTCGTGGTGGAAATTATGATGAAAATTTGGTTTATGTAAATGATATTGAAGTCTATCGCCCGTTTTTAGTTCGTTCGGGTCAACAAGAAGGTTTAAGTTTTACCAATTCTGATTTGGTTCAAAATGTTGACTTTTCTGCAGGTGGATTTCAGTCTAAATTTGGTGACAAATTATCATCTGTTTTAGATATTACGTACCGTCGACCTTCAAAATTTGGAGCAGCAGCCGAAGCAAGTCTTCTTGGAGGAAGTGTTGCCGTAGATGCTGTTTCTAAAAATCAAAAATGGTCAGCTATTACCGGTGTTCGTTATCGCGATAATAGTTTGCTGGTAAACAGTCAAGAAACCGAAACCGATTTTAGACCGACTTTTGCCGATATCCAAACCAATGTTACTTTTACACCTTCGCTAAAATGGCAATGGAGTTTTTTAGGAAATGTTTCTCAAAATAAATACAACTACAAACCATTATCTCGCCAAACTAATTTTGGAACAATAGACGAGCCAATAGCTTTACAAGTTCTTTATGATGGACAAGAAAAAGATAAATACACTACACTTTTTGGAGCATTAAAAGCAGTTCACAAAGTCAATGAAAATTTCACACTCAAGTTTATAACATCTGGATATCACACACAAGAACAAGAATATTTCGACATTTTTGCTGCGTATGCATTAGGCGAAGTTGATGGAAATTTAGGTTCTGAAACCTTTGGAGATGTAACCTACAGTCGTGCAATTGGAACTCAATTAAATCATGCTCGAAACGATTTGGATGCAGTAATTGTAAATGCCGAAGTCAAAGGAAATCATGATATAAAATCACATCAAGTAGAATGGGGTTTCAAATATACTCGCGAGGATATTCGTGATAGAATTGTTGAATGGGAAGTGATTGATTCTGCTGGTTTTTCTATAAATCCGCCAATAATCGATTTACCTGATAATGACCAACCTTATAATCCTTATACTGGGCCATTAGTTCCCTATCAAAGCGTTAGAGCCAAAAATTTTGCTGTAATAAATAGATTATCGGGTTACGCTCAATGGAGTTTGAAAGACAAAATAGGTTCAAGTGATGTTTGGTATAATGCAGGAGTTAGAATGCATGCTTGGCAAATTCCAGTAGATGATTTGGACAGAAATGGAAGAGTAATTTTATGGCAATTTTCAGGAAGTAATACAAATACTCAAGCTGTAATTACTCCAAGAGCGCAATTTGCCATAAAACCTGATTGGGAGAAGGATATGATTTTTAGATTTGCTACAGGATTGTACTATCAACCACCGTCTTACAGGGAACTACGCGACAAAAATGGACTTGTAAATCCAAATGTAAAAGCACAAAAATCTATTCATTTTGTTTTGAGTAACGATTATAGTTTCAAAATGTGGGATAGGCCATTCAAGTTGGTTTCGGAAGCTTATTACAAATCAATGACCGATGTAAATCCGTACACTATTGAAAATGTTAGAATTCGCTATGCAGCCAACAATAATGCGGTTGCATTTGCCCAAGGATTAGATTTCAGACTAAACGGCGAATTTGTTCCCGGAACCGAGTCTTGGTTAAGTTTTGGTTATCTAAAAACAAAAGAAAACATCGATAATAGAGGAGATATTGCACGTCCAACCGATCAGCGATTGAAATTTGCTATATTATTTCAAGATTATATGCCCAATATTCCAAGTGTGAAAATGTATTTGAACCTAGTTTATAATACAGGTCTTCCAGGCGGTTCACCATCGTATGCCGATGTTTATGAATACCAAAATAGACTAAGAGATTACCGAAGAGCTGATGCTGGATTTTCGTATGTTTTTACCGAAAACAACAAAAATAGGAGAGATGGTCATTGGTTGAAAAACTTTAAAGATTTATCAGCTGGATTTGAAATTTTTAATCTTTTTAATAATCAAAATGCCATCACGAATACGTGGGTTAGAGATGTTTACACCAAAAATCAATACGGAATTCCCAACTATATGACCACTAGAGTTTTTAATATTAAGTTGACCGCGAGATTGTAGAAAAATTTCATTATTTTTGACTTATAAATTTTCTATTTAAATGAGAAACATATTCAAATATACTTTTATAGCATTAGCAACAGTATTAGTTAGTTGCAAAGAAGAAGTAACAAAACCAAAAGTTAGCTACGATTCTTCAAAGCAAAAAGCGGAAGTTAAAACAGATGCTCCTAAAATTTTGTTAGCTGATTTGCCAATTCAAATGGAAGGAACAAATGTTTTGATTCACCCAATTGGTGAGTTTAGCGTTGCCGATGGTGTTTCAAAATCACGTTATTCTGGTTCAGAAAGAGAAAGTTTTACAGTATCTAATTCGAGTGAAAATGAAATTACAGGTTATTTGAGTAATTTTAAATTTCAAGAAATTGGATCTGATTCGTTAAGAGTTTTAACCGATAAACCCGTTTTGATTGAACGAGTTACTTATTTAAAATCAATTGCAGACAAAACTAAAAATCAAATTTTAGTATATGTTCTAGCCGATATGGATACTAATAAAGACGATAAGTTAGATTCAAGCGACATAAAATCTTTGTATTTGAGCAAAATTGATGGCACATCTTTCACAAAAGTTTCAGAAGAATTAATGGAATTGATTGACTGGAATTTAGTGGAATCTAAAAATCGTTTATACTTCAGAAGTATTGAAGATACCAATAAAAACGGTGAATTCGACAAAAATGATATTATTCATTATCACTTTATTGATTTGAGTTCAAAAGATTGGAAATTTCAAGATTATTCACCAATTTAGGTTATTCGAACACTAGTTGTTCCTTAATGAAAAGTTCCCATTAAGATAATTTTGATTTTTTCGTTTTTGGTTTGTGAGAATTTTGCGAATGTAACTAATAAAAATAGTAATATTTTTTTCATATAACTTTATTTACTCTTCAAAATTGTCATAATATGTAAAATCTTTAGTTATTTTTCCGTTTTTGATGGTAAAAATAGTGCAAATTGGCAATTCAAATTTTGAATTATCTGGAGCAGTTCCTGTTGAAATAAATTCTACAACAATATGATTGTCTCCAGATGGATAAACTGCTTTTACTTCGTCTTTCAAATCTGGAAATATTTTGTTAAGTTCCGAATATTTCTTACTAGTTTGCTGTTGAGTTTGTTTTACAATTCCAACTCCTAATGATGGATCTTTAAAATCGGCAGTTTCAGTATACATTTCTGCCATTTTTTTCCAATCGTGATTGTTGAAATGTTCAAAATAGGTTTTTACAAGTTTTTCATTTTCTGTAGATTTCATATTCGTCGTTTTAGATTGATTCGTACATGAAATTAGTGAAAGCGTAATCAATAAAAATAAAATTTTTCTCATAACTGATTTTGGATTTAAAATTAAATGTCACTGTAAACTACTATTCGAAAATTGATTGATGATTTTGAATATAATATGGTTCTGTTTTTAAGTAAGATTTAAAACAAACAACTTACCACAACTTTTATTGCAGTAACTACGATTTTTATAACTAAATTTATCATGACAAAATTTGGATTTGTTATTTTTTTAGTAAAATTACTTATACTAATTATCTAAAAATTGTAAAAATGGAATCTTAGACAAATAACCAATTTATTTGACCATCTTCTTGTGGCGATAAATTTTTGAAGAATTTTTTAGGAGTAAGTCCCGTTAGTGATTTAAAATCTTTAATCAAATGTGATTGATCGTAAAACAGCATATCATAACTTAATTCGGTTAAATTATTTTTTGATTTACTATTTATTTGTGATTTTAAAGCTTCTCTAAAACGTTGAATTTTTTTGAAATCTGAAGGCGATTTACATAAATTTGATTCGAAATGCTTCGTCAGATTTTGGCGTGTAATACTATATTTCTTAGCCAAATCTGAAATAGAATAGTCTCTTTGGGTATCTTTTAAATCTTCAATAATTTGATGTAAAAAAGGATGTTGAAATTCTTTTAGTTTTGACAACCAATAACTTTCAATCAATTCTATTTTTTTGTCTAAATCATTTTCTTTCATTATGACGACAAATATTTCTTTATAATCGTCAAAAGGTATGAAATTTGCAAAAAAATCATTCGTGTAATGGCACAAAGATTTTTCTAAAAAAGCATTGAGACCAAGTGGTTTGAAATAAAATGTAATTTCATTAATATTTCCTTCATATCTTAATTTGATTGGTTTTTTGTAATGACAAATTAAGTCTGAATTTAAAGGATGCCCTTTTTTCTCTTTTATAACAGCTATATTTTCTGAAAACAAAACTTCAGAATCTTCGATAATAGAAACTATACTATAATTGTTAGGAAACGTATAATATTCTATAGGTAAATCTGCTTTTGTATTGGTTAAAAAATAGTAGCCTTCAATGTATTTTTGAAGAATCTCAGATTTTGGCTTGAAGAATTTTATTTTCAATTGGTGTGAAATATAGTTTCGTAAATTTAGATAAATTTATCATATCTAAAAGTTAAAACTTACCAAATTGTAAATGATTGCTAAATCAAAATATCACTTTCTAAATCTGATTTTTCTATTTCAAAATCAAATCCGAGTTTGTCAACCAATTCGATAACTAGTTTTTTATACCAGTTTTCAGATTTTGGATGAATGTAGATTTTTTCAATTAATTGATTAATATCTACATCAATTTTCAAACCATCATTGATTTTTATTTCTTGATTTGATAAATCGCCTACAATTCTAACTTCACGTTCGTACTGAAAACTTTTTCGTTTGAATAAAAAAGGAAAAAACATATCATCAAACGGGATGTATTCTTTTTTGTAATCGATATAATTGACTTGACCAATGTATTGTTTGAAGTTTTTTTCAACTTCTAAAGCTTTTTGCAAGCGTCCAATTGTAGATTGAATCGCCAAACCTTCACTGTTTTGAGTAAAAATTTGCCACATAGCAAACGATTCATATTCGTTTATATGCCAACTACTTACCACTACTTTTTCACGATGTGTTTTATAAAAATCCAAGAACTCAGGATTGTTGTCTGAAAGACGTTTTATTTCCTCAAAAGTTGGTTCGCTAAAAGTTCCTTCGTATTGATCTTCAAACTTATCTGAACGCGACATGAAGAGTTTTTTTGCCAAAAGCAAATCCAAAAATTTTGACAAATCCAAGTATTTCCAGACAATCGTATCAGGATTTTCAGGAAGCGTAATATTTGGATTGTGAGTATACATTTTTTAAAATTATTTAAAACTCTCTTTTTTGAAAGATTTACTCAAAACTTTGCATCATTACTAGTTTAGAATACATTCCGTCTTTGGCCAATAATTCGGCATGCGTTCCTTGTTCTACAATTTCGCCTTTTTGCATTACCACAATGTTATCTGCTTTTTGAATTGTAGAAAGTCGGTGCGCAATCACAATAGATGTTCGATTTTGCATCATATTTTCTAAGGCAACTTGTACAAATTTTTCGCTTTCAGTATCTAATGCAGAAGTTGCTTCGTCCAAAATCATAATCGGTGGATTTTTCAACACCGCTCTTGCAATTGACAAACGTTGTTTTTGTCCACCAGAAAGTTTTCCGCCGGCATCACCAATGTTAGTTTCTATTCCGTTTGGCAAATCTTTTACAAATTCGTAGGCGTTGGCAACTTTTAATGCTTCAATGATTTCTTCATCAGATGCATCAGGTTTTCCGATTAGTAAATTAGTTTTTATAGTATCATTAAATAGTATAGAATCTTGTGTTACCAATCCCATCAGTCCTCTTAACGAATGAATATTCCAATCTCTTACATCGGTTCCATCAATTTTGATGCTTCCTTCATTTACATCATAAAAACGAGTAAGTAAATTAGCAATGGTACTTTTTCCTGAACCTGATTGACCAACAAGTGCAACTGTTTTTCCTTTTGGAACTTCAATTGAAAAGTTTTTCAATACATTTTCTTCGCCATATCTAAAGTTAATGTTTTCAATAGAAACTTTATCATCAAATGTACTTTTCACAAAGGCATTTTCTTTAGAATCAATTGTATTTTCTTGTTCTAAAACTTCAAAAACACGTTCGGCTGCCGCAATACCATTTTTTACTGCATAAGAAGCTTTTGAAATAGCTTTTGCTGGAGTTAATATGTTGTAAGCCAATCCCATAAAGGATATAAAAACAGTTCCATCTAATGATTTGTCAATCAAAACTAAAGTACCACCATATAATAATAAGACTGCAATAGTGATTATTCCTAAAAATTCACTTAGCGGCGATGCTAAATTGTTTTTCTTTCCAATTTTATTAGATAAATTCAATAATCTATTAACCGAATTTTGGAATCTATTTTTGAAAATTCCTTCAGCATTGTAGCTTTTCACTACTTTTAATCCAGATAAAGATTCTTCTACTAACGAAATCATATAGCCACCTTCGTTTTGGGCGCTTAGTGATTGTGCTTTAAGATTTTTTCCAACTCTAGAAATTATTAATCCAGAAATTGGAATAAAAATGAAAACAAAAAGGGTTAATTTCCAACTAAAAGTAAACATCATTATAATGGAAAAAACAATGGTCAATGGTTCTTTTATGATAAGCTCCAAAAGCATAAAAAAAGAATTTTGAACTTCTCCAACATCGCCAAGCATTCTAGCCATGACATCACCTTTTCTTTTTTCAGAATAAAAGGAAATTGGTAAGTCAATTATTTTGTTATACATTACATTTCTTAAGCTCGCCATAACACCATTGCGAAGATGCATCATGTGATAAGAAGCCAAATAACCAGCTAGATTTTTCAATAGGAAAGTTACAATAACCAAGGCAACTACATACAAAAGCGCAATTTGTGGATTTCCATTTTCTGTTAGTTGTGTTACTTTATAATAAAAAGAACCTTCTAAGTAATTGAATAATTCCGTAATGCCAGTATATTTGGGAGCTTCGGTTACTTTGGTTGTTTTATCAAACAACACTTTCATCATGGGTATTAGTGTAACAAATGACAATGTTCCAAAAAGTGCATATAAAATATTGTAGATAATATTCCATACAACATGACTTTTGAATGGTAAAATATAAGGCTTAAGTTTCTCTATTATTTTTTTCATTAATTCAATTGCATTGCTGCTATAGTTTATAATCTTTTATAGAATGTTTTTAATTAATTGTATTTTGACCAGCATTAAGAATGTTTATTCCAGCTTTTGCAATTCCACTATTTGGAAATTCAGTTAAAGTTTTTTCATAAAATTCTTTTGCTTTTTGACCATTTCCTAGTTGTGCATAGCAAAAAGCGATATTGTTTAATGCAATTTCTTTGTAGCTAATTTTTGAAGAACTTAATAATGTAATGAATCTATAATTATCTAACCAACTATTATTTTTAAAAAACAAATAACTTTTTTCAAAGTTTTCAATTGCTTCAAGGTATTTACCTTTTTTGAAAAGTGAAATACCTTTTCTGTGATCACTAGCTATTGAAAATTTTAACAATAACGAAATTAAAATAAAAAAAATAAAGCTATAATTGATTTTGCCAGGAAAAATTATTGCGCTAATAATAAAAAATAGTATAAGAAGTAATAAGTGAATTACTATTGCTATCCAAGAAATTTGTCTTGATATTGGAAAACTTTTACTCATATAAAATTAGCTTTAAAAAAGAAAAATTATTTCAACTGCATTGCTGCTATAATGTTCTTAATTTTTTGGTCTAATTGTTTTTCCACTTCTTTGGCGTTTTCAACTTTGTCTAATGGTGCGTTTACACTAAAATAGAATTTTATTTTTGGTTCAGTTCCACTAGGGCGAGCACAGATTTTTGAACCATCTTCAAGATAATAAATCAACACGTTCGATTTGGGAATATTTATAGTTTCCACTTCATTTGTAATCAAGTTGCGTGAAGTCGAATTGTCATAATCTTCAATGCAAATAACGCGTTGACCATCGATTTCACTCATAGGATTTTCTCTCAAATCAATCATCATTTGAGTTATTTCTTGCATTCCTGATATTCCTTTTTTGGTTAGCGAAATTAAATGTTCTTTGTAAAATCCGAAATCAACATATAAATTCAATAATTCATTATATAAAGTTGTCCCTGATGCTTTTGCTTGAGCGGCAATTTCGCATACTAACAAACAAGCAGCAACGGCATCTTTATCGCGAACAGCATCACCAACCATAAATCCGAAACTTTCTTCACCACCGCCAATAAATTCCAATTCAGGAAAATCTTTGATGAATTTTGCAATCCATTTAAAACCCGTTAATCCCACTTTGCATTCAACACCATAACCCGAAGCTAATTCTAACATCATTGGAGTTGAAACAATCGTTGAACCTATAAATTGTTTTCCAGTAATTTTTCCAGCCCGTTTCCATTGTTCTAAAAGGAATGCAGTCATGATTACCATGGTTTGATTACCATTTAGCAACATCATTTTTCCATCATTGTCTCTAACAGCAACGCCTAATCTATCCGAATCAGGATCAGTTCCAATTACAATATCACCACCAATTTTATCTGCCAAAGCTAATGCCATTGTAAGCGCTTCAGGTTCTTCCGGATTTGGAGATTTTACTGTTGGGAAGTCGCCATTTGGTACTTCTTGTTCAGGAACAATATTCACATCAGTATAACCAGCTTTTGCCAAAACGCCTGGAATTGCTTTTATAGAAGTTCCGTGTAACGAAGTATAAACAATTTTTAAATTTTCTTTTGCAGCAGTTGGTGTGTTGAAACTTGCATTTTCTACAGTCGATTTTGCGAAAGCTTCATCAATAGCAACATCAATATATTCAATTAAATTTTCGTTGGCTTCAAATTTAATTTCACTATAATTCAAAGCTTCAATTACCTGAATAATTTCTTTATCTTGAGGTGGCACTAACTGCCCACCATCTTGCCAATAAACCTTGTAGCCATTGTATTCTGGTGGATTATGTGAAGCCGTTAGAACAATTCCAGCATGGCAATTCAAATATTTCAAAGCAAAAGACAATTCAGGTGTTGGACGCATATCTGAAAAAAGATAAACGTGAATTCCATTTGCCGAAAAAACATCAGCCACGACTTTTGCTAATGTATCACTATTATGACGGCAATCGTAAGCAATAGCAACTTTCAGTTGTTCGCCAGGAAACGATTTAATCATATAATTTGATAAACCTTGTGTGTTTTTTCCAAGTGTATATTTGTTTATTCTATTGGTTCCAACGCCCATTACGCCGCGCATTCCGCCTGTTCCAAATTCAAGATTCTTATAAAAACTTTCTTCTAAATCTTTTGGAGCCGAAGTCATCATTTCTTTGATTGATTCTTGCGTTTGGTTGTCAAATGTTGGTGTTAACCATTCATTTACTTTGTCTAAAATGTTTTGTTCAATTTTCATTATATATTATTTTTGAAGCTATTTCCCGCTTTTCGTTACAATTTTTCATTTTTTAAAGAAAAAAATGAAAGAATTTCCACTTCAATCGGGGCTAAGCCTATTTGTATTCATTTGTCATTCTGTAAGAATCAGTAACCAATCTTGGTTCTTTCTTTGTTATCGCTCGTTGTTTTATCTTTATCGACCAAATAATTTAGTGCTTTATAGATGTCTGGAAACTGATTTTCTATTTCTTCAATTCTAGTTTTCAATTCAGCATAAGAAAGCGAAAATTGTCTAAAAGTTACAAAAGCTCTTATTATCGAAATATTAACTTCAATAGCTTTTTCAGAATTTAGAATACTCGAAAGCATTGCAATTCCTTGTTCCGTAAAAGCAAAAGGCAAAAATTTTGAATGTTGGCCTCTTCCATTCTTTAAGGTCGCAATTTGCGACCTTAAAGAATCGGATTCATTTTTAGTCAACTCAAACATGAAATCTTCAGGAAATCTGTTAATATTCCGTTTGACAGCTTCTTTTAATCTTTTAGTTTCTGTTCCATAAAGTTCCGCTAAATCAAAGTCTAGCATTACTTTTTGCCCTCTAATTTCATAAATTTTTTGTGTAATAATTTCTAAATGTTGCATGGCGTATAGTTTTAATTTTATATTTATTTTTTCAACTTGAGGTCGCAAATTTTGACCTCAAGATTTTATTGTATTCATTATCTTATAAAGGTTTTGTTTTTTTTAATTTATAAAATTTTCTAATTTGATGTTTCTGATATCTTATATCGTTCCTCATTATTTTTAGTACGCAAAATAATTTCTCCCAAAAATCCTGCTAAGAATAATTGTGTCCCAATCATCATCGATGTTAAGGCAATATAAAACAACGGATTATCTGTAACCAATATCGTTTCAAATCCAGAATATAGTTTGATTAATTTTATTGCAATGATAAATCCAGTTGCCAAAAATCCAATTATAAACATTAAAACACCTGCTGCTCCAAAAAGGTGCATAGGTCTTTTTCCGTAACGAGACAAAAACCAAATAGTTATCAAATCCAAAAAACCATTAATAAAGCGATTAATTCCAAATTTAGATTCGCCGTATTTTCGTGCTTGATGTATTACTGGTTTTTCACCAATTTTAGTAAAACCAGCATTCTTAGCCAAAACCGGAATATAACGGTGCATTTCGCCAGAAACTTCAATGTTTTTTATAACAATATTTCTATAGGCTTTCAGTCCACAATTAAAATCATTTAGTTGCACGCCCGATGTTTTTCGAGCAGCCCAATTGAATAATTTTGAAGGTAAGTTTTTTGTTACCACATGATCATAACGTTTCTTTTTCCAGCCAGAAACTAGTTCGTAACCACCATTAGTAATCATTTCAAATAATTCAGGAATTTCGTCTGGACTATCTTGTAAATCGGCATCCATGGTAATGATGACATCACCTTGCGCTTTGGCAAAACCAGCATGTAACGCTTGTGATTTGCCATAATTTTTCATAAATCGAATGCCTTTTACATTCGAATCTTTTGCTGAAATGTCACAAATTGTTTGCCATGAATCATCAGTACTTCCGTCGTCTATAAAAAGTATTTCGTAGGAATAATTGTTGGCAATCATCACTTTAACAATCCATGAGTGCAACTCGGGTAACGATTCTTGTTCGTTTAATAATGGGATAACAATGGATAAGTTCATTAATAAACGTCTTTACTTTTAGATTTTAGAATTGCTGCTAAAATTAAACCAAAAATTATTGCGCCAACTAATGCTTGCATAAATCCAAATAATTGTCCTTTTAATGAAAATTGCGAATTTTCACGGATAGTTTTCACAGCTTCTGCAATTTGTGCTTTTGGAGTATTAAATTTTTCTAACATACCGACTTGAAAATCAACTAAATGCTCTGTAAGTATATCTTTGGCTTCTGTGTCAAAAAAGTTAAAAAGGAAAATATTGAATAGAGTAGAAATAGCAATTCCAATTAGCGCTGAAATAAAGTAAGCCGTAAAACCTTCTTTAAAGGTTAGTTGTCCGTTTAGTTCTCTTTTACATTTATTTAATAAAAGCACTCCAATTATAATCCAAACGGCTAGTAATCCAAACCCAATCCACATGTTAACAAAAAGCTTTAAGTCAATTGCATACATGAGTGAAGTTACAATGATAGCTATAGCTGCAGAAATTAAACCAAAATTTACAGCATTTTTCTTTACTATTTCATTCATAAATTTATCGTTTTTAAATTAATCTACAAATATAACAAATCCATTATTACTACGGTAAGATGTTAAGAATTAAAAAAAGTTACAGTTTAGTTTGAATATTAAAAAATAGTTGTAAATTTGCACTCTCAAATAAAAATTGAAATAACAAAAGTTGTAGTGAGTTGATACCTTTTGATTTTAAAAGCATCAAGACAAACTACTTCATAACAAATAAAGATTTACAAAAATGAAAAAAGGTGTACACCCAGAAAATTACAGATTAGTTGCTTTCAAAGACATGTCTAACGAAGATGTTTTTATTACTAAATCTACTGTTGAAACTAAAGAAACAATCACACACGAAGGTGTAGAATATCCAGTATTTAAAATGGAGATTTCTAGAACGTCTCACCCTTTTTACACAGGTAAATCTAAACTTATTGATACTGCAGGACGTATTGATAAATTCAAAACTAAATACGCTAAACACGTTAAATAGTCTTTTAGTGTTCAAATATTTAAAAACCTTTCAATTTTTTGGAAGGTTTTTTTTATGCAATAAACTTTGTAACTTTGAACAGAGTTTTATCAGTTTTTTTAAACTTTTAAACTTTTAAACTTTTAAACTTTTAAAATGAACTACATACTTTTTGACGGAACCGTTCGCAACGCATTATTACCCTTTACATTCACAAGACCTGTAGCCGATATTCGCATCGGAATTCTAACCATTCGTGAAAAATGGGAAAAATATTTAGGTTCAACCACCACAACTTTAACAGAAGAATATCTTTCAGTAAAATATCCAATGGTTGAAATGGAAGAAAATGTAATGATAAACGCTTCGTTTCTACCAAATGAAATTTTATCCGAATTGGTAAAAAATCTAGAGAAAAACCAAGCAATTTTCAAAGGTGATGAAGTAGTTGCGTTTTATACAAATGAAACTCAAGACGAAGTAGATTTTGATTCATATGAAATTATAGAATTCAATCAAGAATGTTTGACAGTTGAGCATACTTGGGAAATTTTTGCCAAAAATGATGCCGCTATTCGTGAAGATTTTGATTTAATTACAGAAGATAGAACTTCGCAACCAATCCCAAAAAGTGTAAATGTAATTGCACCCGAAAATATTTTCATCGAAGAAGGAGCAAAGCTAGAATATGTGACTTTGAATGCTTCGACAGGTCCAATTTATATAGGAAAAAATTCTGAAATCATGGAAGGCTCTGTTATACGTGGCCCTTTTGCACTATGTGAAGAAGCACAAGTAAAATTAGCAACCAAGGTTTATGGAGCAACAACTGTAGGGCCTCATAGTCGTATTGGTGGTGAAGTCAATAATTCCGTTTTAATGGGTTATTCTAACAAAGGTCATGACGGGTTTTTAGGCAATTCTGTTTTAGGAGAATGGTGTAATATCGGTGCTGATAGTAATAATTCAAATCTGAAAAATAATTACGAAGAAGTAAAACTCTGGAGCTACGAATCCGAAAACTTTGCCAAAACAGGATTGCAATTTTGTGGTCTAATGATGGGTGATCATAGCAAATGTGGTATCAACACCATGTTCAATACTGGAACAGTTGTCGGAGTTTCAACTAATATTTTTGGTTCTGGTTTTCCTCGTAATTTTGTGCCAAGTTTTTCTTGGGGTGGTGCTTCGGGTTTCACAACTTATATGACCAACAAAGCTTTTCAAACGGCAAAAATTGTAATGTCAAGACGCCATGTTGACTTTACCGAAGAAGATGCCAAAATTTTAGAACACGTTTTTGAAGAAACTAAAAAATATAGAAAAGAGTAGTTTAATTTTTTTAGCCACAGATTCACAGATAAAATAATTATAAAAATCTGTGAATCTGTGGCTATTTTATTTAAATTTGCATTCTCAATTTTTTGACAACGATTTCATCAATTGAGTTTACTTATGACAAACAAAAAGAAAGTAGCATTCTACACTTTAGGATGCAAGTTGAATTTCTCAGAAACCTCTACAATTGCACGTAATTTTCAAGACGAAGGTTTTGAACGCGTTGATTTTGAAGAAATTGCCGATATATATGTAATCAATACTTGCTCGGTAACTGATAATGCAGATAAACAATTCAAGCAAATTGTAAAAAAAGCAATGAAGCTCAACGAAAAAGCATTTGTTGCAGCAGTTGGTTGTTATGCACAGCTAAAACCTGAAGAATTAGCATCTGTTGATGGCGTTGATTTGGTTCTAGGTGCCACCGAAAAATTCAAAATTACCGATTATTTGAACGATTTGTCCAAAAATGATTTGGGCGAAATTCATTCGTGCGAAATTGAAGAAGCCGATTTTTATGTTGGAAGTTATTCTTTTGGCGACAGAACACGTGCTTTTTTGAAAGTGCAAGATGGTTGCGATTATAAATGTACCTATTGCACAATTCCGCTAGCAAGAGGAATTTCTAGAAGTGATGCTTTGGAGAATGTTTTGAAAAATGCTTCTGAAATTTCTCAAAAAAGAATAAAAGAAATTGTTTTAACAGGCGTAAATATTGGAGATTACGGAAAAGGTGAGTTTGGTAACAAAAAACATGAACATACTTTCCTAGATTTGGTAAAGGCTTTAGATGAAGTGGAAGGAATTGAACGTTTGCGAATTTCATCAATCGAACCTAATTTGTTGAAAAACGAAACCATCGAATTTGTCTCAAAAAGCCGAACATTTGTGCCACATTTTCATATACCGTTGCAAAGTGGAAGTAACGAGATTTTAAAGAAAATGAAACGTCGTTATCTTAGAGAAGTTTATACTGATAGAGTTGCAAAAATTAGAGAAGTTATGCCTTACGCATGTATTGGTGTTGATGTTATAGTCGGTTTTCCTGGTGAAACTGACGAACATTTCTTGGAAACTTATAATTTCTTGAACGAAATGGAAATTTCCTATCTACATGTTTTTACTTATTCCGAAAGAGATAATACTGAAGCAGCCGAAATGCCTGATGTTGTTCCAATGAATGTTAGAAACAAACGTAGCAAAATGTTACGAGGTTTGTCGGTTAAAAAACGTCGTGCTTTTTACGAAAGTCAAATCGGAACCAAAAGAACCGTTTTATTTGAAAGTGAAAACAAAGAAGGTTACATTCACGGATTTACAGAAAATTATGTAAAGGTAAAAACGCCTTGGAATCCAGAGTTAGTAAATACTTTACACGAAATTAATTTGACAAAAATTGATGAAGATGGAAGTGTTAGATTGGAGTTTTTGAATGTTGAGGTTTAGATAAATTTTAAAAGCTTGTCTGTTATATAAGATAAGCTTTCTTATTTTGATCTTTCAAATTTTTTTCTAGAAGCTTTTATTGTATTTAAATTTTCTATAGCCCATTTACTTAAAGTATCAATATGTGGAACCAAACTTTTTCCTAAAGGTGTAATTTCATACTCAACTCTAGGAGGAATTTCTGGATAAATAGTTCTGTTTACCAATCCATCCGCTTCTAAGCTTCTTAAAGTTACGGTCAACATTTTTTGCGAAATATCGTCAATTTCTTTATTAAGTTCATTGAAACGCATTTTAGTGTTTTGACCTAGTATTAATAAAATTAATATTGACCATTTATCTCCAAATTTATCTAAAACTGTTCTTACAGGACAATCTTGAATATTCCAATCATTTATTTTTGCTTTTTTTTCAATCATAATCATTTGATTTTCAATAATAGTATCATTAAGGTTAGTCTTTGACTTTTTAGTACCTTCTTGTTTGGTTCTTCAAACTATTGCATTTTTGCTAACTAAAAGTAACTAACATTCTATTTGTTAGCGAAATTAAATTAAATTAATCATAAAAAAAATAAAATGGGAAAAATTTTAGTAACTGGTGTAACCGGAAGTTTAGGTAAAGATGTTGTAACTTATTTGTCAAAAAGGGCTGATATAGCTAACATTGCTGTTTTGGTAAGAGATAGTTCAAAGGTGCAAGAATTGAAGGCAATAGGAATTGACGTTAGAGTAGGAGATTATGATAATTATAATTCATTGCTTGACGCTTTTAAAGATGTCGAAAAACTTTATTTTGTCTCTGGATCAGATATTGTTAAAAGATTGAGTCAACACACAAATGTTGTAAATGCAGCAAAAGAATCAAGAGTTAAGCATATTTTTTATACAAGCTTTATGCGAAAAAATGAAACACAAACTTCTCCAATTGCTTTTATAACAGATGCACATCTAAAAACAGAAAACCTCATTAAGGAATCGGGAATTAAATATACAATTCTGAAACATGCAATTTATGCTGATATTATTCCAATGTTTGCTGGTGAAAATCTTCTTGAATCAGGTGTTTTATATTTTCCTGCTGGCGATGAGAAAATTGGTTTTACGTTACGAAATGATATGGCAGAATTAGCAGCTGTTCTTTTAACTTCTGATGGTCACGAGAATAAATTTTATGACGTCACTAACGAAGAAACAATTACATTTAGTGAAATAGCAACTATAATTTCTAAAATTTCTGGAAAAGTAATTTCTTATGTTTCTCCAACACAAGAAGAATATAGCAAAACATTATTAGATGCTGGCGTGCCAAATGAATTTATTGGAATGTTTGCAGGGTTTGCAGAAGCATTTAAACAAGGTGAGTTTACGGAAACTAACAATTTTATTCAAACAATAATTGGAAGAAAACCTGTTTCTGTTGAACAATTTTTAGAAAAAGTATATTCGTAAAGAGATATTGATATTTTGGGTGAAAGTAATTCATTTTTGCCCAAAATTCTTTTAATCAATACTTATAATGAAATCGAATCTTAGTAATTCTAAAAACGGTTTCGCTATATTGCTCAATAAATTCAAATTTATTTCTACCAGGTTGTTTGAATTCAATTATTCTTTCACCTGAAATTTCATAGTACATTTTGTCGCCTTCAAACATAAATCGATTGCCATTATTGCGATAAGCTGAACGAGTTAAATCAAATTCTGATAAATTCCATGTGGTTAAATTGGCATCCAAATCATCTAATTCCGAAAACAAGCCTTCGGTAATTTCTGTTTTGCATCCATAGTATTTTTCAATACTTTCAAAAAATAAAATAATGGCGGAATTAAGTTCTTCAGAATTCATTTGATAAAGATACTAATTCAACTAAAAATTCCAAATCCCAAGTTTTTAAATATTGGAATTTGGAATTTTTGTTTTTTTTTGGAATTTCAAAAAATTATATCTTAATTCCAGGAGGCAATAGATCTCTATAAATTGTGTTTTTTCTAAAAAATAAGGCAATTTTTGGAAGGATAGGAACTACTTTTAGTTTACGTTCGTATGCAATTTCCATGATGTTTTTCAAAAAAGTGTTGATGAATTCTTCGTTATCAAAACCATCAAATGTATTTAAGCGCGTTAAAAAAATCTTTTTTTCTTGAAAAGAATATTCAACCGAAACCATTTTCCCATCTACAAGTGTTTCAAATTGTCTAGCGAAAGTGTTGTCTTTAATTTCTAATTTTTCTAATAATTCTGCTGCATCCATAGCCAATTCATTTTAATTATTTAATTTTATGCAAAATTAAGTATAATAAACTGGTTTTACTAAAAGAATCAACTAAAATATGTCTAAAATTCCCGTTTACTTCATGCCTGGATTAGCGGCAAGTCCAACCATTTTTGAATATATCAATTTGCCACCAGAAACTTTTGAAGTACATCTACTAGAATGGGTGCTTCCCATCGGAAATGAATCGCTAAAAAGTTATGCAAAACGAATGGCTGAAAAAGTAATTCATGACGATGCAGTTCTAATTGGCGTATCGTTTGGAGGTGTTTTAGTACAAGAAATGAAACAATTTCTAAATCCTAAAAAAGTAATTATTATTTCGAGCGTTCGTTGTAATCTTGAATTACCTAACAGAATGAAAATAGCTAAATCTACAAAAGCCTATAAACTACTGCCAACAGGTTTGATGCAAGATGTTGAATTGCTAACCAAATACGCTTTTGGAGACATGTTAAAAAAGAAATTAAAGCTTTACGAAAAGTATCTTCACATGCGAAATAAAAGCTATTTAGACTGGGCAATAGAGCAAATGATTTGCTGGAAAAGAATAAAAATCGATCCAGAAATAATTCACATTCATGGTGACGCCGATGAGGTTTTTCCAGCCAAGAATATTAAACAATTTATCAATGTTAAAGGCGGAACGCACTCCATGATTTTAAATAAATACAAATGGTTTAATATCAATTTGCCCAAAATAATTTTAGGTGAATAATTTGGCTTTCGGCTCGATTTTTGTATGTTTACCAAATACAAAATAGACAAACTATGAACAGAGGAAACAAAATAGGATTGATTTTAGGATTGCTTTTGGTAAGTGGTGCGTTAATTCATTCCGTTTCAACAGAAACAAAAAACGCTATTACACGCCAAGGAACGACACAATATTTTCCAGTAAGTGTTGATTTTGCTGGAGAAAATACACCTTTAAACATTTCAGATGTTAGAGAACGTTTTGATAGAGAATTACTAGTAAATGCCAATTTACATTCTTCTACAATTTTAATTATTAAAAGAGCAAATAGAATTTTTCCAATCATGGAACCAATTCTAAAAAAGTATGGAGTTCCAGATGATTTTAAATATTTGGCTGTAATCGAAAGTAATTTGACTAATGCTGTTTCGCCTGCTGGTGCAAGAGGAATTTGGCAATTTATGCCTGCAACAGCAAGAGAAAACGGAATGGAAGTTACAGAAACCGTTGACGAAAGATACCATCTTGAAAAAGCAACTGAAGCAGCATGTAAATACCTAATTCAAGCCAAAGAAAAATTTGGAAATTGGACATTAGCGGCAGCAGCGTACAATGGTGGAACGGCTGGTGTAAACAAACAAATTGAAAGTCAAAGAGTTTCAAGTTATTACGATTTATTGCTAAATGAAGAAACATCAAGATACGTTTTCCGAATTTTAGCATTGAAGGAAATTATGAAAACTCCAGCAAATTTTGGTTTTACTATTTCTAGTGAAGAACTTTATAATTACATTCCAACCAAAAAAGTTGAAGTTGATTCGTCAATCACGAATTTAGCAAGCTTTGCAATTGGTCAAGGAATTAATTACAAGATTTTAAAAATTCACAATCCTTGGTTAAGAGACACAAAATTGCTAAATCCAAACAAGAAAAAATACGAAATCGAAATCCCAACAGAAGGATATTAATCAGTTGGTAGTAAAAATAAAAAAAGTTCGCAATCGCGAACTTTTTTTTAATATGTTATTGTTGTCTGAAAACTAAATCTTCTTCAACTGCTCTTTCATCATCTTTACTTGATCGGCAAGCATATTTTGTTTGTCAAGTTTTTTTACTTCATTAATAAGGTTGGTAGCTTCCAATTTTCTTCTTCTAGTCATTGCCAATCCAGCCAAATTCAATTTTGCAACAGCTAAGTCCATATCCATATTCAAACCTAACTCAATCGCTTTTTTGAAATATTTTTCCGATTGTGTCAAATTCGTTTGCGATAACATAATTCCGTGTAAATAATTAAAATAACCTTGTTGTTTTTGAACCAAAGCCGTTTCCGGATTTTTGATGTAAGCTAGCCATTTTTGAGCACCAGGAAAGTCCTGTTTTCTCAATTTTAGGAACGCCAAAAGGATAAATTCGTTTTTAAAGTAAAGAAAAATAGGAAGAGCCGACAATATAATAAGGAAAATTCCATTGCCAATATAACCTTCCGTCATTTGCCAAATGCCAGTAATTATAATAAGTCCAGCAATAATTAGTTTGATATTTCTGTGAAACATAATGGGTGTTTTTATTTGATTGCAAAGATAGTAAAAGGATTTTAAAATATTTTTAAAAAACTACTTGCCAGAAAAAAAAGACTTTGTATATTTGCACTCGGTTTTACAAAGACAGTCTTTGTAAACTATAAGTACAAAATAAATCAAGATTTTTAAAGATAATTAGCAATGAGCAAAAGAACGTTTCAACCATCGAAAAGAAAAAGAAGAAATAAGCACGGATTTATGGACAGAATGGCTTCTGCAAATGGAAGAAAAGTCCTTGCGCGTCGTAGAGCTAAAGGAAGACATAAGTTAACTGTATCTTCTGAACCAAGACACAAAAAATAATGATTAGTAATTAATCAACATAAAGCCGTTACTTTTATTAGTAGCGGCTTTTTTTTAAACCTTGTTTATAAATTTTAATAAGTTTTAGGAGCTATTTCCTGCTATTCGTTGCAATCTTTTTAATTTTAAAGAAAAATTAAAAAGGATTTCCACTGCTATCAGGGCTAGGGCTATATCTAACACAACAACAATAGTACAGACAAGTCATGACTTGTCTCAACAACAAACTAACTACAAAAATGCCAAAAGACAATTCAATCAAATCGGTTTTAATCATAGGTTCAGGTCCAATCGTTATTGGGCAAGCTTGCGAATTTGATTATGCAGGTTCACAATCGGCACGTTCTATTCGTGAAGAAGGAATTGAAGTAATCCTTATCAATTCCAATCCAGCAACCATCATGACCGACCCAAGTATGGCCGATCATGTTTATTTATTGCCATTGACAACCAAATCAATTATCCAGATTCTAAAAGAGCATCCGCAAATTGATGCTGTTCTTCCAACAATGGGCGGACAAACTGCTTTAAACCTTTGTTTAGAAGCAGACGAAAAAGGAATTTGGCAAGACTTTAATGTAAAAATGATTGGTGTCGATGTAAATGCAATCAATATTACTGAAGACCGCGAACAGTTCAAACAGTTATTAGAAAAAATTGGAATTCCTGCAGCGCCAGCAAAAACAGCAACTTCGTTTTTAAAAGGAAAAGAAATTGCCCAAGAATTTGGTTTTCCATTAGTAATTCGTCCATCGTTTACACTTGGTGGAACTGGAGCAGCATTTGTACACAGCAAAGAAGAATTTGACGAAAAACTAACTTATGGTTTAGAAATGTCACCAATTCACGAAGTATTGATTGATAAAGCTTTACTAGGTTGGAAAGAATACGAATTAGAACTTTTACGCGATAAAAACGACAATGTTGTAATCATTTGTTCGATTGAAAACATGGATCCAATGGGAATTCATACTGGTGATTCAATTACTGTTGCACCTGCAATGACTTTATCAGATACAACGTTCCAAAAGATGCGTGATATGGCAATTCTGATGATGCGTTCTATCGGAAATTTTGCTGGAGGTTGTAACGTGCAATTCGCCGTTTCACCAGATGAAAAAGAAGATATTGTTGCCATCGAAATCAATCCAAGAGTTTCTCGTTCATCAGCTTTGGCATCAAAAGCTACTGGTTATCCAATTGCAAAAATCGCTTCGAAACTAGCTTTGGGTTACAACTTAGACGAACTTCAAAACCAAATTACAAAATCAACTTCAGCCTTATTCGAACCAACTTTAGATTATGTTATCGTAAAAATTCCACGTTGGAATTTCGACAAATTTGAAGGTGCCGACAGAACTTTGGGACTTCAAATGAAATCGGTTGGTGAAGTTATGGGAATTGGTCGTTCGTTTCAAGAAGCGCTTCACAAAGCAACACAATCGCTTGAAATTAAACGAAATGGACTAGGAGCAGACGGAAAAGGTTATAAAAACTACGAACAAATTATTGAGAAACTAACTTACGCAAGTTGGGATAGAGTTTTTGTAATTTACGATGCTATTGCGATGGGAATTCCGTTGAGTAGAATTCACGAAATCACTAAAATTGATATGTGGTTCTTGAAACAATACGAAGAATTGTATTTGTTAGAAAGAGAAATCACAAACTACAAAATAGATACTTTGCCAAAAGAATTATTACTTGAAGCAAAGCAAAAAGGTTATGGCGACAGACAAATAGCGCACATGTTGGGTTGTTTAGAAAGTCAGGTTTATAAATTGCGTGATGACATGAACATTAAGCGTGTTTATAAACTAGTGGATACTTGCGCAGCCGAATTTAAAGCAAAAACTCCTTACTATTACTCGACTTTTGAAGCTGAAATTCAAACAGCAAATGGCGAAAGATACGTTCACAACGAAAGTATTGTAACCGATAGAAAGAAAGTGGTGGTTTTAGGTTCTGGTCCAAATAGAATTGGGCAAGGAATTGAATTTGACTATTCTTGTGTTCACGGAGTCTTAGCTGCTAAAGAATGCGGTTACGAAACGATTATGATTAATTGTAATCCTGAAACTGTTTCTACCGATTTTGATACAGCTGATAAATTGTATTTCGAACCTGTTTTTTGGGAACACATTTACGACATCATTCGCCACGAGAAACCAGAAGGAGTTATTGTTCAACTTGGTGGACAAACCGCTTTAAAACTTGCAGAAAAATTATCTAAATACGGAATCAAAATTCTTGGAACTTCATTCGATGCATTAGATTTAGCAGAGGATAGAGGACGTTTTTCAGAACTTTTAACCGAATTAAATATTCCATTTCCAAAATTCGGAATTGCTGAAAGTGCTGACGAAGCTTCAAAATTAGCAGATAGTTTAGACTTTCCGTTGTTGGTTCGTCCATCGTATGTTTTGGGTGGACAAGGAATGAAAATTGTCATCAACAAACAAGAATTAGAGGAACATGTAATTGATTTATTGAAATCGATTCCTGGAAATAAATTACTACTTGACCATTATCTTGATGGAGCAATTGAAGCAGAAGCCGATGCTATTTGCGATGGAGAAAACGTGTACATCATAGGAATTATGGAACACATCGAACCTTGCGGAATTCACTCAGGTGATTCTAACGCGACTTTGCCACCATTTAATTTGGGTGAGTTTGTAATGCAACAAATAAAAGATCATACAAAAAAAATCGCTTTGGCTTTAAGAACGGTTGGTTTGATAAACATTCAATTTGCTATAAAAGACGATACGGTTTACATTATCGAAGCTAATCCAAGAGCATCGAGAACGGTTCCGTTTATTGCAAAAGCGTATGGCGAACCTTATGTAAATTATGCAACCAAAGTAATGTTGGGCGAAAATAAAGTAACCGATTTTACGTTCAATCCGCAGTTGAAAGGTTATGCGATTAAGCAACCGGTTTTCTCTTTCAGTAAGTTTAAAGATGTAAACAAAGCACTCGGACCCGAAATGAAATCGACAGGTGAAAGTATTTTGTTTATAGACGATTTAAAAGACGATCAATTCTACGAATTGTATAGTCGAAGAAAAATGTATTTGAGTAAATAGAAAAAATCCCGATGAAAGTCGGGATTCTGTTTTTTACTCAAGCAATATTTCCCAATCCACTAGGGAATGGTCTATAAGCATAATAGTGTAAAACTTCTTCTATAGCTATTTTTAAAGCTTCATTTATTGGTAACATTGTTGTGCCTAATCTAAAATCTATTTGGGTTAGATTCATGTAGTAATCGGTGAAAATTGGCACATAAAGCCCTTTACTAATGGCTTCTTCAGTATTGTTGAAGTTTTCTTGTTGTTTTTCTTTTATGATTTTACAAGTAGCTAATTTCAATTCTCCAAATTTATCTCGGCTGGCGGCATAACCAAAAAGGCGACATATTAATCCGCGATAGCGATAGTTGCCACAACTGCCATTTGGGCTGTCAATTAATGTTAGAGATTGGTATAAATGACAATTAGAAATCTTTGTTTCATTGAGCGTATTTAATACGAACTCGGCCTTGTCATTCAAAAAAAGATGAAATGCCCAAGGCAAAAACTCTAAAGGAGAAGCATCAATATCGGGTTTGGTGCAACATTTACCACAACCAGAAAGACAATGCAAGTTTGTTTGCGATTTGAAATCGGTAATTTCATTTTCAAGTCGATCAAACAGCAGTTCAACCAATCTTACTTTGCTTTCTATTGACATTAATTTTTGTCGAATGTACGCTTATAAAAATGGCTTATGGCTTAATAGGGTTTTATTTGTGATTTAAATTGTTGTTAAAAAAAATTTTTTAAATGTATTGAAGCGCATAATTCTCAATAAAAAAGCATTTTATTTGAAAATTAAGTAAGATAGTATAAGAAGTTTTTATATATGAATCCAACGAATAGCCGCTTCAACTGTGCTAAAAGGTTTTGAAGAATAACCTTTGTCTTTTTGTTCGACTAAAATAGGAATTACAATATCTTTTGAACTATTAGTAATCACTGCAATTTTTTTATCTTTAAAAAAGGAGATATTTTTTTTATAAAAAGAAACAATTTTTTTATATTTTTTACTATCAATGTCGAAAGAGGCTTTTCGGTAATCTAATATGAAACCTTTGGTGTTTTGGGGAATGAGATTATTTTCAAATGCATAATGCCATGAATTATATATGTCATCCATATTAATCTTACCAAAATAATTCTTATATAAAATATTTGTAGAAGAATCGAATATGAATTCAAAATTATCCATAATGATTAAATGTTATATAAATTGACTATTAAATGAAAATTTAATTGTAAATATATAAATAAATTAAATTATAATCAAACATTTAACAAGTGTTTAAAAGGGTATTTTTTTTAGGTTATTTTATTCAACTATGTCGATACTTTTGGCAAAAACCGCTTTTAGAAAAAGTAGTCCAACAATTCCTGAAATTGTAGAGGCCAGAATAATAAATAATTTGGAGTTATTTATAATGATTTGATTATCAAAAGCTATAAGTGTAATAAATATTGACATAGTAAACCCTATGCCGCCAAGAATACCAGTTCCAATAATGTGTTTCCAGTTTAAATCACTTGGAAGTTCGGCAATTTTAAACTTGACCATAATAAATGAAAATAATGAAATACCAATTGGTTTTCCAATTAATAGCCCAAAAAAGATTCCTAATGTATAAGTTGTAAAAAGTGTTTCGGTTGAGGTTAAATTGATTTTAATTGCCGTATTAGCTAAAGCAAAAAGAGGAAGAATTAAAAATGATACTGGTCGATGCAAAAAATGTTGCAGTTTGTAGGATATAGAACTTTCTTCACCGTTTTCAAAAGGTATCGCAAAAGCTACTAATACACCTGTAATAGTTGCATGAACTCCAGAATTTAACATTAAAAACCACATTAATGCACCACCAATAAGATAAGGCCAAAGTTTATAAATTTTTAGTCTGTTCATTAGTAGTAATATGCCAAACACTAAGAACGAAAGGAGTAAATAATTCATTTGGATTCCTTTTGAATAGAAAATGGCGATAACAAGTATTGCTCCCAAGTCATCTATTACAGCCAAAGCGGTTAGAAATACTTTGAGTGAAGTTGGAACTTTACTTCCCAACAATGATAATATTCCAATAGCAAAAGCGATATCTGTCGCCATTGGAATTCCAATTCCGTTTGCGAAGGGAGTGCCTTTATTGATGAAAAAATAAATTGAAGCGGGAATTATTATTCCTCCAACTGCAGCTGAAAAAGGTAAAATGGCATTTTTAAAGCTCGATAATTCTCCAATATAGATTTCTCTTTCAAGTTCTAATCCTATCATCAAGAAAAAAAGGGTCATTAAACCATCATTTATACTATGTTCAATAGAAAAACCACCAATTTTAGATTCCCAAAAATGAATGTAACCATCTTGAAAAGATGAATTTGCAAGTAAAATTGAAACTAAAGTACAAACTAGTAATAAAATCCCTGCTGTTTTTTCATTTTCAAAAAATGATTTAAATAATTTTGATGGCTTCATTTGTTTGGCAGAAATAATAATTTTAAAAGTTATAAATTTACGAAAAAATTATGGAATGGCATTTTTAAAGAGAATAAACTCAAAAGCAAAAGCTGAAACGAATACAGGTTTTGGAAGCAATGCATCAAGTTATGGTGGGCGTTTTATTACTAAAAATGGAAATGCTAACGTTCGAAAATCAGGAATTGGTTTATTTGACAGTATAAGCTGGTATCATACAATGTTGAATATTCCTAGATGGAAATTTTTCTTAATTATAGTTTTGTTTTACTTTTTAGTCAACTGTTTTTTTGCAAGCTTGTATTTACTCAACGGCATTGAACATTTGCAAGGAGCTAGAGTTTATACATTGGCTGATAAATTTGGACAAGCTTTTTTCTTTAGTATTCAAACGTATACTACTGTTGGTTATGGACATATTAGCCCAAGTGGATTCACGGCAAGTTTTACAGCTGCTGTAGAGGCATTGTTTGGTTTATTAAGTTTTGCAATTGCGACAGGTTTGTTTTATGGTCGATTTAGCAAGCCCAAAGCGCATATTATGTTTTCTGAAAACGCTATTATTGCACCTTATAATAATGGAAAAGCTTTGATGATGCGAATTACACCATACAAAAATGCCAATCTAACAGATGTTGAAGCTAAAGTAACCCTGGGTTTGCAAATGGAAGAAAATGGTAAAATTACCAATAAGTTTTTCTTTTTAGATTTAGAAATGAGCCATGTGAATTTGCTTAATCTTAGTTGGACAATAGTGCATCCAATAACCGAAACAAGTCCTTTTTATGGTTTTTCTGAAGCTGAATTCAGGAATAGTGTTGGAGAGATTATCGTTTTTGTAAAAGCGTTTGATGATATGTTTAGTAATACAGTAGTTAAACGAACTTCATACGTTTTTGACGAAATAGTTTATGGAGCAAAGTTTGTTCCTATGTTTACACGAAATGATAATGATACAAAGACCATTCTTCATATTGATAAACTTAATACTTTTGAGAAAGTAATTTTAAGCTAAAGTAGATAATTGATTTTGAGCTTTTTTAAGAAATGCTTTCATAAGAATTCTATTAGGAGCAATTCTTGCATTGATAAACATTTTCTTTGCAGAAGCTTTATCTAAAACACCTTCTTCTTTTATAGTTTGTTTCGTTCCCATAAACCAAGAAACAAATTGAAAGTTAGTTTCTGCAGAAGCATCACTTTTTGAAATTGAGTTATTATTTTCTCCATTTGCTACAGATATGTTAGATGGTGAAGTAACATCTTTAGTTTGTGCATTCATAGAAGCACAGCTAAACATAACAAATAATAAAAAAGTAGGAAATGATAATAAACTTGAAAAACTGAATTTAACTTTATTGCTCATAATTGTAGGTTTTAAGAAAGAAACGCTGACTTTGGGGAAATCATAGTTTCTAATTTGGATGACAAAACTAGATTAAATATAATGCTGTAGGAAATATTATCGACAAAGTGCATATAAAATCGTTTAAGTTACACTTTTAGATAATTAAGTGTAAATATAAACAAAAAAAAGATGCTTTTGAGAGCATCTTTTTTAATTTTTTTTATAAAATTATTTTTTTATTACTAATCTAAAACCTTCACCGTGAATATTTAAGACCTCTACATTCTCGTCAAGTTTAAGATATTTTCTCAATTTGGCAATATAAACGTCCATACTTCTTGAAGTGAAATAATTATCATCTCTCCAAATTTTGGTTAATGCTAATTCTCTCGGCATTAAATCATTTTCATAAATAGCTAACATCTTTAGCAATTCGTTTTCTTTTGGCGAAAGCTTAATTGGCGCATCGTTTTGAAAAGTTAAGAAACGTAGTTTTGAATTAAGATGGAATTTTCCAATTTGAAATTCAAATTTCACAGGCTCGTTTTTGACTTCAGAAGATTTACGTTGAATAATTGCTTTAATTTTCATCAACAACACTTCTGAATCAAAAGGTTTGTTTAGATAATCATCTGCACCAACTTTATATCCTTTCAATACATCCTCTTTCATTGATTTTGCAGTAAGAAATATGATTGGCACATCTTTGTTTTTTTCTCTTATTTCTTTAGCCAAAGTGTACCCGTCTTTGTATGGCATCATTACGTCAAGAATACATAAATCGTAGGTGTCTTTCTTGAATTTTTCAAATCCTTCCATGCCGTTTTTTGCTAATACAACATCAAAATCATTTAGTAATAAATAATCTTTGAGTATAGCGCCAAAGTTTTGATCGTCTTCGACCAATAATATTTTTTTATTTTCTGTTTCCATAGGTTTGTTAATTTATTAGGGGTACTTTAAGTATGAATGTGCTTCCTTTTCCTTTTTCGCTTTCTACGAAAATTTGTGCGTTGTGATCTTCCACAATCCTTTTGACATAAGATAAACCTAATCCGTGTCCTTTTACGTTGTGTAAATCACCAGTATGTTCTCTATAAAATTTTTCAAAAATTCGTTTTTGAGCTACTTTGCTCATCCCTGAACCTTCGTCTTTTATTTTTATTATTATAAAATCTTTTACATTTTCAGTAAAAACATCTATAATTGGGCTGTTTGGCGAGTATTTAATTGCATTATCTAAAATATTAACTAACACATTTGTAAAATGTACATCATTCAATAATGCAGATGTTCTTTTTGCTTCTAAATGGGTTGTTATTTTTCCTTGTCTATCTTCAATAATAAGGTTAACGTGTTCAATAGCTTCGTTTATTATATCGTGAACGTTATTATTATTTTTGGTTATTTCTAATTCTTTCTTTTCTAATTTAGATATTCTTAGAACGTTTTCAACTTGTGCATGCATTCGTTTGTTTTCGTCTCTAATCATCTGTAAGTAACGTTTAACCTTTTCATGGTCGTCAATTACTTTTGGGTTTTTTATGGCATCAAGAGCTAAATTAATGGTAGCAATTGGTGTTTTAAATTCGTGTGTCATATTATTAATGAAATCGGTTTTGATTTCAGAAATTTGACGTTGTTTTATCAGTTGACTTAAAGCACTAGAATAAGCAATGATGATAATTAATGTAAATATTATTGACAAAACTGTAATTCCTATTAATTCTGAAAATAAAAACCTCTTTTTTTGAGGGAAACTTACCATTAATTGGTATTTGTTGTTTCCTTCATTATCAGTAAAAATTGGAATCGATGATGTATTCGTCTTTTCATAACGAAAATTTTCCGACTTTATTTTAGTAGCTAACCCATTACTGTATATTCCAAACTCAAAAGGTGTTTTTACATCGTATTCATCAAGATAAAATTTTAACAAACCTCTTAATTTTTCAACTGAAACTCTTTCTTGAATTGGTTTTGATGCAGCTATATCTTTGAAGAAAATTTCAAATTGAGCATTATCTAAAATAGCCATGTTACCAGTTTTCTGAATTTTTACATCAGGTGAAATTTTATGTTGAATACTAGAATTATCAATTTTTTTATTATTGTAAATCTCAGTAGTTCGATTGCTAGAAAAACTTTTTAATTTTAAACTGTCAATTTTTTTATCAAAGAGCGTAGAAGATAAATTGAAATCTTCTGATATAATGTTATTTGAATAAATTATAGTTTCGTTGGTTTTAGAATTACGTTGATAGTAACCAAATTCTAGAAAATCGCTTCTTTCAGGATCTTTACCAATACTATCTTTTAGTTTTTTGTATTTATCGATAAAACTATATGCTTCTTCTTTTTGAAGCTTTTCTGCAACATTTCCTATTACTTGAGTAACATGAAAACGAAATTGCTCGTCGTTATTTTTAAAAGAAGTATTGAACCAATACACTTGAACTACTATTATCCCTATTAAGGATAAACTCATTAATAGAACTAGTAACCGGAAGAATAATTTATTCATACGTACAAATTTAAGATTTTAACATATACCGTAGGAATAGATTAACCAAACATTAACATTAATACAAAAAATTATTGAATTGTCAATGTTTTAAGAATTTCATCAATTTTTGTTTTTACTGTATCTAAATCAATGTTTTCAATGACATAGGTGCTTTTGGAGTTGCGTTCTTCGTCAGAAATTTGATTTTTTATTCTACTCAAAACTTTTTCGCGAGTAGTTTTGTCTCTTTCTATAACTCTTTGAATACGAGTTTCTAATGGAGCCGTTACATTTATTACGACATCACAATCTTTATAACTTCCACTTTCAAATAAAATGGCTGTTTCTTTTACTACAAATAAATAGTTTTTATGCTCTTGAACCCAGTTTTCATAATGTTTTTTTACTTCTGGATGTACAATTGAATTGAGTTGTTTTAATTTTTCAGGATCATTAAAAACAATTTCGGCTAATTTTTTTCGGTCAAGACCATTTATTTCATTTGTTATTGCTTTTCCGAAAATGAAAATTATTTTTTCAATAACATCTGGAAACTCCATCACTTTTTTGGCTTCTATATCTGAAACATAAACTGGAATTCCTTGAGATTGAAGATAGTTAGCAACTGTGGTTTTTCCACTTCCAATACCACCTGTTAAGCCAATTATTTTGGTGACTATGTTTTTTTTATCAAAAAATAACTCAGGAAAGGCAACTTCAGGATTTTTTTTGAGAAGATTGATTTTTACAAATGATTCTATAAACCCCAATCCATATCCGTAGAATTGTTTCCAAACAGCTTTTATTGAATACAAACCAATTAGTAAATTTCTATTTTGAAAACTTGAAACAAGAAAAATTAATAAAAAATAAATGAAATAAAGTTTTAAAGGTAAATCGATTGCAAAGACTAACAATAGGATAGAAGCAAAAAATCCAATGATGAATAATGATGGAAACCAATAGGTAAATTTAGCATATTCTGGATGCCAACTATTTAAAATAGGTCTAACTTTTCCGAATTTAGAAACTTGAACTTCAAATTTTTCCCAGTCAATTCTTCTTTTATGAAAAACAATACAATTTTTAAAAAGTTTTGTTTCGAAACCTAATTTCCATAATCTGATGGTTAAATCGGGATCTTCACCTGGATGTATATTTCCAAAACCATTTGATGCAATAAATGCTTTTTTTGATATACCCATATTAAAACTGCGAGGTTGAAACTTGTCAATTTTTTCAGAACCACCGCGGATTCCACCAGTTGTTAAAAATGATGTCATCGAAAAATTAATAGCTCTTTGAATAGACGTAAATGTTTTCAATGCACCATCACTTCCTCCAAAACAATCAACATAATTTGAGTTTAATTGAGTTTCAACATTTGTCAAATAATTTTCTGGAATGATACAATCAGAATCAAAAATGATAAAATAATCACCCTTTGCTTTTTTCATACCAAAATTACGTGAATCACCAGGTCCAGAATTTTGTTTAAAGTAGTATGAGATAGTTAGTTTTTTACTATATTTTTCAATTATATTTTCACATTTTTCTGTTGAACCATCTTCTATAATTACTATTTCATAGTCTTTCTTGTATGTTGAAAGTAATAAACTTTTTAAAAGTTCATCAATCTCATCAGGTCTATTAAAAACTGGAATTATTATAGAAAAAAGCATGTATTGTTCGAGTTTAATAATTTTAACAAATATAAAAAAAATCCGCCTCGTTCAAAACAACGAGACGGATTTTAAAAAATCTAAAGAGGTAAGTTTAAAATTATTGTTTTACCACTTTTATAGTTTTAACTTCATTGTTTGAAGTAACTTTAACCATATAAGTACCAGTTGGTAAAGCTGACATGTCAACTTGAGACATATTAGCATTTACTGTTTTAGCAATTACTTGTTGACCAATTAAGTTATAAACTGCTATACTTGTTATAGCTTTGTTGTATGATAAATTTAACACATCAACAACTGGGTTAGGGTTGTATTTAAAATTAGCATTATCAAAAGTATCTGTTGCTAAAACTGGACAAACAACTTTAAATGTTTGATTTCTTGCTGTTGTTCCTTCAGAATCTAATAAAATTAAATATTCAGTTCCAGATGTAAGTGTTCCAATTGTTGCTGTGACAGCTAAAGAAATATCGTCAATACACGTCCAACCGGTATTATCACATGATCCACTTGCTTCTTTATAATAGTAATCAACATAACCACCAGTGGCAGCTGTAACTTCTAAACTATATGATCCATCAGCTGGTGCAGTAAATGAATATATTTTTTCAATACCAGGTGTTGAGAAACCACAAGCATTAACATTCCAAGCACCTGATCCAGCTACAAAATCTGCAACTGTTTCAGTATCACAATCAACAACAGTTGCTTGTGAACAATCAGGAGGGCAAACCGCTTGACTTTGTGCAGAACTTGTAATTACACAATTTGAATCTTGATCATTTGTAACAGTAAAAACTACAGGAGTTGCGTTAGGATATGGTCCAAATTGAACAACACCAGTTGCAGAAACAGATTGTGTTGCACTACCTTGATCATCACTAACAGTAAGAGAAGTTGCAGTACCTAAATCAGTAATATTTACATCTACTAAAAATTGCTCACCATTTGCACAATCAGAAACAACAGTATATGTGGCTGTTGCATTTGAACAAGCAAGAACTGACCAAGCTAATGTAAACGTTCCAGATGTACCAGCATAACCATCAACTACAAAATATACAGTTTGATCAGAGCCTGTTGTATTTGCCCAAGTAGTTGTAAGTGTGTCAGAATCATCATAACATGTAATTGCTGTTGGAGTTGAACAGTCTCCGTAGAACATACTAACTACTGAATCGTAGCTATTTGCAGTTTGCTGAATAGTAAGTGTTGAACCACTAGGTACAGATATAGAATAGTAAACATCTGGTGCAGCAGTAGTTCCACCACATGTTGGAACATTGTTATTAGTAGCACCTACAGTAGTTCCATCTAATGGAGAAGTTTCTAATCCTAAATTAATAGCACCAGAACATAAATCATTAGCTGGAGGACAAACTGCTTGAGTTGTTGATGGGCTTGTAATAACACAATTTGAATCTTGGTCATTAGAAACAGTAAATACAACAGGAGTTGCATTTTGATATGGTCCAAATTGAACAACACCAGTAGCAGAAACAGTTTGTGGAGCACTACCTTGGTCGTCAGTAACTGTTAAAGAAGTTGCAGTACCTAAACTTGTAACGTCAACATCTACTAAGAACTGCTCACCATTAGCACAATCAGAAACTACTGTATAAGTAGCAGTTGCATTTGTACATGTATTTTCAACAATACTTAAAGTATAAGGAGCGGTTTGAGGTGCTGGCCATGTTGAAATAACAAAATAATATGTTTGTCCTGAAACAACTGGAAATTCCATTAATGAAACTGGACCACCTGCAAAACCATTAACCGCACCACCAATACAGCTACTTCCAATTGAAGAACAACTTGCGTAAGCGAAAAGACCAACATAAGTTTCTGTTGTTGTTAAATTAACGTTTATTGAACCATCAGCTGTAGCAGTATAAGCATAAACTACATCATTTCCTCCTAAATATGAAGATGTTGAACCACAGCTTGATCCTGGTGAACCTTCGTAATATATATCTTCATAATTTGCAGTGTCATCTGTAGTTTCATAAGGTAGAGTAACTACAATTGGATTTTCACATAAGTTACCTGGTGCTGGAGCAGGAACAGTTGTAAAACTGTACTCTGTACAACCAGTTGCATTACCATTAGTATTATAAGGAACAATACTAATGTAATAAGTTGTCTCAAAATTTAAACTTCCTAAAGCATAACCACCAACATTACCAACATCTGTAGTTGCTAAAACGTCTGAACCACCAGGAGTTGTTCCAACAGTTAAATTATAACCAGTTGCAACACCTGTAGCAGCACTCCATGTGATGTTTCCAAAAATGTTTGCATCACTTGCTCCATCAGCAGGAGAAGTTAATGCTGCATCACAATTTGGAGGTGAAGCAGTAACTTGAGAAGCAGAAATATTATCAATATAAAAATAGTAATCACCAGCCAACCATGTGTTTCTGAATCTAAATTTTAGATCAGATCCTGCTGGAGCGTCTGCAGCCGCAATTGTAAAAGATACGTTTGCACATGTGTTTGCAACTACGTGGTTTGAATCATCAATTGTGTATTGAGGAAGCCAAGTAGCACCATCATCTGTAGAAACTTCAACTATTGAACTTCCCCAACCTGCTGGTGTTGCTTCTGTTGCAGCTGACCAGTTAACTATTTTGTAATCAAATGAAAAGGTAATATCTGTTCCATTTGAAGCGCCAGGATAGTTAGGTGTTGTTAGTACAGCAGTAGTAGCACTGCTATATAAATTTTTCCTTACAGAATTTCCATTACAAGATTGTGCAGAAGAAACTGCATAAAAATTGGGGTTTGTCCAACCCGTTGGGATAGTTGTAGAGGCATTAAATGTCTCCAACAATCCAATCTGTGCATTACTATTCGTTAGGAAACCCAACAAAATTGCAACGAAAAGAGTAAATTTTTTCATCATAGTTTTTTATTTAGATTAATAGTCTGCAATATATAAAAAATGTTTGTTTATGAAAGTTAAAAAAAAAAAAATTCGATAAAACGCAGAAAAATACCTCAAAACGCAAGAATATGCGTAATAAATGTTTTCTATTTTTAAATTACCATTAATTTTTTTCATAAAAAAAGCATCATTATAAAAATGATGCTTTTAGAATTGTGGTATAATATTTTTTTATGAAATACTTGAAACTTGAACCATTTCGTCAGTATTAGCTAGATAATCAACTTTGTCAAATCCAAACCCGAATAAGTTGTAGAAATCTTTTCTGTAACCTTCTAAATCACCAATTTCTTCAAGATTTTCTGTTGTTGCTTCTGCCCAAAGTTTGGATACTTGTGCTTGAATATCATCACGCATTTCCCAATCGTCAATTCGGATTCTTCCTTTATCATCTGTTGGAACTTCATTTCCAGTGTAAAGACGTTGTTGATACAAACGTTGAATTTGCTCTATACAGCCTTCGTGAACTCCTTCATTTTTCATAACTTTATACAATAATGATATATATAAAGGTATAACTGGTATTGCAGAACTTGCTTGTGTTACTAAAGCTTTATTGACAGAAACATAAGCTTTTCCATCAAGGTTTTTTAAAGAATCTGTAATTGTGAACGCAGTTGCTTCTAAATGGTCTTTTGCTCTTCCTATTGTTCCTTTTCTATATACTGCCTCGGTAACTTCTGGTCCGATATATGAATAAGCGATAGTTGTTGCTCCTTTTGCCAATAAATTTTCTTTTTTCAAAGCTTCAATCCATAAAGTCCAATCTTCTCCACCCATTACTTTTACGGTGTTTGCAATGTCTTCTTCATTACATGGGTCTATTGAAATTTCAGAAACTTTTCCTGTGTGAAAATCAACTGTTTTATTAGTAAACTTTTGCCCAATTGGTTTTAAAACTGAACGGTGTAAAATTCCCGTTGCAGGATCTAGACGTACTGGCGATGCTAAACTATAAATTACTAAATCAATCTGACCTAAATCTGCTTTTATGATGTCGATAGCTTCTTGCTTTACTTCATTAGAAAATGCGTCACCATTGATGCTTTTTGCATATAATCCAGCTTTGTGAGCTTCGTTTTCAAAAGCAGCAGAATTGTACCAACCTGGTGTTGCTGTTTTTCCCTCAGCTGCAGGTTTTTCAAAGAAAACACCTAAAGTAGCAGCATTTGAACCAAAAGCACTTGTAATTCTTGAGGCTAGACCAAATCCTGTTGAAGCTCCAATAACTAACACTTTTTTTGCGCCATCTATTGTTCCTTTTGATTTAACATATTCAATTTGATTTTTAACGCTTTGTTCACAGCCTTTTGGATGAGCTGTTAAGCAAATAAATCCTCGCATTCTTGGTTCTATAATCATAATGTAAAATAATTTTGTCGTTTGAAAATTTAGTTTCTAAATTTTGTAAAGCAAATATAAATCAATTTTTTAATTTAAAAGTTCTTTGGCATGATTTAATGCCGATTCAGAAATGTTGGCACCCGATAACATTTGTGCAATTTCTGTAATTCGTTCTTCTTGAGTAAGTAACTTTAATTCGGATTGCGTATGATTGTCTTTTACAGTTTTATAAACTTTAAAGTGCTCGCTTCCTTTTCCTGCAATTTGTGGTAAATGTGTTATAGCAAAAACCTGCATGGTTGTACTCATTTGTTTCATGATTTCACCCATTTTGTGAGCAATTTCACCTGAAACTCCTGTGTCAATTTCGTCGAAAATGATAGTTGGAAGTTTTGAATATTGTGACAAAATTGATTTTACTGCCAACATAATTCTTGACATTTCTCCACCAGAAGCTACTTTTTTTAGCAAACCAAAATCGGAACCTTTATTTGCAGAAAATAAAAATTGAATTTCATCTTTTCCGTTAGCAAAATAATCATCTTTAGCATTCAATTGAATATTAAATCGAGCATTTGCCATTCCTAATAGTTCTAAAATAGAGGCTAGTTTATTGGTTAAAACTGGAATTGCTTCGGCTCTTTTAGTATGGATGTTTTTTGCTAAAGTATCTAATTCATTTTCTTTAGTTGAAATTGCATTAGTAATTGTGTCTACTTCTGATTCTAATGTAGTTACAGAAACAACTTTGCTATCTAGTTGATTTTGAATTTCAAGTAATTCTTCAATCGTATTTACTTGATGTTTTTTTTGAAGAGCATAAATTAATTGCAATTTTTGATTGATTAATTCAAGTTCTTCAGGATTTCCATAAATTGTTTCTGAAAGATTTTCAAGCTCTTTTTGAATATCATCAAATTCAATAACAACGCTTGTTATTCTTTCATGAAGTTCATTGTATTCTGGAGAAAAGCCAGCAATTTTTTGAAGTCCAATTTTAATTTCTTTCAAGTTTAGAATTGCTCCAAATGGTTCATCATTGGCTAATGCTAACGATTTGGAAAGATTTTCTTTTATGAATTCAACGTTGTTTAATTTTTCAAATTGCGTTTCAAGTTCAAGTTGTTCGCCCAATTTTAAATTAGCTGCAAGTAATTCTTCTAATAAAAATGTATTGTAATCTTGTTCTTTGGTAACCGATTGCAATAATTCGATTTTCGATTTTAACTCCGATTTTAATTTTTTGTATTCTTTTAAAACCAAACTATATTCCGAAATCAAATCTGCATTAGAAGCAACAGAATCGACTATTTGAAATTGAACAACATCGTCTGAGAGTTCTTGTGTTTGATGCTGCGAATGAATATCGATCAAATAGTGGCTTAAATCTTGTAATTCCTGAAGATTTACAGGTGTATCATTAATAAATGCTCTTGATTTTCCAGAAGGCAAAATTTCTCTACGAATGATTGTTTCGTCTTCATAATCCAAATCATTGGTTTCAAAAAATGACTTTAAATTATAATTTTTGATAAAGAAATGTGCTTCAATAATACATTTTTCTTCTTTGTTTTTTAGCGAAGTTAAATCGGCTCTTTTTCCAAGAACCAATCCTAATGCGCCAAGAAGAATTGATTTTCCAGCACCAGTTTCTCCCGTTATAGTTGAAAAACCATCTGAGAATTGGATTGATAATTTTTCAATCAATGCAAAATTTTCTATCGAAAGAGAAGTTATCATTTGGAAATAGGTAAAACTAAAATTTAATGGAAGCCCATTTGCTTGAATTAAGCGGAGAAATTTTGTTCAAATCATCAACCAAATCTGTAATTGTGATACTTGGTCCACCAGAAAAGATAGAAACAATTTCATCTGTTTTGGCATCAAAAAAAGTTCTGGTTATAAAAGCATTCGGACGCACATTATGTACTTCTTTCATTTTTGCAATGGCCGCTTTAATTTTTTCTTTTGAAGCTTTCATGTCTTTGGTCATAGTATCTAAACCTTCCAAATGATATTGGTACATAGTCAATCTATAAGGAGAATAAGTGTTAGAAAGCATGTCGTTTATCAAAGAATAGCGATTGTTATTTCCTTTAGCTTGAGTCCAGCCAGCGTAACCACTTGATTGTGCAACATTAGCAATTTCTCTAGCTATTTCTAGGTATTCAGTTCCACCATTTAAGGCAAAAGTGTCAGCATCAATACCGATGATCATTGCGCTATAAAATGCCACAACAGAAACTAGATTTGAATCAAATGAATTTGGATTGTAATTTAGATTTTGGAATTCAGTATAATTAAAAGTGAACTCTTTATCATTATAGTTAAAAATGGATGAAGTATAAGTTGAATTATAAATTGGACGTGAAGTCTGAACCTGAATAGTAGCCGTAAATAAATCATTGTCTTGAGCAGAAACGCTTATAAACATGGAACAATTTATTTTTTCATTTGGTGAAAGTTCTCTTCCTGTCCAACTAGTTTTGTTAACAAAATCGGTTAAAGATCTTTGTAGTGTTTGAAAAATTTGCTTGTTTGTAGTTGTTATTTTATCTGAATTTACCGTAACAATGCAATTCAGCTCTTGCGCATTTACAAAACTTGCTAAGAATAGGAAAATGTATAAAATCTTATTTTTCATAATGCGTAATAATTTTATTGAGAATATCTGTCGCTACTTCTTCTTTAGATTTTAACGGCATTGGTTCAATGGATAAATCTTTTGAAATAAATGTTACTTTATTTGTTGGTTTTCCAAATCCTGCGCCTTCATCTTGTAAAGAATTTAAAACTATCAAATCTAAGTTTTTTTTCTGAATTTTCGCTATGGCATTTTCTATTTCATTTTCAGTTTCTAAAGCAAAGCCAATCAAATATTGATTTTTCTTTAGTTGTCCTAACGAAGCTAAGATGTCTTTTGTTTTTTCTAATTCAATAGTAAACGCAGCTTCACTCTTTTTTATTTTCTGAGTAGCGATATTTTTTGGTTTGTAGTCGGCAACAGCAGCGGCACAAATAGCAACATCTACCGATTCGTAATAAGTATGACAAGCTTCATACATTTCTTGCGAAGATGTCACTCTAACAACTTTCACAGAAGAATTTTTATTTGAAAGATGTGTTGGTCCAGATACAAGAATCACCTCGGCGCCTTTATTCGCGGCACTTTCAGCAATATCAAAGCCCATTTTTCCAGTGGAATGATTTCCTATAAATCGAACTGGATCGATTGCTTCATAAGTTGGTCCAGCGGTAATTAGTATTTTTTTTCCTTTTAAAGGTAATTTGCTTTCAATATCTTTTTCAAGAAAAGCCACTATGTTTTCAGGTTCAGCCATTCGACCTTCGCCAGATAGACCACTTGCTAATTCGCCACTTTCTGCAGGAATCATGATGTTGCCAAATTGTTTCAAAGCTTGAAAACTAGCTAATGTTGACGGATGTTTGTACATGTCCAAATCCATCGCTGGAGCAAAATATACTGGACATTTAGCCGATAAATAAGTAGCAATTAGTAAGTTGTCGCAATTGCCATTAGCCATTTTAGATAAAGTATTGGCAGTTGCAGGAGCAATAAGCATAAAATCTGCCCAAAGTCCTAACTCAACGTGGTTATTCCATTGTGCATTCTCATCATCTTCATTATAAAATGTAGAATGAACTGGATTTTTGGATAGAGTAGAAAGTGTAAGTGGTGTTACAAAATCCTTAGAAGCAGGTGTCATTATCACTTGGACATGTGCACCTGCTTTTATAAATAATCGAACTAATGTAGCTGTTTTATATGCGGCAATTCCACCAGAAATTCCTAGCACTATTTTTTTACCGCTTAAAACTGACATGTTCTTATTTGTTAGAATCTCTGTGATAGATTTTTCCGTCTAGCCATTCTTGAACAGCTAGTGCGTGCGGTTTTGGAAGTTTTTCGTAAAATTTAGAAACTTCAATTTGTTCTTTGTTTTCGAATACTTCTTCCAAACTATCATTATAAGTTGCAAATTCTTCCAATTTCTCTGTCAATTCTTTTTTAATTTCAGAGTTAATTTGGTTTGCTCTTTTAGCCATAATTGTGATTGCTTCATACACATTTCCAGTAGGCTCTTCAATCGTTGTTTTATTATAAGTGATTGTGTTTACTGGAGCATTCGTCTTTTTTAAATCCATGACTTTAATTTATTTTTGAAATTGTTGTAAATTCTTTTCTATTTCGGCTAACATATTATCTGCTTTAGCTTTTCTTGTCGTGTTGGCATTAAATTTCATTAAACCAGAATAAGCTAATCTAGCATTTTCAAGGCGTTCTTGCATTTTTGACGGAACACTGTTTATTGCCAAATTGTAAGCTGAATCTAATTTATAATATAATGCTTCTTCTTTATAAGGTGTTCCAGGGAAATCTGCAATAAAATTATCAAGTGCAATTATTGCTGATTTGTAATCTGAAATGGTGTTATATTGTTTTGCGTTTTCAAAAACTTTTTTCTCAATTTTACCAGTTAACGTTTTCAAAACTGCATTTGCTTCTTCTAAATAGGTTGAATTTGGGTAAGTATCAATAAATGATTGTAATTTCTCGATAGCTTTAGTTGTATCAGTTTGATCAATACTGTAAACTGGAGACAACATTGAATAACTTTTTGCTCCTAAAAAAGCTGCTTCTTCTAACTTTTCACTTTTTGGATAACTTGATGCAAAACTTTCAAATTGATAACCTGCTAAATAATATTGTTCTGTTTTATAATACGATTGTGAATACATATAAAACATTTTCTCTGCTTGCGGTTTTCCTCTGTAAGCTGGTGCTATTTGCTCAAAAAGTCTAATCGCTTTGGCGTATTTCCCTTTTTCATATTGTTTAGTTGCAGCTTCAAATTTAGCACCGACATCTTCGTTTTTCAATGCTTTTTGATATTCGCTACATGAGCTGAATACAACTAAAATGATCAATATTGATAAAAATTTCTTCATTATTTTGTTTAGATTTCTTGATTTTAGGCACTTACAGCTATTTCAAAATCAACTGCAAATTTAGACATTAATTTTTCTACTTCAAAATATATTTTTGAAGCACCAATTTTTAATTTAATTTTGTTCTTATTTTCCTATTTTAGTTACGAATGAAGCCAATCGATTTGCTAAATCTTCATTTACATTAACTAACGGTAAACGAACTGTGTTTTCAGATAATCCTAATGAACGAAAAATCTCTTTAATTCCGGCTGGATTTCCTTGTTCAAAAATCATATCGATGCTATCTGCTAATAGGTAATGCAATTGATAAGCTTCGTCTGTTTTACGTTGCAATCCAAGTCTTACCATGTCTGAAAATTGTCTTGGAAAACCTTCGCCAATAACAGAAATAACGCCACTTCCACCAGCCAAAACCATTGGTAAAGTAATCATGTCATCTCCTGAAATTACATGAAAATCTTTTGGTTTATTTTGAATTAACTTCATAGCTTGCACAATATCACCAGCAGCTTCTTTAATGGCAACGATATTTTTGAAATCATTTGCCAATCTTATAACGGTCGATGGCAACATATTACTAGCTGTTCTTCCAGGAACATTATATAAAATTACTGGAATTGGTGAAGTTTCGGCAATCATTTTGAAATGTTGGTAAATTCCTTCTTGCGTTGGCTTGTTATAATAAGGAGAAACTGAAAGTATCGCGACAAAATCGGATAAATCTCTTGTTTTCAACTCTTCTACAACTTTTGCTGTATTATTTCCACCAACACCAAGAACTAATGGAAGTCTTTTGTTGTTGGTTTCAACGATAGTTTTGATAACTAATTCTTTTTCATCTTGACTCAAGGTTGCCGATTCAGCTGTGGTTCCAAGTACGACTAGATAATCAATTCCGTTATCAATTTGAAAATTTACGATGCGTTGTAAAGCTTCCACATCAACTGAAAAATCTTTTTTGAACGGCGTAACTAGTGCAACACCTGTTCCTACTAATGATTGCATATTATATTTTGTTAAGTATTTTTAAATATTTGAATAATTCATCGATAAAAACTTTGTAATTATCGGTTGTTGTATTTATCATAAAATGATTGATTCGTTTGTCAACAGCAGAAAAACCTACTTTAAAACTTGCTTTTGAAAGATTAGAAACTTGCAATAAAGGTGCTTTTTCAATGTTATAATAATTAATTAACAAATCAAATTTCTTTGAAATAAATTCATTTACATCAGGGTTTTTAAAATTAGCACCCAGTGTAAAATCATTTGGACTGAATGTTGGATGTTCAAATGCTTGATTTTTTTTAGCAATTGTATTGAATATCAAAACGCTAATTTTTTCTAAAGGAATTCCTTTTTTTAGTAACTCATTTAATATCGCAACTTTTTTTTCAAAATGGGTCTCATCAAAAATAATTCCGACTGTTTTAATAGGATTTGAGTTAAAATCAGGTGTTACATTTGATAACCTTTTCTTAACTTTATTTTTTATTAAAAAATCCTTTAATTGATTTAAAAACATAGTATTTTTGTTGAGCTACAAATTTAATTAAATAAGTCTCATTTCAGATGGTAAATCTAAAAAACTATAACGTGGTAGTAAAGAATTTTGTTTTATTCTTAACATTTTTATTTCTATTTTCTTGCCAACCGCAAAAAGAGTTCGTAACCAAAATAGAAGGAAAGAAAATTCCAGTAACCGAAAGTTTAGGTCAATCTACTGAAATTGAAGCTTATATAAAACCTTACAGAGATAATATCGAAAAAGATTTAAGTGCCGTTTTAGCTTATGCTCCAGAAACTTTAGATAAATCTGGCGAATGGCAATCAACTTTTGGGAATTTATTTGCAGATGTTACCAAAGACAAAGGAAATTTTGTTTTTAACAAAAGAGAAAATAAATCAATTGACTTTGTTTTATTAAACAATGGTGGTATTCGTTCCATTTTGCCAAAAGGAAACGTGACAACACGAACAGCATACGAAATTATGCCTTTTGAAAATAGCTTGGTTGTTGTAGCTTTAAAAGGCGAACAAGTACAAGAAATGGTTGATTATTTTATTGCTGAAAAAAAACCGCATCCATTATCGGGAATGACTTTTACAATAACAGTTGATAAGAAAGCAAAAAACATACTTGTAAATGGAAAACCGCTTTCAAAAGAGACAACTTATTATGTTGGAACTAACGATTATCTTGCAAATGGTGGTGACAATATGGTTTTCTTCAAAAAAGGAGTTGCTCGTTATGATTTAGATTACAAACTCAGAAATGTATTAATTGATTATTTTAAAGACGTTGATACAATTCCGGTTGTAAATGACATTAGAATTACTAAAGAATAAATCCAAAACTATGAAAAGAAGAGAATTTATAGAAAAAACGGCTGCAAGCGCAACTTTATTAGGGTTGGGATTATCCATTAGTAGTTTCAAATCTAACGAAATAAAGCATTTGACGATATTGCATACTAACGATGTTCATAGTTACATTGATCCATTTCCTGCTGATCATCCAAGAAATCCAAATATGGGTGGCGTTTCTCGACGAGCTGCTATAATTGAAAGTATTCGTAAAGAAAACGACAATGTATTATTGCTTGATGCCGGCGATATTTTTCAAGGAACACCTTATTTTAATTATTATGGTGGCGAATTAGAATTTAAGCTGATGAGTATGATGAAATACGACTTGGCAACCATGGGAAATCATGATTTTGATAACGGAATAGATGGTTTTTATTCACAATTACACAATGCCAATTTCGATTTTGTTTCGGCTAATTATGATTTTAAAAATACTGTTCTTGACGGAATCGTAAAACCTTATAAAATTTTCATTAAAAACGGAATAAAAGTTGGCGTTTTCGGGTTAGGAGTAGAGCTTGACGGTCTAGTTGACAAAAAAAACTACAAAGAAACGGTTTACAATAATCCACTAGAAATTACACAAGACATAGTTTCGACTTTGAGAAAAAAAGAAAAATGTGATTTAGTAATTTGTTTGTCGCATTTAGGTTACCAATATAAAAATGAACCAGATAAAATTTCGGATTTGAAATTGGCAGCCTTGACAAAAGATATTGATTTGATTATTGGTGGTCATACTCATACATTTTTAGACAAACCAACTATTGTTAAAAACCTTGATAACCAAGATGTATTAGTAAATCAGGTTGGTTGTTACGGAATAAATTTAGGAAGAATTGACTTTTATTTTGATACAGATAAGTCAAAATCTTCTTCAGGAAAATCGATAATTGTTTAAAATAAAAATAGTTTAACGAGAAGCATCGAAATTTTCGGTGCTTTTTTTATAACAAATTGTTAAAATGAATAACTTTGCATTCTTTTTTAAATAGATAATATGAGCTCACACGGCCAACAAAACATTCATAGCAAGCTTTCTACTGCTGGATTATTAGTAACTTTAGGAATTATTTTTGGCGATATCGGAACTTCTCCTTTATATGTAATGAAAGCCATTTTAGGACAGTATGCTATAACTGCCGATATTGTTTTAGGTGGAATTTCCTGTATTTTTTGGACATTAACACTTCAAACAACACTAAAATATGTTATTATTACATTAAGTGCAGATAATCATGGAGAAGGTGGAATTTTCGCTCTTTATGCATTGGTCAAAAAAACAAAGATAAAATGGTTGATAGTTCCAGCAATTATTGGTGGAAGTACACTGTTGGCCGATGGAATAATAACACCACCAATTTCGGTTTCCTCCGCGGTTGAAGGTTTAAAAATATTCAAACCTGAACTTAATACAATTCCGATTGTTATAGTTATTTTGATAATACTATTTATAATTCAACAATATGGAACCAAGTTAGTAGGTAAGTTTTTTGCACCAATGATGTTGGTTTGGTTTGCTATGCTTGGTATACTAGGAAGTATTCAAATTTTTGGAAATTTTGAAGTTTTAAAAGCGGTTAATCCATATTATGCTTACAAATTATTATCAGTACATCCAGAGGGATTTTTTGTTCTAGGAGCCGTTTTTCTTTGTACAACAGGAGCAGAGGCTTTATATTCAGACATGGGTCACTGTGGAAGAAAAAACATACGTGTTAGTTGGATTTTTGTGAAAATAATGTTGCTTTTGAATTACTTTGGACAAGGTGCTTACCTTATCTCTCATGAAGGAAAAACACTTCAGGAACTTGGTGGACAAAACGGAAATCCATTTTATTTAATAATGGAAACATGGTTTCAACCAATCGGAGTCGTGATTGCAACGCTTGCCGCAGTTATTGCTTCTCAAGCCTTAATTAGTGGTTCTTTTACTTTAATAAATGAAGCAATAAGATTAAATTTTTGGCCTAAAGCAAAAATCAAATACCCAACTGAAGAAAAAGGACAACTATATATTCCTTCAATAAACTGGTTATTATTAGTTGGTTGTATTGGTATCGTTTTGTATTTCAAAGAATCAAGTAATATGGAACATGCTTATGGTTTAGCAATTGTTCTAACAATGATTATGACTACTATTTTACTGAATTTCTATTTAATAATGAAGCGTGTAAAAATGTACTATATCATTCCTTTGATAACACTTTATATGTTGATTGAATTTAGCTTTTTATATGCCAACGTTACTAAATTCTTGCATGGTGGTTTTGTTACTTTAATTATTGCCGTAATTTTAATTTCAATAATGGCTACTTGGTTTTTAGCTAAACAAATTAGTAAAAATTATACCAAAATAGTTAAAATTGACACTTACAAAAAAGTATTAGCTGAATTAAGTGTTGATTTATCAATTCCAAAATATGCAACACATTTAGTTTATATGACCAACTCAATGCGAAGCGACGAAATAGAAGAAAAAGTAATGTATTCTATATTGCAAAAAAGACCCAAAAGAGCCGATTTATATTGGTTTGTTCACGTTAATATTTTGAGTGAGCCTTATAAAAAAGAATATAAAGTAACAGAAATTGTTCCTGATGATATTTATAGAATTGATTTTTACCTTGGTTTTAGAGAAGCTACTAAAATCAATTTAATGTTCAAACAAGTCTTGAAAGAAATGGTGCAACGTGGCGAGGTAGATATTACAAGTCGTTATGAATCATTGAACAAGAATAATATTATTGGAGATTTCAAATTTGTACTTTCTGAGAAATTCTTGTCAAACGATAGCGATTTAACTTTCTTTGAAAATACAGTAATGAGTGCATATTTTTTCTTAAAAAAATTCAGTTTGTCTGAAGAGAAAGGCTTCGGATTAGACAGTAGTTCTGTAAAAGTTGAACAATTTCCTTTAGTGCTTCATGCTCCCGAAAAAATTGAGATGAGAAGAATTGAGACTCACTAATAAATGATAAAATAGTAAAAAGTATTCTTTAATATCAAAATGGTTTTAAAGAATACTTTTTTTGTTTCTAGAAAAAAGCAATACCTTTACAGGCTGATTAAAAAATAATGAGATTACACCGAAATTTAGTTTACACTACAATTGATGCATTGAACGCGATTTTCAATGAAGGAGAATATGCCGATAAAGTAGTAGCAAGATCTTTGAAAAAAGACAAACGTTGGGGAAGTTCCGATAGAAAATTTGTGGCAGAAACCATCTACGAAGTTGTTCGTTGGAAACGTTTGTATGCCGAAATTGCTGCTGTGAAAGAGCCTTATGACAGAGATGATTTATGGAGAATGTTCGCCACCTGGGCAGTTTTGCGTGGTTATCCTATTCCCGATTGGAGACAATTAGAAGGAACTCCTGAAAGAAAAATAAAAGGAAAATTTGATGAATTGTCAAAAATCCGAACTTTCCGTGAATCTATTCCAGATTGGATGGATGAATTGGGTGTAAAAGAATTGGGCGAAGAACTTTGGACAAAAGAATTGGCTGCACAAAACAAACAAGCACAAGTTATTTTAAGAGTAAATACTTTGAAAACCACTAAGGAAAAGCTTCGTGCAATCCTAATGGATTTAAACATTGAAACAGAATTTCTAAAAGATCAACCAGATGCTTTGGTGTTGAAAGAAAGAGCCAATGTATTTTTGACAGATGCTTTCAAAGAAGGTTTTTTTGAAGTTCAAGATGCTTCTTCACAGTTAGTAGCTCGTTTTCTTGATGTACAACCCGGAATGCGAGTAGTTGACACTTGTGCTGGAGCAGGTGGAAAAACACTTCACATGGCATCATTGATGGAAAATAAAGGACAATTAATCGCAATGGATTTGTATGAAAGCAAACTAAAGCAATTAAAGTTAAGAGCAAAAAGAAACGGAGCTTTTAATATTGAATATAGAATAATTGATTCAACTAAAGTTATCAAAAAGCTTTGCGAAAAAGCCGATAGAGTCTTAATTGACGCACCATGCAGTGGATTAGGAGTTCTAAAAAGAAATCCTGATAGTAAATGGAAACTACAACCAGAATTTATAGATAACATCAAAAAAGTGCAAGCTGAAGTTTTAGAAAGTTATTCTAGAATTGTAAAGCCAGGCGGAAAATTAGTTTATGCAACTTGTTCTATTTTACCATCTGAAAATCAGGAACAAATTAAGAAATTCTTAAGTACGGATAATGGAAAAAACTTTACATTTGTAAAAGATTCTAAAGTATTAGCCTCTGAATCTGGTTTTGATGGGTTTTATATGGCATTATTAGAAAGAAAATTATAGTTTTTTATGAAAAAAATCTTCTCATTAATTTTATTTTTGAGCGTTACAATTGGTTTTGCTCAAACACCTTATTATCCTGCAACTTATTATAATACGGCTACAGGAACTGGCTATACATTAAAAACACAACTGTATAATATAATTAAATCGACAATTTCTAGTGGAGGATATGATGGTTTGTATACAACTTATTTAACTTCTGATAGAGATTATTATTATGAAAATGACGGAACTGTATTAGATATGTATTCTGAAAAGCCTAGTGGTACAGATTCATATAATTATTCAGCTACAAATTCAGGCGATAGATGTGGTAATTATGCTGTTGAAGGTGATTGTTATAACCGTGAGCATATCATTCCACAATCCGTTTTTAATTCAAATTCTCCGATGGTTTCTGATGCACATTCTGTCACACCAACTGATGGTAAAGTCAATGGTTGGAGAAGTAACTATCCTCATGGAAAAGTAGGAACTGCATCGACAACAACTCAAAACGGTTCAAAGCTTGGTTCTGCTTCTAATACAGGATACGCAGCAGGTTATTCAGGAACTGTTTTTGAACCAATAGATGAATTCAAAGGAGATATTGCTAGAATGTATTTCTATTTTGCCACTAGATATGAGAACGTTATAACTACTTGGGGAAATTCCTATGCAATGTTTCAAAGCGGTTCGTCAACTCAAGTATTTACACCAACTTTCAAAAATATTTTATTGACTTGGCATAATCAAGACCCTGTAAATCAAAGAGAAATTGATAGAAATAATGCCATTAGTGCAAGACAACACAATAGAAACCCATTTATAGACCATCCAGAATGGGTTACAGCTATTTGGGGTTCTCCATTACAAACAGAAACTTTCGAATTGCTTTCTGCTATTTCAGTTTATCCTAATCCAGCAGTTGATAACAGAATTACAATTGAATCAGAAACTGTTTTAGATGAAATTGATTTGATAAGTATAAATGGACAATTGATGCAACAAATTAAATATCCTACTTCAAATAATAATACTTATACATTAGAAAATTTACCTCAAGGATTTTATTTCTTAAAATTGTCTTCAAATAATGAATCAATAACTAAAAAAGTAATTGTCAACTAAATTATGAAAAGAATAATCATTTTTTTATTGTTTTCAACAAGTGCAATAGCCCAAATTCCTAATGGATATTATGATTCTGCTACAGGTACTGGTTTTGCATTAAAATCTCAATTGCATATTATCTTAAAAAATTATATTCCAAAATCATATAATTCATTGTGGAGTTTATATTCTCATTCAGCTTACCGAGATAATTACTATGAAAATGATGGCTCTCTTTTAGATATTTATTCTGAAAAAATTGACGAAATTGATTTTACCAATTATAATTCTACGTTACTAGAATGTGGTTCTACTACTACTTCCTATGAAGGACTTTGTTATAATAGAGAGCATTTAATACCAGAAAGTTTTTTTGAACCTTACTTTATTAGTATTGGAATTAATACCTCGATTAATAGTGTGGCATATTATGCTAAAAACGATGCACATTTTATTCCTCCAACAGATATAAGAGTAAATGCTTGGAGAGGAAATTTACCTTTTGGCAGAATATATGCAACTAACTTGAATCCATGTGCTGGAGGTGATGGACCTTCATATTCTCCAACAAATTTACCATGTTATACTTCTAATATTTCTAAAATAGGATTTAACAATAACAGTGGTTATTCGGCAGGCTATTCTGGTAATGTATTTGAACCAATTGATGAGTTTAAAGGTGATGTTGCAAGAGCTGTTTTATATTTTGTAACGCGTTACGAAGACGTTTTGCCACTAATGTATTCAACTTGTTCAAATACTACAGCTAAAGCTATGTTTGACGGTAGTGCAAGTCAAGGTTTGAATCCTACTTTTCTAAGCATCATGAAAACTTGGCATCAAAATGATCCTGTTAGCGCAAGAGAAATAGCAATAAACAATAGAATATATACCCATCAAAGCAACAGAAATCCTTTTGTTGACCATCCAGAATGGGTTGCTACAATTTGGGGTTCTCCATTACAAACAGAAACTTTCGAATTACTTTCTGCTGTTTCAGTTTATCCTAATCCAGCCGTTGATAATAGAATTATTATAGAATCGGAAACTGTTTTAGATGAAATTGATTTGATTAGTATAAATGGACAATTGATGCAACAAATTAAAAATCCTAGTTCAAATAATAATACTTATTCATTAGAAAATTTACCTCAAGGATTTTACTTCTTGAAATTGTCTTCAAATAATGAATCAATAACTAAAAAAATTATAATTAATTAATTATGAAAAAAATAATTGCACTTTTATTAATTACAATAAGCTCATTTGCTCAAAATGGTGCTCCAGCATCACCTTATTACAATAGCTTCAATTGGAATCAAACTGGAACTGCTTTAAAAAATGCTCTTGCAACCAAGATAACAAGTACTCATACCAACCAATTATCTTATTCTGAAGTTTGGAATGCACTTAAGATTGTTGATTTAGATCCAACAAATTCTTCAAATGTTCTACTAGTATATGGTTATGAGAATGGAACAGATGCAAATGTCACTAATGATAGAACTAGAAGCAAAAATAGTAATGGTGGAGCTGTTGGTGATTGGAATAGAGAACACATGTTTGCGCAATCACTAGGTAATCCAGATTTGGGGCAATCTGGTCCTGGAGCTGATGCTCAAATGTTACGTGCTTGTGATGTTCAAAGAAATGGTGAAAGAGGAAACAAATTGTATGCTGCTGGAAGTGGAAATTCTGCTACAGTTGGAGCAAATTGGTACCCTGGAGATGAATGGAAAGGTGATGCAGCAAGAATTGTTATGTATATGTACTTAAGATATGGAAGTCAATGTTTGCCTACTTTTGTTTCAACGGGTTCTACTGTTGGTACTGATTCTAATATGACAAGTTTATTGTTACAATGGAACGCAGAAGATCCAGTTTCTCAATATGAAGATGTTAGAAATACTTATTTAGGAAATTCTTCAAATACTTATGGACAAGGAAATAGAAATCCGTTTATTGATAATCCATATTTGGCAACATTAATTTGGGGTGGACCAGTTGCTCAAAACAGATGGCCAAACATATATCTTTTAAACGAACAATTTGATTGGACTTCTGATATTGCTGTTTTTCCTAACCCAACAAATAATAATAAAATCTCAATTTCAACTAAATCATCAATCGATGATATTGAATTGATTTCTGTTAACGGTCAATTAATCCAAAAAATTGAGAATCCAGTTTTAATCGATAATGCTTATACATTAGAAAACTTACCAAAAGGATTTTACTTACTAAAACTTTCTTCTGAAAATGAGTCGATTGTTAAGAAAGTGATTGTAAATTAAATCAAGAAACGCAAAATAGTTTTACATAAAAAAAACGCTTCAATTAATTGAAGCGTTTTTTTTATGCTTAAAAAGATACTAGTTAGGCAACTTTCTTATTTCTTCTATAAGTATAAACAGCAAACAAAAGTCCTGCTATTCCTAAATATATTAATTTTCCATTTACAGGAACAGGAGGAGTATCATCTCCTTCTAAGCCTCCATCAACAGTATCATCTCCTGGCTGTGCAAATACCATAAAATCAGTTAGTATAAAAAAACCAAGGATATATAGCTTGAATAAATTGTTTTTCATTGTCTTAATTGTTTTATTTGGGTGTAAATGTACTAATCATTTTTTTAATTCGCGAAATATTTTTTGTTATTTAATTAAAATCTAATAATTTAGTAACAAAAAACTAATGATTTCTTACAAAATCTATGCCGATATTAATCAAATTCTGAAGTAAAAAATAATTTTACTGTTGGAAATTTACTCTGTGTCATTTGAATAGTAAAATCAGAATCGGCTAAAAACACCAATTGATTGTATTTATCTTTTGCTAAGAATTTTTGTTTTATTCTAACAAATTCTCTGAATTCTTCATTTTTTGCATCATCAGGTTTTACCCAACAAGCTTTGTGAACAGGGAAATTTTCGTAAGTACATTTGGCACCATATTCATGTTCTAAACGATATTGAATTACTTCATATTGCAATGCTCCAACCGTTCCAATAACTTTTCGATTGTTCATTTCGAGTGTAAATAACTGCGCAACACCTTCATCCATCAACTGGTCAACTCCTTTATCTAGTTGTTTAGCTTTTAATGGATCCGCATTATTGATGTATCTAAAATGCTCAGGAGAAAAACTCGGAATTCCTTTAAAACTCATAATTTCACCTTCTGTTAGCGTATCACCAATTTTAAAATTTCCTGTATCGTGCAATCCTACAATATCACCAGGGTAGGAGATGTCTACAATTTCTTTCTTTTCAGCAAAAAATGCATTTGGACTCGAAAATTTCAAATTCTTATTCTGACGCACGTGTAAATAAGGTTTGTTTCTTTCAAATGTTCCCGAAACAATTTTCACAAAAGCCAATCTATCTCTATGTTTGGGATCCATATTTGCATGGATTTTGAACACAAATCCTGTCATTTTTTCTTCCTCAGGATTTACCAATCTTGTTTCAGATTCTTTTGGTCGTGGCGATGGAGCAATTTCTACAAAACAGTCAAGCAATTCTCTAACTCCAAAATTATTCAAAGCTGAACCAAAGAAAACAGGTTGAAGAG
>NZ_JAPZSP010000048.1 GCF_027531705.1 Flavobacterium sp. | reverse complement strand
AAGATAATAATCTTCGTAATAAATAACTTCTCTGATAAATTTTCCATTCATTCGACAAAGTTATTCAATTAGATAACATTTTGCAAATATTTTGATAATTTTTCTTTTTACCGAGATTTTTTGGCATTTCCACCAACGTTTCGCAGCTACAAGAAGTTGCGTACTTCATTCACTGACAATTACAAATATAGACAAAACTTTGATTCAACAATTACCATTTCTGATAAATCCCATGCCTAGCAATTTCTTGTAACTGCTGTTAACTGATGTTATTTTATTCTCAATGTTTTTGATATTAATTTTATTTGTTTCATTAGTTCTTCTTTTCTGTCATAAACTATACCGGAATAAGCAACAGAACTATTTTCATTCCCAATAACAAGTTGATAAACTGAATTTGATTTTCCATTATACTTTCCGTCAAAGTATATTTCATAACCAAAATAATCTTTGGTTAAAATTTCTTTTTCTATTAAATTTGAAACTTCAATTCCACTTTTTTTATGTTTTTGTATCATATCAAGTGAATATTTTTTCAGCGTTTCTTTTCCGTCCGCATTTGGAAGAACAGAAACAATGATTTGATTTTCGAAAACATTATTTGGGTCAATTTTACCGTTTAGATTATAAATAAACATTTGCGACATATTACCCGCAATAATAAATTCTGTTTTGCTTGTGTCTAAAGTAAAATTCTGCAAATTTTGTGGTTCTACTTTTTGTTCTTTATTTAGTTTTATTGTAAAAATTGTTTTCAAAATTTCTTCCCTCGTTTCAATTTCATTTTCTGGAAAAACTGCATAAACAATTACAGAAAATTCATTGTCTCCAAAACCGAGAGCGATTTGTTCGGAATTACTATTTTTATCAGCACCATAATAAAGTATTGCATCATTTCCATTAAATTTAAATTCCTTCTTGTAGAATTCTTTTGGAAGATTCCCACTTGAAATTGCATCCTCATAGTTTTTTGTAATTTTTGATTTTGAATCTTTAAAACTAGAATTTGGTACTTCAAAAACCTGAATGTAAGTTTTTGAGTTTTTTTGGATTCTTAACAGTTTATCTACTAATTCGTAATCGTTTGGTTTTTGGATTGATATTCTAGTTCCAGCAAATTTTGTTTCATTTTTTCCTGGTTTTGAATTCATTTCGTTTTTAATTTTTAAATCGCGGTTAATTTGTGATTCACAACTAAAAAGTGATGATAATATAAATAAAATGATTAGTTTTTTTTTCATTTGTTTTGATTTTCCGTTCAGTTTTCAGATAATATCAGTTAACGTTTTGCTGCTTCTGGCAGTGGCGTAATTTGCTCACTAACCATCACAAATATAACAAAAATTTAGTTTCAAAAATTTAGTTTTATAAATAAATCCCATGCCAAGCCATTGCT
>NZ_JAPZSP010000051.1 GCF_027531705.1 Flavobacterium sp. | reverse complement strand
TATTCTTTCGGTTTCAGGGTTACATGTTGGTTTATTGATGCTTTTTATTAATTTTTTATTAAAACCATTGCGCAAAAATCGATTTAATTCTTACTTGAAATTAGCAATAATTATATCAACTCTTTGGTTTTTCGCCTTTATAGCTGGACTTTCACCTTCGGTAGTTCGCTCGGTAACCATGTTCACTTTTGTTGCCATCGGAATGCATTTGAATAGAAAAACAAACATTTTTCATACACTGCTAGTTTCTATTTTATTAATTCTTTTATTCCAACCAGCTTTTGTTGTTGATGTTGGTTTTCAATTGAGTTATTTGGCTTTGTTTTTTATTCTTTGGTTACAGCCTCTGTTGGCAAGTTTATGGAAACCAAAAACGAAAGTTGGAACTTATATTTGGGAAATTTTAACCGTTTCGTTTGCAGCACAAATTGGTGCTTTCCCGTTGAGCATTTATTATTTCCATCAATTTCCCGGATTGTTTTTTGTGACCAATTTGCTTGTTATTCCATTGGTTAGCATTATTATGGCTTGGGGAATTTTGGTTTTGGTTTTGGCATCATTTGGAACAATTCCGCAATTTTTCACTAAAGTATTGGAATACTTAATTTATTTTATGAATCAAATTATAAAATGGGTTGCATCGCTTGAGCAATTTATAATTCGAGATATTTCATTCAACACTTATATGTTATTGAGTTCATTTCTACTCATTTTTGGGGTGATTCTTTGGTTCAAAAAACCAAGATTTTCAAAATTGGTGGTTGTTTTAATTGGACTATTATGTTTTCAATTGAGTTACTTTATATCTTTTTGGAAACATCAGAAAACGGATGAACTACTTGTTTTTAATAGCAAAAGAAGCACTTTGATTTCTGAAAAAAGAAACAATCAACTGACTATTTATAGCGATGTTTCTACTTTAAAAGATTTGAAAAACAATAAAACTATCAAACCTTATTTGGTAGCAAATTTTAGCGAAATTAAAAATTCAAATAAACTCCCAAATGTTCTTTATTTTGGAAACAAAAAAATATTGATTGTAGATAGTTTGGGAATTGTTCCAAATTATAATGCTGACATTTTGGTCTTAACCCATTCGCCAAAAATAAATTTGGAACGAGTTTTCAAGACATGGAAACCAAAAGAAGTTGTGGTTGATGCTTCCAATTATAAAACCTATGTGGTAGCTTGGAAAGCAACTTGTGAAAAAGAAAAAATCCCTTTTCACAATACAGTAGAAAAGGGATTTTATAAGTTGAATTAAGATTTAACTTTTTGCTTTTTTGCTTTTTTAGTAGATTTTTTTTCAACTTTTACTGGAGCATCTTTTACATATTTAGCTATAATTTGATTAGCACCCGCAATCCAAGTAGTTGGACCACCAGCTACATAACCTGTGCTTCCCAATTGTTCTAAGTTAGTTTTGCCATCTTTAACAGTAGGTTTTGCAAACCAAACCGTTGGATAACCTCTAACTCCGAAAACTTGTTGTAATTCGTTGTTTTGTTTTTTAAGTTCGTCTGCCATTGGAGTTCTTCTTGGAAAATCTAGTTCTACCAAAACAACATTATCTTTTGCCCAAGCAATAAATTCGGGAGTTTTGAAAACTTCTTTTTGCAAACGAATACACCATCCGCACCAATCGCTACCTGTAAAAAACAAGAATAATGGCTTTTGCTCTTTAATAGAAATTGCCGATGCTTTGTTCATATCGGTGTGCCAAGTCAAACCATCTTGGGCTTGTATAGTTGTAGATGCTACAACTAAAAGTAATGTGATAAATATCTTCTTCATATTTTTATTTTTTTTTAATATTGATTCAAAAACAATGCCGAAAATAAGAAATTTATTTTACTTCTTGCATTAGTTTTTTAATTAATGGTGAAATAGCTATTAAAAGTATTCCTGCTACTAAAGCGTAAATTGCTAATTGTTGATAGCCATCAGCATAAGTGTTTAACTTTTCTAAATTGGTTGCATCTTTAGAAGCTTCAGCAATATTTGCTCCGAGTAAGCCAGCAAAATACTGTCCGTAAGCTGATGCTAAAAACCACATTCCCATAATTACTGCTTGGAGTTTTTGTGGTGATAATTTAGTCATAGCACTCATTCCGATTGGAGATAAACATAATTCACCAAAAGTGATGACAAACCAACCAAAAGTGAATAAATTTAGAGATGTTTTTCCATCAGCACCAGCAAAAAACTTTGTGTAATAAAATACCCAAAAACCACCTGCTAGGAATAAAAAACCTAATCCAAACTTAACAACAGTGTTGGGTTCAATTTTTCTTTTTGCCATCCAAATCCATAAAACACCCAGTAAAGCAGCAAAAACTATTACAAAAAATGCTCCTGATGAATTATTAACACCGTTTGGATCGAGCTCAATACCCAACAAATTCGTATTCAAATTATTTGCTGCAAATAAACTTAAAGAACCTCCACTTTGCTCGTAAAAAGCCCAAAAGAAAATGGAAAAAACAATAAATACTAATGCTGCTATAAGTTTTTTGTTTTCAGCTAGTGAAAAATTTCTCATTTCATAAAATAAATAAAAAATAGAAACTGGACCAATTATCATCATGAAATAATCGGTATAAACGGTATTCGCAACCATTAATATTATGATTGGGATTAAAATTAACGAACCAATATAAGTTGCAATTTCATATATTTTTCTTTTAGAATTTTCAATATTTTTAAGTGGAGATAATCCTATATCACCCAAACTTTTTTGTGTCTGTGTAAAAGTTAGTAAACTAATAACCATAACTATAGCTGCAAAACCAAAGGCGTAATTCCAACGCAGATTTTCTGGCACAAACCCTTGCCAAAGCGTTCCGTTAGCAACAGCAATACAAACATATCCACCAAGTAATGCTCCTAAATTAATTCCGGCATAGAAAAGAGAAAAACCTGCATCTCGTCTAATATCATTATCTTTATACAGTTGACCAACCATTGAAGAAATATTTGGTTTAAAAAAACCTGTTCCAACAATTGTAAAACCAATTCCTGTAAAAAATAAATCTTTTGGGCTAAATGCTAAAATTACGCTTCCAATAATCATCAAAATTCCACCCCAAAAAAGCGATTTTCTCAATCCAAGAATTTTATCGGCAAACAATCCACCAATAAAAGTAAAAGCATAAACCCACGCTTGTGTTGCTCCATACTGAAGATTAGCAGTGGTTTCATCCATTTTTAGTTGACTAACCATAAATACCGCTAGCATTCCTCTCATTCCGTAGAAACTAAAGCGTTCCCACATTTCAGAGAAAAACAAATACCACAATTGTTTTGGATATTTTCCTTTGAAGTTTTGAATTTGTTCTAAAGTTAGATTTTGTTCCATATTATTAATTGATTCCGTGGTCTTTCATTACTTTGTTTAAGTTTTTTACAAGGGCAAACATTAATATGGTTGCGAACATCAATAATCCAAAATTCACCCAAAAGAAATTGGCTTTATCATCATAAGTGTCCCACATACTTGCTAAAACGCCTGATAATTTGTTTCCAATTGAAGTTGACAAAAACCATCCGCCCATCATCAAAGCCGTGATATTTTTGGGAGATAATTTCGATACAACCGACAATCCCATTGGACTTAAAAATAATTCTCCAATTGTAATTACTCCATAATTGGCAACTAACCACCAAACTGATACTTTTTCTGTTCCGTTATTTCCAATATGAACTGCAGCGACCATTAATAACACTGATAAAGCTGAAATTAATAATCCGAAAGCAATTTTTGTTGGCGTTGAAGGTTCTTTTTTTCTGCTTCGCAAAAAGGTGAAAAATGCAACAACTAACGGCGTTAAAATTATTACCCAACCAGGATTTATAGATTGACTTAAATTGGTTGCCCAAAGTGAAACTGTCGAACCTTCTTGTGGTAATTTTTCTTTTTCAACATTTCGGAAATATACTGGATAATTTACTTCTTTAACAACTTTTCCGTTTTCTTTTTGAAGTCGGAAACTTACATCGTATAATTCGGTTGAATCTTTTTTGAACTCAACATCTTTTGCTAATTTTAAATTACTAAAAACAGCTTGAGTAGTTCCAGTAATTTCTCTATCGGTATATCTATCAGCCCAAGTTGTAAGAGCTGAACCATTTAACTTAAAAACTGCCCAAAACAAAATAACCACTGCAAAAATTGACAACAAAGCACCAATTGGACGTTTTTCTTCGGCTTTGGCTTTGAAATATAAACTTCCGTAAAAATAAATCACCGGAAGACATGCAAAAATAAAGGCATCGGTACTATCTGAACCAAAAATCGAACTATCTAAATTTATATCCGATTGAACACCTTTTAATAACCAGCCTATAACTCCAAAAACTACAGATGGAACTAGGATGTACAATACAATTTTTGAAAACGGCATATCGCCTTCTTGAATTCCTTTCTTTTCGGTTTTGTCACCATAATGTTTGGTTCCAAGAAGAAAAACAATTACACCGATAAACATTCCTAAACCAGCAGCCATAAAGGCATATTGCCAACCTAATAAAATTTGCAAAGCAGCACCAAAAAAGTTACAAATGAAAGCACCAACATTTATTCCCATATAGAAAATATTGTAACCTTCATCTTTCTTTTCTTTGTATTGCTCATCGTTGTAGAAATTACCTAATAAAGTTGAGATATTTGGTTTGAAAAAACCGTTACCAAGAATTACTAAAGTCATTGCTAGATAAAGCATCGGTAGACTATGAATTCCCATCATAAAATAACCTGTACCCATCATTATTCCACCAATGACGATTGATTTTTTGTAGCCCAGATATCTATCTGCAATTAAACCACCAATAAACGGTGTTAAGAATACTAATGCAATAAAAGTTCCATACAAATCGGATGCTTCTTTTTCTGTCATGGCAAATCCTGCTTCAACATCTTTGAGATACAAAGTAAAAATTCCAATCATTAAATAATAACCAAAACGTTCCCACATTTCAGATAAAAACAAGTAAGGCAATGCTTTAGGATGACTTTTCCACATAATAATTTGATTTTAAAAAACAAACCTACAAGTCGTTTTAGCAAAATGTAGGCTTGAAAGATGTAAAAATATTTTAAAAAATCTATCTATACTGTTTGACCTTCTACATGGTCGTTATGCATTCTTTTTTCTAACCAAGAGCTTAACACAAATAAAATTGCAGCAGCAGCACCAGACATGATGATGAATAACACAAAGAACTCATATAAATTTGTAATTTGAAATCCTAAGAAGCTAGTTGCTCCTCCTGTTCCGTCTTCACCACCAGGAATTAATGCACTTAAAGTTCCTGCAAATTTATTAGCAGCAGCATTAGCCAAAAACCAAGTTCCCATCATTAAAGAAGATAAACGTAATGGCGCTAATTTAGAAACCATTGATAATCCAATTGGTGATAAACATAATTCTCCAATAGTATGAATTACATATAAACCAATTAACCACCACATTGATACTTTTTCTCCTAATCCTAATCCTTTAACAGCGATAGCAATTACAACATATCCCATAGCTACTAAACCTAAACCTATTGCCATTTTTTTAGGCGAAGATGGCTCTAATTTTCTTGCATATAAAAATCCCCAAACCATAGTCATAATTGGCGCTAGAGAAATAACAGCTAATGGATTTACTGATTGAAAATAAGAAGCTGGCATTTCCCAACCAAATAATGTTCTTTCAGTTTGTCTATCAGCAAATAATGTTAATGATGCACCAGCTTGTTCAAAGGCACCCCAAAAGAAAATTACGAAGAACGCTAGGATAAAAATCACCGTTATTCTTTGGGTTTCAATTTTAGACAAACTTTTATCACTAAAAATTAATATTGGCATTAATACCATTGCTCCATATATAAAGTAACTTATAATGTCAACATCACTTTTGAACATCTGTTTGAAGTTCAACATAAAAAAGATAATTGCAATTGAACCCACAATCATTCCGATACTTTTAGCATCTAATTTTTTTACTGGCAAACCAATGTGTTTTCCTTCTTCAGAAATAAGGTATTTTTTTTGACCTAAGATAAATGCTACTAGACCAATTAACATTCCAACTCCAGCTGCTAAAAATCCCCATTTGAAATCCATCGAACCACAAACTAAAGGTGAAAAGAAAGCTCCAAGGTTAATCCCCATATAGAAAATAGTGAATGCACTATCAATTCTTCTATCGTTTGCTGGATATAATTGACCAACCATTGTCGAAATATTCGGTTTAAAGAAACCATTTCCGATAATAATTGCTGTTAATCCTAACCACATTAATGAAACACCACCATCTGCACCAGCAGAAGCACTAAAAAACATAAAAAATTGACCAATTGCCATTAATAAACCACCAATTACAATACTTCTTCTGTTTCCTAAAAATTTATCACATAAGTAACCTCCTAAAAGTGGTGTTAAATATACTAATCCTGTATAACTTCCATAAATTTCTGACGCATCGGCATCTTTCATCAATAATACTTTTGTCATAAATAGAATGAAGATTGCTCTCATTCCATAATAACTGAATCGTTCCCACATTTCTGTGAAAAATAGGAAGTAAAGTCCTTTAGGATGTCCTGTTTTTACTTGTTCACTCATTTTAATTTGTTTTTAGTTTTTATTTAGTTAATTATAGTTTCTGTTTTTTAGTCAACAACTTTTTATTTGCCAGTGCAAAGTACAAACAATTATAAATAAATAATAATCGAAAAGTATGAATTTACTAAAAATAAGCTTTTGTGAGTAATTGTGATTGGAATGAAATATCCAGTTTACACAAATTCTTTATACTGACCATTGTCAATATTATGAGTAAATTCAAGCAATAGCGCGTTATTTATCTCAATATATTCAGGTAAAAAACGAAGTCTGTATTTGGCTTGACCGATAAACGTAAAAAAGTCGTTTCGTGTAATTCTCCTATCATCTTCGAGCTCTAAAATGGCATTTATGTTATCAATAATTCTACTCAAATAGGTTTGACTTAGAATTTCGCCACCATTAAAAACTTCAATACACATGTTTTCTTCTGATGCAAATTTTCTTCTTATGGCAAACTTCAACAAGTTATTAAACTGCGTTGTTTTATTTCCGAAATCGATAGTTTGATTTACAATGTTTTTGGATGGAATGGATAATTCAATAACATTCCAGTTTACAAAATTGATTTTCATGGTTGTAGCTTCGGGCAATTGTGACAATTCCAAAACCCAACTTGTTCCTAAAACTAAGAAAACAAATATTAGTGTTGTTTTTGCAATTAGCTTAGCTAAATCAATAGCAAACGAATAATTTTCAAAATTGAAAACATACGGCACTTGCGTAATAAACAGAATAATTATACTTGAAACTGCAATAGTAGCAACACTTTTCATTTTTCGATTGTAGAAAGTACGATAAAGTGAAAGTATTAGAAACCAAGTTAAAATTGCAGACAACAATAAATCAGGAATTGTGTTAAATCGAATACCATACGTATTTATTGTTTCACCAAAAAACAGTGCTATCAGCAATGAAATTATAGAAAGTCCAACAAAGAAAAACAGGATTCTTTTGGTGCTTTTTTTATTGTTATAAAGATACTCTGGTGAATTATCAAAATAGTACAATGCTAATATCAAAAACATTGAATTCAGTATAGAAAACATATTTTGACTAATAAGAATAATCCAATTATTGGTATTAAAGTTATTAAAAACAAGAATTAACAAAGATGAAAACGACCATACAAAAACTGAATAACTAATAAATAGCAATCCTTTGTCAAATCGTTTTATAGCAATTTCGGAAGTTAATTTTTGTTTGAATTTATTCTGAACCACTAACCAAATTGAAAGCAATAAAAATCCACCAATTAAAGAAATTAATAATTCTGTTATTAAATAAAATTGATGTTGGTTCATTTTTACAACTTCTCTTTAATGTAATTAGTCATTTTGTTAAACAATTGAATTCGAGTTTTTCCGCCGTAAATTCCGTGGTTTTTATCTGGATAAATTGCCCAATCAAATTGTTTATTAGCTTGTACTAAAGCTTCAATCATTTGCATTGAATTTTGAACATGCACATTATCATCTGCAGTTCCGTGAATTAGTAAAAAGTTACCTTTAAGTTTACTCACGTGATTGATTGGCGAATTATCATCATATCCACTTGCATTTTCCTGTGGTGTTTGCATGTATCTTTCAGTGTAAATGCTATCGTAAAAACGCCAATTGGTTACTGGAGCAACCGCAATTGCCATTTTGAAAACATCAGCACCTTTGAACAAACAGTTGCTTGACATAAATCCACCATACGACCAACCGAAAATACCGATTCTGGATTTGTCAACATAAGCATAGTTTCCTATAACTTTTGCAGCGTCAATTTGGTCTTCAACTTCAAACTTACCTAATTCTTTTTGGGTACATTTTTTGAAATCAGCACCTTTGTAACCTGTTCCACGACCATCAACACATGCAATAATATAACCTTGTTGCGACAACATCATAAACCACATATCATTAGTATCTAACCAATTGTTAGCTACTTCTTGCGAACCTGGTCCAGAGTATTGCGTCATGAAAACTGGATATTTTTTAGAAGCATCAAAATCTTTTGGCTTGATAATCCAAGCGTTTAGTTTATGTCCTTTTTCAGTTGTCAATTCAAAAAACTCTTTGGTTGGTAAATCATATTTTTTTAATTTATCTAACAACGCCGTATTCTCAACTATTGATTGCGCTTGTTTTCCATCTTTAGAACTATTCAAAGTGTACGTTGTTGGAACAGTAACGCTTGAATAAGTGTTTATGAAATAAGTAAAATCTGGACTAAACGTTGCCGAATTTGTTCCAACTTGTTGCGATAATTTGACTTTCTTTTTGCCATCGAGTGAAATTTTGTAAACATCTCTCAAGATTGAACCATTTTCTACCGATTGGTAAAAAATTGTTTTTGTTTTTTCGTCAAAACCATAATAAGAAGTTACTTCCCAATTGCCTTTGGTAACTTGATTTTTCAACTTACCCGTTTTGTCATATAAATAAATATGATTGAAACCGTCTTTTTCCGATGTCCAAATAAAACTGTTGTCTTTTAAGAATGTCAAATTATCCGTTACATCAACATACGCTTTGTCTTTTTCGTTCAAAACTACTTTTGCAGCACCTGAATTTCCATCAACAAAAATCAAATCCAAATTATCTTGATGACGATTTAGAACTTGTGCTGAAAGTACATTAGCATCGTTTGTCCATTTCATTCTAGCAATGTAGAAATCAGAATAGTTTCCTAAATTGATTTTTTTAGAAGCATTTGAACTTACATTATAAATATGTAATGAAACTTCGGCATTTTTTTCACCCGCTTTTGGATATTTGAAAGTTTCAACGCTCGGATATAAGTCTTTTTGAAAAACATTCATTGAAAACTCTGGAACTTGACTTTCGTCAAAACGAATAAAAGCTAGTTTTTTGCTATCTGCACTCCAATCGAAAGCGCGAACAAATGCAAATTCTTCTTCATAAACCCAGTCAGTAATTCCGTTAATTATAGCATTTTTCTTTCCATCAGAAGTTACTTGAATTGTTTTTTTAGAATTTACTTCATAAATAAAAAGATTGTTTTCTTTTGCGAAAGCGATTTTAGTTCCATCAGGCGAAAAAGTTGGTTCTTGTACTTGCTCTAAAACTTTGGTAAGAACTTTGGTAGAAAGATTATACAAAAAGTAATCAGCAGTAAACGAATGGCGAAAAATTTGATTAGAATTGTTAGCAATCAGAACTTGTTTTTCGTCTTTACTAAAAGTGTAACTATCAATTCCATCTGCTAATTCGGTGAAATTTTTAGTATCAATTAATGTTGAAACTTTTTTAAGTGTAGCAAAATCATAAAGGTCAATTTGCTGGCTTTTAGTTGCTCTATCAGCGTTAAGTACGGTGTACTGATTAGTGTTTTTCATGGACTGTAATTCATCCATACCTTTGGCTCTAAAGGCACCAGTGTATATTTCTTCAACAGTAATTTTTTGTTGGGCAACTACAGAAAAAGTTGCTAAAAGAAAAAGCGTAATGATTTTAGTAAACTTCATTTTTTGATTGATTTTAAAACGAGTTCAATTTTAGTGAAAATTTCGCGAAAAAAGACCTATTATTATGTTAAATACTATTTAAAGGTTATTTTTATACTTTTTTCTCACCAAAAAAGCCACTTATTACTAAGTGGCTTTTTGTTATTTTGATTATTTTTAATATTATATTCTAGTAATAATAAACTCTGATCTTCTGTTTTGTTGGTGAAGTTCTTCTGAACAGTTAGATTCGTTGGTTGGTTCGCAACCGCAGTCGTTTACTAGTTGAGATTCTCCATAACCTTTTGCTGTTAAACGAGTATTGTTAATACCTTTTCCAATTAACCATGTTCTGGTTGATTTTGCTCTTCTATCTGATAAGGCTTGATTGTATTTAGCTGTTTGACGACAGTCGGTATGTGAACGAATGTCTAATTCCATTGTTGGGTAATCTTCTAAAACAACTAAGATTTTAGCCAGTTCTACTTCGGCATCTGGACGAATGTTTGATTTGTCTAAATCGAATAAGATGTTTTTGATGTCAAAAAACTTAGCCAAA
>NZ_JAPZSP010000047.1 GCF_027531705.1 Flavobacterium sp. | reverse complement strand
GTCGGGGTGGCAGGATTCGAACCTGCGGCCTCCTGCTCCCAAAGCAGGCGCGATAACCGGGCTACGCTACACCCCGAATTTAAAAGAAACCAATATCAGTAAGATATCTTTGTGCTCCTCTTTTTTTTATTTTAAGTTCTAAAAGCATTGCTTCAGAACGAGTTTTAAATTCAATTTTGTAAATCAACACCCAAGGTTTTCCTGATTTTGTTGATGAACTTAAGCCATTATTATGTCTTCTTAATCTATCATCAATATTATTAGTCTGACCAGTATAATATTTTGATAAAACTTCACTAAATATTATATAAACACAATACATATCGATTACTTTAACCTTGCGGTCTTCTCGCAGAGCGAGACGCGATAACCGGGCTACGCTACACCCCGAAAGCGGGTGCAAATATAGCAATAAGTTTCGCTTTTCAAAAGAAATTAAATAAATAAATAAAATTTATTTAAGAATAGTAATTTTGGATTTGTATGAATATGATTTTTTATAATTATAGTTTACATTTGTGACACAAAAAAATCACAAATATGTCTGATACAATCGAAAAAGTAAAATGCTTAATAATAGGTTCTGGACCTGCAGGCTATACTGCTGCTATTTATGCCTCTAGAGCTAATATGTTTCCAGTTCTATACCAAGGAACACAACCTGGTGGACAATTGACCACCACTAATGAAGTAGAGAATTGGCCAGGAAATCCAGAAGGAATTACAGGACCACAAATGATGGTTGGTTTGCAAGAGCAAGCACAACGTTTTGGCACCGATGTTCGTGATGGTTGGGTAACCAAAGTAGATTTTACGGGACCAATTCATAAAGTGTGGATTCATGACGGAAAAGAATTGCATTGCGAAACGGTAATTATTTCTACTGGAGCTTCTGCTAAATATTTAGGTTTGCCATCAGAGCAACATTATTTGCAAATGGGTGGCGGTGTTTCTGCTTGTGCTGTTTGCGACGGATTCTTTTATAGAAACCAAGAAGTTGTGATAGTTGGAGCAGGGGATTCTGCTTGTGAAGAAGCACATTATTTATCTAAATTATGTAAAAAAGTCACTATGTTAGTTCGTAGCGAACAATTTAGAGCTTCTAAAATTATGGAAGCACGTGTTCGCAAAACAGAAAACATTGAAATATTGATGAACCACGATACTGTTGAAGTTTTGGGCGATGGACAAGTAGTGACTTCTGTTAAGGTTTTGAATAAAACTACTAAAGAAGAGCATGAAATTCCGGCGACTGGATTTTTTGTGGCGATTGGTCACAAACCGAATACTGATATTTTCAAAGATTTTATCACACTAGACGAAACGGGTTATATTGTAAATGTTCCTGGAAGTTCTAAAACAAATGTTAAAGGTGTATTTGTTTCTGGCGATGCAGCCGATCATGTTTACAGACAAGCTATAACTGCTGCAGGAACTGGTTGTATGGCGGCTTTGGATGCTGAAAGATATTTGGCTTCTTTGGAGTAGATTTGGTTGTCGGTTGACAGTTATCAGTTGACAGTTTTAAATATTATAGAATGAGAAATTTATTTATTTTAATTGTGTTATTTCTTTTTTCTTGTTGTTCTGAAAAGAAAAATGCAACAATTAATTTTGAAGATAATATACTTAACGAAGTTATTGAGAATTCTAATGGTATATCTATTGAATTACCTGACTTATATTCTAAACTTGAAGATAAAATCCTTACCGATAATGAAGAAAAGTCAATTCTTGTTGAAAAGTTAAGAGCTAAAGGTTTTAAAGTAATAAATTTTGGTCGTGGTAATCATTTTAATGGACCAAGAATTGTGATTTTTACATTAAAAAATAATGATTGTGAATGTGAAGTTTCAAAATTATATTATGCAACAAGTGTAGATTCATTATACCAGATTAAAGAAAAAATTAGTTGCAAAAAAATATAAAGTGTATTTAAGTTTATGCTTTTAAATATAAAAAAAAGTGATGAGGTTATTTCATCACTTTTTTTGTATTCTAAAATTGATATTATGGTGTCAGCAATTTTGTAAATGACATGGAAAGTAATGTCCAAGTATCATCAATTCGAACATATACTTCTGTTACTACAAAAGGGTTTATTACTTCATTGCCACCGACTATTGCTGTAAGACGAATTTTGTTTAAGAGAACTGCAGTGTTTTCAATAAATTGAACCGAACTTTCTTGAATTTCAGCTTTTTTGTATTGAATATGTCCTTCTTTTATTACGTTTAATTCTTGTTCTTTACTCATGGTTGCGCCCATGTGAACAAAAGCGGCTTTTTCACTGAACAGCTTGTTCAACTCATCTGTTTTGCGTTCTGCCATCCAATTCCATTTGGTTTTAGATAAATCGAGAAGTTCTTGTTCACTATTTTTTGGGGTTAATTCAATATTATTTTTTGGATATTCGGAATCAGATAAAGGTTCTAGCCAAATTGTTTTTCCTTTTTGTGTTGGTGTTGTAGCTATGTAAACAAATTCAGTTGTTGGTGTTGCTCCATGCCAATGTTCTACATCAGGATTGCATTTTATTACATCACCTTTATGTAAAGTTTGAATTGGTTTTTGTCTTTCTTGATAATAACCAATCCCATTTGTAACGAGTAAAACTTGTCCGCCTGGATGCTTATGCCAATCTAATCTTGCATTTGCCGAAAAAGTGGCTTGTGTAATGTTGTAACTAAAAACTTCGTTAGCTTTGGTTAGTTCATTGAGCCAAACATCTCCAACATGATGTGCATTATTTGGTGATAGTTCTCCTTTTGGAAAAACTGTAGCAATTTGTGCATTCAAATTTGAAATTTGAGTAATCAAAATTAGAAGTAAGAAATAGATATTTTTCATTTTGGTAAGTTTTAATAATGTTTTTTATTTCAATACAGATTCAACTCCCATAGCATCAATAATTTGTTGTGTATTTTTTGGACCTGCAATTTCAATTTTAGACAATCCTAAATTAAATTCAGTAAGTTCATCATTGGTAAAGGTAAAAGAATTTGATTTAATGTTTTCAATTAAATGTTCGATGTTTGATGTGCCAGGAATTGGAACAATCCAAGGTTTTTGCGCCTGAAGCCATGTAAGTGCTATTTGAGCAGTTGTCATGTTTTTTCTATTTCCCCACTGTTTAACAAATTCAAGTAACTTCATGTTTTGTTTTAAATTTTCTGAATTTGTAACTCTTGGTAAAATAGCACGAAAATCCCCTTGTCCAAATTTTGAGTTTTCATTAATACTTCCGCCAAAAAAACCGTATCCCATTGGACACCATGGCACAAAACCAATACCTAATTCTTCACAAAGTGGAATTGTAGTAGTTTCATAATCTCTTGTCCATAGAGAATATTCGTTTTGAATAGCAGAAAGTGGTAATACCGCATGCGCTCTTCTTATAGTTTTTAAACCTGGCTCAGAAAGTCCCCAGTTTAACACTTTGCCTTCTTTTACTAAATCTTTAATTGTTCCTGCAACATCTTCTATAGGCACATTTGGGTCAACTCTATGTTGGTAATATAAATCGATGTAATCCGTATTTAACCTTTTCAAAGAACCTTCAACGGCTCTCCTAATATTCTCTGGACTACTGTTTAATTGTCTTCCGCGTCCATTTTGATGATTTGGATTAACTTCAAATCCAAATTTGGTGGCAAGTACAATATCTTTTCTAAAAGATTTTACTGCTTCGCCAATTTGAGTTTCATTTGTAAACGGGCCATAAACTTCAGCTGTATCAAAAAAAGTAATTCCATTGTCGTATGCTTTTGCGTAAAGTTGATTTACAAAACTTTGTTCTCTTACACCTCCACCGTAAAAACCAACTACTGGTAATCCTCCAAGTCCAATAGCTGAAACTTCTAAATTACCAAGTTTACGTTTGTTATTAGTAGGATTGTTTTGATTTTTAGTTGTGCTATTTATTGATTTACAGCTAGATAAAAGTGTTTGTCCAACCAAAAGTCCTGCACTTGCTAAGATTGTTTGCGATATAAAATTACGTCTGCTATTATTATTTTCCATGATTTACAATTTAGAATGTAAATTTCATGTAATACGTTTTTAGATAAAAGTAAAATACAAACTATAAATTGAATAAATCAAACATTTCTATATTTAAGAGGTGTTTGGCCTACATATTTCTTAAAGAAATTATTAAAATAAGTAGTTTCTTCAAATCCTAAGGAATAAGCAATTTCAGAAACATTTTTGGAGCTATGTTTCAACATTGATTTAGCTTCTTGAATTATTTTTTGGGAAATAATTTGTGTTGTTGTTTTTTGAGTTGTCTTTTTTACGGCTCTATTCAAGTGATTAATGTGAATAGACAATTGATTAGCAAAGTCGGAAGCTGAACGGAGATTTAGTTTATTATTTTTTTTATCAATAGGAAATTGGCGATCTAAAAGTTCAAGAAATAAAGCTGTAATTCTATTAGATGAATCAATTTTAGAATTTTCAAAATTGTTTGATGGTTGTAATTTCATCGCTAAATGGATGAGTTCAAAAACCAAATTTCTTAAAACATCATATTTGTAGATATATTCGGTTGCTTCCTCTTTTAGCATTTTTTCAAAAATAGAAGTTGCCGTTTCAAACTCTTCTTTTGTCAATTCAAAGATGTGTGTTCCATTAACTTTAAAAACATCATATTGCGTAATAGCACCAAATTGCGCGAAAAAGTTTGGAAGAAAAATACAAAAATGACCGCTAATTATTTCCTCTCTTTTTTCCCAACTATATGGGATTTGAGGATTGGAAAACGATATAGCATATTTTTTTACAGCAACGCTTTTATCTGCATAATGAAAAACACCTTTTCCTTTGACTAGTGTTATTTTAAAATGTTCTCTAGTTCTGTAAACAGTTGGTTTATTATTAATTTTAAGAAAAGATTCAAGACTAAAAACATTAAAATCGCCACTTGGACTACAAGAATCCACTTTTGAATTTATTGTATTTTGACTATTTTCTTTCATTAATTATTAATTTAAAATTAAATTCTACGTTCTAATTTCTAAACAACTTCTCCGTACAAGTCAAATTCAGTTGCTTCAGTGATTTTTACGTTTATGAATTCGCCTGTTTTAAGGTAATTTTTGGTTGCATCTAGCAACACTTCGTTGTCTACATCTGGACTATCAAATTCGGTTCTACCAATAAAATGATTTCCTTCTTTACGGTCAATTATACATTTGAAAACTTGTCCGACTTTTTCTTGATTCAAATCCCATGAAATTTGTGATTGCAATTCCATTAGTTCATTTACTCTTTCTTGTTTTACTTCGGCAGGAACGTCGTCTTCTAGCAAATAGGCATGCGTGTTTTCTTCGTGAGAATACGCAAAACAACCCATTCGGTCAAATTTCATTTCCTGAACAAATCCTTTCAAAGTTTCAAAATCTTCACGTGTTTCGCCAGGATAACCCACAATCAATGTGGTACGAATGGCAATTCCGGGAACTGCGGCACGAAAGTCTTTAAGTAATTGAGTCGTTTTTTCTTTGGTAGTTCCACGACGCATTGATTTTAGGATGTTATCCGAAATATGTTGTAGCGGAATATCAATATAGTTACAAATTTTCGGTTCACGCTTCATAACAGCCAAAACATCCATCGGAAAACCAGTAGGGAAGGCGTAATGTAGTCTTATCCATTCAATTCCTTCTACTTTTACCAAAGCTTCTAATAATTCGGCAAGATTTCGTTTTTTATAAATATCCAAGCCATAATAGGTCAAATCTTGTGCAATCAAAATCAATTCTTTTACACCATCACGAGCCAAACCTTCTGCTTCTTTAACCAATTTTTCAATAGGTTGCGAAACGTGTTTGCCACGCATAATCGGAATAGCACAAAAACTACACGGTCTATCACAACCTTCGGCAATTTTTAGGTAAGCGTAATTTTTAGGAGTTGTCGTTAATCGTTCGCCCAATAATTCGTGTTTATAATCGGCACCAAGCGCTTTTAGTAACAAAGGCAATTCGGTAGTGCCAAAAAACTGATCTACATTTGGAATTTCTTTCTCCAAATCTGGACGGTATCTTTCCGACAAACAGCCAGTAACGAAGACTTTATCAACCAATCCGCGTTCTTTCTTATCGGCATATTCCAATATCATGTTTACCGATTCTGCTTTGGCATTGTCTATAAATCCGCAGGTGTTTATTACAATAATATTTCCTTCTGTTTCAGCTGGAGCTTCATGTTCAACTTCTTTTCCGCTGGCTTTTAGTTGTCCCATTAGGACTTCACTGTCATAAATATTTTTCGAACAACCTAGCGTTATTACGTTAATTTTATTCTTTTTTACCGATTTGGTTCTCATGCTTCTTTATATATTGAGGTGCAAAATTACAGTATTTATTTTTAGGAGCACTAACTTTTGGGCATTTTCAGAAAGGTTCGTTCCAGCTTTTCGCTACAATCTTTTCTTTTTTAAAGAAAAAAAGAAAAGGATTTTCTCTGCAATCTGGGCTAGCAGTTGAGTTTTGGGCAAAAAAAAACCACTCGAAAGACGAATGGTTTTCTATAAAACGTTAAGTTTCTATTACAATTCAAATAGTAATGTTAAAGAAACATTGTTGTTTACTGAATTAATTCTGGCTGCGTCTATAAACCCTTGTTCAAAAAAACTTGGGTTTGAAATTCTTTTAGCATACGTATATGATAAATCCAATTTAGTATCTCCAAAATTATAACCAAGTCCGCCAGAATAGCTTTTTAAGCTACCTATTGTCCAACTATTTTTATAAGGACTTTCCTCACTTCTGTGACCAGCTCTTAGACTAAATTGTTTGATTCTGTATTCAGCACCAATTCTAATTTCACCTGTTGTATCAAGAATATCATTCATTCTATTATTTACGTTTGCAAAATCTCCGTAAGGATCTCTAAATTTAGTGTTGCTATAATCTTTAATGCTATAATCAACACTAATCAATCCTTTTTTACCAAAAATATAAGCAAGACTTCCAGTAAATTTAGAAGGTGTTCTTAATTTGTAAGGATCATAAATCATTGTGATGTTGGAGTCAGAATTTGCATTGCTTATTCCGCTATTTATTGTATAAACATTATAAGTAGGATTACTATAATTTATAAAATTTGTCCCAGTTGTATTCAAATTCTGTTTTAATTCGTCGTTCAATTTGTACCAAGTTGGAGATTCATAAGACAATCCAGCACGAATTTCTTTATTTATTTTTCCAATAACACCTAGATTGAATGAAAATCCACTTCCATAAGTGTATAAATCATTGTCAAAAGATGAGCTATTTACACCATTATTATTGTTGCGTTCTACAAAACGAGTTGATTGTATATAATCTGTAAAATGAGAATTCAAGCTAAGGCCAAAGAAAATTTTATCTTTATAAGAAGCAGCACCATTAAAAGTTAGTTTTCCATTAAAACCTGTTGCTACAATTGAATTTTCTTGGTAATAATTTCCACCAGCATTATTTGTGCTGTAAGTATCATTGTTTTCGTCTAAAACATTTGGTTTTATTACATTTGTTAAGATTCCGATATAGGCTTGTTGATCGGCATAGTTTAATTCTTCATAGTAATAATCTTTAATATTGCTAAGAAAAAAACCGCCTTGAGTAGCAGTAGGATTAGCATAACTCAAAAAGTAATTTGCTACAGAATTATTAGGATTTGTACCTTTTGAAAACAAAGAATTATCATAATTATTGGTGTTTTCGTAGTTCAAAGCAAATGAAAACTTGTTCCAATCACTTTTGCCAGAACGATCTTCAAAAATAAATACAGCACCACCTTGACTTAGGTCAAACGTATTTTCAGATTGACTTGTTTTCGAACCAAAATAATTAGCATTATTTTTAGTATTAAAACTTGTCAAAGTACCACCAGCCTGATTATTGGCAAACACAACACTTCCCGCCGGATTTACATTTATAGCTGATAAGTCACCGCCAAGTGCGCCAAAAGCTCCACCCATCGCTCTGAAACGAGCTGTTCCGTTCAAGTTTTCTTGAGCCAATCTGATTGCATCAGGAATCTCTTGAGCATTAACACAATTTATGCTGATAATAGCTGTAAAGGCTAAAAAATATTTTTTCATTTTTCTAAATTTAAATAGATACTAAATTTTATCGTCTACCTCCGCCACCTGAACGAGAACCTCCGGCACCGCCACCAGATCTAGAACCTCCACCACCACCAGAACTTGATCTTGTAGAAGATGAATTACTTGGTGAATAGTTGTTTGAACGAGTGCTGTTTGATGAGTTGTTGCTTGGTGTATAAGTATTATTTCTTGTTGGCGATGTAGTTGTTCTAGTTGGACTACTTGAATTATCTCTAGTCGTATTAGAACCATTGTAAGTTCTAACTGGAGAGTTGCTGTTACTTCTTATAGTATTACTTCTAGTACTTGAAGTTCTAGTTGGAACATAATCTGCTCTTCGAGTACCAGTAACTGTTGTACTTCTAGTAATTGTATTACTACTTCTTCTATAATCTCTTGAAGAATTTCCTTCAGGTCTTCCGTAGGTTGAACCTCTTCTACCATTTCCATAAGCATAGTTGTTATGATAATTGTTTCCGTAGAAACCATTTCCATACCAATTATTCCAGCCCCAGTTATTCCATCCCCAACCTGGACCATACCATGAGTTCCATCCCCATCCCCAGTTTGGACCGTACCATGAATTCCAACCCCAATTATTCCAACCCCAATTATTCCAACCCATTCCCCAATTGTTCCAACCCCATCCATTCCATGAGTTCCATGCGGCATTATTCCATCCCCAGTTATTGTCATAAACATTTACAGTAACGTTAGAAGGATTAGAACCCCAAGCTGCAGATTGATTTCTGTCTTGAGTTGCTAAAGTGTCTTTGTAAGAAGAATAACTTTCAACATCGGTAAAAACTTCATCTTGTTGGTCGTCACGAAGAGAATTGAAATATTCAGTATATTTATTACTTTCGGTTGCTTTGGCTTGACCATCATTTACAGATGTTTGAGCTACTTTTTCGCTTTCACCACCATAAATTCCATCTCTATCATAATAAGATTTATTTTGATAAGAACCACATGATGTAGCCATCAAAGTAAGAAGTCCAACTATTGAATAAATGGACAATTTTCCGGAATTATAATAATTTGTTTTCATAAGAATAGTATTTTTATTGTTGGTCATTACAAAAATAGTTAGTTTTGCCGAACTATTTAGTTAATTAAATATTAAACAATTTTTATGCCAAACTATTCATCATGAGTAAGAACTTAACAAAGAGAGCAGAAGACTATTCCAAATGGTATAACGAGCTTGTAGTAAAAGCAGATTTAGCCGAAAATTCAGGCGTTAGAGGTTGTATGGTAATCAAACCGTATGGCTACGCAATTTGGGAAAAAATGCAAGCAGAATTAGACAGAATGTTTAAAGAAACAGGTCATAGTAATGCCTATTTTCCGCTTTTTGTTCCCAAAAGTATGTTTGAAGCAGAAGAAAAAAATGCAGAAGGATTTGCCAAAGAATGTGCCATTGTGACGCATTATCGCTTAAAAAATGATCCAGATAAACCAGGAAAATTAATGGTTGATCCAAATGCAAAATTGGAAGAAGAATTAATTGTTCGTCCTACAAGTGAAGCTATTATTTGGAGCACATACAAAAACTGGGTTCAATCTTATAGAGATTTACCTTTGTTAATTAATCAATGGGCCAATGTTGTTCGTTGGGAAATGAGAACGCGTTTGTTCTTGAGAACTGCAGAGTTTTTGTGGCAAGAAGGACACACAGCGCATGCAACCAAAGCAGAAGCTATTGAAGAATCTGAAAAGATGATGAATGTTTATGCTGATTTTGCTCAAAATTTTATGGCAATTCCAGTAATAAAAGGATTAAAAACAGAAACTGAACGTTTTGCTGGAGCTGATGAAACTTATTGTATTGAAGCATTAATGCAAGATGGAAAAGCTTTACAAGCGGGAACTTCTCACTTTTTAGGGCAAAATTTTGCTAAAGCATTTGAGGTGAAATTTGCTAATCAAGAAGGGAAACAAGAATATGTTTGGGGAACTTCTTGGGGAGTTTCTACTCGTTTGATGGGTGCATTAGTTATGACGCACTCTGATGATAACGGATTAGTGTTGCCTCCAAACTTGGCTCCAATTCAAGTAGTAATTGTGCCTATTTTTAAAACTGATGAAGAATTAGAAAAGATAACATTTGTAGTTAATGAATTGGTCTCACAATTTAAAAAATTAAAAATCTCGGTTAAATTTGATAATAGAACAACACAAAAACCTGGATTCAAATTTGCTGAATGGGAATTAAAAGGTGTTCCAGTTAGAATAGCAGTAGGACCAAAAGATTTAGAAAACGGAACTTTTGAAGTAGCTAGACGTGATACTTTAACAAAAGAAGTTGTTTCAAAAGATGGAATTGTGGCTTATATAAACGATTTGTTGGAGACAATTCAGGCTGATTTATTCAATAAAGCATTGAATTATAGAGATACACATATTACTGAAGTAAATTCTTTTGAAGAGTTCAAAGAGGTGTTAGAAAATAAAACAGGATTCATTTCGGCACATTGGGATGGAACATCAGAAACGGAAGAAAAAATTAAGGATTTAACTAAGGCAACCATTCGTTGTATTCCTTTGGATAGAAAAAATGAAGAAGGAGCCTGTGTTTTTTCAGGAGCTAAGTCTACTGGTAGAGTGTTGTTTGCAAAAGCGTACTAAAAAAAAATAAAAAAAGTGCTTGCTTCTATTGCGTGAATTAAAAATAGTTGTATTTTTGCACTCGCATTACAAAAATGATGTAATGGCCCGTTCGTCTATCGGTTAGGACGCCAGGTTTTCATCCTGGTAAGAGGGGTTCGATTCCCCTACGGGCTACAAGTTCAGTTTTTATTGAAAATAAATATTATC
>NZ_JAPZSP010000032.1 GCF_027531705.1 Flavobacterium sp. | reverse complement strand
AAAGAACAATCACGAGAATTTATAATTGGAGATTTTGGTGAAAAGGAAATTGACGGCATAATTAAACAATTAGAACAATCCATAGGGAAACTTGATAAAGATATAAAAAACAGGATTAAAGAAAGCTCACAAGGTTTACCTTGGCTTACTAAAAAATTGTGTATTCATATTTTTGAGCAAATTCAAGGAGGACTAAAAAAAGATAAACTTATTGAATCAAATCTTAATATAATAGATTTATTTGAAAAGGATAAAGAAAGAATAGAACCTGAAGAATTAAATGGTTTAAAATTAATTGCTCAAAAAGCATATGAAGGAGCATTTTTTGAAATTTCAGAAGTTGGAGAATCTATTGAAAGTAAAATAATAGATTCATTATTAAATAAACGTTTAATAATTAAATCAGGTGCTAATTACAATATTTATTGGGACATATTTAGAGATTATTTAGTTACAAACATTATCCCTACTATTGGCGAGAGTTATTTGATAAGACAACGTGTAACATTATGTTTAGAAGTTTTTTTACTTTTCAAAGATTCAGTAAAACCACAAACTATTGAAACAATTCTAAAAAAACATATAAAGAGTATAGGGAAAACTAGTCTTGAAAATATTTTAATAGAATTGAGGAATTTTGGTCTAATTAAAAAAAATGATGATTTTTATAGTGTTGCAAAAAAAGAAATAGAAATCACAGAAAATGGTTTTATTACATTCATTACACATAAATTCCAAAATTACACACCTTATTTAGAATTGAAGAAAATGAATTTAAATTCAATCACTAAAGATGATATAACAACTGTTTTAAAGTCAATATTTAAACAAGATTTCAAAGATAAAACCTGGGAAGCATATTCATTAAATCTAATTAGTTGGTTTTTACAATCTAAATTAGATATTAAATCAAAAATTAAGGAACCACAAAAAGGACGAAGTACAAAAACACAATTATCTTTAAAATCCGATAATGTAATTCCTAGAAGTTCATTAAAAGAAATTTCAAGTGTTTTAAAATTAATGAAAGAAGCTGATTATTCCATTAATAGTAAATATTATAGAGATTTACTATTACTTAACATAATTGATGAAAACAAAGTTATTACTGTTATTGGTTCTCAAATTATTGAACTTAAGGATGAAAATTTAAAAATCTCACTTAAAAAACAATTAAATAAAAACAAAAAAATAATTGAATTGCAAAAGATTTTGAAATTGAAACCAAAAACACAAGCTAAAGAATTAGTAAAAAATTTACCAACTAATTTTTTTGACGGTAAAGCAGAAAGTTCAAAAATTATTTACGCATCAGTAGCCTTAACTTGGGTTAAATAGAAACAGCAGCCACCAACACACGCTACAAGCAATTTGGGGATTTGGCTTAATTGGAAAATTGGTTTGTATTTGGAAGATTTGGCAAATCCAAAAATAGGGCTTAATTTAGTCCCAAACTACTTGTAGCGCGGGAACGTTAGGGTGTATAGCCTTTGAAAATCAACAGTTTATTTCAATCCGAAACTTTAGTTTGGAAAATTCATAACGAAGCAGAAACCGAGCTGACCGAAATCTGAACCGAAATCTGAACCGAAATTCGAACCGAAATTCGAACCGAAATCTGAAACTTAATTGTTGCGGACAAAGAAACCTGAACTGCTTTATGGAAAACCGAAAGCGGAATTTTTTTGTCGATTTTCCTTGATGTTTATCTGAAGTTTGAATTTCAACAGCGGAAACTATTTGGAACGGAAATCTGAAGGTGGAAAAGTTACCGAAATCGGAATCGACAATTGGAAAGTCTAATCGTTCGTGCTAAGCATCGTCAAGCTACACACCCTAACACACGCTACAAGCAAGCTGGGCAATTGGCTTAATTTGAAAATGGTTTTGTGTTTGAGAAATTTGTGTTTAACCGAAAAATTACGCATCTTTAACCCCAGCCTGCTTTTAGCGCGGGGACGTTGTGCGTAATACTAAAAATGCTCTAATGAAAAAATATTTCATATTCACAATTTTCTTTCTTTCACTATTTAGTTGCAATAATCAAAGCAATTCTGAAATTGTTTTAGAAGAAAAATACACTGAAATAGTTAACAACAAATTAGTTTATGAAGTAATTAATTCTGTACTTTCAGATAAAGATAATGTATACAGATATTGTGACGCAGTATTGAATAGAAAAACAGTGATTTTTTTAAATAATGATTCAACATTTATAAAGAAATTTGACACTATTTTTTCTAAAAATGACAAAAAGTATATACTAAAACAATATCGAAATGGAAACAAATTTATATTAAACCAAAAGTTCATACAAAACAAAAAAGTTATCGAATTTGATACGCTGACAATAAGTTCAAAAGAAAGAAAAGCTAAATTTTGGGAGAAAGTAAGAAAAGAGAATAATTGTGTTGGCTATTTATATGTTCCATTATTTAATCTTAAAAAAGATTTAGCAATTATTGAATGTGGAGATTCTGGAGAAGGTGGAACATTCATATATAGACTTAATCGAAATAAAAAATGGGAATTATTCAAAACAATAGAAAAGTGGATTGAATAAAAGTACTACGCACAACAGCAGTTACAAGAAATTGCTAGGCTTGGTTTTTATCAGAAATGGTAATTGTTGAATCAATGTTTTTTCTATATTTGTAATTGAAAGTGAATGAAGTACGCAACTTCTTGTAGCTGCCAAACGTTGGCAGACAGTTTCGAGAAACAGAAAACTAATAAAATATAATTTAAATAAAAGTTATGAAAAATATAATCAAAATTTTAACAGTATTTTTAATAGTTAGTTGTACACAAAATGATGATAAACAACTAAATGATGAAGTTTATGATGGTAATGGTGGAATTTCTTGTGAAGTAAATGGAGAAGTTTTGAAACCAAGTACTGCAATTCTTTACAATAATAAACGATTTTCTTTTGGAACAAATGCGAATAACATTTCACTTTTATCAATAGATTTTAC
>NZ_JAPZSP010000041.1 GCF_027531705.1 Flavobacterium sp. | reverse complement strand
CAGGGTTGTTTTTTTGGTGTTTCCATAGGATACTAAAAGTGTTTAATTTTTAGTCAACCTATTTTAGGACGAGAGGTTTTTTATAATTGCCTACAACGTTCCGCCGCTTCTCGTCAGTTGCGAAGTTCGGAACCTTATATTTTCTGTTAAAGATAAAAATTCTTGCGAAACGTAAACGTGAATTTACTACAAAATTCGCAATTGCGAGAAACGGCTGTTATAACCAGGCCTTTTATTTCTCTATTGAATTATTCCGCCATAATTTTTTAATACAGTTTCTACAATATCTTTACTCAAAGTTTCACTTATTACACCACTTGCTACCATTTCTGTTAGTCTTCCGATTAGCATTTGAGACCAATGTTTTTTGTTTAAAAAATAGAACTCTTTTAACTCATTTAATTCTTGAACTATATCATCATATGTGAATTCTTGTCCAACTTTTATTTTATTAAGATCTTCTAGAATTTTTTGAAGACTTTCATTTATTTCGGACCGTTCTTGGAGATTAAACTCAGTTGTTGGTAAACATTCAATTACCTCGTCGCGTTCGTTTTGAACAAAAAACAAACTGTTTTCATAGTTTTTGTTAACACCACAAACACCTTTTTCATTTTTGTGCGGACAAACTTCTAAATGTTTATCAAAACCTTGCTTTAACAATGTCAATAGATAATCTAAAAATTCAAGTTTGTGTGCATCTTTTCTGTATTCATAAAGTTGTGTTCTAACTTCTGATATAAATTCTTGGTAAGTTCCATACTCATTAAACTTCCATTCATAGAAACGAGTTGTTTGGTCTTGAATTAGATTCATTTTGGTTGTTTTTTATGTGGGTTTGTGAGGCTTGGTTATAACGTTTCGCGGCTTCATGAAGTGGCGATGAACCAAGACCAAGCCTTTACAAATATAACAAAAACTTTTAATTAATGACCTTTCTAATTTCTGATAAATCCCATGCCTCGCCATTTCTTGAAACCGCTGTTAGTGGCTGTTTTTCTTTATTTTTCATAATATTCTTTACAAAACCAATTCCGTTTATATTCAAATCTTCCAGTTTCTTCTTCAGGAAAAGTAATAATTTCATAATAATATTCTTTACCTTTTAAATCTTTTTTAAGTTGAAACTTTCCTTTATTGTCCATTGAGTAAATTCGACTAATAAAATGAATTGGAGTATTTCCATGAAAATCTCCCTGATATTCTGTTGATATATAGTTCAGTTTTTTATCAAATGGAAAGCTGTAAAAGTTCAAATTTGCAGTTCTGAAATTCCCAAATAGATTTACTTGGTTATTTTTTAAGTCATAAATTATATAATCCGATACACTACATCCAAGTCCTGTACAAGGGTTTGAATTGAACTCTAAAAAGATAATTTTGTTTTTATTGAAATTATATAATTTAATCTTTTCAACGTTGTTACAAAACATTTTTTCTCTTTCTCCATCAACTCGTGGGTTTATTGTTTTAAGACTTTTAATTAGAATTTTATTATTGTTTATTTTTATCCAATCAATATTAAAAGTATCTTTTTTAAAAATTTGAATTGTGTTTCCGGCAATTTTATAATTCTCTATTTGTTTAGGATTGACCTCAATTTTTAAAGTGTCAACAGGTTTTACAATAAATATTTTGAGTGAATCTATAAATTCATTAAAATTCTTTTCTTGATCTGAAATTTCAATAACCTTTGCAGTATTCTTTATCTGAGTAGAAACTTTTTGTTTTTCTGCTGGTAAATTTTTCGACTCACTCTTTTTAGTTTTTTCCGAGCAAGAAAATATAAGAATTAGGATTAAAATATTAAGTAGTTTTTGTATTTTCAAAATAATAAAAGGTTTAATATTGAGATTACTTTTCTAAAAATTATTCGTGTTAGTTTTCCGTCGCGCCAAAATAGCCACTAACGTTTTGCTGCTTCTGGCAGTGGCGTAATTTCGACACTGACCATCACAAATATAACTAAAATTTAGTTTCAACAATTAAGTTTTATAAATAAATCCCATGCCTAGCCATTGCTAGAAACAGCTGTTGGCAGTAGTCAATATACTAATTTCTAAATTTTTTATTCAGAATTTCAGACTTTTCTTTAAATGATTTAAAACTATTGCACTCTAATATGTCTGAATCTTTTAGTCTTAATTCATTTTCACATTTTTTGGAAACCTCTTTAGTTTTTTTTGTCGTGAGAATTACAATTTGTACCCCTAATGAGTCATTAAGTATCTCAGCTCTTGATGAAAATTTTTCAGTGGTTTTATAAAGGATGTTTGCTATTTTTTCCATTCCATTTGAACAATCGCATGCTGATTTGATTTTTGAAATATTTATTGAGTCCAGTTCTATTTTAATTTCGTCAATTTTATATTCATTTTTTTGAGAATAACATTCTATTGATATAAGGATTAGGGGAATAAATATTATTATTTTCATTATGTTGATTTTTTTTGTTTTGATTACTGCCAACGTTTTGCTGCTTCTGGCAGTGGCGTAATTTGCTCACTGACAATCACAAATATACCGAATATTTGAAAACGAAAGTTGTATTGTAAGAAAAAAGATTTTCACAGAAGTTTTATAAATAAATCCCAAGCCTAGCCATTGCTAGAAACAGCTGTTGTGCGATGCCAATTTATACAACTGGATTTCTATCTAAATCGCTATATGGATAAAAACCTTTTTCTTTTAGTAATTCTATTAATTTTCCGCTTCCGTTTTTTCTAGCAAATTCCATTTCACTTCTAAAGACTTCTAAGCAAAGTAATAAATGGTGATTTCTTTCGCCTATTTTGAATTCTTTATTTTCTGGGTTGTAATTATCTAAAATTAAGCAATTATTTTCGTCAGTTCCATTAGGTACTTCGATTGTTTCAAGTGGATTCAAGATTGCTTGAAAAGAATAATTTCCAATTGTTGTGAATATTCCACAAAATCTTCTTTCAATTTTATTAAATGCAGTTTGGTTTTCTTCGTTATCGTTATAATCTAATTTTGTAAATCCAACTAATTCATAAGTTCCGATTCTATTCGGTTTTGGCCCATTTCCATCGGGATTTAATAATTCCATTGTTGCAAATCCAGTTCCTTTAATATGATTTGTAAAATAATACATATCAACTGCTCCGCCGACTGAAAAGGAATAATTGCGTGACCAACAATTCCATGCATTTTTCCTAATACATTTTCTAAACCTTTTTCTTTTAATTCGTAATCTTTGTTATATTCATCTTCGGTAAACTCTCTAGCTGGAATTTCAACTTCCTTACTTTTTCCACCGAATAATTTCTTTAAAAAGCTCATATTTGTTCTATTTTACTTGTTTTTTGGTTTGGTATCGCACAACGTTTTGCCGCTTTGTCTCGTGGCGTATTTTCGACACTTAACATTCCAAAAATACACAAAATATTGATTCAGCGATAAAAATTCAGATAAAAACTGAACTAGCCATG
>NZ_JAPZSP010000006.1 GCF_027531705.1 Flavobacterium sp. | reverse complement strand
GTAGCCCGGTTATCGCGCCTGCTTTGGGAGCAGGAGGCCGCAGGTTCGAATCCTGCCACCCCGACCAAATCCTTTTCACTCTGTGGAAGGGATTTTTTTTGTGAAAAATTTAAACCGGTTATTGCGTCCCGATAAAATCGGGAAGGCCGCAGGTTCGAATCCTGCCACCCCGACCAAATCCTTTTCACTCTGTGGAAGGGATTTTTTCTTTTATACACAATTCAATCCAACCACAATTTTAAATCAAAATAAATTTTAATTTTTTCCTCCTAAACCAAAAATTAATTTCGTTTTAATTACTATTTTTGTAGCAACAATCAACTAAATTCAAAATATGCTCATTATCGGAATTGCAGGCGGAACAGGAAGTGGAAAAACAACAGTCGTTCATCAAATTATGAATGAATTACCAGAAACTGAAGTCGGTATCATATCACAAGATTCTTATTACAAACAAAATGTAGGTATGAGCTATGAAGAACGTAGCAACATCAACTTCGACCACCCAAGAGCCATCGATTTTGAACTTTTAGTAAGTCATCTCAAAGATTTAAAAGCAGGCAAAACCATTGACCAACCTGTTTATTCATTCGTAACACACAATCGCACCGAGGATACCATTTCAACGCATCCAAGAAAAGTAATGATTGTCGAAGGAATTCTTATTCTTACCAATCCCGAACTTCGCGAAATGTTTGACGTAAAAGTCTTCGTGCATGCCGATTCTGACGAACGTCTTATTCGTCGTCTAAAACGTGACATTGCCGAGCGTGGTCGCGACATGGAAGAAGTTCTAAATCGTTACCAAACAACGCTTAAACCGATGCACCAACAATTCATTGAACCTACCAAAGCCTTTGCCGATATTATCATTCCTAACGATAAATACAACACGGTTGCTATTGATGTAGTTAGAGCGGTAATTAATCAACGTTTATCCTAATTTTTTTGTACCTTTAACGTATGGAAAATCCAAAAAAAAAGAAATCAGCCCTACTCCAATTTATCAGCAATAAATATGTGTGGGTATTGTTGTTCTTTATCATTTGGATGCTTTTTCTCGACAACTATTCCTATTTCGACCATCGTTTTCTAAACAAACAAATCGATGAACTCGAAACCAACAAAGAATACTATCAAGAAGAAATCAAAAAAGACGAACAAAGCATTATATTACTCAAAAATCCCAATCAAATAGAAAAATACGCTCGCGAAAAATACTATATGAAAAAGGACAGCGAAGATATTTACATAATAGAATTTGAAGAACAAAGAATAAAAGATAGCTTATTAGAAGCACAACAATAGCGTTTCTAACAGGTTCAGTCCTGCTCTCCATTGTATCTTTTTCTTTTTAAAGAAAAAAGAAAAAGGATGCCATTGCGATCAGGGCTATTTTAGACTTTTTCTTTTCTTATACAACCATAAAAAATTAAAAAAGTGTCAAACAACAACCTTTTTTCCGATTTCGACCCTGTTTCTTCCAAACAGTGGAAACAACAAATTCAGTACGAACTTAAAGGTGCCGATTACAACGAAACCCTAGTATGGGAAAGTCCAGAAGGCATCAAAGTAAAACCCTTTTATCACCTCGACGAATTGGATGCCAAGAACAATGTATCAGCACCAACAAACGCTTTTACTATTTTACAAAACATCTTCGTTCACGACGTTAAAAAATCTAACAAAACAGCTTTAGAAACCTTATCTCGTGGCGCAGAAAGCATCCGATTTACAATAGAAAACGAAACCACTTCTATCGAAGAACTAATGCAAAATCTTCCTTTAGAAAAAGTTTCCTATTACTTCTATTTGTCTTTTCTCTCAATCGATTTCGTTACCAAGCTAACTAACTTTGCTTCCCAAAACAAAGCAAATTTCAAAATCCTACTAGACCCAATTGGGCAATTAGCCAAAGACGGAAACTGGTTTGAAAATCTTGATAAGGATTTCGAAAAACTAAATGCAATCGCCAAAAATTCCCATCCTCTGGAGGGGTGGCCGACGGACGGGGTGGCAACATTCCTAAGTTGCAATGCCAATTTATACGATAATGCTGGTGCTAATATGGTACAGCAAGTTGCATACACAATAGCACACATAAACGAATATTTCAACCGAATTCCTTCTATAAACCAACCTATAACAATTGAAGTTTCGGTTGGAACCAACTATTTCTTTGAAATTGCCAAACTACGTGCTTTGAGACTGGTTTTCAACTCACTTGCTAAAGAGTACAACCATAATTTTGATTGTCATATTGTAGCAACACCAACCAAACGTAACAAAACATTATACGATTACAATGTAAATATGCTACGCACCACAACCGAATGCATGTCGGCTATAATTGGTGGTGCCAATGCCGTTGCCAACTTACCTTATGACGCTCTATATCACAAAGACAATGAATTTGGCGACAGAATTTCGAGAAATCAACTATTGGTTCTTAAGCACGAAAGTTATTTTGACAAAGTAAACAATCCTGCTGATGGCGCATATTACATCGAAACCATCACACAACAATTGGCCGAAAAAGCACTCGATTTATTCAAAGATATTGAACGAAATGGCGGTTTCATTACCCAACTTATCGAAGGAACTATTCAAAGAAAAATTAGTGAAAGCGCTGCCAAACAACAAGAGTTATTCGATTCTGGAAAAGAAGTTTTACTTGGAACCAACAAATATCCAAACAAAAACGACCGAATGAAAGACGAATTGGAGTTATACCCATTTGTAAAACAAAATCCAAGAAAAACGTTAATCACACCCATAATCGAAAAACGCTTAGCCGAAAAACTGGAACAAGAAAGATTAACAACTGAAAAATAAAATAACATGAAAAAAGTAATATTTAGTTTCCTTTTTATAATTTCTCAATTAATATTTGCTCAAGCTCCAAACTGGGAATGGGCAAGAAAATCAGTAGGAAATAGTTTTGATGATAGTATAAAAACTACATGCGACAATGATGGAAATGTAATTTCATCTGGATTTTTTGTGTCACCAACAATAACTTTTGGTAGTTTTACATTATCAAATGACGATTACAGAGATGGTTTTATTACCAAGTATAATTCAACTGGAGATGTATTATGGGCAAAAAAAATTGGAGGTATTAGAGAACAAATAGTATATAGTGTTTGTTGTGATTCTCAAAATAATATATATGCTTCTGGCAACTTTAGTTCTCCAACGTTAACAATTGAAAACTTAACTGTTTCAAATTCAGATTTTACAAATACTACACCTCAAAATGATGCTTTTATTGCAAAATTTGACTCAAACGGAAATATTATATGGCTAAAAAGTGGAGGCGGATATGGATCAGATTATGGGAAATCTATTAGTATAGATAATCAAGATAACGTTTTTTTAGGTGGTGTTTTTTCATCTGAATCCTTTTTTTTTGATGGACTTTTAACCAATAATACTGGTTCAATAAATAATTCTTATCATCATGATGTTTTTTTAATCAAAATAAATCCAAATGGAGATTCAACTTGGATTAAAAGATTTGGAGGAATCAATTATGATAATTTGACATGTTTAGCTACTGATAATATTGGTAATATATATGTTGCAGGTTATTTTATGTCTCAATCTTTCAATGCTGGAATTATATTAACAAATACAAGTAGTAGTTTTGATTTTTTTATAATTAAATTAAATCCCCTTGGGCAATTAATATGGGCAAAAAAATCAATTGGAACTAATAATGAAGTATTAAGTGATATAAAAATAGATAATTTAAATAATATATACGTAACAGGAGATTTTAACTCCCCAATTATGACGCTAGGCAATATAAGTATAAATAAATCAATATCTACAAATGATAATAGTAGTTTTAATAACAATATCTTTTTGGCAAAATATGATGTAAACGGACAAATCCAATGGGTAAAATCAGCTGGAGGTGTTACAGCTTTTGATGGTGCGTCTGGGCTAGATATTGATAATTCAAATAATATATATATTGTAGGCCGAATGTACTCTGATACAGTTATGTTTGATTCACTTCCTCAATTAAATAATAATGGTAATGCAGATATTTTTGTAACAAAATATAATCCAAATGGGGATGCAATTTGGGCAAAAAATACTGGGAGTTCAAGTTATGATAGAGCTGATAGTGTTTCAATTTTTGAAAATAGTTTATATGTAAATGGAGTTGTATCAGCCCTTGCAACTGTAAATTTTGATGGCACAATATTTAATCAATCTTCAAATCAAAGTGGAGTTTTTCTAGCAAAATTAAATTTACAAAACTTAAATTCAAATAGTTTTTTTGAAAAAAAGTATTCAATTTCTCCTAATCCAGTAAAAAATATTGTAACCATTAAATCAAATGGTACTCCTAATTCGAGTTATTCGCTAACTGACATGAATGGACGCAAATTATTGAGTGGAAAATTATCTTTAGAATCCACAGATATTGATATATCTCATCTTCAAAAGGGAATTTACATTATAACATATGACCAAAAAGAGTCATTAAAACTAATAAAAGAATAACATTTTCTTACTATCATGAAAAGAAAAGATATCCAAAATATTACTTTGACAAATTCCAAAAGTCAAAATACAAATTCCAAAAGTGAGGAACCAACTTTCCACACTGCCGAAAACATTGAGCTAAAACCAACTTATTCCAAAGAAGACATCGAAAACTTGGAACATCTTGGTTTTGGAGCTGGTTTTGCACCCAACCTTCGCGGACCTTATGCCACTATGTACGTTCGAAGACCTTGGACTATCAGACAATACGCTGGTTTTTCAACTGCTGAAGAAAGTAATGCTTTTTACAGACGAAATCTTGCGGCCGGACAAAAAGGACTTTCTGTAGCCTTTGACCTTGCAACCCATCGCGGTTACGATTCAGACCACGAACGTGTCTTTGGCGATGTCGGAAAAGCAGGTGTTGCCATCGACTCGGTGGAAGATATGAAAGTGCTTTTTGACCAAATTCCATTAGGCGAAATGTCGGTTTCTATGACTATGAACGGTGCTGTTTTGCCTATCATGGCTTTTTACATCGTGGCTGCCGAAGAACAAGGCGTTTCATCCAATTTACTTTCAGGAACAATTCAAAATGATATTCTTAAGGAATTCATGGTGCGTAATACCTATATTTATCCGCCAACGCCTTCTATGAAAATCATTGCTGATATTTTTGAATATACTAGCAAAAACATGCCTAAATTCAACTCTATTTCTATTTCGGGTTACCACATGCAAGAAGCTGGTGCTACGGCCGATATCGAACTAGCGTACACATTAGCCGACGGTCTAGAATACATCCGAACTGGATTGGCTGCTGGCATGAAAATAGACGAGTTCGCTCCTCGCCTTTCGTTCTTTTGGGCTATTGGAATGAACCATTTTATGGAAATTGCCAAAATGCGCGCTGGTAGAATGTTATGGGCAAAACTCCTAAAACAATTCAATCCGCAAGACGAAAAATCATTGGCATTGCGCACACATTGCCAAACATCGGGGTGGAGTTTAACCGAGCAAGATCCTTTCAACAACGTGGCGAGAACGGCTATCGAAGCTGCTGCTGCTGCTTTTGGTGGAACTCAATCGTTACATACCAATGCGCTAGACGAAGCGATTGCGTTACCAACTGATTTCTCAGCACGAATTGCTCGTAACACGCAAATCTTTTTGCAAGAAGAAACCAAAATTTGCAAAACCGTTGACCCTTGGGCGGGAAGCTATTATGTAGAAAGCCTAACCAACGAAATTGCACAAAACGCTTGGAAACTAATTGAAGAAGTCGAAGAATTGGGCGGTATGACCAAAGCCATCGAGTCGGGTATTCCTAAATTGCGTATTGAAGAAGCTTCGGCACGCAAACAAGCACGTATAGATAGCAACCAAGATATTATTGTGGGTATCAACAAATACCGTTTGGAAAAAGAAGATCCATTGCATATTTTAGATGTCGATAACCAAATGGTTCGCAAGCAACAAATAGAACGTTTGGAACACATAAAAGCCACTCGCGACAACGACAAAGTAAAAGCAAGTTTGGCAAAATTAACCGATTGTGCACAAAACCAAAACGATAATTTACTAGCTTTGGCAGTAGAAGCCGCACGCAACAGAGCCACACTAGGTGAGATTAGCGATGCACTCGAAGCGGTTTTTGGAAGATACAAAGCACAAATCAAAACTTTTAGTGGTGTGTATAGCAAAGAAATAAAAAACGACGCAAGCTTTGAAAAAGCAAAACAATTGGCCGATGCTTTCGCCAAAAAAGAAGGCCGTCGCCCACGTATTATGATTGCCAAAATGGGACAAGATGGTCACGACCGTGGTGCCAAAGTAGTAGCTACAGGTTATGCCGATGTAGGTTTTGATGTGGACATAGGACCGCTATTCCAAACGCCTGCCGAAGCGGCTAAACAAGCCGTAGAAAACGACGTGCATATTTTGGGCGTTTCCTCACTAGCAGCCGGACACAAAACATTGGTACCACAAGTTATTGAAGAACTCAAAAAATACGGACGCGAAGACATTATGGTCATTGTAGGTGGCGTTATACCCGCACAAGACTACCAATATCTTTTTGATGCCGGAGCCGTAGCCGTTTTTGGTCCTGGTACTAAAATTAGCGATGCTGCTATAAGTATTTTGGAAGTTCTTTTGGAAGAGTAGCCGCAACTTTGTCATTCTGAACTTGTTTCAGAATCTAAAAATTAGTACTTAAAACACCGACAGAAATGTTGGTGTTTTTTTTATGGAAATATAAAAATTATCCGATTGACATTTTCGCTGAATCTTTCCAAAGATAATTTGGCATTGGTTCATTAAGTTCCCATTTAATATTCATTGGTTTTTCGCCTTCGTTTTCAACAAATCTGGCCTCACCTATAAAAACATAACCCATCGTGTTACCTTTTTCATCATTAGCTTTTTCTCTTACAAATAACAAAATCTTTTTATCATTTTCTTGATGTTTAATATAAGACAAACCTCTACCAATATCTGGTCTTGATGAATTTTGACTTTGCCAATGAAATAAAGTTTCACTTATTGCATAATCATCATACATAGTGGTTGGAGAAAAGTTTTCTTCTGATTTAATTAAATTGATAAAAAGTAATTCTGTATTCAAATCAAGATTTTCAGCAACACCTTCTCTACTTGGCGATTTTCTTTCGAATGTACTTAATCTAAAAGCTGCTAAAATTTGATCTCTAGTGTATCTTGCATGCACTTTTAATGGTTGATTGTAAGGTAATTGAATATCTACTTCTTTAAAGTATACTCTATCAATTAAAATTTCAACAACTTGGATAATTTCATTAACAAGAATTTTATTTTTCCCAATTTGTTTTATGCTTTTCTCCAATGAATTAAAACCTCCCGCACTTTGCCATACATCATAATGCAACATTAATAGCATAGTTTTTTCATTTTCATTAAAATCGTTCAATTGAATATTAAAATCAGATTTTGCAATTTTTAAAATGAAATTGAAATAACTTGTAGAATTTGTGGACAACCACTTTTTACCAATGGCTGAATAAATTTGCTTTTCATTAATTGGTTCAAAATCATCAATAACTCCTGCTTTTTGACATAATCTTGACCAACTATCTTTTTTATAAATTGTTTCAACTGATAAGTTATTTAAACTAATAAAATTCTCTAAAGTTAATGGCAATGTTGTTTGATGTTGAAAATTTCTAATCTTTGCTATCAGTTGATTTATATTTAAAGATGTTGCTTTTTTAATATTTTCAAGAATAGTTTCTTTTGCTTTCTTTTCTAAAATAATTGAACATCCCAAAGGTAAATGAGGAAAATCATCTTCAATTTCTTTTTGAACTGATGTTGTTGTTTTTCCTATTAATGCTCTAAATTTACTTTCAAAATCGTATTCAGGTCTTGAGTTTCCCACAAAATCTAAAACTGTCAAACAATCTTTTCCTTCTGCTAAACGCAATCCACGACCTAATTGTTGAAGAAAAACTGTTAAACTTTCTGTTGGTCTTAAAAACAAAACTGTATCTATTTCTGGAATATCGACACCTTCATTAAAAATATCAACTACAAACAAATAATTGAATTCTTTTTTCTTGAATTGCGATCTAATTTTTTCTCTTTCCGTTGAATTTTTACTTGTCAAACATTCGGCTTTTAAACCTGCTAAATTGAATTTTTCTGTCATGAAAATAGCATGGTCAACTGTAACACAAAATCCTATTGCTCTTACATCGTTTATGTCGTTTGTGTACTTCTCTAGATTTGAAATTATTTGACCAACACGCACATCATTTTTTGTATATAAACTTGTCAATTCACTTGCGACATACTTTCCTTTTTCCCATTTAACATTTGTTAAATCTATACTATCTGTAATTCCAAAATATTGGAACGGACTTAATAATTTCTTATTTAAAGCTTCAGGAAGTCTAATTTCAGCAGCAATACGATTACAGAAATCTTCTAAAATATCTTCTCCATCCATTCTTTCAGGAGTTGCTGTTAATCCCAAAAGAACTTTAGGTTTAAAGTAGCTTATTATAGGTCTATATGTTGATGCCGAGATATGATGAACTTCATCAACAATTATAAAATCGTAATATTCTGGTGAAAGTTTAATTTCTTTTAGTCGATTATTTAGAGTTTGGACCGAAGCAAAAACATATTCATTTGAATTTGGTTCCAATCCGTCAACCCATAAATCACCAAAATTATTGTCTTTTAAAATTCCTTGAAAAGTTGCTTTTGCTTGTTGTAAAATTTCTTTTCTATGAGCGACAAAAAGTAACTTTGATGACTCATTATTATTTCTGAAATTTTTATAATCAAAAGCAGAAATAACTGTTTTTCCAGTTCCTGTTGCGGCAACTAAAAGATTTCTATATCTATTATGAACTGATCTTTCAACTTCTAATTTTTCAAGGATTTCACTCTGATAATGAAAAGGTTTTAAATCAAAATAAGATGTTGTAAAAGTGTATTCTTTAGAAAATTTTCCTTGTTTTAAAGCTTCAACTAACTTTACAGAATGAATATTTTTATCATATAATTCAAACTCAGAATTTTGCCAATAAGCTTCGAAAGTTTTCTTGAATTTATCTATAATGTGGCCAACTTCTTTGGTTGTTATTTTTAGATTCCATTCTAATCCATCTGTTAATGCAGAACGAGAAAAATTTGAAGAACCAATATATCCTGTGTGAAAACCTGTTTTTCTTTGAAACAAATAAGCTTTTGCATGTAACCTTTCATTTCCTGTATTATAAGAAACTTTAACTTCTGTGTTTTTTAATGAAGATAAAAATTCAACTGCTTTTGCATCTGTTGCGCCAATATATGTGGTTGTAATTACTCTTAGTTTTCCGCCTCGCTCCGTAAATTCTATTAACTCACGTTCAAGAATTCTAATTCCTTTCCATTTAATAAAAGAAACTAACAAATCGATTTCATCTGATGATAAAATTTCTTTTCTTAACTCACTTTCTAAAGTTGTTCCTGAATTTCCGCCAGTAAAAAGTTCGCTATGAATTAATCTTGTATAAGGTGTAATTTCTTTTAAGTGTAAATCTAAATCTGTAAAATGACAGTCAACTTTAGTGAAAACTGCTTTCAAAATTTTACCTTCAGTTTCTATTAAATCATCTTCAAACTCTTCTTTTTTCAATTCTTCTTTTAAAAAAAGAATAATTTTATTGGCAATCGCAATTTGAGTTTCAATAATATCTTCGCCTTTAATTAAGTTAAAAGCTTGTTTTATGGTTCTACCAATATGTTGAGATAATAATTGAGCTGCTTCCGCTTTATCAATTGAGGTTTTCTTTACTTGAAAAGTATTCTTATCTAATTCGTTTAATTTATAGTTAATTAGTTTCGTGACTAATTCTTCATATAATCCTTGGTTCATAGTTCAAGTTTTAAAAATTCTTCTACTATTGGCAAATCTGCTTCTGCCCAATCTAAATTTAATAATTCTGATATATCAAGTAGTTTATAATCCTTATGTTCGGTCAAAATGATTTCTCCGGATACATATTTTGAGATAAATGGAATCAAATTGATTTTAAAAGGTCCATAATCGTAAATGCTATTCGATAACCTTTTTAAAACTTCAATTTCAATATTTAACTCTTCTTTGATTTCTCTTTTTATACAATCAATTTCGCTTTCATTTTCTTCTAACTTTCCACCTGGAAATTCCCATTTCAATGGTAATTTCATTTTTTCACTTCGCTGAGTAACCAAAATTTGATTATCAAAAAAGATAATTGCACATGTAACATTAATCATGTTTAAATTTTTTATAAACTTAATTATAATTTTTCTAATTTTATACAAACAGTTATCATGACTTTTTTTGAAAAAATCCAATATGGATATCCAACAATCTCCCTATCTTTACCAAAAAAACATGGGCTTAATAAAACTATTTTCGGGAGATGAAATTTTGGCACTTTCGTTACAAGAAAAAATCGAGGCAATTGGCATTACTACTGTTATAAGAAATAACAACCAAGCCAATGTATTACCAAGCATCAACAACCAAAAACCAGTAGAGCTTTTTATACAAGAAGTCGATTACGGCAAAGCAAGTCCTGTTATTGAAGAATTTAGGTTGAGTTTGTAATATTGGTATTATGAAAGCAATTCGATTACTAAATGATGTTTTAGGAAACTCCTATTTTGAACTGGGCACTTTACCAGAATACCATAAAATTGAGGTAAATTATTTCAATATTCAAACCAAAATAGAACCTTGGCAACAAGAACAACATACAGCACCAAGAGAGCAATTTGTAGTAACGCTAAAAGGTAAATTAGAGTTTACAACTTCAGAAGGAAACAGTTTTATCATTGAACCAGGAATTATTCTCATTGCAAAAGATATTGAGGGCGAAGGCCATTCATGGAAACTTATTGAAGGTGATAAATGGGAACGTATTTATATTGTTCCCACTCAAAATGATTTGGATTATTTTGTGGCAGACTAAATTAATTAAAAAATCTATATTTGCACCTTTTTAAAATCGTTTGGAATCTAAACTTCTAAACTTCTAAACTCTTAAACTTCTATACTCAAAAATGATTACAGTAAACGATATTGCCGTTGAATTTGGTGGCACAACCCTTTTTAGCGAAGTAACTTTCGCTATAAATGAAACTGATAAAATTGCCCTAATGGGTAAAAATGGTGCTGGAAAATCTACTTTATTAAAAATTGTAGCCGGTGCAAATAAGCCTACTCGTGGTAATATTTCAGCTCCAAGTGATGCCGTAATTGCCTATTTACCTCAACATTTATTGACAGAAGACAATTGCACGGTTTTAGAAGAAACTTCAAAAGCCTTTGCTACAGTCTTGAATATGAAGAAGGAAATGGACGAAATCAACGAACAATTGACTATTCGTACCGATTATGATAGCGATGCTTACATGAAATTGATTGAGCGTGTTTCAGAATTAAGCGAGAAATACTATTCAATTGAAGAAGTGAATTATGAAGCTGAAGTTGAAAAAATATTAAAAGGTTTAGGATTTGAAAGAGAAGATTTCAATAGACCAACCAAAGAATTTTCGGGTGGCTGGAGAATGCGTATAGAATTGGCCAAAATTCTATTGACAAAACCCGATTTGATTTTGCTAGATGAGCCAACAAACCATTTAGATATGGATAGTATTCAGTGGTTAGAAGAGTTTTTGATTAGCCAAGCCAAAGCAGTAATGGTAATTTCCCACGATAGAGCGTTTGTTGACAATATTACCAATAGAACTATCGAAGTTACAATGGGACGAATTTATGACTACAAAGCCAAATATTCACATTATTTAGAACTACGAAAAGACAGGAGAGTTCATCAGCAAAAAGCGTATGATGAACAACAAAAATTTATAGCCGATAATCAAGCATTTATTGACAGATTTAGAGGAACTTTTTCAAAAACTGATGCAGTTCAATCAAGAGTGCGAATGTTAGAAAAAATTGTACCTATAGAAGTTGATGAAGTTGATAATTCTGCCTTAAAATTGAAATTTCCACCATCGGTTCGTTCGGGACAATATCCAGTTGTGGTTAAAGATTTGTGCAAAAGTTATGGCGATAATGTAATTTTTAAAGATGCCAATATTGTTATCGAAAGAGGACAAAAAGTTGCTTTTGTTGGTAAAAATGGAGAAGGAAAATCTACCATGATAAAAGCCATCATGAAAGAAATTGAAATCAATGGCGGAAGTGTGGAAATTGGTCACAATGCTCAAATTGGTTATTTTGCTCAAAATCAAGCTGCTTTATTAGACGAAAATGCTACTATTTTTGATACTATAGATAGAATTGCCGTTGGTGATATTCGTACGCAAATCAAGAATATTTTAGGAGCTTTTATGTTTCAAGGTGATGATATTCAAAAGAAAGTAAAAGTATTATCAGGTGGTGAAAAAACGCGTTTGGCAATGATTAAATTATTGCTTGAACCTGTCAATTTACTAATTCTAGATGAGCCGTCTAACCATTTAGATATGAAAACCAAAGACATCATAAAGGATGCATTGCGCGATTTTGATGGAACGTTAATACTAGTTTCACACGATAGAGATTTCCTCGACGGACTAGCAACAAAAGTTTTTGAATTTGGAAACAAACGCGTAAAAGAACACTTTGAAGATTTACAAGGTTTCTTAGCACACAAAAAAATGGATTCGCTCAAAGAAATTGAGAAATAAGTTTATTCCAAATAAAATCATCATAACCCTACTCTATTACAATTAGTATAGGGTTATTTTTTTTGGAAATATTCAACGGATTTTAATTATATTTGAAATCTATAAAACAACATTAAACTATTTTTTTGATGAAAAAACTACTACTTTTCGCAATTACTGCATTGTTTTTTAATTTTACAAATGCACAAAATGTTGGCGACACCATCAAAGTCAAAGCTTTTACTTATAACAGTTTGTCGCGAGATACTTTGATTCCTTTTCCAAGTAATCCGAGTTTAACTTTTGAAAAAATTATTCTTAAATACAGTATGCGATGCAAAGATGGATTAGTTTCTACTGCTGCCGACAGAAATTTAGGTTGTGGAGAATGGGATTATTCATGTAATACGTATGTTGCCGATTCTTCAAAAGTAGAAAAAGTACCAAGTATTCAAAAAGATTATGTAGTTTCTAATTTCACTGGAACTTCTTATCCATACACAACACAACAAACCTATAATCATTATGATTTTACTCAAAAAAATGTTGTAGTAAATTCAAGTAATTCGGTTACTCTTCACGATGTTGGAACTAATGCACTATCAATTTCAAATCTTTTAAAAACAAATCTAAAAACGGGTAGAAGTCAAGTTTTACTAACAGCTGCAGAACTTTCAGCCGCTGGATTAACCGCTGGAAATATAAACGCTATAACTCTTAATGTTACAAATAGTGGTGGATTGGCAAAGTTTTTCAGAGTTCAAATGAAAAATTCTTCGTTGACAACCTTACAAGCTAAAAATGCCGATTTTACAGGATTAACCGAAGTTTTTTTTAGAGATTATTCGTTTGCAAATGGTGCTAATGTGATTCAATTTTACACACCATTTAATTGGAATGGAACTAGTAGTATTTTGTTAGATATTTCATTTTCAAATGCTATTAATGGAACAACTATTGAATTTCAAGGTTATAATAATAGTGATTTGCGAACTATAACAGCTAGTAACACTTATTCTGCTGATTTATCTTATTCAGGTTTAGTCGAATTAAACAATCAATTTTTAAATTCAATCAACAATGAAATTTCAGTTTCTTTTTGGGCTAAAGGCGACGCTGATTTAATGCCGTCTCGAAACAGTATTTTGTATGGTTCATCAGATAATGATATCAACAAAAGACAATTAAATCTTCATTTACCTTGGGAAGGCAATATTTATTTTGATTGTGGAAATGTTTCTAATTCATTTGATAGAATTCAAAAAACACATACTTTTAACGAAATCGCTGGTGTTTGGAACCATTGGACATTTACAAAAAATGCCTCAACAGGAAACATGAATATTTACCTAAACGGAGCATTATGGCATAGTGGAACAGGAAAAACTAAAGTAATTAGTATTATGAATTTAATTCTTGGTAAAATTCCAGTTGAATCTAATAGCGATTACAAAGGAAAAATTAAAGAGTTAACTATCTGGAATGCTGAATTAGCTGCACAAACTATCATCGATTGGAAAAATAAAACAATTGATGCGACACATCCAAATTATGCAAGTTTAGTAGCTTACTACAAATTTGACGAAGGAAATGGTCAAGTAATTACTGATTCAAAAAATAATATCACTTCAACAGGTGAAAATTTGAAATGGGATTATGAAAGAGGCAATCAACTAACAACCACTTTCACAGAATCTAATGCGGTTCCGAAAATCACTTTTCATAAAGGAACATACGATTTGACTGTTACTGATGTTGTTGAAAGATATTCAAATCCGAAAATTGCCAGAACAGTTCGTAACTATTCAATCACATCAAACGAAGGTCTTTCACCAATGCAAAATGATAGTGTAAATTTACTTTCAACAAGCGATTATTTTGATGCAACTCCTGAAAATGTTTACAGTGGTGATACAGGAACAGTTTTAACAACACTTCCAGTGACTGCAGAAGGTACAATCGCTGTTACTGATTTAACTTATTTTAAAAGATTTCCATTTTACAACGAATTGGTTTCATTTGTAACACCTTACGGAATAGGATTAGACCTAGGAATGAATGGTAAATCTTGGTATTTTGACATGTCCGATTATGAAAAAATTCTTCGTGGAAACAAAAGAGTTTTACTATCGTTAGGTGGTGAAAGACAAGAGGAAATGGATCTAGAATTCTTATTCATTGTTGGAACACCGCCAAGAAACATTGTACAATACGAACAACTTTGGCAAGGAACAAACAGAACGGGTGATTTACCTATAAACGGAATTATCAACGGAACAGCAATTGCTCCAAATAATTTCCCTTTTAGTGCAGATGCGACTTCATTCAAATTAAAATCTTCAATTACTGGTCATGGTGCTCATGGTGAATTTTCACAAAATGGTGGAGCTGTTTCTCACAGAATTAGAATTAACAATGTACAAAAATTTACGTGGGGAATTACACAACAATGTGCAGAAAATCCAATATATCCGCAAGGTGGAACTTGGGTTTATAACCGTCAAGGTTGGTGTCCTGGGCAACGCTCACTATTAAAAGAACAAGATTTAACACCGCACGTTACACCAGGAACAACAATGGAAGTAAAATATACAACTTCAAATCCGAGTGTTTCTGCTGGAGATTATCGTTATCATGTGTCACACCAAATTATTGGTTATGGCGCACCCAACTTTGCAACAGATGCTGCTATTGTTACTGTTAAACAACCAAATAACACCAATGCAGAGTTCTCGAGAGTGAATCCAATGTGTGAAAAACCAAAAATTACCGTTAGAAATAATGGAAGTAATGCTATAACTTCTATAAGTTTTGATTATTGGTTAAACAATGCTTCAGAACATCAAACGTTTACTTGGACAGGAACTTTGGCTTCAATGGCAGATGTAGATGTGGTTTTACCGCTTAATGAATTATGGTCAACTGCAATACAAGCTACTGGAAATAAATTTCATGCCAAAATTATGTTGGTAAATGAAAGTCCAGACCAATATGCTAACAACAACATGATGACGTCTCCACTTACGCTTCCTGATGTTGTGCCGACAACTTTTAAAATTAGCTTGAAAACTAATAATAGTCCAAGTCAAAATAATTACACTTTATATGACGCTGAAGGAACAGTAGTTGACACCAAAACTTTCCCAACAGCAAACACTATTTATACTTACACTTACCAAGCACCACAAATTGCAAATGGTTGCTACAGATTACGTGTAAACGATACTGGAAAAGATGGTTTACAATGGTGGGCAAATACAGCACAAGGAACCGGATATGTAAAATTATTAGATGCAAATGATGTTGTACTAAAAACATTCAATCCTGATTTTGGTGGTGGTTTTGACTATAGCTTCTCAGTTGATACTCTATTGGCAAATGAAATTTTTGAAGCTTCAGAAGAATTGAAAATTTATCCAAATCCAACAAAAGGTTCATTTAGCATTGAAGGAACTAATTTGGTTAATTCTAAAATAAAAATCTATGATATTTTAGGAAACTTAATCCAACAAGTTGATGCAGAAAACAATCTGATGGAATTTAACAAAACCAACCTAAGTACAGGTGTTTACCTTATAAATATTGAGAAAAATAATAAGACTACTGTTAGGAAGTTGGTTATAAATTAAGTTTAGTAATGATAGTAACACGTTTGACTCAGTTTCAAGAATTAAAATTTTATAAATGAAAAAAATATTTTTTATAGCGACTCTATTCAACTTACTTTTAGTAACAATTAATTCAAATGCTCAAGCCGTTTCTGCTAAAACAAAAGACATGATGATTCGTATATCAGAAATTGAAATTGATTCAAACTATCTTGATGAATATAATTCTATTCTTAAAGAAGAATCTAGAGCATCAGTTCTATTAGAAGCTGGTGTTATAGCAATATATCCATTGTATCAAATTGAAAACCCAACACAAATCCGTATTTTAGAAATTTATGCAAATCGAGAAGCTTACGAAGCGCACCTTAAAACACCTCATTTTCAGGAATATAAAACTAGTACTTTAAAAATGGTAAAGTCGTTGAAACTAATCGACATGAAAAGCATTGACTCGGAAACGATGAAGGAAATATTTAGAAAAAAAGATAAATAAAAATTAGTTTAACGCAATTATATTAACATACATTTCTGCAAAAGGTCAACTTTCTCAACTTTTATATCAAACAATAGCTTGTTTCATTTAAACAAACTAAAATGGAACATAATGTAGTTCGGATTACAAGTATACATAGTCATTACGTACAAAAAAAAATTCTGTACTTTTGTTTTATGGATAAAGACGAATTAGTACAAAAACAAATTGAACAACTTCTCAACTATTTTCAAAATATAGTTCGACTAAATAAAGCTGAAAAACAAATGGTCTTGGACTTTTTCAAACCAAGATTGTTTAGAAAAAGACATTATATTTTGCAAGAAGGTGATATTTGTAAACAATTCAATTTTGTGGTTGAAGGATGCTTACGACTTTATAAAATAGACGAAAAAGGTAATAAACATATTTTACAGTTTGCTACAGAAAATAACTGGATTTTAGATATCGGAAGCTTTCATACAAAAAAAGAATCTGAGTTAAATATTGATGCTTTAGAAGATACATTGGTGCTACAAATAAGTTATGAAAACCTTATTCAACTATATACCAATGCACCAAAATTTAATCTTATTTTTAGAGTTCTTATTGAAAATGCTCACATTTCATTACAAAAAAGACTTTTGCAAAATATTAGTTCAAATGCACAAGAACGCTATAAAGAGTTTCTAAAACAATATTCTCAATTGTCAAATAGATTACCCAATACTCAAATTGCTGCATATTTAGGCATAACACCTGAATTTTTAAGTCAAATTAGAGCTAAAGCAAATTAAATTGCTAACATTTGCTTAAACTAGTTTAAGAATTTTTATTAAACTAATTTATTGCTAAGTGACACATTATAATTGGACATTTACAAAATATAAATTAAAATTATAAGCAATGAAAAATTCATTCATAAGGTTTCTATTAATTACATCAACATTAATTTTTGGTGTTTCTATTAATGCACAAAACTGGAAAACAATAAAATTAAAAAAACAAACATTTGAATTACATAATGTTACTGGTGAAGTTGTGAAATTTCAAGGAAAAAAAGTATTAAAAATTGAAAGAGATTTAAAAGCACTACCATTTGACGAAAACAATTTAGAAAATACTGTTGACGACCGTCATTATGCTCGACTTGCTGACTTAGATGATTTTGAAAACGGAACAATAGAAATAAAAATGTATAGCCAAATTCAAAATCCATCGCCTTATGCTCCAGCGGCAGGATTTATTGGTCTTTATTATAGAATTAAAGAAGATGATTCTGAGTTCGAATCAATATACTTACGCCCAAAAGTTGGAAGAATTGATAACCAAATGGCAAGAAATCACGCGGTACAGTATTTTTCATATCCAGATTTCAAATTTCAGACTTTGAGAGATAAATTTCCAGCAGGTTCGTATGAAGGTTCTGCTCCAGTAATGCTAAATGAATGGATTACAATGCGTTTAGAAATAAATGGCGAAACTGCCGAAATGTTCATCAACGATATGAAATACTCTTCGTTTATTGTAAATAAAATGTTAGGCAAAAACAAAAAAGGATATGTTGGATTATATGTAGATATTGCTACAACTGGTTATTTCAAAGATTTAAAAGTTACAAAAAAAACTCTAAAAGTGAAATCGGAGAAAAGTGAAAAAGTTGAAGGTATTTAATTATTTAATCAAAATCACCCAATTCTCAACCCATTCTCTACTTTCAAATCTGATGATAACAACACAATATCATTATCCTTTACAGAACCTAAAACCAAACATTCGCTCATAAAATTTCCAATTTGTTTTTTTGGAAAATTGACAACGGCGATAATTTGTTTACCAACTAAATCTTCTCTCGAATAACGCTTTGTTAGTTGAGCAGAAGATTTTTTTATTCCAATTTCGTTACCAAAATCAATTCGTAATTGATAAGCTGGTTTTCTTGCTTCGGGAAAATCGTTTGCTTCTAGAATTGTGCCTACTCGCATTTCTACTTTTTCAAAATCATTCCAAGTAATTGTTTCCATAAATAAGGTGTTGATTTACAAAAATACAATTTGTATAGTTTTTATATAATTTAAAAAGTAATTTGATACAAATAATTTCATAACTTTATGATTCACAAATTATGATTTTATCAAAAAATGAAAATAGCGCTTTTTTCAAATGAATTTCCGCCCAATATATACGGTGGTGCTGGTGTACATATCGATTTTTTAAGTCACGAATTAGCTAAATTGGCTCAAGTAGAAGTACGCTGTTTCGGAAATCAGTTGGAAGAAAACGATAAAATGAACGTTATCGGAATACAATCATCGTTAACCAAAATGGAAGATGATACTAATCCGCACATAAAAATGTTTCATAATTTGAGTAAAAATGTGGAAATGTCGCAACATACTTTACAAGCCGATATTATTCATTGTCATACTTGGTACACGCATTTGGCGGGTATTTTCTCTCGCGAATTGTTACAAGTTCCATTAATTTTGACAACGCACAGTTTAGAAACACATCGCCCTTGGAAAGTAGAACAATTGGGCAATGGCTATTTTCTTTCTCGCTGGATAGAAAATCATGCCTATAACACAGCCGATGGCATAATTGCCGTTAGCGAACAAATGAAAACTGATGTTGTTGAGGCTTATGGAATCAATCCTAAAAAAGTTACGGTTATTCACAACGGAATTGATCCTGAGTTTTACCAACCAACTTTTGACACTAATCTTCTTTTAGAATATGGTATAAATCCTGAAATTCCATTTGTGCTTTTTGTGGGAAGAATTACGCGTCAAAAAGGAATTTCGCAATTGATTTCGGCAGCCAAATACTTTGATGAAAATTGCCAAATTGTACTTTGCGCTGGTGCGCCAGACACTCCCGAAATTGCCAAAGAAACGGAAGAATTAATTTCTGATTTGAAAGCAACTCGAAACGGTGTCATCCTAATTTCTGAAATGCTTTCGAGAGAAAAAATAAAAGTTTTGTATAGTCATGCACGCGTTTTTGCTTGTCCGTCATTATACGAACCATTTGGGATTATAAATCTTGAAGCTATGTCGTGCGAAACGCCAGTTGTTGGAAGTGCCGTTGGTGGTATTCCTGAAATTATTGTAGAAGGCGAAACTGGCTATTTAATTGAACTTGAAAGTGTTTCAAGAACCGATTTCAATCCGAAAAATCCAGTTGAATTTCAAAAGAATTTTGCTTCAAAAGTGAATCAATTATTGGCAGATGAAAAGTTAGCAACGGCAATGGGAAAAGCAGGAAGAAAAAGAGTTTTAGAAAAATTTAGTTGGGAATCAATAGCCAAAACAACTTATAATTATTACGAAGAAGTGATTGTTAAGTTTGAGAAAGAAAAAGCGTGAGGAAGATGGTAGTTGGAAGATGGGAGTTGGAAGATGGAAGATGGAAGAAGTTAGAAAAAACAAAGTTTAAATAAAAGACAGACGTTGCACCCCGACTTGAACGGAGCTCTTTTTATCTTTTCTTTTTTTAGAAAAGATAAAAAAGCGGGAGTGGAAGGCGGAAAAGGTGCCCAAAAAATAAAAATAACATAGAGGATACGATTGTTTAGTTCCTCACAATGACAAAAAAATGAGAAAAAGTACATTAGCCATTATTTTGGGTGGCGGACAAGGTTCAAGATTATCCCCATTAACAGAAAGTCGTTCTAAACCTGCAGTTCCAATTGCTGGAAAGTATCGCTTGGTAGATATTCCGATTTCAAATTGTATTAATTCTGACATTAAAAGAATGTTTGTTTTGACACAATTTAATTCGGCTTCGCTAAATCAGCACATCAAAAACACGTATCATTTTAGTCATTTTAGCACTGCTTTTGTAGATATTTTGGCTGCAGAGCAAACACCTGATAATCCAACATGGTTTCAAGGAACGGCGGATGCTGTAAGGCAATGTATGAACCACTTTTTGAATCACGAATTTGATTACGCATTGATATTATCAGGTGATCAATTATATCAAATGAATTTCAATGAAATGATAAAAGCGCATCAAGAAAGCGGTGCCGATATTTCGATAGCAACGTTACCAGTAAATGCAAAAGAAGCACCCGAATTTGGAATTTTGAAAACCGATTCTGAGAACTTTATCACTTCATTTATTGAAAAACCAAATGCTGATTTATTACCAGAATGGACTTCGGAAGTTAGTGAGGAATCGAAAGCTGAAGGCAAGCATTATTTGGCTTCAATGGGAATTTATATTTTCAATCGCAAATTGTTAATTGATTTAATGTCAAATCCTGACACGAAAGATTTTGGTAAAGAAATCATTCCGCAAGCCATCGGAAAACAAAAAATATTAAGTTATCAGTACGAAGGTTATTGGACTGATATCGGAAACATTGATTCATTTTTTGAAGCTAATTTAGGATTGACAGACGATATTCCGAAATTCAATTTGTTTGACAACTCAGGAAAAATTTATACTCGTGCCAGAGTATTACCACCTTCAAAAATTACTGGTGGTTCGACCGTCGACAAATCAATAATAGCAGAAGGTTGCATCATAAACGGAACCAAAATTGAGCATTCAGTAATTGGAATCCGTACGCGAATTAATAGAGATTCAATCATTACCAATTCCTATTTGATGGGTAACGATTATTATCAGAATTTGGATGAAATAAGTCATAATATTTACAACAACATTATCAACATTGGAATTGGAGAAAGATGCTTCATAAACAACACAATCGTTGATAAAAATTGTAAAATCGGAAACGATGTAAAGCTTAATGGTGGCAAACATTTAAAAGACGCCAATACCGATTTATACACCATAAAAGATGGAATTATTGTGGTAAAAAAAGGAGTTACTTTGCCAGATGGTTTTACGATTTAAAGAAAAAAAAAGTCCAAATTTCAAATAGATTTGGACTTTTTTATTATTATTTATTTAGTCAACTTTTCAAACACCCAAGCAGGTCCAATTAGTAAAAATTGTAAATCTTTTAGAAAAGAAGGTTTTTTTCCTTCTACTTTATGTCCGTAAAATTGTCCAATCCATGCAATGACAAAGATAACAATTGAAAAGGGTAATAAAGGTAAATAATCGCTTATCAGACTATTAAAAGCCAAGCAAAAAAACGAGAAGAAAAACATTTTTACTGCCAATCCAATTGATAAGCTTGCATAAAAAAGCAGTACAAAAATTAAAATTACAGATGCCCAATTTTCAATAACTGGCAAGTGTGAAGTAAAAATCTTATTTAAAATTCCAGCTGGAATAGTCATAATCAAACCAACAATTGAAAGATAAATTGCTGGCACACAAATATAATGAATAGATATATTAGTTTCGTTTTGATGACTAACTGCATATTCATCAAACCATTGTTGTAATGTTTTCATGTTTTAATATGATTAATTCATAGTCAAATAAGCATATATTTTTTCTCTCTCTTGGTCTGTAATATTAGCTTTTTTTTGCATACTTAGCAAAATTGGTTTCCATTGTTCGGCTGTATAATCTTTGGGTTTAAACAATTCATGACACTTTGCACAATTGTTTTCGTAAGACATTTTGGCTGCAATCAAGTCTGGTGTTAGAACGATTTTAGCAGTTTGACTAGTACTTGTTGTTGGTGAAGTTTTAGGAGAACACGCAAAAATTAGCAATGCTATTAAGGAGATAATTGAAATTCTTGTCTTCATTTTTTAGTTGTTTTTGGATTATAAAAAGTAAAAATAGATAATTATTTTAAAATATTATATTTATTGAAACTATTTTGACTAACATCGCTTCCACCCCATTCTACTAGAGTAAAACCTATGCGATTTGTTTTTGGCAATTTTTGCTCTTCTATTTGAATGTATTCTTCTAAACTATAAAACTCCATAAATACTCTTAAATTGGTATCTGGTTTTGGGTTAATGTCGTTTGTAGAAATACTATCATAATCAGAATTAACTAAAAAGTGAATAAAATTCAATTCGTTTTTTTCTAAAATAGGCAACCAAAATTGAATAAAATCATTCGTTTCATTTGTATTCAGACCAATGTGTTCTAGTTTTTGAATTAAAAATGATGTCAAATCTTTCTTGGCAACGACAAATCCTGATTTATAGTCATAATGCTCTGAAGGAAATGCCATTTCTCCATCCCAAAATAATGAATTATAAAATCGATTGGTTTTTTTATCAAAAATCTTACCATCAGGATAAGCTGTGATCTTCCAACTTGTATCATATTTTGGAAATGTTGTCAAAAGTTTCCCTTTGAAATTAAATTTAAAATCAACTTCTGTAGTTTTTTCAGGATAAAGATAAATTACAGGTTTTTTTACCATAATTCCTGTGTTGTTATCTATTGCTGATTTTAAAAAAACATTCTTTAACTTTTCACTTACAATCAATTCTCTTGTTGATTCATAACCTAGACAAGTGAAATTTAATACATCATCAATTCTTGCCGGTATCTCAAAATTTCCCAAACTGTCTGTAACAACTTCTACCGATGAGTTTAAATTAAAAACTCTTGCAGAAGAAATCGGGACTTCTTCACAATCATAAATTTTACCTTTAAGTTGAAATACTTTCTTGTCAGAATTATTTATTTGAACTAATTGGTAAAGATCTTGCATTCTTCTTCTTTCTCTTCGACTTATTCCTTTTGTTTCAACCAAAAGAACTCCATTAGCTGCCAACACTCCAAACTTTGAAATAGCTTTTTCTACTCTTAAAACTGTTATACTTTTTATATTATCAGGAACAATTTTATCTAAGTATTCGTTATCAATTAATTTTCCATCAACGACTAGTATTGGCTTTTTAATGAAATTTTTATTTGAATTACTATTTATTTGGCTTTTATATACCTTTAATGAATCATGTTGGGCAAATCCAAATAAAGTAAATAAGAAAAATATAAAACTGAAATTTAATGTGTTTTTCATACAATATCATTTCTGTAAATATAAAAAAATCCCAATAGAATTAACTATCAGGATTACTTTTAACTTCGTATCTTGTATTTCGTACCTCGTACTTTTACTTCACATCCATCAATTCAACATCAAAAACCAAAGTTGCATTTGGTGGAATTACACCGCCAGCACCACTTGTTCCGTAGCCTAAATACGATGGAATTACAAAACGAGCTTTATCACCCACTTGCAATAATTGAATTCCTTCATCCCAACCTTCAATAACATGTCCTTTTCCTAACGGAAATTCGATTGGTTTTTTTCTTGGATAAGAAGAATCAAACGTTTTACCATTTTCTAATTGTCCTGTATAATGAACAGAAACTGTTTTTCCAGCTTCTGCTTTTTTACCATTTCCTTTTTGGATAATTTTATAACGCAAACCGCTTTCTGTTTTATCAAAACCAGCTGCTAATTTTTCCATTGCTTCTTCAGCTTGTTTTTTTGCTTCTTCAATTCTTCTTAATCTTGAACCTTCAAAAGTTCTGAAAGCTTCTATTGCATTCCATTTTTCTGCCTCTTCACCTACTCTAATAATTTCTATTGTTTCAAGCAAATCACCTTGCGCAACAGCATCAACAATATCTTGACCTTCTACAACATGACCAAAAACAGAATGCTTACCATCTAACCATGGTGTTGGAACATGCGTTATGAAAAACTGAGTTCCGTTAGTTCCTGGTCCAGCATTTGCCATTGACAAAACGCCTGGTTTATCATGTTTTAAAGTTGGGTGAAACTCATCATCAAATTTGTAACCACCATCGCCAGTTCCTGTTCCAAGTGGGCAACCACCTTGAATCATAAAATCTGGAATTACTCTGTGGAATTTTAATCCATCATAATACGGTTTCCCCATTGGTTTTACTGAGTTTTCTAACTGACCTTCAGCCAATCCTACAAAGTTTCCAACTGTTCCTGGTGTTAAATCGTGCGTTAATTTTACTAAAATTGAACCTTTTGAAGTGTTGAATTTAGCGTATATTCCGTTTTCCATTCTATTGTATTTTTTATTTGTGGTGCAAATTTACAAAATTAAAATTGTTCTAATTTATATTAAATACTACATTTGAAATATTATTACTTTGAAATGAAAACAAAAATTGACTACATAACTATCAACAAACAAACATGGAACAATAAAACCGATGTTCATATTGATTCTGAATTTTATGATATGGAAGGTTTTCTTAACGGGAAATCAACTTTAAATACTATTGAATTAGAATTACTTGGCGATATAAAAGGAAAAAATATTTTGCATTTACAATGCCATTTTGGTCAAGACACGATGACTTTTTCGAGAATGGGCGCAAAAGCTACAGGAATTGATTTGTCAGATAAAGCTATTGATAGAGCCAAAGAATTTGCTGCAAAATTAAATTTGGACACGACTTTTGTTTGTTGTGATATTTATGACACTCCAAAGTTTATTGACGAGAAATTCGATATTGTTTTTACAAGTTACGGAACCATTGGTTGGTTTCCTGATTTGGAGAAATGGGCAAATGTGATTTCGCATTTTTTAAAACCAGATGGAAAGTTTGTAATGGCAGATTTTCATCCTGTGGTTTGGATGTACGATAATGATTTTAAAGAAGTTTTTTATAGCTATTTTAATATTGAACCAATAATAGAAGAAGAATCTGGAACGTATGCTGATAAAGAAGCTCAACTTTCAGCAAAAACTATCGGCTGGAATCACCCGATTTCTGAAATTTTGAATGCTCTTATTACTAGCGGTTTGGAAATTAATTGTTTCAATGAATATGATTATTCTCCGTACAATTGCTTTAATGAAACCGAAGAATTTGAACCTAATAAATTCAGAATTAAAAAGTTTGAAAATAAAATCCCGATGGTTTATGCTATAAAAGCAAGTAAGAAATAGAATTCAAAAATCAATTACAATAGCAAAAATCAATTACAATTTTATTGAATTTGATTTTTGAATTTGATATTGTCATTTAACTATCTTTGCCAAATGCGAATAGATATCATTACCATTTTACCAGAATTACTACGAAGTCCTTTTGAAGCATCGATTATGAAACGTGCTATTGATAAAGGTTTGGTGGAAGTTCATTTTCATAATTTGAGAGATTATACAACCAATAAACAGAAATCGGTTGACGATTATCCTTTTGGTGGTGGCGCTGGTATGGTGATGATGGTGCAACCAATTGATGCTTGTATTACTCATTTGAAAAGTCAGCGTGATTATGATGAAGTTATTTACATGTCGCCTGATGGAGAAACGCTGAACCAAAAAATGGCCAATACAGCATCGATGTACGAAAATATAATTATTTTGTGTGGACATTATAAAGGTGTTGATCAACGCGTTCGCGACCATTTTATTACCAAAGAAATTTCGATTGGTGATTATGTTTTGAGTGGCGGTGAAATTGGTGCCATCGTTTTTTGCGATTCCATTATACGATTAATACCAGGTGTTTTGAGTGATGAAACCTCAGCATTGACCGATAGTTTTCAGGATGGATTGCTTTCGGGACCAATATATACAAGACCTGCCGATTACAAAGGTTGGAAAGTACCAGAAGTTTTAACTAGCGGTCATTTTGCCAAAATTGACAAGTGGCGAGAAGATATGGCGTTTGAACATACTAAGAATAGACGACCTGATTTGTTGGAAGAATAGTCGCAGTTGACAGTCGTAGTCTCAGTATATTTACTGAAAACTGAGACTGAGACTGAAAACTAAAATGAAAAGTTGTTTATTTAAAATAAAGTTGTAAATTTGCACCCACATTTGACCAACCTCTGGCGAAAACCGCGAATGTTGCTCTGATTTTAAACCATAATTAGCAATTAAAATGGCAAATTTAGTAGATTTCGTTAATAGCGAATTTGTAACAAGAAAAGATTTCCCTGTATTTGGAGCTGGTGATACTATCACAGTTTACTACGAAATTAAAGAGGGTGAAAAAACAAGAACTCAGTTTTTTAAAGGAGTTGTTATTCAAAGAAGAGGTTCTGGATCAACAGAAACTTTTACAATCCGTAAAATGTCTGGTGCAATTGGTGTAGAGCGTATCTTCCCAGTAAACTTACCAGCTTTACAAAAAATTGAAATTAACAAGAAAGGTGCTGTACGTAGAGCAAGAATTTTCTACTTCAGAGAACTTACTGGTAAAAAAGCAAAAATTAAAGACAAAAGAAGATAATTCTTTTTTCACAATTTATAGAAAGTCTCGATTTGTTCGAGACTTTTTTTATGCAAAAAAAATAGGTTCAAATTATCAAATTCGCAATTTAAAAACCTTAAAATAGCAATTTCACAATTCAATCGATTTCGTGTCTAAAGTTTTATTTTAAAGGTTTAAATTCTTTATATTTGTTTCCGCGATTTTTTTATAAAAACAAACAAAACACAATTAATATGGCAAAAATTAAAGTAGCCAATCCAGTAGTCGAATTGGATGGCGATGAAATGACACGAATTATTTGGAGATTTATTAAAGACAAATTAATTCTTCCTTACTTAGAATTAGATATAAAATACTACGATTTAGGCAGAGATAGCAGAGAAGCTACCAAAGACCAAATCACCATTGACTCAGCCGAAGCAATAAAAAAATACAATGTCGGTATCAAGTGCGCTACTATTACACCAGACGAAGAGCGCGTAAAAGAATTCAATTTATCAGAAATGTGGAAATCACCAAACGGAACCATTCGTAATATAGTTGGTGGAACAGTTTTTCGTGAACCAATTATTATGAGCAACGTACCAAGGTATGTACAAGGTTGGACAAAACCAATTGTTATTGGTCGTCACGCTTTTGGAGATCAATACAAAGCTACTGATAAAGTTATTAAAGGAAAAGGAACATTAACAATGTCTTTTACCAACGAAGCTGGTGAAACTACTGAATGGAAAGTATACGATTTTAAAGGTGATGGTGTAGCAATGTCAATGTACAATACTGACGAAAGTATTTACGGATTTGCTCATTCTTCATTCCAAATGGCGTTGACTAAAAAATGGCCATTATATCTTTCTACCAAAAACACAATCTTGAAAGCTTACGACGGAAGATTCAAAGATATTTTTGAAGAAGTTTTTCAACAACACTACAAAGCCGATTTTGATGCAAACGGAATGACTTACGAACACAGACTTATAGACGACATGGTTGCATCTGCAATGAAATGGAACGGAGGATTTGTTTGGGCATGTAAAAACTATGATGGCGATGTTCAGTCAGACACTGTTGCACAAGGATTTGGTTCATTGGGATTAATGACTTCTGTATTGGTAACTCCAGATGGAAAAACGGTTGAAGCTGAAGCTGCTCACGGAACAGTAACACGTCACTACAGAATGCATCAACAAGGAAAAGCAACTTCTACCAACCCAATTGCATCAATTTTTGCATGGACAAGAGGCTTAGAGCATAGAGGAAAATTAGACGGAAATCAAGAATTAATTAATTTCTGTAATGCTTTAGAGCAGGTTTGTATTGATACAGTTGAATCTGGAAAAATGACTAAAGATTTAGCTATGTTAGTTAAGCCAGAAGGTTTAACAGATGCAGACTACTTAACAACTGAAGCATTCTTAGAAGCAATTAAAACTAACTTGGATAGTAAATTAGGATAATTTATTTTCTATAATTTATATTAAAAAAGACAATCAGAAATGGTTGTCTTTTTTTAATTAAAAATAAAACTATATTTGTAAAAACTTTAAAAACAATAAAATGAAAAATTTAAAACAAATTTTAGTAGTACTACTGCTAGCAACTACACTAGTATCATCTGCTCAAAAAAAGAAAGTAGCCGTTGTTACTTTTTATGCCGACAAAATGGTAGATGTTTCTGAACTTGGTGGTTTAGCAACAATTATAAAAGAAGTGACAAACTTAAGAGACGATCCAAATTTTAATTTAACGCCTACTTTAGAAAAATTTCATAATGATTTTTTTAACGAATATTCAAAACAATTCCCATTTGAATTAATGCCAGAGCAAGAGGTATTGACAAATCCAAACTATATTTCATTTGAACCAAAGTATGAAGATAAATATTTTGATAGAAATTATTTATTATACCCAAATTACAAATACATTTATGAAGGCTTTGCAGGTAAATATAATGAAGAAGGAATTGCAAAAGCATTAGGCGACAAAGTAGATGGAGTATTATTCGTAAATCTTAATTTTGCATTTCAAAAAGGTTTTGGAATTGGAGGGACATCAACATTAAAAGTAAGAGCCACTGCAAGACTTGCACTATACAATAAAAAAGGAGAAAAGGTGTTTGCTTTTTTTGAAGGTGAAGATTCAAAAAAAACAGCCATAATGGTGGGTGGAATTCCTGTTATATCAGCAGAAAAAGTACTTCCGATGTGTAATAGCGCGATGGAAGAGCTAATGGGTGATTTACAAAAAAGAATTGCTAAAATTGTTAAAAAATCAGAGATGAAATTGTAACAATTTTTAAACTAATTATAAGATATAGACAATCAGCAATGGTTGTCTTTTTTTTGTCATTTTGTAACATAAATTCTGTTTATTTGTCTAACCAAGATAAATTACTTTTTATGTCCTTTTTTTTAAGCGCATTAATAGCTGGAGCTTGCTTTTTATTGCTTTACATTATTCTAATTAATGTAAAAAAAGTGAATGTTATAGCAAATAAATGGTTTGCGGGTTTTATCTTTTGTTTACTCGTTTTAACCAGCGTAACTATTCTGGTTGAATCAAAAACAATTTATGAAAGTTCAATTATTGTAGAGGGACTTTCTATTTTTATTTTTCTTATTTCTCCATTTTTTTATCTAAGCATCACATATTTTATTAAGCCAACTAATAGCTGGAAACATCTAAATCATTTACATTTTTGGTTGGGATACTTTTATCTATTCCTATTTATTTTATCCTTTTTTTTTGATGAAAATCCAAAAGCAGAAGATGTTTCGCAAAACACTATTCATGTGGCAAACTATATTTTAGCTTCAATTGTTTCAATTCAGGTTTTCACCTATTGTTTTTTATCTTATAGAAAAATTGTTGAGCATCAAAAAAACATTTTGCTTTATCGTTCAACAACTGAAAACATTGACTTAGGTTGGCTAAAAAAAATTAGTCTTGCTGTAATTATTATGGGATTCTTTTTTGCGACAGATCTTTTATTTCAACTTTCAGAAAAATTTATTCTTTTCGATATTTTTACTAGCTTTTTATATCTAATTACAATAATGTACATTGCTTTTTTCTGGCTAAAACAAGAAGAAATTTATCCTTATTCTATTGAAGAAAAAAATGAAATTATTTCAATCATTGAAGAATCGAATTTGGTCGAAGACAAAAAGAAAAAACTAATTTCAGATGAAAATTTAGATAAAATAAAATCCGAATTGATAAAATTAATGGAAACTGAAAAACCTTTTTTAGATAGTGAGCTTAATTTAGTCAAACTAGCCAACAAAATGAATCTCTCATCTCACCTACTTTCATATTTAATTAATAATGGATTTGATGAAAATTTTTTTCAATTTATAAATAGATATCGAATTGAAGAAGCAAAAAATTTAATTCTAAATCCGAAAATGAATCATTTAAGTCTTCTTGGAATAGGTTTTGAAGTTGGATTTAATTCTAAAACCGTTTTCAATACCACTTTCAAAAAAATAACAGGAAAAACACCTTCAGAATACAAAAAAAGTAGTTCCGATTTATAAACAGGAACATTCTAACTCTTGTCAATGTTGATTTTTGCCAAATAATTTTAAAAAAAACAAAATGAAACATTTGGCAAACATCTTTGCAAGTTTAGTTCTTTTAGTTATTTCATCATGCTCAAAAGACGATGATAACAATACTCAGGAAGCAAGTTTTAAAGAAGCAAAAATTGATTTAATCACGCACAAACTAGCTTCGTTTTCAATAATTAATAATTCTAAATATCTAATCGTTTTTGAATCAGGACTTGGGGATGATCATAAAGTTTGGAAAGATAAAAGCGTAGCAAATAATATTGCAAAATCATCTGATGTTTTACTCTACGATAGAGCTGGTTATGGAAAATCAGATATAAATAATGAAGCAAGAACCATTTCAAAATTAAGAACTGAATTGGAATCGGTAATCAACAAATTTTCAAATGGTAGAAAAGTAATTTTAGTAGGACATTCTCTTGGTGGAATGATTATTAGAGATTATGCCATTCAAAATCCGACTAAAACAGCCGCTTTACTTTTTGTTGATGCATCTCACGAATTGTATAATAATCCAGATCAAGCCGAAGAAGATTTAATTTACAATCTATTTAAAGATGCTTACGGAAACAATTTTGGTGGAACTTTGGAAGCACAACAATTAATAGAAGATTCACAATATATGACAACACTACCAAATCTTCCAAACATTCCTGTAATTGCAATAACTAGTATGAAAATTGATGCTGAACATAACGCAGATGATAGACAATTATGGTTCAATTCAAAAGAAGCTTTAAGAAATGGTATTACCGATTTTACACATATAACAACAACCAAATCTGGTCATTATGTTATGCTCAGTGAACCTAATTTGATTATAACAAACATTCAAATGTTGCTTTCTAAATTACCTTAACTATTTTACTTAACGATACATTAACAGTCGTTGTGTAACAAAATCACCAATTTTTCGTCAAATTTGCAGTACAAAACCAAAATCATGATTTTAAAAAAAATTATACCCTTCATTTTAATTCTATTTATTTCAAATTTAGGATTCTCTCAAGAAAAATTTACGCTTAGCGGAACCATTTCTGATGCCAGCAGCAACGAAACATTAATAGGTGTAAATGTTATTGCCAAAGACACCAAACTCTACGCAACAACCAACGAATACGGGTTTTACTCGCTAACATTACCCAAAGGTGATTATGAAATCCTAATCAGTTATGTAGGTTTTACAACCATTTCAGAAGCAATTTCTTTAAATCAAAATACCAAAAGAAATTTTTCGCTGCGAGAATCTGGTCAAGAGTTGAAAGAAGTTGTGGTGACTTCCGAAAAAACAAGAGCTAATATTCGAAAACCTGAAATGAGTGTTAACAAACTCTCAATTAGCACAATAAAGCAAATGCCTGTTGTGATGGGAGAAGTTGATGTTATCAAATCGATTCTGTTTCTACCAGGTGTTACCAATGCTGGCGAAGGTCAATCGGGTTTTAACGTTCGTGGTGGTGGTGCCGATCAAAATTTGATTTTGTTAGACGAAGCAACTATTTTCAATTCATCACACGTTTTCGGCTTTTTCTCGGTTTTCAATCCAGATGCCATCAAAGATTTGAAATTATATAAAGGTGGAATACCTTCTAAGTTTGGCGGTCGTGCTTCTTCAGTTTTAGATATTTACCAAAAAGATGGAAACAGTAAAGATTTTCACATCAATGGCGGAATTGGATTAATTACCAGTAGAATTCTTGCTGAAGGTCCAATTGTAAAAGACAAAGGTTCTTTCCTTGTTGGTGGTCGTGGATCTTATGCGCATTTATTTTTGAAGCTTTCTGACAATAAAAATTCTGCTTATTTTTATGATTTAAACACCAAATTGAACTACAAATTAGATAAAAATAATAGCTTATATCTTTCAGGTTATTTTGGTCGCGATGTGTTTTCACTAAACGAAACGTTTACTAATACCTATGGAAATTCAACTCTAAATCTGCGTTGGAATCATCTTTTCAATGACAAATTATTTTCAAATTTATCATTAATCTATAGTGATTACTACTACGGATTAACACTTGATTTCATTGGCTTCAATTGGGATTCTGGAATCAAAAATTATAACTTAAAATACGATTTCAAACATTATTTATCCAATGATATCAAATTGAATTACGGTTTCAATGGAACTTATTACGATTTCAATCCTGGAACCATCGAGCCAATTGACGAAAATTCACAAATCAATTTTAAACAATTAGACAAAAAATACGCTTTTGAACCAGCATTGTATCTCGAAGCCGAACAAAAACTTACTGACAAATTAGCTATTAATTACGGTTTACGTTACAGTTTATTTTATCGATTAGGAAATTCAACGGTAAATTTATACGAAAATAATCAACCTGTAAATTATGATGCTGATTTAAAAATTTACGAAAAAGCAAAACCAATCGGCACTACTAATTTTGGAAAAAACAAAACTATCGCTAGTTTCGACAACTTCGAGCCACGTTTTGCAGCAGCTTATGAATTGAATGAAAATCAATCGGTAAAAGCTAGTTATAATCGAATGGTACAATACCTTCAACTGGTTTCAAACACGGCTTCACCTACTCCACTTGATGTTTGGATGCCAAGTGATAATTATATCAAACCTCAAATTGCTGACCAAGTTGCTATTGGTTATTTTAACAATTTCAAAGAAGATGCTTATACTGTAGAAATTGAAAGTTTTTATAAAACAATCAAAAACAGAATGGATTATATTGATGGCGCCGATTTGATTGCAAACGAAGCTATCGAACAAGTTATTCTTAACGGCGAAATGCGTTCTTATGGACTTGAATTCATGCTTCGCAAAAACACTGGAAACTTGAGCGGTTGGATTGCTTATACTTTATCAAAATCGCAACAAAAAACACCAGGAAGAACCGCTGACGAAATCGGAATTAATAATGGCGAATGGTATCGTTCTGCTTATGATAAAACACACAATCTCGCCGTTACAGGAAGTTATAAATTGAACGAAAAATGGAATTTTGGTGCAAACTTCACGCTGCAAACTGGTCAACCTGTAACCTATCCAAATGGGCAATATACTTACCAAGGCATTACAGTTCCAAGTTACGGAATACGTAATAAAAATAGTTTACCAACCTACCATCATCTAGATGTTGCTGCAACACTAACGCCTAAAAGTAGTCAAACAAAAAAATGGAAAGGCGAATGGGTTTTTAGCGTTTACAACATTTACGGTCGTAAAAATGCTGCTTCCATAAGCTTCCGTGAAAATTCTGAAACAGGAAACAATGAAGCTTCAAGATTATCAATTTTCGGAATTGTGCCTTCAGTTTCTTATAATTTTAAATTCTAATAGTATGAAAAATATAAAACTATATATCGTCCTTATTTTAACTTCATTTTCAATACTAAGCTGTGAAGATGTTATCGATGTCAATTTAGATACAGCCAATCCAAAACTAGTTATAGATGCTTCTATAAAATGGCAAAAAGGCGAAACGGGAAATGTTCAAACAATAAATCTTTCAACAACTACTGATTTTTATTCTAATACAATTCCACCAGCAACTGGCGCAACGGTTTCTGTTATCAATTTATCTTCAGATATTACTATAATTTATAATTTTACCGAAACTACTCCAGGTACTTATGTTTGCACTAATTTTAATCCAATTATCAACGACGAATACCAACTAACTATTGTTTATGCTGGTGAAACTTATAAAGCAACTTCCAAACTCATGCCGACACCAGTAATCGAGTTTGACGAACAAACAATGATTCCGGGTTTTGGTGGTGATGAAATTGTTCAAGTCAAATTTTATTTTGTTGACAACGGTGACGAAGATAATTTTTACCTTGTTGGTGCCAAAAACAGTAATATTGTATATCCTGAATATGGCGTTATAACTGATGAATTTTTTCAAGGAAACATGATGTTTGGCGTTTATATCGATGACAAATTAAAAGCTGGAGATGTAATCGATTATTCGTTACAAGGAATTACCGAAAAATATAGTAATTACATGAACAAATTGTTAAGCATAGCTGGCAGTGACGGTGGAAGTCCTTTTTCAACACCGCCAGCAACTCTTCGTGGAAATATCGTAAACCAAAACAACGCAGACAATTATCCGTTAGGTTACTTTCACTTATCCGAAATTGATACAGGTTCTTATACCATTGAGTAGCTAATCAAGCTATCCATTCCAAGAAAACCTTGTTATAAGCAGTTTTCTAAATTTCTTCAAGAGCTTCCGTTGGTCGCTTTGAAAAAATAAGAAAAACTAAACTTATAACAAGGTTTTGCTTTCCATTACTATCTTGGCTAAAAAAATTATGAATTCAAACGATTATGTTCGTAATTTGCATTTATAAAAAATCCTAAATCAAAATGTCTTCTCATCACATTGTTCGCGACGACCAAGAACCAGCATTAATTATTGCTAACGGCGCCGCATGCAGTTATGAATTATTAGGACAATTATTAGAATGGTCACCAATTGTGATAGTTTTAGACAACGCAATCGACCGTGTTTTGCAATTAGACATAAAAATAGATGTTTTATTAGGCGATTTCGATGATAATTTTAATCCAGAACTTTACAAAGAAAAACAGTTTCCACTAGAAATTGTGTATGCACCCAACCAAGACAAAACCGATTTAGAAAAAGCTTTTGACTATCTTATAGAAAAAGGACACAAAGCCGTAAATGTTGTTTGGGCAACTGGTAAACGAGCCGATCATACTATCACAAATATCACCAATATTGTAAGTTACCGAGATAAATTGAAAATTGTAATTCTCGACGATCACTCAAAAATATTCTTGTTACCAACAAAATTTGAAAAATGGTATACTGCAAAAACGCCAATTTCTCTCATTCCGATTGGAAAAGTAACTGGAATAACAACCGAAAACTTATATTATCCATTAAGGAATGAAGAGCTTACAATAGGTTACCGAACAGGAAGTAGCAACCACGTAATAGAAGACGGAATTGTAAAAATCAAACACCAAGAAGGCGATTTATTACTAATGGAATGTTGGGATTAATTAAAAAACAAAAATGAACTTATCTACCTATACAAAAGAGTTTTCATACAACCTTAAACTGGCTTATCCTGTTATTCTAGGAATGGTTGGCCATACCTTAATAGCAATTGTCGACAATATTATGGTGGGCAAATTAGGCTCAACAGAGTTGGCAGCGGTTTCTCTAGGAAACAGTCTAATCTTTGTAGCCATGTCATTAGGAATCGGATTTTCAACAGCCATAACACCAATAATTGCCGAAGCTGATGCCGAAAATAATCGTAGCAAAATACGTTTGGCTTTTCACAACGGGTTATTTTTATGCACCATTTTAGGTTTTGCCCTATTTGGATTGGTAGTACTTGCCAAACCGGTAATGGAATTATTGCAACAACCCGAAGAAGTAATAACATTAGCTAAACCTTATCTTGATTGGGTTGCTTTTTCGCTTGTGCCCCTTATTATTTACCAAGGTTATAAGCAATTTGCCGACGGACTTTCTATGACCAAATATTCAATGTATGCTATTGTTATGGCAAATATTGTGCATGTGTTTTTTAATTATGTTTTAATATATGGAGTTTGGGGTTTTCCAAAAATGGGAATCATCGGTGCCGGATTAGGAACGGTAATTTCCCGTATTGCTATGGTTGTTTTTATGCACTTTATTTTAGCCAAACAAGAAAAACTAAAACACTATTTTCAAGGATTCAGTTTTGACGAAATCAAGAAAGAGACTATCTCTAAAATTGTCAACCTAGGATTTCCATCTGCTATGCAAATGCTTTTTGAAGTGGTTCTTTTCACAGCAGCAATTTGGCTTTGCGGAAATATTGGTAAAACAAGTCAAGCTGCTAATCAAATAGCTTTGAGCTTGGCGTCGATGACTTTTATGTTTGCAATGGGATTGAGTGTTGTAGCCATGATTAGAGTTGGCAATCAAAAAGGAAATCAAGATTATAAAAATTTGGTAATTATAGCGCGTTCTATATTTTTGCTGGCTATTTTTATCGAAATTATTTTTGCCATACTATTTGTGCTTTTGCATAATTCGTTACCCTATATTTTTCTAAATATGGAAAATCAAGCTCAACTTTTAGACAATAATGAAGTTATTTCAATTGCAGCCAAATTACTTTTAGTTGCGGCAGTTTTTCAAATTTCAGATGGAATTCAGGTGGTAGTTCTTGGTGCGTTACGTGGTTTACAAGATGTAAAGATTCCAATGTACATCACTTTTGTGGCCTATTGGGTTATTGGTTTTCCTATTTCATACTATCTTGGCGAACATACATCCTTAAAAGCTGTTGGTGTTTGGATAGGACTTTTAGCAGGATTATCATTTGCAGCACTTTTTTTGTATATTCGCTTTCACATTCTAACTAAAAAATTAATTAATACTAAATAATTTTATCATGATTCAACTTTTAAGAGGTGAGGAATTTAGAAAAATTGTTGTTCCAGAAAGCTTAAAATTAAATTATGCCATTTCTAATTATGGTCGTCTTGTAAGTTATAAAGAGGAAGTTTTAAAAGGAAACGAACTAAGAGGAAGCATGCTCGAAGGTTATAGAATATGGAAATATGCAGTTTATACAGATGGCAAACGTAAATCAGTTTATATGTTTATGTACAGACTCGTTGCAGAATATTTCATCGAAAAAGCTCCTGATGATGACAGACGATTTGTGCTTCATTTAGATTTTGACAAAGTTAATGATCATGTATCTAACTTAAAATGGGCAAATCAAAAAGAGCTTACAGCGCACCATAGCAAAAATCCACTAGTTATTAAAGCTAAGCAATTTATTATTGAATATAACAAAAAAGCAGATGGTAGAAAACTAACTTCTACTCAAGTTATTCGCATCAAAAAAATGTTGAAACGTGAAGATAATAAAACACGTTTAACATTAATTGCCAAACAATTCAATATAAGTACACAACAACTTTGGCGCATAAGAACTGGTGAAAATTGGGGTCATCTTGAAGTTTAAAAATCTTTTATAATATCTAAAATAACTATAATGCAATTACCAAAATTTGTTCTAGGCGACAACACAGATTTTCCCGAAGATATTTTCATCATTCACCTTGATTATCCACGTTTTATTATCAATCTAAAAGATGATGAAGTAGAATTTATGGAAGAAGATGAAGATCTTGACGAAGCCGAACTCAATGCCGAAATGGAAAACTTGATTACTCTTGCCAACGAATTTTACGATAGAGAAATTCAACGTTACGAAGAATAATTGGTTATGAATTTTATCAAAACCACAGAGCAATCATCCAAATACGAACATTTAGAAAAAATGTCTGTTGCCGAATTATTGCAAAATATCAACAATGAAGACAAAACCGTTCCATTGGCAGTCGAAAAAGCATTGCCTCAAATTGAATCTTTGGTCGCCAAAATTGTTGAGAAAATGAAATTAGGTGGAAGGCTTTTCTACATCGGCGCAGGAACTTCTGGACGATTAGGAATTGTTGATGCATCAGAATGTCCACCAACTTTCGGTGTTCCATTTGATTTGGTAAACGGAATAATCGCTGGTGGTGACAAAGCAATTCGTTGTGCAGTTGAAAATGCCGAAGACAATACAACGCAAGCTTGGCTAGATTTGCAAGAACAAAACATTTCGCAAAATGATGTTGTAATCGGAATTGCAGCTTCTGGCACAACGCCTTATGTCATCAAAGGTTTGGGAAAATGCAACGAAAATAACATCGTGACTGGTTGTATAACTTGCAACGAAGGAAGTCCGCTCGCATTGGTAGCAAATTTCCCAATTGTAGTTGTTGTCGGACCAGAATTTGTCACAGGAAGTTCAAGAATGAAAGCAGGAACTGCTCAAAAGTTGGTGTTAAATATGATTTCAACAACAACCATGATACAACTCGGAAAAGTAAAAGGCAACAAAATGGTCGACATGCAACTAAGCAACGACAAATTAGTTGACAGAGGCGTAAAAATGATTATGAGCGAAATCCCAGTTAGTTACGAAGAAGCCGCTACGCTACTTTCAAAATATGGAAGCGTTCGAAAAGCTGTAGATAATTATAATTTGTAAAAAAATGTCAACAAATAGAACTGTTTTATCCAAAGGAATCAAATATTTAGTTTTTGCTTTACCACTACTTTTTATTGGTCCATCAGTGATTTATAACGCCTTTATCAACAAGCAAAATGTTTGGCATTATCTTGTTTTAGCAGTCGGAATCTTTCTTTCAGGATTAGCTGTCTATTTTATGTACAAAGGCTTGCAAACTATTATGAAAGCTTTATTTAATGATTAATTTTGTATATTAGCTAAAATTTTAGGCTATGGATATTTTAACAAATAAAAAGTGGATTCATAAAGAAATTGACACTATCAATGACACATCTTTTATTGAAAAATTGAAACATCTTTTGGAATTTTTCAATAAACCTGAAACCGATTCAGAATACAACCAAGAAATTGATAATGCCCTGAAAAACATCGAAGAAGGAAAGTTTTATTCAATGGAAGAAGCTCGAGCTATCTCTAAAAAATGGGGAAGAAAATAATTTGGTCAGAAGATGCTTTACTTCAACTAGAAGATATTCATTTTTATATATTTTTTGAAACTAAATCAATAAGAATTGCTGATAAAGTAATTGAAACTATATTTGATAGCGCTGAAGTTTTGATTTCAAAACCAGAAATTTATGAATTAGACGAACAAAGAAAACCTAATGATGGAACTTTCAGAGCTTATCATGTTTATAATTATAAGATTTCTTTCAGAATAACAAATCAAGAAATACAAATTCTTAGAGTACGACATACTTCTAGAAAACCAAAAAATCATTAATGAACGAGCTTCTATACATCAACACCACTTTTGAAAAAGTAATTCTACTCGACGCCAAGATTACCAATCGCGAATTTGACGGTTGTACGTTCAAAAATTGTGATTTTTCTAATGCAAATTTTACCGAAACAACTTTTATAGATTGTGAATTTATTGATTGCAATTTATCAATGTCTAAGCTTCAAAATGCAAGTTTAAAAACAGTTACATTCAAAAACTGCAAATTACTAGGAATCGCTTTTCAAGAATGTACAGATTTTTTATTCAGTGTTCATTTTCAAGATTCTACATTAGATTATGCTTCATTTGCCAATAAAAAAATGCCAAAAACCAATTTCATTTCTTGTTCACTTAAAGAAGTAAATTTTATTGGAACCAATTTAGCTAATTCTATTTTTGAAAATTGTAATCTTATCAATGCTATTTTCAATGAAACAGAACTAAAAGAAGTCGATTTTACCACTTCTTATAATTTCAAAATTGATCCCGAATTCAATTCGATGAAAAAAGCAAAGTTTTCATTACAAGGAATTCCGAATTTATTAGATAAATATGATTTAAAAATAGAATAAATTTTAACAATTTAAAAAAAATAAAACAACTAAATGAAACCAATTCTTATCCTATTTTTGCTTACACTTGCTTCCTGTATGCCATCAAAAACCGAATGCAATTGCACCGATTTTAAAACAGGAAAATTTGAATTTACTAAAGAAATTGATGGTAAAAAAATAACTTCAACATTCGAACGAACTGATAAACTTCAAGTTGAAACTTTTCAAGGAAAAACAGATTCAGCTTCGGTACGATGGATTAACGATTGTGAATTTATTTTGCAAAAAATAAATCCGAAGAATAGTGCCGAAAAGAAAGCTATTAGTATGAAAATTGTTGCCACAAAAGAAAAAACCTATACCTTTGAATTCTCTTTTGTAGGCGATGCAAAAAAACAACAAGGTTTTGTAACAAAACTCGACTAACATACGTTTAACAACTTTTATAAACTAAATTTTAAAATAAAATGCTCGAATTAATTTCAAACCCAAATGCTTGGATAGCTTTATTAACCTTAACTTTTTTAGAAATCATTTTAGGAATCGACAACATCGTTTTTCTATCAATTGTTTCAGGAAAATTGAAAGCCGAAGACCAACCAAAAGCTAGAAGAATCGGTTTATTACTTGCAATGGTTTTCAGAATAATTTTATTATTCGGAATTTCATGGGTTTTAAGTTTACAACAAACACTTTTTCATATTGACTGGGGATTTTTTGAAGCACATATTACGGGTCAAAGTTTAATAATATTTGGTGGTGGTTTGTTTCTATTATACAAATCCGTTTCTGAAATTCATCACAAAATGGAAGGCGAAGAAGAAAGTGCTTCAGGAAAATCGGCTTCAAGTTTATCAAGTGCCGTTTTTCAAATAGCGATGCTAAACATCGTTTTTTCATTTGATAGTATTTTAACAGCCATCGGAATGATTAGCATGAAATCTCCAGCAGAAGGTGGTTTTGGCTACTCAGGCGCTATCGAAATTATGATTCTTTCTATAGTGATTTCTATCGTTATAATGATGATTTTTGCTGGTCCAGTAAGTAAATTTGTGAACGAACATCCAACTATTCAAATTCTTGGTTTGTCATTCTTAATCTTGATTGGCGTAATGCTTTTAGCAGAAGGTTCTCACTTAGCGCATTTCCGCTTTGGTTCTGATGTTGAAATACATAGCATTCCAAAAGGATACTTATATTTTGCCATTTTCTTCTCATTATTTGTAGAATTTTTGAATATCAAAATGCGCAAAAACAGTAAACCAGTTGTCCTTCACAATAGCAAAATTGAAGATAAAAAATTGGAAGATTTTGATTTAAACAACTAGATTTTCATTAAACACTAATTACACGAATTTACACGAATTAAAAAATTCTAAAAATAGATTTCACTAATTAAAATTGCTATCAGCAATCATTTATGTAATAATCGTAGCAAACAATTTTGTGATAATTTGTGAAATTTGTGTCTAAAAAGTTTGTCTAATTTTATAAAAGCATCGTTAAAGAAATTTCTTTAATGATGCTTTTTCATTTTTATTTGTTTAATTTTTCGATTTGTTTTGAATTTTGTTCCGTGTTTACTACCTTTCGCCCTATTATATAGTATAATTATAAACCTTACACATTTAAAAAAATGTCTGAAGAAAAGAATGATAACCTGCCTAGTAACGAAAATCTAGCAGATGGAAACCGCGAAAACAATGCTGTAGAAGCAACTACTTCTGAAATTCAAGAAGTTGAAGAAACAGTTGCAGAAACTGAAGAAACAGCTACAATAGAAGAAATTGCCGAACCAGCGCCAGAAGTTGAAGCCACTACCGAAGAAAACATCGTAGAATTGACTGATGAACAAGTTGCTGACGATACGCTAGAAATAGCTGACGAAAGTATCATCGCTATCAATGAAATTGCTGCAACCAACGCTGCCGAAAGCGAAGACGAAACCATTCGCCATGAAATTCCTATGGAAGATTATGAAGCAATGTCGATGGAATCTCTTGTTGATGCACTTGAAAAAGTAGCTGAAAACGAAAAAGTGATGGCTGTGAAAGAGCACGTTGAAGAAATTAAAAAATCATTTTTGGCAAAATACCATCATTTTATTGATGAGAAAAAAGAAGAATTTCATGCCGAAAATCCAGATACAACTGAGGATTTTGAATATCATTTTCCACTAAAAACTAAGTTTGACCAAATCTATTCTCATTATAGAGATAGAAAAAACAAACATTATAAAAGCTTACAATCTAATCTTGAAGCCAATCTTCAAAATCGTTTAGCACTTGTTGAAGAATTGAAAAATTTGGTTACCAATCCAGGAAATATTACTAATTCGCTTAAGCAATTGAACGATATTAGAGATCGCTGGAAAAACGCTGGCTCAATTCCTAAAGATAAATACAACCACGTTTGGAATAACTACCATTTTCATATGGAGAATTTCTATGACTTCCTTCATTTAGATAGAGAAGCTAGAGATATTGATTTCAAACACAATTTGGAACAAAAACAAAAAATCGTTGCACGTGTTGAAGAGTTAACACAAATGGAAGACGTGAACAAAGCTTTCCGTGAATTGCAGGATTTACACAAAATTTGGAAAGAAGAAATCGGTCCCGTTTCGAGAGAACACCGTGAGGAAATTTGGAATAAATTCAGTGAATTAACCAAAATTATGCACGACAAGCGCGAACTTATTTTTGAAAAATTGCGTGCTGGTGAAACAGAAAATTTAGAGAAAAAGAAAAATATCATTGCTCAAATTGAAGTTTTAGCTACCGAAAAAGTAAATTCTCATGCTCTTTGGGCAGCTCAAGTGGCAAAAGTAGAAGCGTTACGCAACGAATTTTTCTCAACAGGAAAAGTTCCTAGCGAAGTAAACGAAGAAACTTGGTCAACATTCAAAACAGCCGTTCGTAATTTTAATGTACTTAAAAATTCTTTTTACAAAGACATTAAAAAAGACCAAACCGATAACTTGACCAAAAAACAAGCCTTGGTTGCCAAAGCAGTTGAATTGCAAGACAGTACAGATTTTGCAGCAACTACGCCAATCATGAAACAAATTCAGGATGAATGGAAAACGATTGGTCACGTGCCAAGAAAGTTTTCTGATAAAATCTGGGCTGAATTTAGAGCGGCTTGTAATCATTATTTTGATAAATTAAAAGAAAGCAAAAACGAAGAAAACGCTGAAGAAGTAGAGGCATTCGAAAAGAAAAAAGAATACCTTGAAACTTTGCGTGCTTTTGAAATGACGGGCGATCACAAAACCGATTTAGATGCTATCAAAGCGCATATCGAAACTTGGAAAGGTTTTGGTAAAGTTCCTTTTGGCAGAAGACATATCGAAGGAAAATTCAATAAAATATTAGATGTTTTATTCGAAAAATTGAGCTTGAGCAAAAAAGAAACCGACATGATGCGTTTCAACAATCGTATTGAGCAATTAGCTGGTTCTGACGATTCGAGAAAATTAGAAAACGAAAAAGTTTTCCTAATGCGCAAAATCGACGAAGTGCAAGGCGAAATCTTCCAATTGGAAAACAACATTCAGTTTTTTACCAATACTAAAAACGCCAAAAAAGAAAATTCAATTGTGTTAGAAGTACGTAAAAACATCGAAAAACACAAAGAAGAATTAACGGTTTTAAAAGACAAATTAAAACAACTTCGCAACCTAAAAGCAGAATAGTTTTTTCTTTAAAATAATTGGAAACCTCGAACGTAAAACTTCGGGGTTTTGTTTTTTTTAACCGCAAGGAGTGCAAAGAAAAAACACAAAGTACACAAAGTTTTTTTTTTAACTCAACGTCACTTCGAGTGTCTGCAGCGGTGGATGTATCGAGAACCTTTGAAAAATTGAAAAAATATTACTTCTAAGTTCTCGATACTTTTTCTAAAAAGCTACGCATTTTATAAAAAACTCGAAGTGACGAAAGTGGAGAATTGAAACATAAAAATTCTAAGAAACATAAAATCCACACTTCCCAAAAAACACAAAACTTCTTTCTAAACCAAACGTCACTTCGAGTGATTTTGTGTTTTAAAAACGCTAGTTTTTGAAATACAAAATTGTATCGAGAACCTGTGAAAAACTAATTATATTGCTTCTAAGTTCTCGATACTTTTTCTAAAAAGCTAACGCATTTTATAAAAAACTCGAAGTGACGAAAGTGGAGAATTGAAACATAAAAATTCTAAAAAACATAAAATCCACACTTCCCAAAAAACACAAAACTTCTTTCTAAACCAAACGTCACTTCGAGTGATTTTGTGTTTTAAAAACGCTAGTTTTTGAAATACAAAATTGTATCGAGAACCCATGAAAACCTGAAATCTGCCATCTACTTTCTGCAATCTACATCCAAACTTCGTACCTCGTATTTCTAACCTCGTACCTTCACATGATATTTATCATTTTATTATACAATCCTTAAAACTAAGTTTGTATCTTAAAAGATAGTATTTCATGTCAGTTTCCTTAATACAAAAATACAATGTTCCTGGTCCTCGATACACCAGCTACCCTACTGTTCCATATTGGGAAGAAAATTTATTTTCTCTAGAAAACTGGAAAAAAACACTCCAAAACTCTTTTGACGAAAGCAATACTATCGAAGGCATTAGCCTTTATATACACTTGCCTTTTTGTGAAAGCCTTTGTACGTTTTGCGGTTGCAACAAACGCATAACCAAACGACACGATGTAGAACATCCTTATATAGAGGCAGTTCTGAAAGAATGGAATTTGTACTGCGATTTACTTTCGGAACAACCTAATATCAAAGAAATTCACTTGGGTGGCGGCACACCCACTTTTTTCTCACCAGAAAATTTGACTACGCTTATCAATGGTATTTTTAAAAGAGCCAAAAAAGCAACCAATCACGAGTTCAGTTTTGAAGGACATCCTAACAATACAACTCGCAAACATTTGCAAACTTTATATGATTTGGGATTTAGACGCGTAAGTTTTGGTGTTCAAGATTATTCTAGCAAAGTTCAGCAAGCCATACATCGTGTCCAACCGTTTCATAATGTAGCGAAAGTTACGTTTTGGGCAAAAGAAATTGGTTACACTTCTATTGGGCACGATTTGATTTTTGGTTTACCGTTCCAAACGCTTGAAGACGTTATGGATACTATTGACAAAACCAACTCACTCCAACCCGATCGCTTGGCGTTTTACAGCTATGCGCATGTGCCTTGGATAAAAGGTAACGGACAACGCGGTTTTAACGATGAAGATTTGCCAAGAGATGATGAAAAGCGTAGACTATACGAAGAAGGCAAAAAATTACTAAGCCAAAACGGTTACCACGAAATTGGAATGGATCATTTTGCACTTGCAAGTGACAGCATGTACCAATCGTTTTTAGATGAGAAATTGCACCGCAACTTTATGGGCTACACTTCGTCTAAAACGCAGGTTATGATTGGTTTGGGCGTTTCTTCTATAAGTGATAGTTGGTATAGTTTTGCACAAAATGTAAAAACACTCGAAGAATACTACGCCAAATTGGAGCAAAACGAACTACCTGTTTACAGAGGACATCTGCTAACCAACGAAGATTTGATTATACGCAAACACATTTTGAATCTAATGTGTCAATTTACGACTTCTTTGGAAGACAAAGAATTGTTTTTTAACGAGTTGCCAGAAATCATCCATCAGTTAGACGAAATGGAACACGACGGTTTGGTAGAAATAAGCAGCACTAACATAACCGTAACCGAAAAAGGAAAACCCTTTGTACGCAACCTATGCATGGCATTTGACCTACGCCTAAAACGCAAAGCACCACAAACACAATTGTTCTCAATGACTGTATAGAATTCTGTCTTAGCAAAACTTCGTGAAAAACTTTGTGCAACCTCTAAATATTTACACCAAAAACACAAAGAAAAGCACAAAGTCACACAATGCCTATTCATAAAAAATAAAAATTCAAGCCTACCAAAAGAAAACTAGCTTCTGCAAAAAGAAATCTCACCTATGCATAGAGAAAACTGGCGTATGTGGAGAGAAAGTTAGTACCTGTAAAAAGAAAACTAGCGTAGGCAGAAAGAATTCTCGTGTACGCAGAAAGAAAACTAGAACCTGCAAAAAGAATTCTTACGTATGCGGAAAGAATTCTGGCACCTGCAAAAAGAAACTTAAAAGTTGTCCTATTCGCAAACTTCAAAGATTCATTTTGAATTTGTACCTTTGCTAAAATATTAAAATTCTTATGCAACATATTATTGACCGCTTTATAAGCTACGTTACAATCGATACCGAATCTGATCCCAATTCAGAAACTACTCCAAGTACCAAAAAACAATGGGATTTAGCCAACAAACTAGTAGAAGAATTAAAAGCAATCGGAATGCAAGACGTTACGATTGATGAGTATTCGTATGTTATGGCGACTTTACCTAGCAATGTGAAAGAAAAAGTACCAACAATAGGTTTTGTATCCCATTTCGATACAACTCCCGATTTTACTGGTGCTAATGTAAACCCTCAAATTGTAAAAAATTATGATGGTGGAGATATAGTTTTGAACAAAGAAAACAACATCGTTTTATCGCCTAGTTATTTCAAAGATTTATTGTTATACAAAGGACAAACGCTTATCACAACTGACGGTTTGACGCTTCTTGGTGCCGACGACAAAGCTGGAATTACCGAGATTATGACCGCTATGGAACATTTAATCAAAAATCCAGACATCAAACACGGAAAAATCAGAGTTTGCTTTACACCAGATGAAGAAATTGGTCGTGGAGCAGATTTATTCGATGTGAAAAAGTTCGGTGCAGATTGGGCTTACACTATGGACGGAAGTCAAATAGGTGAATTGGAATATGAAAATTTTAATGCGGCTGGTGCCAAAATTACTTTCAAAGGAAAAAGTGTGCATCCTGGTTATGCAAAAGGTAAAATGATCAACTCAATGTTGATTGCCAACGATTTCATCAACGAATTGCCAAAAGGTGAAACACCACAAGAAACTAAAGGTTACGAAGGTTTTTTTCACGTTACCCAACTATCAGGAAGCATTGAAGAAACCAAATTAGAATTGATTATTCGAGATCACAACGCCAAAAAATTCAAAAAGCGTAAAGAAATTATTGAAAAAATAACCAAAAAAATCAATAAGAAATTTGCAAAACAATTTGGCGAAGATATAGTAATTGCGGAAGTTAAAGACCAATATTACAACATGAAAGAAAAAGTTATGCCTGTAAAATATATAGTAGACTTAGCAGAAAGAGCAATGAAAGATTTGGGCATAAAACCATTAATCAAACCAATTCGTGGTGGAACTGACGGCTGTCGTTTATCATACATGGGATTACCTTGCCCAAACATCTTCGCAGGTGGACACAACTTTCACGGAAAATATGAATATGTTCCTGTAGAAAGTATGCAAAAAGCAATTGACGTTATTGTTCGCATTGCAGAATTGACAGCAACGACAGATTTTTCTAAAAAGAAGTAAAGTTTTTATAAAATGTAAAAGTCGCAAGGATTTAACTCTTTGCGACTTTTTTTTGTTAATTTTGAAAATTACTCTTTTATAAACTTACTGCTACTCATTCCTTTATCTGAAATAACTTTGATAAAGTAATTGCCAGATTTTAATTGAGAAACATCAATTGTTTTTATTTCTTTAGCATTAGGAATGACTTGAACTAATTGTCCTAGAGTGTTGTAAATACTAATTGAAGAAACTTCAATATTTTGAGCATTAATCGTTAAAGTTTCTTTTGCGGGATTTGGATTTATTGAAATAAAATAAGCAAACTCAAAATCTTGATTGGTTAATACATTTGAAACGGTAGTTGTTGCAGTATTGGTAACAATTGGAAAATTATAATCAAAATAAATACTTGCTGTATTGCTAAAAGTATTGCCTAAAATTAGATTAGGTTTTGTTTTAATTTTGAAAGCTACATAACCATCATTATTGGCATCATCAAATGGTAATTGAATGTTTTCAAAAATAAACTCAACTTTATTAGTATTAGTAATTCTCGTTACAAATGGATGACTTCCGCTAATTGGAATTAATGAATTAACATCAAACTTGGTTGTATTAATCATATCTTTTACCACAATATTTTGAGCATTTGCTGTTCCAGTATTTTCAAAACGAATCATATAATGCACCTCTTTTCCAACTTGATTTGGTGTGATTGTTGCGCCTTCAAGACAAGTTTTGTCGTTTGGATCGAAAGAATTGACAACCGTTTGGTTTACAGTTGAAATATTGTCTAATGGTGTTTCGTCAGTAGCACCAGAAATTGTTGCTGTGTAATTTAACACATAACCTGCATTTACCGGCGGAGTTTCTAGTGGAGAATTAAGATTTAATGTTACTAAAATTTCTCTAGTTTCAAATGGTTGTAAATCTGAAAAATCCCAAGATAAATTATTGGTAGATTGACTAGTTACAAAAGGATTAGAGATCACTAAATCTAAAACAGCATCATTAAAAGATAAATCTAAAGTTCCTGATTGCGTTTGATTACCCTTGTTTTTGTATACTATTTTATATTTAGAATCAAAACCCGGACGAACAATGTTCAAAGGTAATAAAGTAATTTCTAAATCATTAATAGGTACAGATGTAACACAGAAATCTTGAACAATAAGATTTGAAATTTCGTTGGGAAAAGAAACTTCTAATGATGTTGGAAAAATTGTAAAAGAGGAAGGGTTTTCTAAAACTGGAGTAATTGTATGCGTTCCTGATGAAACTGGAATCATATAATTACCAGACGAATTAGTAATAAAACTACCACTGCTTGATTGACTACTAATATTAAATTTTAAGTTTGGATAACTATTATCAAATGCATCACAGCCATCGAATTCATTATCATACTTTACGTTTCCTTGGATGGAATAAAAATATCCGCCAGGCACAAAAGAACAATATGAATTTACATTGCAATTTGTATAACCATAATCAACAAGCTTATTTTCAATAGATGCTAGCTGATCATCATCAGAACAGATATATTGCAAATTAGGATTGCCTGAAAAATTTAATTCATTCTCAACAGTCCCATTTTTAATATTTAAGGATATTAATTGATTAGTAGAGCAATTAATTCCTTCCATAAAACCACCAATTTGTAAATGTTCGACACTCAAATTTGTTAGTTGATTATTATCACACGATAAAGACTGAAGACTATAAACACTTGATAAATCTATACTAGTAAGTTGATTGTAAGAGCATTTAAGAATGTTAACATCACTCAAAATCAAACTTGTTAGTTGGTTATGAGAGCAGTCTAAAAAACCAAATCCTATTCCACTAAAATCCAAACTTGACAATTGATTGTTTGCACAGTGAAATTCAGCTAAAGATGTAAATACGTTTAAAAAATCTAAATTAGTAAAAAGATTATTATCACAATTTAAATAATACAAACTATCTAAACCATTGATATCTAGATTTGATAATGAACAATATGAACAATCTACTGATTCTAACTCTGAAAGACCACTAATATTCAAACTAGTTATTGGTGAACCTGAACAAAGTAATCCTTTAAGATTAGTAGCCGTTGTTAAATCTAAAGTTGTCAAATTATTTGAAGAACAATCCAACCATTCAAGAATAGCTGTTGATCCCGTTAAATCTAAATTTGAAATGATATTGACATTACATTCTAAATGCTTTAAATTTGGCATACCAACCAAACTTAAATTTTGGATTGAATTGTATTTGCAGATAATTTCTTCAATATTTACTAAACCACTAAAATTAATAGTTGAAATTTGATTAAAGTTACAGTTTATATTATGAAGATTAATCAATTCACTTAAATCCAAACTAGCTAATTGATTAAATTCACAATTTAAAGTTTCAAGATTTGTCAAGCCACTCAAATCTAAATAAGAAATTTGATTGTTAGGGCAACTCAAAATAGTAAGATTTGTCAATTCATTTAGATTTAAATTAGTTATTTGATTGCCATTAATATCTAAATGAAGTAAACTTGTCAATTGATCAATATTCAAACTGATTAATTCATTACCAGCACAATTTAAATCTTGAAGATTTACAAATTCTTCAATACCTGTTAAATCAGCAATTGAAGAATAAGATACGTCTAAAATAGTTGTAGCCAATGCCTCACTAACTTGAATTTCATTATCATTATTCGAATCAATACCAATTTCTATCAATTTCATTTTAAAAAAAGTATCTGGTATATTCACAACTTGCGCATTCGCAACTCCAAAAAATAAAAATCCAACAATCAAAAAATAATATTTTTTCATACTCTTAACTTATTTGATTACAAATATACAGTCGTTTTTCTTACTAATCTAAAAAGAATAAAAAAAGTCGCAAGGATTTATCTCTTTGCGACTTTTATATTTTAAAGATTCTATTTTATAATTTACTTTTCTCTTGCGAATTCAAATATTTGACCGCTAATATCTAGTGCAAAAGTTTCTTTTTTATTGTCATATTGCACACTAACACCTGCTTCTTTCATGGTGAATTTTCCGTTTCCTTCATTTACCAAAGGTAAAGATGGTTGTCCTTCGGCATTTATTACTAATGTTCCGTCTTCATCAATAACCTCAATTTTTATTGGAATCATTTTACTCGCAAATTTTCCAGTATAAGCTTCAAGATTTTCAACTTTCTCTACACCATTTTTAGAAGCTATCCACAAATTATTATCTTCATTGTTATCAGGAAAAACAGCATCAGGATCTAATTTAATAGTATCTAATTCTTCGTTAGTATCAACTTTGAATGACCAAGCTACGTTACGTTGCCAAACTTCTACTGGCAATGTTATTCTTTTCACTTTATCATTAACAGTCTTAATTTCAACAATAACTGGTAATGGCATTTTTTCAAGATTTTCTATCGTAATAATCGCTCCTTTGGACGCATCACCTTTTACATATTTAACACTTTTAATTGCTTGGTCAAATTGCCAATTGTTTAAGAACCAACTTCTCCAAAACCAACTAAGGTTTTCACCTGAAACATTCTCCATAGTTCTGAAAAAATCATCTGGCGTTGGATGTTTATATGCCCAACGATTGATATAAGTTTTGAAAGCAAAATCAAATCGTTCTGCTCCTAAAATATGATTTCTCAATATTTCAAGCGCACTTGCTGGTTTGTAATACGCTAAAAAACCTAAATTATCTTCTTTCAAATTATCAGGAGCAGCAATAACTGGTTCCATATCTGGATTAGTCAGTGTATAAGCCGCTTGATGCATGTTGGGAGTTTCTTGCTTATATTCTCCATTATTAAAATCTTGTGAACTCAATCCGTTAATAAAAGTATTAAATCCTTCATCCATCCAAGCAAATAATCGTTCGTTTGAACCCACAATCATTGGAAACCAAATGTGACCAAATTCATGATCGGTAACGCCCCAAAGTTCTGCTCCTTTTGATTTGTATTCACAGAAAACGATTCCTGGATATTCCATTCCGCCTTCATTACCAGCAACATTTATGGCAGCAGGATAAGGATATTCAAACCATCTTTTAGAATAATTTTCTATTGAAGATTTAGTATATTCTGTAGAGC
>NZ_JAPZSP010000014.1 GCF_027531705.1 Flavobacterium sp. | reverse complement strand
CTTTGGTGAAAAGTGTAGTGTTTGGTTTAATGCCGTTGTCCGCGGTGATGTAAATAGCATTCATATTGGTAATAAAGTGAATATTCAAGATGGAGCCGTTATTCATTGTACCTATCAAAAACATCCAACTATTATTGGAAATAACGTTTCTATAGGTCATAACGCAATTGTTCACGGTTGTACGATTCAAGATAATGTTCTTATAGGAATGGGAGCAATTGTTATGGATAATTGTATTATCGAAAGCAATTCTATTATTGGTGCTGGTTCTGTTGTAACTCAAAATACAGTTGTTGAATCAGGTACAATATATGCAGGTATTCCAGCTAAGAAAGTTAAAGATTTGAATGCCTCAGATTTTGCTGGAGAAATTGAAAGAATTTCTAACAATTATGTAATGTATTCTAGCTGGTTTAAAGAAGACTAAAACTCTTTTTGAATTACAGAATAGTTGCCATTTAGTATTTCAGAAAGAACCTTTGGATTGTTATTAGTATAAAAAACGGCTTTCCCTTTTTCTTTTGAAGAATTTAAGCCGATTTTTTCTTTTAAAACTTTTTGAGTTTGTCTTGCAACTGCTTCGCCTGAGTCAATAATTTTAATGTTTATAGGTAGCATGTTTTTTATTTGAGGAATCAAATATGGATAATGACTGCAACCCAAAACCAAGTAATCAATGTTTTTTTCAATCATTGGATCAATATAGGAATGAAGTAATTCTGTCATTTCTGATGAATTTAATTCGCCGTTTTCTATCAATTCGACTAATCCATATCCTATTTGTTCAATTATTTTAGTATCGTGGTAAAGCTCAATTGTTTTGTTGAACAGTTCACTTGTCAATGTGCCTTTCGTTGCTAAAACACCAATAGTTTGCGTTTTAGAGTTGATTGCAGCAGGTTTAATCGCTGGTTCAATACCGATAAAGGGAATGTCATATTTGGCTCTTAACTCTTTTATCGCATTTGTTGTAGCGGTATTACAGGCAACAACTATGATTTTGCAGTTCATTTTGAGTAATTCTTCCGTATTTTTAATACTCAAATCAATAATTTCCTGCTTTGATTTTTTTCCATAAGGTGCGTTTGCGCTATCTGCTAAATAAATAGTGTCTTCATTTGGCATCAAACCATGAATTGCTGACCAAATTGAAGTTCCACCGATGCCTGAGTCAAAAAGCCCTATTGGATTATTATTTTTCATTGAAACAAAAGTAAAAAAAAACTGCTCTAATCTGATAATTCAGTAGAGCAGTTTTTAAATTTATTTTAGATTTTTTAAAATCCTAAGTCTTTTTTAACATCAGCAGTCAAGTTTGGACCATCAGCTAAAAGCAAACCTTCAGAATTTAAGATATATTGGTATCCTTTAGCTTTACCAACTTTAGCGATTGAAGCTTTTACTTTTTCATATAAAGGTTTCATAATATCAGCTTCTTTTGCTTGCAATTCTTTTTGAGCATTGTCTCTATAATCAACAATTCTTTTTTGCATGTCTTGCATTTCTTTTGCACGAGTTTCGTTTGATGCTTCTGTTTGAGTTGCAGCTTCTTCTTCGTATTTTTTAAGTTTGTTTTGGTACTCGTCAACCATAGTTTTATACTCAGCATCATAAGTTCCGCTCAATTTTTCTAATTGTTTTTGAGCATCAAGCATTGCAGGCATTTTAGAAATAATTTCGTTTACTTCAACATGTGCAGTTTTTGCTTGCGCTTGAATTGCCTGACTTCCTATTAACATTACGGCAACTATAACCAAAGTTTTAATTTGTTTCATTTTTCTAAATTTAATAATTATTGTTTTAAGGTTTATTTTTGTTCTCTTTATCTTGTTTTAATTTTTCTTCTTTTTCTTTTTTTGCAGCTTCTCTATCTGCTAAAATTTTTGCTCTTTTTTCTTCTAAATTTTTCTTTCTTTCTTCTAAAACACGAGCTCTTTCATCAGCTGCTTTTTGTTTTGCATCTGCAACAACTTTTTCTTGTTCAGTTTTTGCTGAATCATCGACTTTCGTTCCAGTAGAAGTTTCTTTATTTAAATCTTCTTTTGAAGTATTAGCAGGAATCGTGCCATTTTTTTTCTCTGCTCTTTCATCGGTTAGTTTTTTTCTTGCTTCTTCAATCTCTTTTTTCTTTGCCTCGGCAGCCAATTTTCTTTCTTCAATAAGTTTTTCACGAGCTGCTTTTTTCTCTTCTAATTTTTTTTGTCTATCTGCAAGGGCAGGATTTTCTTTAATTTCGTCTTCTAAATCTTGTTTAGCTTCTTTAGCGGCTTCTTCTTTAAGTTGCTTTTTTGACATTTGTGTTTGTTTAGAAGCACGAGTAATTGCACGAATTACTTGATCGCTAATGTCAAATCTTTTCGCTGCAAATAACATTGTTAAATCTGAACTCTTATCAAAAATAAAATCATACTTTTTTGCTTCTGCAATATCTTGAGCAGCTGTAAAAACTTGATCTTGAACTGGCTGAACTAATACAGTTTTTTGAATAATCAAATCACCTTTTGGACCAAATCTTTTTTCTTGATAATCTAATAATTCTTTTTTCTGAAAAGCAATTTCTTCTTCTCTTTCTTCAATTAATTCTTTGGTAAGTAAAACTCTTTCAGTCTTTAGAGACTCTTCAAGTTTGGCTAATTCTAGTCCTTTAATTTCAATTTCTTGTTTCCATTTAAGAGCTTTTTGCTCTAATTGGTTTTTTGCTTCAGTATAATCAGGAACATTTTGAAGGATATATTCCATGTCAATGTAACCAATTTTTACACCTCTACCTTGTGCGCTAACAAAGGTTGAAGTACATATTGAAGCTAGTAAAACAAACAAATATTTTTTCATAATTCTAAAATTTTATTAGAAATAATTTTCAAATATATTGATTTTAAAATTGTTGACCAATGATGAAATGCGTTTCCCAACCATTTTTTTCTGTTCCACCTGGGACAGCATCAAAACCGTGACCAAAATCAATACCTAATAATCCAAACGCAGGCATGAAAATTCTTAATCCAAATCCAGCCGAACGTTGTAATATAAACGGATTATATTGCTTAAAATTGTCATAGGCTGCTCCACCTTCTAAAAATGATAACACATAAATAGATGCAGATGATTTTAAAGTTATAGGATAACGCATTTCTAAAGAGAATTTGTTGTAAATAGTTCCACCATCTTGACTAGATAACGAATTGTTTGGATAACCTCTCAATTGTATTATTTCTCTACCATCAAGTGCAAAATTTGCCAAACCATCTCCTCCTAAAAAGAATCTTTCAAATGGAACTAGTCCTCTATCTTTGTTATATGAACCCATAAATCCAAATTCGCCTAACGAACGTAAAACTAATTTACCATATATTTTAGTAAACCAATCCGCTTTAAATTTGATTTTGTAATATTCTAACCAATTAAATTTCTTTTGATCAACTAAAGCAGGATCTGCCGCAGCTGTTTCTACAGAACTAGCTTTATCTGGATTTGGATTTGTTTGCGATGGAACTTCGGATAAATAATCACCATTATAAACTACATTACCATTTTGACTTGTGTACTGGGTTCCTGAATACTTTAATTTGTATTCATTCAGATTTTTTAGATTTCCATAATCAACACCATTAAACTTCGAATAAGGTGGTGTAAATTTACCCGAAATACTAAACTCAGAGCCATAAGTTGGGAAAATTGGGTTTACCCCTTTATTATTTCTGCTAAGACCTATAGTGTATGCTAAGTTTCTTGATGATCCATTACCAAACGTAAATAATCCAGTGTTATAATTATTCAAATCATAATATTGAAAACTCAATCCTTGAGAGAAAACAAAATAGTTGTCAGGAGCATTTAACCTTTTAGCAAGTCCAACAGATAAGGAAGTAATGTTAAAACTTTTGCTTTTATCTACAGTTGAAAATCCGTTACTTAAGAATTGTTTACTATGTGATAACGATGTGCTAAATTGCACAGGTTTTTTTCCTCCAAACCATGGTTCAGAAAAAGACAAACTATACGTTTGGAAAAATGAACTTGCTTGAAGTCGTAAAGCTACTTTTTGACCATCTCCCATAGGAAGAGGTTTGTAAGCATCTTTTTTGAATAAATTACGAGCGGCAAAATTATTAAACGATAAACCAAGTGTTCCGATGAAACCGCCACCGCCATAACCACCTTGAAGTTCTATTTGGCTTGAACCTTTTTCGACAACTTGATATTCAATATCAACTGTTCCAGCTCCAGCATCAACATTTTTAAATTCTGGTTTGATAGCTTCAGGATCAAAGAAACCTAATGCTCCAATTTCACGAATAGTATTTACTAATTCTTCTTTACTGTATTTTTGACCAGGCTTAGTTCTTAACTCACGGTAAATTACTTTATCGTTTGTTTTGTCATTTCCTGTTACTGTAATTTTGTTGAAATATGCAATTGGACCTTCCACAATTCTAATTTCAAAATCGATTGAATCTCCAACAGTTTTTGTTTCAACAGCATTTATATTTGAAAATAAATAACCATTATTTTGATATAAATTAGTAATATCATCTCCATCAGGTTTTGACTTGTCAGCAATTCTTTTTTCTAACAAAACGCCATTATAAACATCACCTTTTTTAATTCCTAACATTCTACTCAATCCATTATCAGGATAAACAGTGTTTCCTAAGAATTTGATGTCACCAAAATAATATTTGCGACCTTCTTCTATGTTTAAATTTATGGCAATATTTTTCTTTTCTTTATTGTAAATTACAGAATCAGAAGTTATACGAGCATCTCTATATCCTTTCTCTTTGTATTTATCAATAATTGTAGTTAAGTCTTCTTTGTATTTATCTTTAATGAACTTAGATTTCTTGAAAATTCGCAATGGATTTTGAAAAAAAGAACCAACAGTAAGTTTCTGTTTGGTGTTCTTCATTGCTTTTCTAAGTTTTTTATCAGTAAATTTTTCATTACCAGTAAACACAATACTATTTACCTTTATTTTTTCACCTTTATCAATGTTTACAAGCATTTTAACTTCATTGATTACAGTTGTATCAACAACAGTATTAATGTTTACCTTAGTGTTATAGTAACCATCTTTTTTATACTTGTTTTCAATATAGTTTCGAGTAGTAGTAATTAAATTTTCATTAACTATTTTACCTTTTGTAAGATCGTTGTCTTTTATAAGTGATTCGGTTTTATTTTTCTTAATACCTTTAAATTTAACTTCGCTTAATTTTGGTAGTTCGTTTATATTTAATTGAAGATAAATACTGTCGCCAGCAATTTTATTTACATAAAAATCAATTTCGCTAAAAAGACCAAGTTTACCAAGTTTTTTAATTGCATTAGAAATTTCTTCTCCAGGAACTGTTACTGTTTGCCCTTTTTCAAGACCAGCAAATGTAACAACTGTTTGTTGATTGTAGCTTATTTTGCCGATAACTTCAACATCGGCTAGGATATATTTTGTTCCTTGATCAAAAGGAATTCTGTCTTGTTCTTGGGCTTTTATTTGAAAAACACTTCCTAGAAATAGTAATGTAAGAGCTAATCTTAATTTATTTTGTAACACTAAAAATTTATTTAATTTGTTCACTGGTTTTTCCAAATCTACGTTCTCTTTTTTGATAGCTAATGATTGCTTCATACAAATCTTCTTCTTTAAAATCTGGCCAAAGAACCTCGGTAAAGTATAATTCTGCGTAGGCTATTTGCCATAACAAGAAGTTGCTTATCCTATGTTCGCCGCTAGTTCGTATTAATAAATCTACGTCTGGTAAATTTTGCGTGTAAAGATGCTGATTTATAATTGATTCGTCAATAGTGTCAATTGAAATTATATTATTTTTAACTTTATCGCTTATAATTTTAACGGCATTTAGCATTTCTTCTCTTGCTCCGTAGTTCAAAGCAAGTGTTAAAACCATTCGCGTATTGTTTTTTGTTTTTTCTATTACTTCGAGTAATTCTTTTTGAGCCGATTTGGGTAGACGCTCAAGATTTCCAATAGAATTCAAACGAATATTATTGTCAACAAGTGTTTTAAGTTCTTTTTTTAGAGAGCTTATCAAAAGTTTCATTAGGGTTTCTACTTCTAGTTTTGGACGATTCCAATTTTCTGTAGAAAAGGCATAAAGAGTTAAATTTTCAATTCCAAGCTTAGCACAAGTTTCTACGGTGATTCTAACAGATTTAGTTCCGTTTTCATGACCAATTGCTCGTATCAATCCTTGCTTTTTTGCCCAACGACCATTTCCATCCATAATAATGGCTAGGTGTTTTGGTAAATTTTCTAAATTGATTGTATCTTTTGAACTCATTTTTATTGTTTGCAATAACATGGCTTGTTTCCAAAAGTATAAGTTAATGTCATACCTGAAAAAACATACCAATCAGTACTGTTTGTGTTACCAAATTTTAAATGTGACAATTTATCACTTGTTGGATTACTTCCATCAATATCATCTTTGAAAGTATATCTTGCTCCAGCTTCTAGGCCAATAACCCAATGATCTAAAACTTTGGCTTTAACCCCAATAGTCATAGGAATTGCTAAAGCACCATATTTTTTCTCTGTTTTTGGGTAATTCCCTCCTGCAAAATATAATCCGTCGTATCTTGTATAACTTACACCAGAATATATATAAGGTGTAAATTTTTTTGTCATATCATGCTGGTTGAAATCAAAAAAATTAAATTCAAGTCCTAAAGATAATTCTTTTGCACTATTTTCAAAACTATAATCTCTTTCTTTTCTAGACTTCATATCTGAATCAGAATCTCTTGATGTTAATTTTGATTGAACATAAGACGCTCTCCATGAATGTCTTGGACTTTTATTCCATTTGTACAACAAACCATATGCTAACTCGTTTGGGTTTACATATGTTGTTGAACCAACATCGCCTATAAAATTACTTCCACCAAGAAAAACCCCAACTTCGTGTATTTGAGCTTTTGATGATGATAAACTTATTAAAAATAAAACTAAAAAAATTCTTTTCATTCTTCTGAAAATAGCGTGCAAATATAATAATTAAGACTACTAAAAGTACATGATTTCTAATAATCTTTTTTTACTATATTTCACATTAATACTAGCGTCAGATTTTTTCTATTTCTGACTAGTATTTAAACGGTCTTTTTAGGGTTTGTAGTATAAAAAAGTGAAAATAAATTTAATTACGCTTGTCTTCGCCCCAAAGAAGTTTGTTTCGTAGTGTTTTCAGGAAAGTTTCATTCGGAATTTCAACCATATTTATATAAAATGGCGTTTTTCTTATTGTTAAAACCGAATTATTATTGAGTGTTGCAATTCGAGAATCGAGCGAAACTAAATATTGTTCTTCTCTACCAGAAACTTTTAGTTTTATTTCAGTATCATCAGGAATTACGAGTGGTCGCGCATTAAGATTATGCGGTGCTATTGGCGTTATAACAAAACTTTTAACTTCTGGTGTCAAAACTGGACCACCACAACTTAACGAATAACCTGTTGAACCCGTTGGCGTTGAAACAATTAGTCCGTCTGCCCAATAAGAATTTAGATATTCACCGTTCAATGATGTTTCAATTGTAATCATCGAAGTTGTGTCTTTTCGACTAACCGTTACCTCATTCATGGCAAAATTTAGTTCGTTTATTTGTTCGTTTTCAGGTGAACATTCTAAACTTAAAAGTGCTCTTTTTGAAATTGTATATTTTTTTTCAATTACCACTTGAAGGAAACTTTCGATATTTTCTTTTTGAACTTTTGCCAAGAAACCTAATCTTCCAGCATTAATTCCTATTATCGGAATGCCAGAATCTCTAACAAAAGTGGCTGCTCGCAGAATAGTTCCGTCGCCACCAATGCTAACCAAAATATCAAAACTTGAATCTAAACACGAATAATCTTTAAATGTTTTATATTCTCGTTTTAGAATTTCTTGTTCGTACAATATTTTTAAGAATTTTTCTTCAATCACCAATTCGACATTGTTGGCATTAAAAAAAACAAAAATATCTCGAATAATTGGTCGAGTGTCGTTTTGGTAATATTGTCCGAAAATTGCGATTTTCATTTTTTCTAAATTATCTAATTGACAAAAAATTATTGCCACATTGATTACATACTCAAATATTTATCTAAATATTCTGAACGTTCTTTTAAGCTATTCAAATAATTGTCTTCGTGATGTTCTGAAACAATTTCATAATTATATCGTCTGAAAGTTTGAATAATATCATTCATTCCGCCAAGAGCAATTTTTATGGTAATTTGAACATTTTCAACATCTGCTTCTGAAACAAATAAACCTAACAATTTTCCATTGTTGCTTTCTACAATTTGAGCAATTTGACTCATAGAATAATCTTGCATGCTTTTTTTAACCACTATAATGCCACCTTGCTCTCTTAAAAAAGGAGTTTCGTGAAAAAATTTCACAATATCTTCCAATTCATAATAACCTAAATAGGCGTTTTCTTCATTCAAAACTGGAACTATATTGGTGTGATTTTTGGCAAAAACTTCTAAAACATCTAACCAAATCATATTATTTCTGGCAAAAAAACCTTCTAAAGCATATTTATAATCAGCTACTTTTTTATCAGAATCAAAAGTGTCAATGTCATCTGCAGCAATGCTACCTATATATATACCTTCATTTAATACCGAAAAATGAGAAAAAGGAACATCCATAAAAAAATCTTGAACATCGGCAATAGTTTCTTGACTATCAAGCGCTTTGTAATCGTTTGTGATGTAATCGGTAATTTCTGTCATGATACTTATTCAATATTTGTTGCAAAATAATCAAATTTTACAACATAAAACCTTATTTTAACTTTGTATTTTTGTGGTTCAAAAAAATGATATGACAAAGTTAAGCGTAAATATTAATAAAATTGCAACTTTAAGAAATGCTCGTGGCGGAAATGTTCCCGATTTATTGCAAGTTGCTAAAGATATTCAGAAATTTGGAGCACAAGGAATCACTATACATCCGCGACCAGATGAAAGACATATTCGTTATCAAGATGCTCGTGATTTGAAACCAATTGTTTACACCGAGTTCAATATTGAAGGAAATCCGCAACACAATTTTATTGATTTGGTTTTAGAATGCAAGCCCGAACAAGTAACTTTAGTTCCAGATGCTATTGGAGCAATAACGTCATCTGCTGGTTGGGATACTGTAAAAAATCAATCTTATTTGACTGAAGTAATTCAGGAATTTCAGCGTAACGGAATCAGAACTTCAATTTTTGTTGATCCAATTATAGAAATGATTGAAGGTGCAAAAGCAACTGGAACAGATAGAATTGAGTTATACACCGAAGAATTTGCACATCAATATGGTTTAGGGAATCATAAAGGAATTGAAGCATATACAAAAGCTGCAATTATGGCTAATGAGTTAAACTTAGGAATAAATGCAGGTCACGATTTGAGTTTGGATAATATCAAATTTTTTAAAGAAAATATTCCAGGTTTATTAGAAGTTTCTATTGGTCACGCATTAATTTCGGAAGCACTTTATTTTGGTTTGGATAATGTTGTGAATATGTATTTGCAAAAATTGAAGTAAAAACAAACGCGAATTGCACCAATCTTCACGAATTCTGAATTCAAAAATTATTTCACAAATCATCTTATAATGTGAATTCGTGAAATTTTAATCGTCTTTAAAATTTGTGTAAATTCGTGAAATTCGTGTAAAAAATAAGATCATGTTACACTCAAGAATAGAAGGACAAGGTAAACCATTATTAATCATCCATGGATTTTTGGGAATGTCTGACAATTGGAAATCATTTGGTTCTTTATATGCTGCCGAAGGATTTGAATCACATATGTTAGATTTGCGCAATCACGGTAGAAGTTTTCACTCTGAAGACTTTAGCTACGAAGTAATGACTCAAGATGTTTTAGAATATTGTCAAGAATATAATTTAGAAAAAATTTCCATAATAGGACATTCAATGGGCGGAAAAGTTGCTATGCTTTTTGCAACAAAATATCCCGAAATGATGGAAAAATTAATTGTTGCCGATATTGGACCCAAATATTACGCGCCACATCATCAAGATATTTTAGCAGGATTAAATGCTGTAGATTTTTTATCAAAACCAGATAGAACAGCCGTTGAAGAAACATTATATCCTTTTATTCCTGATTATGGTACGCGTCAATTTTTAATGAAAAGTTTGTATTGGAAAGAACCAGGTCAATTAGCTTTCAGATTCAACTTGGATGTTTTTAACAGAAAAATTGAAGAAGTCGGCACAATATTACCAGAAAATACAATTTTTGAAAAACCAACTTTGTTTATTCGAGGCGGAAATTCCAAATATATCTTAGATACCGATTTACCCCAAATAAAAGAACATTTTCCGAACTTAGAATTAGTAACAATTCCAAACGCTGGACATTGGCTTCACGCAGAAAACCCAAAAATGTTTTTTGAGGAAACGGCACGTTTTTTGACTAAATGATAAAGTGATTGACAATTTCACTAACTTTGAATTTTAAAACAAAATCTATGAACACACTTATCAGAATTATCATAACTGCCATTCTTGTTCTTGTAATTGACTATTTTATGTCTGGTATTACAGTTGCAAGTTTCACAACATCTATTTTAGTAGCTATCGTTTTAGCATTGCTTAATACTTTTATCAAGCCACTTCTAATATTTTTTACTTTTCCTGTTACTATTCTAACACTCGGATTGTTTCTTCTGGTTATCAATGCTATAATTATTATTTTGTGTTCCAAAATAGTTGGTGGCTTTCACGTTGATTCGTTTTGGACAGCATTATTGTTTAGTATAATTCTATCATTATCACAATCGTTAATGAATGGTTTGACCAAAGAAAAAAAGTAAAAATACTTGTCAAATAAAAACTTGGTTGGGTTGCAAAAATGTTCTAATTTTGCAACCCAATTTTATTATGTAAATCAAGTCAGAAATGGATATCAAAAGAGTAGCAATAAATGCTGTAAATGAAGTAATTGTAATGAATGTTCCACCAATGGAATATAAAGGTCAAGTCACAAAAAGAATCAACGAAAAAATGCCATTGGCAACTGTAAAAGGTTTTCGAAAAGGACAAGTGCCAAGAGCATTAGTAGAAAAACAATATGGTAAAGCCATCAAAATAGAAGAAGTAAACAAAGTTGTTCAACTTGCTTTGACTCGTTATATACAATCAGAAAGACTTGATTTGCTTGGAACACCACTTCCTAAAATTAATGAAAATTTCGATTGGGATGCTGAAGATTTGGTTTTTGAATTTGAAATTGGTCTTGCTCCAAAATTCGAAATCGATATGGAAGCTAAAAACGATATTGTAAAATATGTTGTAAAAGCTGACGATACTTTTATCAACGCTCAAATTGCTCGTATCCAAAAACAATATGGTAAAATCGTTTCTAAAGAAGTTGTGGAAGCTGGAAATGATGTTTCAGGTGTTTTTGCAAACGAAGAAGCTGGTATTTATAACCGTACAACTGTCGATTTAGAAGAATTTGCAGATAAAAAATTAGCCAAAAGCTTTGTTGGTAAAAAAATTGGTGACGTTGTAAGTCTTAAAACTAAAGGTTTATTTGCAGATGATCACAAATTAATGGATTACCTAGCAGTTTCTCATGACGATGTGCACCATCTTGATGTAGAAGTAACTTTTACTATCGATGAAGTTGTGGCTAGCGAACCAGCTGAATTAAATCAAGAACTTTTCGATAAATTATTTGGACCAGGAGTTGTAAATTCTGTTGACGAATTGAAAGCCAAAATCAAAGAAGATGTTGAAAAACAATTCGCAGTTCAAGCAGAACAAAAATTAATGGTTGACGTTCAAGAATTCTTAATCGAGAATAACAAATTCGAATTGCCATCAGAGTTTCTTAAAAAATGGTTGCAAACAGCTGGCGAAAAAGTATTAACTCCAGAAGAAGCTGCCATCGAATACGAAAGATCAGAAAAAGGACTTCGTTTCCAATTAATTGAAGGAAAAGCACTAGCGCAAAGCAATATCCAAATCACTTTTGAAGACCTAAAATCGTTTACAGCAAACGCTATCCGTCAACAAATGTTACAATTTGGAAAAGTTGATGCTTCCGACGAAGAAGTGGAAGGAATTGTGGCTCGTGTACTTTCTAATCAAGAAGAAGTAAAACGTCTTTCTGAGCAAGTTGTAGCCGAAAAAATGTTGCAATTATTCAAAGATAAAGCCAATCCAACTACTAAAGAAGTGACTTACGAACAATTTGTTGCTGCTATGTACGGCGAATAAATTCTAACAAATATTTAGTATCTTTGAGCGTCAAGAATTTGTATTTTTGACGCTCATTTTTTTTAGAAGCTATTCCTGCTATCCGCTATATCTTTTCTTTTTTAAAGAAAAAAAGAAAAGGATGTCGCTACTATCAGGGCTAAGTCAGGACAAATTGACGTATAAAATAAAAGGTACGACCTTTGTAATAGAAACAATAGTTTGGAATTAACCATCTAAACTTTAAACACATAAACTTTTTTAAAATGAACTACGGAAAAGAATTTAAAAAATTCGCAACTAAGCATCACGGTGTAAACAGTTTGTATTACGATAAACTTACTGCAAGTTTAACACCTTATATTATTGAAGAACGCCAACTTAATGTATCGCAATTAGACGTTTTTTCACGTTTAATGATGGACAGAATCATCTTCATGGGAACAGGAGTTGATGACTATATGGCAAACATTATTCAAGCACAATTGTTGTTTTTAGAATCTGTTGATGCTTCTAAAGATATTCAAATCTACATAAATTCTCCAGGCGGAAGTGTATATGCCGGACTTGGAATTTATGACACTATGCAATATATCAAACCAGATGTAGCCACTATTTGTACAGGAATGGCAGCTTCTATGGGTGCTGTTTTACTTTGTGCAGGAGCTGCAGGAAAACGTTCAGCATTACCACATTCAAGAGTTATGATTCACCAACCATCAGGTGGCGCACAAGGTGTAGCAACCGATATGGAAATCAACTTGAAAGAAATGTTGAAATTAAAAGACGAATTATACCAAATCATTTCACATCATTCAGGGCAAACTTTCGATAAAGTACATAAAGATTCCGAAAGAGACTATTGGATGATAGCTGATGAAGCAAAAGAGTACGGAATGATTGATGAGGTTTTAAGAAGATAATAAAAGGTAGTAGGTATTAGGTGGTAGGTATTAGGTAACCTACCACCAAATACCTACTACCTATTACCTAAAAAAGATGGCAAAAGAAAAATTAGAATGTTCCTTCTGCGGAAGAAAAAAACCAGAAACCAATTTATTAATTGCTGGTATTGATGCGCATATATGCGATCGTTGCATCGAGCAAGCGCACGGAATAATCCTTGAGGAATTAAAAACAACGGCTGGTTCCAAAACAGTATCTGATTTGATTTTGCGTAAGCCAAAAGAAATTAGAGCTTTCCTTGATGAATATGTTATTGGTCAAGATCAAACCAAAAAAGTGATGTCGGTTGCGGTTTATAATCACTACAAAAGATTAATGCAACAACAGCACCATGAAGATGTAGAAATTGAAAAATCAAACATCATTATGGTTGGACAAACTGGAACTGGTAAAACGCTAGTTGCTAAAACTATTGCGAGAATGTTAGACGTTCCTTTAGCTATTGTTGATGCAACTGTTCTTACCGAAGCTGGTTATGTTGGTGAAGATGTAGAAAGTATCTTAACAAGATTATTACAAGCTGCCGATTATGATGTAACCAAAGCCGAACGCGGAATTGTATTCATTGATGAAATTGATAAAATTGCTCGTAAAAGCGATAATCCATCAATAACTCGCGATGTTTCTGGTGAAGGTGTGCAACAAGCGTTACTCAAATTATTAGAAGGAACAGTTGTGAATGTACCACCAAAGGGCGGAAGAAAACATCCTGATCAAAAATTTGTTGAGGTAAACACTCAAAATATTTTGTTTATAGCAGGTGGTGCTTTTGACGGAATTGAAAGAATTATTTCAAAAAGATTAAACCGTCAAGCAATAGGGTATAGCACCTCAAAAAATGCTGACAATATTGATAAAGAAAATCTTCTTCAATATATTATCCCAAAAGATATAAAAGATTTTGGATTGATTCCTGAAATTATTGGTCGTTTACCTGTTTTAACACATATGGATCCGCTGGATAGAGAAACATTACGTTCTATATTAACAGAACCTAAAAATGCTTTAATCAAACAATATGAAAAACTTTTTGAAATGGATGATGTCAAGTTTACCATTTCAAACGAAGCACTTGATTACATTGTTGATAAAGCTTTAGAATATAAACTTGGAGCACGTGGATTGCGTTCTCTTTGTGAAGCAATTCTAACTGATGCAATGTATGAACTACCAAGTACAGATGAAAAAGTACTAGATATCGATAGAGATTATGCAGAACATACTTTGAATAAGAACTTACTAAAAAGACTAGAAATAGCTTCCTAAATAAAAAATCCCGAATAGTTCGGGATTTTTTTATGTTTAATTTGTGCCAAATTTACTTCACCAATCCGCCGCCACTTTTAACTTTTTCTACTTGAATATCGGTGTTGTCTTTTTCAAGTTTCAAGTTCCCAAAATTGTAGGTTAATGAAATTCTAAAGACTCTACTATCTTGTTTTTGATAAAAATTGGTTTGCAAATTTGTTGATGAAACTAAGGCATTTATTTCATTTTGGTTAAAAACATCAAAAGCGTGAAGTCCAACTTTTAGTTTTTTATTCATAAAATCTTTGTTTAATGAAACATCAAACTGCTGAATTGGTTTCATGATTTTATAAATTTCCCAAGTTCCGCCTTCTGGCAAAATAAAGTACGTCCAACTACTTTTTACATCCCAAGGCAAAATGATTTGTGCTTGTGCTGCATAATTCCAAACTGGTTTTTGTTCAAATGAAAAAGTGTAACCATCAGTTAAAGATTTGATATAATTGATGCTTAAATAAACATAATTCATCTTGTCTATATTTTGCATTCTTTTTTGAAATTCATCTTTTCCTTTCAAGAAGTAATCTAGTGGTACGGGAAAATTAGCAAAAGCACTTAAGGTTTTGAAACGGTCAAATTGTTGAAATGTTTGAATACTTTCTAATTCACCAGGATTTGCATTTAAAATAAATTGATTACTGTTTTTAGCAACTGTATAATTAGTCCCAATTTGAACAAAATCCATAGCAGATACTTTAAATTCGTAATTATCAAAAATGGATGGGTTTAGCAGCAAATTTCCTTCAGAAGAGTTGAATTGGTCAAAGTTTGAACCATTTGGATCGAGTGTTCTATAACTTGGTTGCGAAATTTTTCTAGAATAGGAGGCACTTACATTTACACTATTGGTGATTTCATATAATGCACTAACATTGGGAAATAAATTATTGTTTTTAAAATCGATTTTTGTTGGAATATTTTCTACTATTCCAGTACGATTTACATGGAAGTTTTCATAGCGCAAACCAGCAGTAAAATTAAATTTTTTGATTTTCTTTCTAGCTTCAGCATAAAAAGCTAAGTTAGTTTCTTTGTAATCAAAATCTATAAAATCAGGATTTATTTTGTTAAGATTATAGGTTCCGAAATTGTCAACTTCAAGTGTGTTGAATTTTCCACCGGTATTAATTGAGAATTTTAATTTTTCAAAAGGAATAGCAAAATCAAATTTAGTATAATAATTTAATAATTTAAAATCGTTTGAATTGTTAAAAAACGATGGAGTAGTAGTAATAGCATCAAATCCGTTAGAATTACTAATCGGATTTCTGTCTATGATATTTGTGTAGGCAATAATATCCAATGTTCTTCCAATTGTGTCTAACTTAGTTTTAAATTGTAAACTCAATTCGTTATTGTTGCCTTTTGTTTTAGTCAAACCTTTGTTTTCATACTTTATATTTGAGCCAAGTGTTTTTGCTGAGAAATCTTCTCTATCATTAGAAAAATTAGTATTGTAATTAAACAATAAGTTCGATTTTGCACTTAGTCTATAATTGGTGCCAGCTCTAAAATATAAATTTCTTTCGGTATTTATAGCAAGCCTACTTTGGTCTAAGTATTCAATAGGATTAAAAGTTGTAAACGCTTGACCATTTTTAGATTTCTGTTCTGATTCGATATAATTGTAACCCAACATTGTTTGCCAACTTAAGTTCTTTTCTTTTCCGTTGAGTAAAATTTGTGGACTTGGTTTTTGGTATTTATTGAAGTTATAATTGATGTTAAAACTAGCATTAACACCTTTTAAACGTTTTGAACTTGTAACCAAATTTATGACCGAACCACTTGCATTAGCATCAAAAGAAGCACCTGGATTATAGATTAATTCTGCTTTTTCAATGGCGCTTGCAGGTAAAGTTGAAAGATAGTTTTCTAAATCGGTTCCGCTCAATGTACTTGGAGATCCGTCAATAAAAATGGTTACACCTTTTCCGTTCAATGTTAATCCGCCAGTTGGAGAAGCAATAACACCAGGCATTTTTTTTACGGCATCATAAGCATTTCCCGTGCTTAACATTGGGTTTTCTTTAATGCCAACGGTAGTTTTGTCTGAATCGACTTTTAAGAATTTTTTGTTGTTACCATAAATAGTAACTTCTTGTAATTCATTGTTTTTTGATTTTGTTGCGGTAGAATCTTTTGGAGTTTCTTGCGCAAAAATAAAATTTCCTGCTAGTAAACTTAGCGTGAAGAAAAGTGATTTCATGTTTGATTGTTTTGATTAATGATTACCAATAAGACTTGAAATACACTAAAATGTTACAACCAAAAGAAAAAAATCAGGAAGTTTTTAAAGTTTCTTTTTTTACTTCTAATTTGTAAAGAGAAATAGAATTGGTTTTTGTTACAATTTCGCAATTTCTTCTTGGTCCACAACCCATTCGTTTTGGTCCACAAGAAACTAAAAAAGAAATGGTTGCGAGTGTAAGAAGCAGTTTTTTCATTAATAGAGATGATTTGACTGATTGAATAATAACGTAATAATTTCTATTGTATTATCTTGAATTCTGTAAATCAATGAAATGTGTTTGTTGATTATACATTTATGATAATTTATAATCTTTGATTGTGGACAAATATGATTATGATTTGAAATTTTAGTAATTAAATTGAATGTTTCAAATTCGAATTTTTCTACAATTCTACTATTCCATTTCTCAAAAAGCTGTTCAATAATATAAATGTAATATTCTTTAGCTTGATTAGACCAAACAATTTTCATTGACCATTTTTTAATTCAGAAATTCTTTTTTTACTGAACGCCATTACTTCATCATTTGTATAAATATTTCCTGATTCTAAATCTTCAATTCCTTTTTGAATTGATTTTTTTTCTTCAACAGAAAGTGATTCATACCAATCTTCTTCAACAACAGAAACAAAGTCCATTTTTTTTAGTAATTCTAAAAAAAAGGAATATTTGTGGTCTTTAATATTTAATGTAATTTGTTTCATCTATTCAAAAGTATAAAAATTACTTCTATTTTGATACAGAAATTTGCATTAATTTCAATTGCTCCAAATAATCTCTTTGGTTAGATAATCTTGGAATTTTATGTTGACCGCCTAATTTATCATTTTCTTTTAACCAATCGTAAAACAAATTTTCACGTGCTATATTTACAGATAACTCATTTAAAGTCATATTATTGTATCGCTTGGCTTCGTAATCAGAATTTAAAGTTTGCAATGTTTCATCCAAAACTTTTTGAAATTGGGCAATGTCTTCAGGTTGTTTTTTAAACTCAATCATCCATTCGTGTGCACCTTTTTCTTTTCCTTTCATAAAAATTGGAGCAACGGTATAATCAATGACTTCGCAGTTTAACATAGAACTGGTTTTAGCAATCGCCATATCGGTATTTTCTACCATCAATTCTTCTCCAAAAACATTAATATGGTGTTTTGTTCTTCCTGAAACTCTTATTCTGTAAGGACTTAATGATGTAAAACGAACTGTATCGCCAATCATATAACGCCATAAACCAGAATTGGTTGTGATTACAATTGCGTAATTTTTGAACAATTCAACTTCGCTTAGCGGAACAATTTTTTGATTAGAAGTTCCGAAAGTATCCATTGGAATAAATTCGTAGAAAATGCCATAATCCAACATCAACAACAAATCGTTAGAATAATTCAAATCTTGAATGGCAAAAAAGCCTTCGGAAGCATTGTAAATTTCATAGTATTTGAAATCATTGCTAGGCAGAATCTTTTGATATTGTTCGCGATAAGGTTCAAAATTTACGCCGCCGTGAAAATAAACTTCCAAATTGGGCCAAAGTTCTAAAAGTGAAGTATTGTTGGTTTCGGTCAAAATTCGATTTAGCAAAACCAACATCCACGACGGAACACCAGCAAAACTGGTTACATTTTCGGTTTTTGTTTCGTTGATAATGGCGGTTAGTTTGGTTTCCCATTCGCTCATTAACGAAATTTTGCTGCTTGGCGTGCTGCTAAATTCTGCCCAAAGTGGCATGTTTTCTATCAAAATGGCGGATAAATCACCAAATGATGTATTGTTGTTTTCATATATTTGAGAACTGCCACCCAATCGCAAACTTTTTCCCAAAAACATTTCAGAATCTTCATTGTTGTTCAAATACATGCATAGCAAATCCTTGCTGCCTTTGTAATGACAATCTTCGAGTGCTTCGCTGCTTACAGGAATAAATTTGCTTTTGGCATTAGTAGTACCGCTTGATTTGGCAAACCATTTTATAGGTGTATTCCAAAAAACATTTTGAGCACCTTTTCGTGTAAGTTCAATCATTGGTTCCAATTCTTCATAAGTAGAAACAGGAACTCTTTCGGTAAATGTTTTGTAATTTTTTATCGATTCAAAATCGTATTTTTTTCCAATAACGGTTTCTTCGCAATTGCGAATTAGGTTCATAAGTAATTCATCTTGAACTTCATGTGGATATTTCAAAAACAACTCAATCTGATGAATGCGCTGTTTTAAAAACCAAGAAGCAATTGAATTTATAATTGGAAAAGGCATAAAAAAGTACGATTTACGAGGTTTGAAATACGAAATTAGTAACTTTACCAAAAATAACAAATTTTCTTGAACTTGAAACTTTAAACCTGAAACTTTACACCAAATGACTTACGAAGGCGTGCTTACCAAAATGCAAACAGAATATGCTGATCCAATTCAATACTATTTGGTTTTTGAAAATAGCTTTCTCAATTTGAATCAATTGTTGGATAAATCGTTAGAAATTAATTTTGTTGGTTACCAATGTTTGAATTGTGGTAAAAAGAAAAAAATCTTTCGTCAAGGATTTTGTTATGATTGTTTTATGAGCAGTGCTGCGGCTGGCGATTGGATTATGAAACCCGAACTTTCAACAGCGCATTTAGATATAGAAGATAGAGATTTAGAGTACGAACGTAAAGTACAATTGCAACCACACATTGTATATTTGGCATTGTCTAGCGAAATAAAAGTAGGCGTAACGCGTAAAACCCAAGTACCAACTCGATGGATTGATCAAGGTGCAGTGCAAGCTATTCCGATTGTGGAAGTTCCTAATCGTTATTTGGCTGGAATTACCGAAGTTGCGCTGAAAAATCTTTATGCCGACAAAACCAATTTCAGGAAAATGTTGACAAACCAAGTTCCATTAGCAGATTTGATTAAAGAACGTGCCAGTTTGAACTATTTAATTCCCAAAGAAGTTCAGGAATATTTTCATCCAGAAAAAGATGATTTATACGATTTGCATTTTCCCGTTTTAGAATATCCCAAAAAAGTAACAAGTTTAAGTTTAGATAAATCGCCTAACTTTACAGGAAAACTAAAAGGAATAAAAGGGCAATACCTGATTTTTGAAGACGGAACGGTTTTTAATATCCGAACGTTTGAAGGTTATGTGGTGAAGATTTCATTATAGAGTTTTCATTCTCAACTTGTTTCAGAATCTCAGTGCTGGTGCGAGCTTCTAGCTCGTATCCAAAAATTTGTTGTTGGCACGAGCTAGAAGCTCGCGTTAGCGGTGAAAATTTACTTAATTTTCTTTTCAAATCGTCTTTTTGAACGTTCAAAAGCAGTTTTTTCCCACGTTGAATCAAAACCCTGCCAAAAAATCCTTATCGTATATACTCCAGCATTTGTCCAAATTAAAACATCCATATCATCATATTTGAAAAAGATATTATTATTGTCACTACTTTCTTTTAAAAATTTATTATTTGTGTCAATTGAAGTTTCTATTTTATTTAAAAATTCAATTGCTTTATCTTTTTCAAGATTTTTAAATGAGTAACCTTGGTAGAGTACGCCTGACTCATTCCAATAATCGCCATAAAAACCTAATATTAAACCCTCTTTTTGTTTTGCATCGCATTTATAAAGTAAAGTAGTTAATTCGCCAGAACTTGCTGCTGCTAATGGAATAACTTCAAAAGGAACAACTTGTGCTGTTGATCCTAAAACGGATTTGAATAAAAATTCTTTTGATTTAAAAAGAGATATTTCTTTGCTAAATTCTTTTGCAGTCCAAATATTGTTACTATTTACTTTGACTTGAGAGTAAAGAAAATTAGTTAGTAAAAATATAATTAAAAGGAATTGTCTTATTTTCATTTTTTTAGTTTTTGTATACCTTATTGCTAGTACTAGTGATAATCTTATAACTTATCTAGTCATAATATCCGTGCTTTTTTAAATGAGAAAAAACATCCTCTGTAAAACCTTCAATATTTGGATTTAGAATTAAGTTGCTAACTATAACTTCTATCGGTTTATTTTGTTTAAAATGAATTTCGTGATTAAGAAATGCGTTTTCTACAAATTGTTTAATGTCAACAAAATCTTTAGTTTTATTTTCTATAACAAAATCCGAAAAATATTCAGAAAGGTATCCAACAGTTTCTTTTTTTGAATTTATTTCTAAAAAATGTGATGCAATTCTAAAACCAAATTTGCAAATGTCTTTAATTCCATCTGAGGCTGGAAATAATTCTAAAACTATTTCTACATTAGACTCCATTAAAGGTTTTGTTTTTAGTAATTCAATATTGAAATCTAAACGTATTATTTTAAAATCTGCATTATATATTTTCATTGTTGTTCGGCTTTTTTAATTGAATCTGTTTTAGTTATGTAAAGCATAGAAATGATTTTATACTTCTTACAGTAACTTAATATATCACTTCTTCTTATTAAACAACCCATTCAACAATTCGCCAGCTTTTTTGGTAGCTTCTTCTTTTACTTTTTCCTTTACTTCTTGTTTGGTTGTTGGAATAACAGTTTTGCTAGTGTCACCTGGTTTTTTGATGTTTTTATCTATTAAAGAACCCAGTTTTGTTGTGCCTTCTTTTACCAATTTGTCTTTTTGTTGTTTTACCAAATTGGTTACTAAAGTTGTAGTTGCTGCTTTAACATCAGTCGTAACTTTTGGGTTTGAAAAAGTTCCGTTCAAAATAGCATTTACCGGAATATTATCTAGTTTTTTTGCATCGGCTGGCGTTAGTTTTGCTATCAATGCGTTTACTTCGTTTCCTAAATATTTGGCTGGTACATCAAATTTTAAATCGTATTTCATATTTTGGTCAAAACCGTGACTTCCGCCAACATTGACCTTAATGTCTTGGTATTTAATGTCAAAAGGTTTGATGTTTACTTTTCCATCTTTGAAAGTCAAGGCAGCTTTTAAATCTTTCAAATTCAATTTACTCAAATCAACAAAATTCAAATTAGAATCTAAGGTAGAAAGCAGTTTAGAATTGCTAGAATTTACTGAACCACCTAATAATTGGCCTAATAAATCACCAGAAAGTGTTTTCAAATCGGGTGTCATTTCTTTAGCATCTAAATTTCCTGAAAGACTAATGGTTGAATTCAATTTTCCGTTAATAACATCGGCAATTGGCGCAATTTTTTTCAACATATCAAGTTGCGAAAAGGTTGATGGTATATCTACTTTGTTCAAGTTCAATTTCATGTTGAAAGTTGGTGTTTTTTGTTTGGTCGAAACCGTTCCGTTCATACCAATTTGACCACCAAAAATATCAGAATTCACGTTTTGCAATGTTACTGCTTGGTCTTTTATAATCAGTTTTCCTGCAACATTTTTCAAAGTTAAATTATCATACAAAACGGTATTTGCTTTGGCTGTCAACGAACAATCTAAAAACGCTGGAATTTTTACTGGTTCAGAAGCCGCTTTTGTTTCAGTTTTAGTTGGTTCGGCAGTTGTCATAAAATCGGCAACGGCAATTTGATTAGAAACCATATTGAAGTTTCCTTGCAAATTCTGATTTCTGAACATAAATCCGTAGAAATTTTCTAAAACACCAGTCAAATTCATATCGCTTTTTCCAGTCGTAGCTTTAAATTCTTGCAAATTAACTCTACTCGGATTGAACTGAACAATAGCATTGTTTATGGTTAAATTTTTTCCTTTTTCGAGAGAATATTTAAAGCCAGAAAGTTGCATTGTTCCAGCATTATTGATGTTTTGATATTGACTAGTTTCAACCGATTTCATATCGAATTTGGTTGTAACATCGGCTTTCAAAATTCCCGAAAGTGGCGTGTCTAATTTTATAGGATATGCTTTTGTGAAATTGCCAAGATTGATAGTTCCTTTCAAAGCTGCGTCAACCAAAGCATTTGTAGCTACATTTTTGATACTGGCTTTTGCATTGAAAACATCTTGATCAATTGAAAATGAAAGTCTGTCCAAATTCACATAGGTGTCATTCATCAAACCAGTTTCGTTGATAATTTTAGTATCAATTATAATATTCTTAACCGATTTTGGTAAATCAGGATATTGAAATGAAGCATTGTTAGAAGCAATAGCTATGTTGAATTTCGGAACTGTTGTATCAGTCAAAGTTCCTTTGGCAAAACCAGAAACGGTAAAATCGCCCGAAGTTTTTACATTGTCCAAACTACTAGCATAAGCCGCAGGAATCAATCCTAAGAAATTTTTGAAAGAAGAAGTTGGCGTTTTAAAAGTCAAATCATATACTTGTCCAGCTTCTACCATTTGGATAAATCCATCAAATTCTAAAGGCAATTCGTTGATTTTTGCTTTGTTTTCTTTGAAAGTATATTTGCTTTGGTCTAAATCAATTCCGAGAATAGCATCAAGCGTAACAGCTACATTTTTCATATAGTTTACTTTGTCCATATCAAGCGAAACTTTTGCCGTTGTTTTGGTATTCAAATCCAATTTTTGAGCAGCAAAATCTCCAGTTCCATTATGATTAATGCTATCAAGAACCATTTTGATTTTAGAAGATTCATCAAAATAGGTAAAACGCATATTTTCAACATCATATTGATTTATTTTCAAGTTCAAAGGATCACTTTTTCCAGCATCTTTTTCGTCTTTTTTATCTTTAAGCGCAATGTCAAAGTTGCCAATTCCATCTTTGTTGAAAATGATATTTACTACAGAATTTTTGGTTGACAAAGCTTCAATGTTTATAGGTTCGTCTTTGCCTTTGAATAATTCTTTAATCGACATTTTCAAATTTAATTCGCCTAACGAAACCAATGTATCGCCTTCAAATGGCGCTTTGTTGATGATAACTAATTTTTCAATTGCCACATTAGCTTGCGGAAAACTTTTGAATAAACTCAAATCAGCATCGGCAAACGAAACTTTTGCGTCTAAATTTTCATTAATGGTTTCAGCAATTTTAGCTTTTATTTCATCTTGAAAAAAGTACGGAATTGCTATTAATGAAACAATTAGTTAAACTAGTA
>NZ_JAPZSP010000034.1 GCF_027531705.1 Flavobacterium sp. | reverse complement strand
GTTTAAAAGTTTAAAAGTTTAAAAGTTTATGAAATATATACTTAACAGTTTTTTGGTGATTTTGATTTTTATGTTTGTTTCTACTTCATGTGGAATCGGCAACAAGATATTTACGCCTGCACCACCGAAAACAACCTCAACTAAGATTGACAGCACCACAACAATTTCAGTCATTAATACAGGAGCAGATAATTATGAAAACTATTTACCTTTATTAAAAGACAAAAAAGTTGGAATTGTTACTAATCAAACTGGAACCATTTCCTATTTTAAAGAAAATGAGCTTTTATATAAATCGATAGTTGATTTTTTGGTTGAAAAGAAAGTTTCGGTTCAAAAAATCTTTGCCCCTGAACACGGTTTTAGAGGAACGGCAGATGCTGGTGAACATATTATTGATGGAAAAGATACCAAAACTGGCTTACCCATCATTTCTCTTTATGGTAATAACAAAAAACCAAAACCTGAGCAATTAGATGGAATTGACGTTATGGTCTTTGATTTGCAAGATGTTGGCGCACGTTTTTACACTTATATTTCTTCTTTGCATTATGTTATGGAGGCTTGTGCTGAAAATAAAATTCAATTAATTGTACTTGACCGACCAAATCCGAATGGAAGCATTGTAGATGGTCCGATTTTGGAAAAAGAATTTACGAGTTTTGTTGGCATGCATCCAATTCCGACTTTGCACGGAATGACTATTGGTGAATATGCACAAATGATTAATGGTGAAAAATGGCTCAAAGATGGCATTCAATGTGAATTGATTGTCATACCGTGTTCAAATTATAATAGAGAAACGGCTTATAGTATACCAGTAAAACCTTCGCCCAACTTACCTAATGATCAGTCGATAAATCTGTATGCAAGCTTGTGTTTATTTGAAGGGACGAATGTAAGTGTTGGTCGCGGTACAGAAAAACAGTTTCAAATTTACGGCTCGCCTTTTCTTCCTAAAAGTGATTTTAGCTTTACTCCTATTCCGAATTTGGGTGCGAAAGAACCGCTTTATAAAAATGAATTATGTTATGGTGAAGACTTAACCTCGATTGCAAAAGTCAGTAAATTAGAATTAAAATGGTTAATCAAAGCTTACAATTCGACTTCGGATAAAAGTAAATTTTTCAATCCGTTTTTTACTAAATTGGCTGGAACCAAAAAACTACAACAACAAATTGAAAGTGGTTTTTCTGAAGAAGAAATCAGAAAATATTGGGAGAAAGGTTTGGGTGATTTTAAGAAAATGAGGGCTAAGTATTTGATTTATTAAGCAAACACAGATTTCACAAATTTTCACAGATTTCTTTTTTATTACAACGGCAACTTCTTCTTCATTTCCTCAACAATATTATATGCTGCAGGGCAAATCGCAACATTTTTCATCGTTAAATCAGAAATTTGTTGAAACTTTTTTCTATCAGTATGCGGGAATTCTCTGCATGCTTTTGGGCGTACATCGTAGATGAAACATTTATTATCCGATTCTAAAAAAGTACAGGGAACACTTTGTAAAACATAATCGTTGTCTTCATCTATTCGCAAATATTGGTCGATAAATTGTTGTGGTTTTTGTCTAAAATGTTTTGAAATACGTTCTATATCAACCGATGTAAAAAGTGGCCCAGTCGTTTTACAACAGTTGGCACATTCCAAACAATCGGTTCTTTTGAACTCGTTATCGTGTAAATCTTGCATTACATAATCCAGATTTTTAGGTGCTTTCTTTTTCAGCTTATCGAAATACTTTTTGTTTTCGTTATGCTTATCTTTGGCAAGTTTTCCGAGTTCGTTTAAATTTGGCTTTAGCATTTTATTTGATTTCTGATGCAAATTTAAACAACTTTTAAACTCTTAAACCTCTAAACTTTTAAACTTTTAATGAAAGATTTATTCGGAAAAGCCATTCTCGATTTTCAAACCAACAATTCTCCCAAAGATATTATAACCGAAACCAACATTTCCGAAGCCGACGAAATGAATGTTGCCTATCTTTTTCGCGATTATAACGAAATGCCAAAACTCGAACAAAAAGCACTTAAATTAGCAAATGGAAAAATTCTTGACGTTGGTTGTGGTGCTGGAAGTCACAGTTTGTATCTTCAAGAAAAAGGTTTTGAAGTAACTTCGATAGATATTTCAGAAAATGCGATAAAAGCTTGCCAACTTCGGGGTTTAAAAAATGCTAAAACTCAAAATATTTTAAATTTAGAAAACGAAAAGTTTGATACCATTTTGCTACTAATGAATGGAACTGGAATTTTTCAGACTATTTCCGAAAGTTCAAAGTATCTTCAAAAACTAAAAAGTTTACTAAATCCAAACGGGCAAATTCTGATTGATTCTTCCGATATTATTTATATGTTCGACGAAGATGAAGTTCCAACCGACAACTATTATGGCGAACTTACTTTTACCATTTCATACAAAAATGAAACCGAAAATCCTTTTCCATGGTTGTATCTCGATTATCCTTTGTTAGAAAAATTAGCTACTGAAAATGGTTTGCAATGCGAGTTGATTGAAAATGGTGAACATTATGATTATTTGGCAAAATTATTTTAAACAAAAAACCTCATCTACAACTGTAAATGAGGTTTGTTGTTTTGTAAAAGAAAAAGTTTATTCTACAATAATTTTTTTAGTTGTTTGCTTATTTTCGGAAGCAATAGTCACATAATAAATTCCTTTTGCAACGTTTTTTAGGTCAATTGACTTAATATTAGCATTGTCATTTTTAGTAAAATCTACTTCTCTACCCATAGCATCATAAACCTCAACACTATAATCTGAAGCTAAGTTTGTTAATTGAATATTTAAAACTCCATTACTTGGATTTGGATAGACAATAAAATCTATTGTATTGATTTCAATATTACTCAAAACATTTGTTTTATATTGACTGTAAATTGTATTAAGATAAGCTAAAGCTCTAGTTTTTTGACCATTAGTAAACATATACATACATGCATCATCTGAATAGTCCATATAATTCATTGTGAGTTGTTTTTGTCCAGAAACACAACCTGCAACAGATCCATTTGTAACGCAACCGTAATTTGCAAATCCACATCTTGGAGTATCAGTTACTCCATCATCATCAGTTCCTGCACACCCATTATCGTTAGCAAATGTATGATCTAAATTAAAAAAATGACCTAACTCATGGGTAACTGTTCTTCCTAAATTATAAGGTGATTGCGGAACATATCCTGTACAACCTGCACCTTTACCGAAGCATATTGTATTCATCACAACACAATTTCCCGCAGATGGAGTTCCTGGAAATGGTGAATATCCTAATATTTGGCTCCCCTCATCACGAACAACAAAATTCATATATCCAGACCATGTTGTATCATTATCAGCTCCACTTAAAAAATCTGTTCCAAAAGTCACAGCTACAGTTCCATTAGCAATACCCGTTCCTGTAGGATGATTTTGTGTAGCAATTACAAATTGAACGTCTAAATTTCCTGTTATTACTCCTGGATAAAAACTACTAGCTGCTGTCCAATTAGAAATATCTGTATTGGCTGCATTGTAATCAGCATTTATAACATTAATTTGTGATTGAGCCAATGCTCTTAAACAAGTTTTTACACTTGCACTACTAGAGTTAGATACTGATGGAAAATGCACAGCTACAGGTATTACTTTTGTGACACTAGGAGATTGAACACCTCTACTTTTGTAATTTTCTTCTTGGTCTAGCAGTTTTTTATACTCTATTTCAAATTTAGCTTGACGCTCAAGGTATTCTTGTCTGTAAGCTGGATCTGCCATCATTCTTTCCATATACTCTTTTGTTCCACATGTTCTTTGCGAAAAAGATGTAACAGAAACAATTAAAAATAGAGTAAGTATTAGTTTTTTCATAATTTTATGTTATTAATATTTTGCAATAATATAAAAAAAATCAACATAATAAATCAGTTTTTGATTGAATTTCAATTAAACACTTTTTTAAAACATCTAAATCCACCTGAGAATTATAAGCGTTAATAGAATATCTTAAATAAACATTCCCATTTAAAGGCATTACAGGAATTTGAATTTTATACTTTTCGTAAAGCAATTCTTTTAATTCAAGTGGCTTTTCAGTTTTTATCGGAATACTTGCCATTTGTCCAAGAAATTCTGCTGAAATTGGACATAATGGTTTTGTGTTAAGTAAATCGCAAAAATCTTGGTAATTATCTAAAACCAACTTTCTACAAGCTATCGCTTTTTCTTTCCAGTTATTTTCTTCTAAAAACTCAATCACTTTTGGTGTACACAAAAAAGCTGAAATATCGCGAGTTCCTTGGTATTCATGGTAATCTAAAAATTGACTTTCACCAGGAAAATCGCTTTCATAACCCCAACTTACAACCAAAGGTTCTATGTCATTTTGATATTCTTTTTTTACATATAAAAACGAACTGCCTTTTGGAGCTAACATCCATTTGTGCAATGTACCTGTATAAAAATCTGGGTTTAAATCTGTAATATCCAAATCGATATGACCCGGAACATGAGCGCCGTCAATAATGGTAATTAATCCAAGTTCTCTGGCTTTATCGCAAATTTCCTTAACTGGAAAAATAAGTGCCGTTGAGCTAGAAATTTGATTGAGAAAAATCACTTTGGTTTTAGATGTTACTCCTTTCCAAAACTCGTCAAGTATTTGTTCTTTTGAAGTTATTGGCAACGAAATTTCTTGTCGAATGTACTTGACTCTCGATTTTTTACAGTAAAAATGCCAAGTTCTATCCATGGCACCATATTCATGATTGGTTGTAAGAATTTCATCGCCTGCTTGTAATTTCAAACTGCGCATAATGGTGTTGACGGCAAATGTTGGATTGGGTGTGAAAAACAAATCTTGTGCATCACAACCAATAAATTTAGCCAAACTTTCACGAGCAGTTTTTAGATAACCAGCCGATTTCTTTTGAATAAAATAAACCGGTTCGTTTTCTAACTCCAACTGAAAACGTTGGTATTCTTCAAAAATAGGTTTTGGACAAGCTCCAAATGAACCATGATTAAGAAAAGTAATTTCGGGGTTTAGGTGGAAATGGGATTTCATAGAAAAATTTAGTTTTTAATAGCCTATGCTAATCTGAAAACCGTATATAGTATTCACATTAATTCCATATTTGAAACCGGGTTTCCATTTTGCAGATTGTCTTAAAACTCTGGTTATTTCATCTGACACTTCTTTGCTTATTTTATCTTCAATATAAACCTTATAAACAGTTCCATTGTCAAGAATACTCATATAAATTCTTAACTTTTTCTTAAATCCTTTAATTTTATTTTTGTCCAAACTGTCAAAAATATAACTATAAAAAGCCTCTAAACCATCAGTATACTCAGGAATTCCATTTGCATCTAAATCAGAAATATTGAAATAGACAAGATCTTTACTGCTTTTAATATCTGAACCTGCTTGAATACTAATTGGCATATAATACAAAATTCTTACTGGCTTTCCATTCTTAAATGCTGGAGTCCATTTTGGGCAAGTTTTTAAAACTCTTATAAATTCAATTGAACAACCACTGCCAACTTCATCTCTAATAATTTTAAAATTATCCATTGTACCATCTTTTTCTATGACAAAAGAAGCATAAATTTTTCCTTTTAAACCTTCTATATCAGGTACAACAAAATTTTTTCCAACATAATTATAAAATTCATTAACGCCTCCATTATAAATTGGCATAACATCAATCTCTTTTTCAGTAAATATTGTGTCTAATTGAGGGTTTATTTCTTCATTCGGAATAACATTTATTTTAGGTATATTTATTGGCAAAACATATTTAACTTTTACTTTTTCATTACCTATTTCACCTGGAATCCAATTATTACAGCTATTTAGCAAACGAAATATTTCATTATCAATATTTAATCCTAATCCTTTAATGATTTTTATATCTGACAAAACACCATCACCATTTACAATAAAACTTGTTATAATTCTTCCTCCATCAACTTTAGAGTTTGTTAAAACATTAATATTATCTGAAATAAAATTAAACAATTCAGAAATACCACCAGGATATTCAGGCTTTTTATCAACAACCGATAAAAGAAAGACCTCATCCTCAGAATTTTCATTTTGAGAAAAAGCTCCAAGTGTTACGAAAAACAATATGATGAAATGCAACTTCATAAACTAAGGAATATTCAAATATTTATGAGTCTGCAACGAAACGCGCCATTTTGGATTATTCATGACATAATCAACAATTTGCGGTGTCATTTCTTCTTTTTTGCTCCATTCGGGTTGTAGAAACAAAATCGCATTCGGATTTACTTTTAACGCTTGTTCCTCAGCAAAAATAAAATCGTGTTTGTTGTATATAATGACTTTTAACTCGTTGGCATTGGCATAAACCGTTTCTGTTGGCAACATAGTTTTCTTTGGCGAAAGACAAATCCAATCCCAAGTTCCAGATAGTGGATACGCACCAGAAGTTTCAATATGTACTTTTAAATTTCTTTCTTTCAATTTAGATGTCAATACCGACATATCCCACATTAGCGGTTCGCCACCAGTAACTACAACTGTATCGGCATATTTTTTGGCATTATCAACTATCAAATCAACATTGGTCGGCGGATGCAACTCGGCATTCCAACTTTCTTTCACATCGCACCAGTGACAACCTACATCACAACCACCAATTCTAATAAAATAAGCCGCTGTTCCCGTATGATAACCTTCGCCTTGAATAGTGTAAAACTCTTCCATCAACGGTAAAAGTTCTCCTTTTTCAACAGCGGTTTGTATTTCTTTTTTAAGCATTTTTTGAAATTATTGTGCAAAGATAAGTAAAATGTTGGATGATGGATGTCAGATGATGGAAGTTGAAACTTGTGATTTGTTTTTTGAAATTTATAAATCTACTTTTGTTTTTATAATTTGTGTAAATGCGGTTTCCCCTATTTGGCTTTGTTTTATTTCCTTTTTTTCTTTTTTCTCAAGATTTTGAGAACACTAATTCTATTGATGTCAGTGTTTTCAAAGGAAACATAATGCCGCACACTCAAGATTTAGGTCATCTTATCACCGATCATCCTTACGGTTTTATGGTTAGTTTTTCTAAACAAACACATGGTAAAAAGGAATGGCATCGAGCTTATAATTTTCCAGATTTTGGCGGTTATTTTATGTATCAAGATTATAAAAATGAGTTTTTAGGAACCAATTATGCTGCTGGTGCTCACTATAATTTTTACTTTTTAAATAGAAAATTGCAATTCAAATTAGCACAAGGAATTACCTATAATACCAATCCTTACGATAAAGTCACCAATAGTAAGAACAAAGCTTTTGGTTCAAAATTGGATGCTAATATAAATTTTGCTTTAAATTACAAAAAAGAAAATCTCATAGAAAACATCGGTTTTCAAGCTGGATTGCTTTTTACACATTCATCAAATGGAAGAATAAAATCACCTAATAGTGGCATTAATTCGTATGTCTTGAATGTTGGTTTGAACTATAATTTTGATAAAAAAGAAACTCAAAACAATAGTACCATTTCAGATACAACTTGCTATAAAGAAACTATAAAATATAACTTTGTTGCCAAAACTGGCGTGAATGAAAGTCCCATTATCAATAGCGGACAATATCCTTTTTACCATTTAGGATTTTATGCCGATAAACGTCTTAACCGAAAAAGTGCCATTCAACTTGGAACCGAATTATTTTTGACACAAAGTCTAAAAGAATACATCAAATACCGCTCAATTTCTTCATTTGAAAAATATATCGACCCAAATACAGACTATAAACGAGTTGGTATTTTTGTTGGACACGAACTTTTTATCAATAAATTGTCAATCGAAACCCAAGTTGGCTATTATGTTTACAAACCTTTCAAAGAAGATTTGGATATATATAACAGATTGGGCTTGAAATATTATTTAACAGACAAAGTATTTGTTGTTGGCGGATTAAAAACGCACCTTTTTGTTGCAGAAGCTTTTGAATTTGGAGTTGGAGTAAGATTATGAAAAAAACAACACTAATATATGTATTTAGTATCTTAATCGCTTTTTGTCGATGCGAAAAACCAAGCGATTGTATAGAATCTTCTGGCGCAACAATAACCAAAGATTTTACTGTTTCTTCGTTTACAAGAATTGATGTCGAAGCTGGAATTGAAGTTATAATTACAGAAGGTTCAGAATATAAAGTTCAAATTCAAACAGGCGAAAACTTGATAGAAAACGTTGCTGTTTCGCAAGATGCTACAACTTTATATCTCAAAGACAACGCAACCTGCAATTGGGTTAGAGAATATGGGCAAACAAAAGCATTGATAACGGCTCCAAACATAGTTGAAATTTATTCTAAAACAGATAGAAATATCAGTTCAAACGGCATTTTGACCTATCCTAATTTAAAATTGGTAGCTTTAGATGACAAAGGCGATGATAGAGATGGCGCAGGAACAGGCGATTTTATAATGCAAATCAGCAATAACCGATTTGAAATTCAAAACAATAGCTATTCACGTTATTATATTTCTGGGAACACCAACGAATTTGTGGTAGGAATTTACAATGGCGACGGCAGAGTTGAAACGCAAAACTTTCTAGCAAAAAACATTTGGATTTACCATCGAGGTTCTAACGATATTATAGTAAATCCAACCGAAAAAGTTGAAGGAAAACTAGTAAGTACAGGAAATGTAATTCTGAAAAACAATCCGCCAATCAATACTTTACAAGCATTTTACCAAGGACAGATTTTTTATAATTAGAAGCTAATCCTGCTATCCGCTATATCTTTTCCTTTTTAAAGAAAAAAGAAAAAGGATGCCGCTTCTATCTGGGCTAGGCATCAAGGATTATATCACATTTTTTCAACAACTAGTTAGCTGTTTTTTCTCTAAAAATTGCTTCTAAATTTTTACTTTTCAAAGTCAATTGCAGTGCACGTAAACCATTTTCTTGGGCAAAATCAAATACTGAAGGTCGCATATCATTTTCAGATTCAAAAGTCAATTCCCAGATTTTATTGTGTGTGTTTTTGAATGATTTTAAATCTGATAATTTTGAAAATAATTCTTCATTTATTTCTTTATCAAACTCAACTTCAATAACTTGTTCTACTATATCTGAAACTAATTTATCTAGTTTTTTATCAGTAACAATTTTTCCATTATTGATAATGATTACGCGGTCACAAATAGCTTCTACTTCTTGCATAATATGTGTAGAAAGAAATACCGTTTTATTTTTACCGACGTTTTTAATCACATTTCTAATTTCAACCAACTGATTTGGATCTAAACCAGTTGTTGGTTCATCCAATATCAAAACATCAGGATTATGCAATAAAGCAGTTGCTAATCCAACACGTTGACGATAACCTTTAGATAATTGTCCAATTTTTTTATGACTTTCAGCAGACAAACCCGTTAGTTGAATCACTTCTTCAATTCTAGATTTAGCCACTTTATAAACATCAGCATTGAATTCTAAATATTCACGAACATATAAATCCAAATACAACGGATTGTGCTCTGGCAAATACCCAACCGATTGCTGCACAGCCTTCTGATTTTCGTTTACATCGTTTCCATTTACAGAAGCTTTTCCTTCATCAGAATTGATATAAGTCGTCAAAATTTTCATTAAAGTAGATTTTCCAGCACCATTCGGACCAAGAAAACCAACAATTTCTCCTTTTTTTACAGAAAATGAAACATTGTCTAATGCTTTTTGAGCACCATAACTTTTTGAAATATTTTGAACTTCTATTGACATAACTTGATATTTGAAGCAAATGTAATAAATACTAAAGGAAATCGAAAAACATAAAGATAATAACGTCAAAAATCAATGTTTATGATTTGACACGAATTTCACTAATTATCACGAAAACATTATTAAAATTATTTCACTAATATAATGTAACTTATTAAATTCGTGTAATAATTACAAAATCTGATAATTTGTGCTAATTCGTGAAATTTGTGTCTAAAACATTTTCACGAAAACGTTTCCGTAACTTTTTTAATAATTTTTGTAAAACCTAAACTTTAATTTTCTACTTTAGCAAAACATAAAACAACAATGAGTATAATTTTCGCAACATATTATAACAATTTTTCTTATTTCTTTTTTTGGAAGAAACAGGGATTGTTATTGTGTTATGTAAAAAAGTAATTTATATAGAAAACATAAATAGTAATCCCGATGCAAATCGGGATTTTTTTTTGACTAAAATGAAAGAAAAAATAGCCATACAAGGAATTAAAGGATCATTTCACCATCAAGTAGCTTTGGAGTATTTTCAAGAAAATGTTGCTATCGATGAATGTTTGTCATTTGAAGCACTTGCCGATAGTTTGAAAAACAATCAATCACAATTAGCTGTAATGGCAATTGAAAATTCTATCGCAGGTTCGATTATTCCAAATTATGCTTTGATTGATAAGAATAATTTTCACATCATTGGTGAATATTATTTGGATATTATTCAGAATTTAATGGTTTTGAATGGACAAAAATTAGAAGAAATTCAAGAAGTACATTCCCATCCAATAGCGTTGTTACAGTGTATGGATTTCTTGAAAAAGCATCAAAACATTAAATTAGTAGAAGATAAAGATACAGCTGAAACTGCAAGAAGAATTCATCAAAATCAACTAAATGGAATTGCCGCAATTGGAAGCAAAGTCGCAGCAGAATTATATAATTTAAACATAATCGCTCCAGAAATTCAAACGGTAAATAATAATATGACACGCTTTTTTATAATTAGTAAAGAAAAAAGTCAAGTAAATAAAGAAGAAATTAATAAAGCATCCATAAAGTTTGAGTTGGACGACACACCAGGAAGTTTGGCAACGGTGTTAAATGTAATGACGAATTGCAAATTAAATCTAACCAAAATTCAATCTATGCCCATTATTGATACACCTTTTCAATATTCATTTTTTGTAGATGTGGTTTTTGAAAAGTACAAACACTATGAAAAAGCGGTTAAAATTTTAGAAATAATGACGAATCAATTCAAAGTATTGGGAGAATACAAGAACAAAAAGCAATAACAAAAATCAAATTCAATGTCAATAAAAAATCAATTTAAAAGTTGATATTGACATTGTAATTGATATTGACATTGAAAAAATATGATTACAACAGCAAAAAGACTAGAAACCGTTCAAGAGTACTACTTCTCAAGAAAATTGAAAGAGGTAAGACAACTCATGTCAGAAGGAAAACCAATCATCAATATGGGAATAGGAAGTCCAGATTTGGCACCACATTCTTCTGTAATTGAAGCAATTCAAAATGCAATGTTTGATGAAAAAGCTCATGAGTATCAAAGCTATCAAGGTTTACCAGAATTACGTCAAGGTTTTGCTGATTTTTATAAAAACAATTTCAATGTAGAATTAAATTCAAATAATGAAGTGTTGCCATTAATGGGTTCGAAAGAAGGGATTATGCATATTTCGTTAGCTTTTTTGAATGAAGGCGACGAAGTTTTAATTCCAAATCCAGGTTATCCAACTTATGCTTCTGTCACTGAGTTGGTTCAGGCAAAAGCAGTTTATTACGATTTAAAAGAAGAAAACAATTGGCAACCTGATTTTGAAACATTAGAAAAAACCGATTTATCAAAAGTGAAATTGATGTGGGTTTCGTATCCACACATGCCAACAGGCGCCAATGCCACTTTAGAATTGTATCAAAAACTAATTAATTTTGGAAAAAAACATAATATTTTAATAGTAAATGACAATCCGTATAGTTTTGTTTTGAACGAAAATCCGTTGTCCATTTTTCAAATAGAAGGTTCAAAAGATATTGCTTTAGAATTGAATTCGTTAAGCAAAACATTTAATATGGCAGGTTGGCGTGTCGGAATGGTTTCAGGAAATGCAACTTTAATTGATGCCATTTTAAAAGTAAAAAGCAATATGGATTCGGGAATGTTTTACGGAATTCAAAAAGGAGCAATTGCCACATTAAAACTAGGAAAAGATTGGTTCGAAACTCAGAATGAAGTTTACACCAAAAGAAGAAATTTGATTTTTGAATTAGCAGAAAAAATGAATTGTGCCTTTGATAAAAACGCAGTCGGAATGTTCGTTTGGGCAAAATTACCAGCCGGAATTCAATCGGAAGAATTCATAGATAATTTATTATACGAAAAACATATTTTTCTAACACCAGGAACCATTTTTGGTAGTAACGGTGAAGGATATATTCGATTTTCATTGTGTGTAAAAGAAGAAAATATCGTTGAAGCGATAAAAAGATTTTAGTTATGAAAATATACATAATCGGAACAGGATTAATCGGCGGTTCAATGGCATTAGACATCAAATCAATTTATGATGATGCCACGATTTTCGGAATTGATGCCAACGAAAAACATCTTGAAGAAGCATTAAATCTCGAAATTATTGACCAAAAAGCAACCGAAAATGATTTAATTAACGCAGATTTAGTAATCGTTGCTGTGCCAGTTGATGTTGCTTTAGTAATTTTGCCAGAGATTTTGAATAAAATTGGAGAACAATCCTTGGTTTTTGATGTTGGTTCAACCAAAAATCCAATTTGTGAAGCAATTGAAAATCATCCAAAAAGAAGAAATTTCATGGCTTGTCATCCAATTGCAGGAACAGAATTTTCAGGACCAAAAGCAGCAATTAAAGGTTTATATGAAGGTAAAACAAACATCATTTGTGAGGTTGAAAAAACGACTTTCAAATTGCAAGAAAAAGCAATGGATTTGTTCAAAAAACTCGGAATGCGTATTCGATATATGGATCCAAAATCGCATGATAAACATATCGCTTATGTTTCGCATTTGTCGCACATAAGTTCGTTCATGCTAGGAAAAACTGTTATTGAAAAAGAAAAAGACGAACAAGATATTTTTGATATGGCAGGTTCCGGATTTGAAAGTACGGTTCGTTTAGCCAAAAGTTCACCAGCCATGTGGACACCAATTTTTAAACAAAATAAAAAACAAGTTATAAAATCGTTAGAAGAATACATTCAGAATTTATCAAACTTCAAGAAATTATTAGAAAATGATAACTACGAAGAAGTTTACAACGAAATGCAAAACACGAATAGAATTAAAGAAATATTAAAATAAATGTATACTGTATAATTGTATACTGTATAATGTAAAACTGTAAAGTTAAAATATATATTGTATATCGTTTTATGTAGTTATATTATACATCAATACATTATACATCAATACATTATACATCAGTACATTATACATCAATACATTATACAATATACAATCAAAAATGGAAAACAAAAAAGAAATGAGAACGTGGTTAGATGATTTTAAATTAGATCATCCGCTAGTAATTGCTGGACCTTGTAGTGCAGAAACAGAAGATCAAGTACTTAAAATTGCTCATGAATTAAAAAATTCTGATGTTTCAATTTATAGAGCTGGAATTTGGAAACCTCGAACACGTCCAGGCGGATTTGAAGGTGTTGGTGAAATTGGATTAAAATGGTTGCAAAAGGCAAAAGCAGAAACTGGATTATTGATGGCAACTGAAGTAGCTACTGCTGCTCACGTAAAATTGGCATTAGAGCATGATATTGATGTTTTGTGGATTGGTGCACGAACTACTGTAAATCCATTTGCAGTGCAAGAAATTGCTGATGCTTTGCAAAATACAGAGAAAATTGTATTGGTGAAAAATCCAGTAAATCCTGATTTAGCTTTGTGGATTGGCGGTGTTGAGCGTTTGTATAATGCAGGAATTAAAAAATTGGGCATTATTCATAGAGGATTTTCAACTTATGAAAAAACAAAATATAGAAATAATCCTGAATGGCAAATAGCTATTGATTTTCAACATAAATTTCCGGATTTACCATTGATTATTGATCCTTCGCACATTACGGGAAATCGTGATATGATTTTTCAAGTAACCCAAGAAGCTTTGGATTTGAATTATGACGGAATGATAATCGAAACTCATATTGATCCAGACAATGCTTGGAGTGATGCAGCTCAGCAAATTACACCTGATCGTTTAAAACAAATATTCATTGATTTAACCATAAGAAAAGAAACCGATGACGCCGATGATTATCAACAGAGATTAAACAAACTTCGCGAAAAAATTGATGAATTTGATTCCAAATTATTGGATGTAATTGGAAAAAGAATGCAAGTTGCAGAAGATATCGGAGCATTAAAAAAAGAGAAAAATGTAGCGGTTTTGCAAAACAAACGTTGGAATGAAGTGTTAGATAAAATGGTTGCCGATGGTTGTCAAAAAGGATTGAGTGAAGAATTCATCATTCAGTTTTTTAAAGCCATTCATCAAGAAAGTATCAATCATCAAGAGAAAATATTTAATTCTTAAGATTTTTGAATGCTGATTAACGATTTTTGATTTTTGATTTGTTTACTTTTGCATAAATCTGAATTCAAAATTCGTTAATCTTCAATCGTTAATGACAGGACTAGTTTATAAATCTACTGGAAGTTGGTACACCGTAAAATCTGAACAAGGAGATTTTATGGAATGTCGTATCAAAGGAAAATTCCGAATTAAAGGAATAAAAAGCACCAATCCAATTGCGGTTGGCGATGTTGTTGATTATGATTTAGATGAAACTTCAGATGTTGTTACTGGAACAATTACCAACATTCACGAAAGAAAAAACTACATTGTTAGAAAATCGGTAAATTTGTCGCATCAAATGCACATTATTGCTTCCAATTTGGATTATGTTTTTCTTTTAATTACAGTAAATAATCCGCCAACGACATTTAATTTTATTGACAGGTTTTTGGTTACCGCCGAAGCTTATGGTATCGAAACCATTTTGGTTTTTAATAAAATTGATACTTTAGACGAAACAACATTAGATGAGCAATTGTATATGCAACATGTTTACCAAGAAATTGGATATAAATGCTTGCGTGTTTCTGCTAAAGAAAGCAAAGGTATTGAAGAATTAAAAGAAATAATGACTGGAAAAACTACGATGTTTTCGGGTCATTCGGGCGTAGGAAAATCAACTTTGGTAAATGCTTTAGAACCAAGTTTGCATCTAAAAACTAAAACTATTTCAGAGCAAAGTATGCAAGGTCAACACACCACAACTTTTGCCGAAATGTATGATTTGTCTTTTGGAGCAAAAATTATCGACACGCCAGGAATTAAAGGTTTCGGAATTGTTGACATGGAAAAAGAAGAAATCAGCGGTTATTTCCCTGAATTTTTCAAATTGAAAGATAAATGCAAATTCAATAATTGCCTTCACAAAGAAGAACCCAAATGCGCTATAAAAGAAGCTTTAGAAAAAGATGAAATTTCGTGGACACGCTACAACAGTTATCTAAAAATTCTAGAAGGCGATGACGAACATTACCGCACCGATATTTATAATGATGATAGAATTGCAAGTGATGAAACGAGGAACAAGTAAACAGTTTTCAGTCGCAGTTTTCAGTTCGCCTAGTTTGTCATTCCGTAGGAATCTCATAAAGAATAACGCATTGTAAACCAATTAATATGAAAGCAGTTATACAACGTGTATCAAAAGCATCTGTTGAAATAAATAATAACATCGTTGCAACTATTAATTCTGGTATACTAATTTTAATCGGAATAGAAGAAGTAGATTCACAAGAAGATATTGATTGGTTAACATCTAAAATAGCCAATCTTCGCATTTTTGGTGATGAAAATGATGTTATGAATTTATCACTAAAAGATATTGATGGTGATGTTATTGTTGTGAGTCAATTTACTCTTCATGCGCTAACCAAAAAAGGAAATCGACCATCTTATATAAAAGCGGCAAAACCTGATATTGCTATTCCACTTTACGAAAATTTCATCACTCAAATGGAATTGGAAATCGGGAAAAAAGTACAAACTGGACAGTTTGGAGCCGACATGAAAGTCTCACTAATTAATGAAGGACCAGTTACTATAATTATTGATACAAAAAATAAAGAGTAATTTATTGTTCATGTAAGAAAATTTTATATTTTTGAATATAAGTTTTTTGTATGAAAGCACTCGTTTATATTTTCTCAATTTTTTTCTTTTCAAGCTCACTATTTGGTCAAAAGTTCGATTATTCAATTACCAAAATACCTGATAGTTTAAAGCAAAATGCAGACGCCGTTGTTCGTCTCAACCAAATTGATATTGCTATAAAATCGCAAAGAGAAATGTATATCCATAAGCAACATATTGTAACTGTTTTTAACAAAGCAGGACTTTCTTCAATAGATGCTGTTGAATATTATAGCAAAAATTTATCTGTAAACGAAATTGGCGCAACTGTTTTTAATTCATTTGGAATTGAAATTAAAAAAATAAAAAGAAAAGATTTTAGAGAACAAGCCATACTTGATGGTATCACTCTTTTTTCTGACAATAGAGTAATTTATCTAGACTATACTCCTACCGAATATCCATTTACGATTATTTACGAAAGTGAAATTGAAACATCCAGCACAGCATTTATTCCAAGCTGGATGCCTGTTACTGACTATTATTTGGGTATTGAAAAATCAATTTTGAATGTAACTTATCCGAATGATTTGGGTTTTAAATCAAAAGAAATGAACTTTGAAAATTTCAAAACGATTGAAAAAAATCAAAGTTCAAACAAATTATCCTATTCTATAAGCAATGTTGTTGCGCAAAAAAAGGAAGATTATAGTCCCATTTTTTCTGAAGTGTTTCCTAAAGTTTTCTTAGGATTAGAATCATTCCATCTTGAAGGCGTTGATGGAACTGCAAAATCTTGGGAACAATTTGGAAAGTGGTATTATGAGAAAATACTATCGGGCACTATTGAGCTTCCAGAAGAAACAAAAATAAAAATAAAAGCACTTGTTGGAAACGAAACTGACCCAATAAAAAAAGCAAAAATAATTTATCAATATGTACAAGACAAATCAAGATATGTCAGTATTCAAGTTGGAATTGGAGGCTGGAAACCAATGTATGCAAAAGATGTTGATCGTTTGGGTTATGGAGATTGTAAAGCCTTAAGTAATTACACAAAAGCATTGCTTGATGTTGTGAATGTTCCTTCTTACAACACTATTTTATATGGTGACAGAAGCAAACGAGATATTCAATCAGACTTTGTTTCTATGCAAGGAAATCACATGATTTTATGCATTCCTGATAAAGAAAAAAATGTGTTTTTAGAATGTACAAGTCAGACTGATCCTTTTGGCTACCAAGGTATTTTTACTGACGATAGAGATGTTTTGATTATAAAACCTGAAGGTGGCGAAATTGTGCATACGACCATTTATGAAGATGAAAAAAACATTCAAAAAAGTATTGGAAATTACGCTATATCAGATACTGGAAGCCTTGTTGGTGCTGTTGCTATTGAAACATACGGAACACAATATGCAGAAAAAGTTAGAATTGAAACTCTATTACCAACTGAAAAAGAAGCAAAACTTAAAGAATACTGGGATAACATTGCCAATTTAAAGCTCATTAAAACAGAATTTACAAACAATAAAGAAAAAATTTCTTTTACCGAAAAAATTGACCTATCAGCCGAAAATTATGCTAAGCCATCTGCCAATAACTTAATTTTTGTTGTTAATGCTTTTAATCAATATCAATCAAATTTAAAAAGAATTAGAAACAGAAAAACACCTTTTCAAATTCAAAGAGGATTTGCTGACACTGATGAGACAACTATCACATTGCCTACTGAATATACAGTAGAATCAATTCCACAGAATTATGAACTCAAAAGTAAATTTGGCGAATATAAAACTGAAATTGTAAAACAAAACGAAACTAATTTACTCTATAAGAGAACACTTTTTATCAAAAAAGGAATTTATTCTAAAACCGAATATGAGGATTATCGTCTTTTTATGGACCAAATTGCTCGTAACGATAACGCAAAAATTGTATTACTCAAAAAATAATAATCATGAACTTTAAAAAACAATTATTTCTTCTTGTTAGCATTTTATTCATAACAAATTCAAATGCTCAAAAATTAGAATTAGGGAAAGTAACTATTGCTGAACTTGAAGAAAAACAGCATCCAACAGAACCTGAAGCTCCAGCTGCAATACTATTTGAAAAAGGCAAAGTAACTTTTGAATATTCTCAGAACGAAGGATTTGTTATGATTACAACTGTTCAAGCTAAAATAAAAATTTACAAAAAAGAAGGATACGAATGGGCTAATAAAGTAGTTAGATATTATATTCCTTCAAATATGAGAGAAACTATAAGCTTTGATGATGCAATAACTTATAATTTAGTAGCAGGGAAAATTGAAAAAACAAAACTTAAAAGTGATGGTGAGTTTGATGAAAAAATAAATAAATATTGGTCACAGAAAAAAATCTCAATGCCTAATGTAAAAGAAGGTTCTATTATTGAATATGAATACACTATCAAATCTCCAAATACAAATATAGTAACGATGAAAGATTGGAGTTTTCAAACTTCAATTCCCGTAAATTACTCAGAGTTCAAAACCTACATTCCTGAATATTATGTTTATAAACCTAATCAAAAAGGGTTTGTTTTTCCAAAAACAACAGTTGAAAAAAAGACTTCTTCAATAACAATAAACAGCAAAGAAAGATCTAGTGATGGTTTTGCTGGATTAAAAACAACTTTTAGCTCTGATAAAATTGATTATGAAGAAACACAAACAACATATATTTCTCAAAATCTTCCATCAATGAAAGATGAAGCTTTTGTTAATAATATTGATAATTATACGTCTAGTATTTCACATGAGTTAACTATGACTCGCTATCCAAATCAACCCTATAAAACTTACTCTACCGACTGGGAAACTGTTACCAAAAAGATATACGAAGATGACGATTTTGGCGGTGAATTAAACAAAACTGGCTATTTTGAAGAAGACATAAACACTATAATTTCAGGTTTAACTACTCGAGATGAAAAAATAGCCACTATCTTTTCATTTGTAAAATCGAAAGTAAAATGGAATGACTACACAAGTTACTACTGCAATGATGGTGTAAAAAAAGCGTACAAAGACAATGTTGGAAATGTTGCCGAAATAAACCTAATGCTAACTGCTATGTTGCGTTATGCAGGAATTGATGCCAACCCTGTTTTATTAAGTACTCGAGATAACGGAATTGCTTTGTTTCCTAACAGAACTGCTTTCAATTATGTTATCGCAGCTATTGAAATTGAAGAAGGCTTAATTTTACTTGATGCAACTGATAGATATTCGGTGCCAAATGTTTTACCAACTCGAGATTTAAACTGGTTTGGAAGATTAATCCGTAAAGATGGAACTTCAACTCAAGTGAATTTAACGCCAACAAATATTTCAACTGAAATAAACAATTTACAAGTAACATTAGACAACAAAGGCGGGATTAGTGGAAAAATAAGAACACAATATGCTGGACATAATGCTTTGAGCTTTCGCCAAGAAAAAATAAACATTAATAAAGAAACTTATCTTGAAAAACTAGAAAGTGACAAAGGCTCTATAGAAATCTCTGATTATGTTAGAGACAATGATTTAGACATATCAAAACCTATTATTGAAACATATTCGTTTAAAGACACTAATGCTTTTGAAATTATTAATGACAAAATTTATGTTTCACCTTTGTTCTTTTTATCTGTTAATGAAAATCCATTCAAACAAGAAACACGTGAATATCCTGTAGATTTTGGATTTCCTTTTGAAGATTCTTATAATGTAAATATAGAAATTCCTGAAGGTTATACAATTGAAACATTACCTGCTCAAGCTAAATTTGTAACCGACGAAAATTTGGCGATTTTCAAATATTTAATTTCTAATACTGGAAATAAAATTCAAATGAAAATCACTACAACAATAAATGCAGCAATAGTTTCTTCTGAATTTTACCCAACACTGAAAGATTTTTTCCAAAAAATGATTGACAAACAAAACGAAAAAATTGTTTTAAAGAAATTATAATTTAAATGAAACTTTACAAAGTATCACTTACTCTTTTCTTACTACTTTCAACTTCTGTTTTTTCTCAAAAATATGAATTGGGAAAAGTTTCTATTGCAGAACTTCAAGAAAAACAACATCCAATCGATACTAGTGCTGTAGCAGCAATTTTGTTTGAAATCGGAAAAACTTATTTTGAAGACGCAACAACAATTACAAAAGTGACTACACGAATTAAAATATACAAAAAAGAAGGCTACGAATGGGCAAATACTGAGGTCCCCTATTTTTTAGGAGAAAATGTTTACTTTTCAGATGCATTTACTTACAACTTGGTTGATGGTAAAATTGAAAAAACAAAACTTAAAAGTAACGGTGAATTTGATGAAAAGATCAACAAATATAGATCTCGAAAAAAAATTGCAATGCCTAATATAAAAGAAGGATCAATAATTGAATATGAATATCAAAGTAGAACACCAGGTTACAATACACCTAGAGATTGGTATTTTCAAACTAATATTCCAGTAAATTATTCAGAGTATAATTTTTTGATTCCCAACGCGTTGGTTTTCAATAAACAAATAAAAGGGTATTATTTTCCAAAAATTTCAACTGAAGGTAAATATAACGATGATACTTTAACAAAGTATATCCTGAAAAATATTCCTGCAATGAATGAAGAGCCTTTTGTTAATAATATAAATAACTATAAAGCTAGTGTTTCTTTTGAATTGGCAATGATTAATATTCCTGGCAGATTTTACAAAGAATACACAACAAACTGGGAAGCTGTTACTGAAAAAATATATCTAAATGATGATTTTGGAGGCGAATTAAAAAAAATTGGCTATTTTGAAGAAGACATAAATACTTTAATTTCAGGAATAACTACTCGTGATGAAAAAATAGCTGCTATCTTTTCATTTGTAAAATCTAAAGTAAAATGGAATAATTTTACAAGCTATTATTGCAATGATGGTGTAAAAAAAGCTTATAAAGACAATATCGGAAATGTTGCAGAAATAAACCTGATGCTAACCGCTATGTTGCGTTATGCTGGAGTTGATGCCAACCCTGTTTTATTAAGTACTCGATCTAACGGAATTGCTTTTTTTCCTAACAGAACTGCTTTTAATTATGTAATTTCCGCTATTGAAATTGAAGATGGATTAATTTTGCTAGATGCAACTGAACCATATTCAACACCAAATATTTTGCCGACAAGAGATCTAAACTGGTTTGGACGATTAATACGAAAAGACGGAACTTCAACAGAAGTCAACTTAACACCTACAAACCTTTCAACTGAAATAAATAATTTACAAGTAACATTAGATGACAAAGGCGGAATAAATGGAAAAATAAGAACACAATTTAATGGACACAATGCCTTGAACTTTCGCCAAGAAAACATAAATATAGATAAAGAGACATATCTCGAAAAATTAGAAGACAAAAATGATGCATTAGAAATTTCAGATTATATTAGAGATAATGAATTAGATTTGTTTAAACCACTAGTTGAAACTTATTCGTTTAAAGACACTAACGCTTTTGAAGTTATAAATGATAAACTATATATTTCACCATTGTTCTTTCTATCTGTTAATGAAAATCCTTTCAAGCAAGAAAAAAGAGAATATCCAGTAGACTTTGGCTTCCCATTTGAAAAATCTTATAATATAAATATTGAAATACCAGAAGGTTACAAAGTTGAAACATTGCCTTTTCAATCCAAATTTATAACAGAGGAAGACATAGGTGCTTTTAAATATTTAATTGAAGATTCAGGAAATAAAATTCAATTGAGAATTACATACTCAATAAACGCAGCAATTGTTTCTTCTGAATTTTATCCAACTCTTAAAGATTTTTTCCAGAAAATGATTGACAAACAAAACGAAAAAATTGTTTTAAAGAAATTATAATATAAATGAAACTTTACAAAGCATTACTAACCCTTTTCTTACTACTTTCAACTTCTGTTTTTTCTCAAAAATATGAATTGGGAAAAGTGACTTTAGAAGAATTAAAAGAAAAGCAACATCCGAAAGACACAACTGCTGTTGCTACAATTTTATACAAAAAAGGGTATTCACATTTCAGGTATGAAAATAAAAAAGGATTTAGTGCTATTCATGAAATTGAATTTAGAATAAAAATATACAAAATAGAAGGTTTAAATTGGGCAAATTTTCAAGTTCCTTATTATGTTGGTTATGAAAATTTGGAAGATGAAACAGTAAAATTTTCAAATGCTGTAACCTACAATATTGAAAATGGAGCAATTGTTAAAACTAAACTGAATAACGAAGGAAGCTTCAAAAAAAATGTAAATGAATACTGGAACGAAGCAAGTATAACAATGCCCAATGTAAAAGTTGGTTCTATCATTGAATTCAAATATATTTTGAAATCTGAAAATATAGTAAAGTTTCCTGTGTTTGATTTTCAATATGATATTCCCGTGAATTTTTGTGAATATAAAACAGAAATTCCTGAATTTTTTATTTACAGACCAATATCTGTAGGCTTCTTCAAATTTGAATCAGACACCAAAATTGGAAATGGTTATCAAAATTTTACCAACGAAAACAATCAAACTGTAAATGTAAGCTATCAGCAAATTAATAGCCTTTACAATGCAAAAGATATTCCTGCGCTTTTAGAAGAAGAATATGTTGATAATATTGATAATTATAAAAGTGCTTTGCATCACGAATTAGAAAAAACACGTTTCCCTGATGTTCCCGTAAAACTGTATTCTCAAACTTGGGATGATGTCGCCAAAGACATTTATAAAAATAAAGAATTCGGTGACGAACTAAAAGATAAATCATTCTTTGACAGCGATTTGAGATTGATAATAAAAAACGATACAACTCAAATTCAAAAAGCCAATACAATCTTTAAGTTTGTTCAAAACAAAATGAATTGGGATAAAAAATATGGCTATTTAACCAACAAAAAACTCCCAAATGCCTACATAGAAAAAACAGGAAATGTTGCCGAAATTAATTTACTGTTGCTATCAATGCTCAATTATGCTGGAATCACAGCTTTTCCAGTATTGTTAAGCACAGTCGATCACGGAATTCCCGTTTTTCCAAATAGAACCGTATTTAATTATTTAATTGTTGCTGTCGATATTGATAATAAAAGAACATTGATGGATGCAACTGATAAAAATACAACTTTAAATATTTTACCCTTCCGAGATCTAAATTGGACTGGAAGATTAATAAGAAATGATGGTTCTTCTGAAGAAATAAATCTTGTTCCAGAATTTTTATCCAAAGAAAACACCAATATGATTGTTACTATTGATGGCAATGAAGATTTATCAGGCAAAGTTCGTACTCAAAGAACCGATTATGAAGCCTACAATTTTAGAAAAAATTACAAAGGAATAAACAATCAAACTTATATTGAAAAACTTGAAAACGATCACAACGACATTTCAATAACAGATTATAGTATCGAAAATGAAGCAACTGATTTGACCAAACCAATTGTAGAAACGTATAGCTTTATATCCAAAAATCATATCGAAAAAATAAGCGATAAACTTTATATCAATCCGCTTTTGTTTTTTGAAATTGGCAAAAATCCTTTCACACAAGAAAAAAGACAACTACCAATTTATTACAGATATCCAAGTCAAAAAAGATTTGTTATTGGTATGGAAATCCCGCAAGGCTATACAATTGAATCTTTGCCAAAATCAATTACAATCAAAACTCCCAATGGCGAGATGATGTTTACTTACAAATCAAATAATTCAGAAAATAAAATTCAACTTTCTGTAATAACCGAAATTAATTCTGCCCTAATTCACCAAGATTATTATGATGGAATAAAAGATTTCTACAAACAAATGATTGAAAAACAAAACGAAAAAATTGTTTTAAAGAGATTATAAATTTAGGTTGCTTTCCCCATCTCTTTTTTAATGAATTAGAACAGTATTGAACAACCAAAGAAAACAGTTTTCAATACTTTTCTATTTTTTACAAATAACCCAAAGCTTTACACTTTTTACAAAAATTCCAAACGATTGACCTTTCTCAATTCACATTTATTTATATTTGTTCTATTCATAATTTACAAATAAAGACATGAACCTAAAAAACTCTCAACTAGAAGTTGACAACTGGATAAAAAATCACGGTGTTCGTTATTTTAATGAACTAACTAATATGGCACAACTTACAGAAGAAGTTGGCGAAGTGGCAAGAATCATTGCACGTCGTTACGGAGAACAATCTGAAAAACAAAGCGATAAAAACAAAGATTTAGGCGAAGAATTGGCCGATGTAGTTTTTGTAGTTTTGTGCCTAGCCAACCAAACAGGAATTGACCTGCAAGCCGCTTTTGATAAAAAAATGGATTTGAAAACAAATCGTGATCATGATAGACATCATAATAATGAGAAATTGAAATAGTTAGTGGTTTTCAGTCTCAGTATTCAGCTAAATCAAAAAAAGTGAATTTACTTCTAAAACATATTTCAAAACTCGAAACTCGAAACTCGAAACTTTCAATCACAGGTTCCAAGTCAGAAACCAACCGATTGTTATTGTTGCAGGCTTTATATCCTAATATTATTCTAGGAAATACCTCCAATTCAGATGATTCTGATGTGATGTCCAAAGCACTAGAAAACTCGCAACCCGAAACTCGCAACCCGAAACTAATAGACGTTCACCACGCAGGAACAGCCATTCGTTTTCTAACCGCTTTTTTTGCCATTCAAGAAGGAAAAGAAGTTGTTCTAACTGGTTCATCTCGAATGAAAGAACGTCCAATTAAGATTTTGGTGGAAGCATTACAACAACTTGGTGCCGAAATTAATTATGAAGAAAAAGAGGGTTTTCCGCCTATAAAAATCAAAGGGAAGAAATTAACGCAAAACAAAGTTTCACTTCCAGCAAATGTTAGTAGTCAATATATTTCAGCACTTTTATTAATTGCTCCAAAACTTGAAAATGGATTAGAACTAACGCTTGACGGCGAAATAACTTCTATTCCTTACATCAAAATGACTTTGGCATTACTAAATGAAATTGGCGTAGAAACATCTTTTACAAATAACATAATTTCAGTACAATCTACAACCTATAACCTACAACCTACAACCCTAACTATAGAATCAGATTGGTCATCAGTATCTTATTGGTTTTCAATAGTTGCTTTATCCAAAATTGGAACAGAAATCACATTATCAAGCTATAAGCAAAACAGTTTACAAGGCGATTCCATTTTGCCAGAAATTTATAAAGATTTCGGAGTTGAAACTATTTTCAATAAAGATAATTCAATTACAATATCAAAATTTACAACCCACAACCTAAAACCTAAAACCTACAACCTAAACAACTGTCCAGACATAGCCCAAACAATTGCAGTTACGTGTTCCGGATTAGGAATTGCTTGCCATTTAACAGGTTTACACACATTGAAAATAAAAGAAACCGACCGTTTAGAAGCCCTAAAAACAGAACTTTCCAAACTTGGAGCAAATATTTCGGTTACAAACGATAGTTTAACATTAGAATCATCTTCAAAAATTCTTGAAAACAAAACAATAAAAACCTATCAAGATCACCGAATGGCAATGGCATTTGCACCATTAGCTCTTAAAACTTCATTAATTATAGAAGATGCCGAAGTAGTTTCTAAATCGTATCCAACTTTTTGGGAAGATTTGAAAAAGGTTGGATTTAAGATTTCAGATATATAAATTGTTTACTATTTCAGTAAACTTTTAAACTCTTAAACCTCTAAACTCATAAACTTTTCAAAATAAACATCAAAACACTTGACAACGCCTATTTCACAATCGTATATTTGCACACTTGTTTGAGAGTTAGAAATTTCTTTTAAACTTTAAACCTTTAAACTCTTTTTAATGAAATTATCGCACTTCAATTTTAATTTACCAAAAGAACTTCTTGCCGAATTTCCAGCTGAAAACAGAGACGAATCTCGTTTAATGGTTATCAACCGTGAAAAGAAAACCATCGAACACAAATTGTTTAAAGACTTAATCAATTATTTCGATAACGAAGATGTTCTTATTCTTAACAACACCAAAGTTTTCCCTGCAAGAATGTATGGTAACAAAGAAAAAACTGGTGCAAGAATTGAAGTCTTCTTGTTAAGAGAACTAAACGCAGAACAACGTTTATGGGATGTTTTAGTTGATCCAGCTCGTAAAATCAGAATTGGTAACAAACTTTATTTTGGCGATGACGATTCATTAGTAGCCGAAGTAATCGACAATACCACATCTCGCGGTAGAACTTTACGCTTCTTATACGACGGTTCTTATGAAGAATTCAGATACAAACTTACAGAACTTGGTGAAACTCCAATTCCAAAATATATAACACGTGAGGTAAACGAAGACGATGCCGACCGTTACCAAACAATCTACGCCAAAGAAGAAGGTGCTGTTGCTGCTCCAACTGCTGGTTTACACTTTTCTAGACATTTACTAAAAAGATTAGAAATAAAAGGTGTAAAATTTGCCGAAGTAACTCTTCACGTAGGTTTAGGAACATTCAATCCAGTTGAAGTAGAAGATTTGTCTAAACACAAAATGGATTCTGAAGAACTAAAAATCACACAAGAAGCTTGCGATATTGTAAACGAAGCAAAAATCAAAAAGAAAAGAATTTGCGCTGTTGGTACAACCTCTATGCGTGCTATTGAAAGTTCTGTTTCTTCTGCAAGAACACTTAATACTTACGATGGCTGGACAAATAAATTTATTTTTCCTCCGCACGATTTCAGTATTGCTAATTGTATGATAACCAATTTTCACACACCAAAATCAACATTATTAATGATGATTTCTGCTTTCTGTGGACACGATTTAATGAAAAAAGCATACGAAGAAGCTATCAAAGAAGGATACAAATTCTATTCTTACGGAGACGCAATGTTGATACTATAATTTTGTCACATTGAGCGCAGTCGAAGTGCTCATTACTATAAGAATCTCATCAGAAATGGTGAGATTTTTTTTTGAGCGAATGTTTCAGGCATTTCTATAAACCATTTTCCTGCTTTACGCTCTACATGGTGCCGCTCCAATCAGGGCTAGACAGTTGTCGTCTTACACAAAATCATTTTTTCAAAACATCTTTTTTTCTTTATATTTACAAAATATTCAGTACAGACAAGGCACCGCCTTGTCTCTATCGTAATTTCAAACAAATCACACAATGACATTTCAAAACACACTTGAATTCGCAAAACAACTTGACACACAAGACGAATTAAAAAAATATAGACAACAATTCATTTTCCCACAACACAACGGAAAAGATGTAATCTACTTCACAGGAAATTCACTTGGTTTACAACCAAAATCTGCCAAAACCTACGTTGATGAAGTAATGAACGATTGGGCAAATCTAGCGGTCGAAGGTCACTTTTATGCCGATAAACCTTGGTGGGATTATCAAGAACGTTTTGCAGAACCATTAAGCAAAATTGTCGGGGCAAAACCTTCAGAAGTTGCCGTAATGAACACATTAACAATCAATTTACACTTGCTAATGGTTTCGTTTTATCGTCCAACCAAAACGCGTTACAAAATCATTTGCGAAGAAAAAGCATTTCCGTCAGATCAATATATGTTTCAATCGCAAGTCAATCATCACGGATTTGACCCAAAAGAAGCAATAGTCGAAATCAAAAGACGTGAAGGCGAACACAACATTAGACTAGAAGATATTTTAGCCAAAATTGAAGAAGTCGGCGATGAATTGGCTTTAGTATTATTTGGAGGTGTAAACTATTACACTGGACAAGTTTTTGACATGAAAACCATCACCGAAGCTGGGCATAAAGTTGGTGCAAACGTTGGTTTTGACCTAGCTCACGCAGCTGGAAATATAAAATTAGAACTCCACGATTGGAATATAGATTTTGCTGCTTGGTGTTCGTATAAATATATGAATTCAGGACCAGGAAATGCTTCGGGTTGTTTTGTTCACGAAAAACACCATCATTCCAACTTACCAAGATTCGCTGGTTGGTGGGGACATAACAAAGAAAGACGTTTCAAAATGGAACCCACTTTCGATCCAGTTCATGGCGCTGATGGATGGCAAGTTTCTAATTTACCAATTCTTTCTTTAGCACCATATTTAGCATCAGTAGAACTATTTGCCGAAGTTGGAATGGATAAACTAATCGCAAAACGAAATCAAATCACATCTTATTTAGAATTCATTCTTCACGAAATAGACAAAGAAGTAGACAGTACATTTGAAGTAATTACTCCATCAAATCAAGAAGAAAGAGCTTGTCAATTATCTGTTTTTCTTCATGGAGAAGGACGAAGTTTGTTTGACTATTTAATGAGTAATGGTGTCATAACCGATTGGCGCGAACCAAACGTAATTCGTCTTGCTCCAGTTCCGTTATATACATCGTATGAAGATATGTACAACTTTGGACAGATATTAAAACAAGGGATTATAGAAAATAGGTAACTATTTCAAATAAAAAAAAAGGAATCTCGCCACAACTGTAACGAGATTCCTCTTTTAAATCTGTGAAAATCTGTGAAATCCGTGGCAAAAAAACTAAGCCAAAACCAAACTAGGAATTTCTATTTCTCTTAATTCCAATTGATATTGTTCAATTTGATTCTGAATTTTAGTTCTTTCATTTTTAAAGAATTCCGTTGTATCAAATAGGTTTTGATAATAGTTAATTCCTTCTAATAAATTATTCTTGAACGAATTCCATTTTTTAATTTGACCAGCCGAAAGTTCATTAGTGTAATCAGAAATCTCGTTTCTTAAATACTCAACATACATTCTCAATTCTTTCACAAAAACATTTGGACGGCTTGAATCGGTCATTACATTGGCACTTCCATAAATATGTTTTACCATATCAGCCAACGAAATTTCTCTGTCAAAATAAGCCAAATTTGGTCCAGGACAAATCACAATTCCTTGTTGTTGCCCTTTTATTTTAATATCATTTTCTAAGTAAGCGGCGTTTACTAATCCAACGCAAAGACAAGATTTATCAGTAATTTTATTTTTTATTTTTTCAAATTCAGATGATGAAATTTCGTCTTTTTTTGCTTCTAACTCTTCCAATTTAATATCTTGATATTTTTTTGAAGCCACGCACAAACCTTTGTCATCGTGCTCTTTACTTAATGCCAATAATCGTTTCGGACAAGAACTTCCAGCATTATTTTCGTCAATTCTTTTTTGTTTCCAATACTCATTTGAAGTTCCTCTAACCGAATTAAACGGAACACCAAGTGGTGAAATATTACTCAAATAAAAATCGTCCTCTTTAGCATTTGCCAGTAAAGCTCGAGTTTCATTATCAAGTGAAGTTGCTTCTGGAACCAATAAAAACGGTGAACCCCAACCTATCGAATCTAAATTATAATTTTCTAATAAAAATTCATGTTCTTCAGCCGTTCCAACGCCACCTTGTGCTGTGATTTTTAATGCTAATGGTTTTTCTGGAATAGGCATTTCTTTTTGTCCTAAAGCTTTCACCAATAAATCATGAGCCGATTGAACCAATTGATCTTTCTTTTCTTTGAATTCTTCCAAAATTGGTCCCATCAAATAACCATCAGTTGCAAAAGCGTGTCCGCCGCAATTCAAACCTGATTCGATTCTGTATTCTGAAACCCAAAGTCCTTTTTTAGCCAAGAAATTCCCTTGAATCATTGCTGAACGGAAATCGCTAACTTTCAAAATGATTTTCTTTTTCAAATCAGCATTAAAATCTGGAAAAAAGTCTTTAAAATTCTCAAAATAGCTGTACAATCTCGGATTCATTCCTGCAGAAAGAACCACAGATGAAGTCAAATTACTATTGGCAAATCCGCGAAGTGCAGCGTGTGCATCATTGAATTCTACTGGCAATTGATCGTTTTTATCAAAATTATCTTTATCGACTTTGGTCATAATATTTACATCAATATCACCAGGTGCAAGATGTTGTTCTAAATAACTTTTGATAGTTTCTTTTATGGTAATTCCGTCGTCAATAAAACTTTGTAATCCTTTTTTCAAATCCGATTTGTTTGGTAACATGGCAATATATTTCTCCAATGAAGTTCTGCTTTCTGCCAATTCGTTTTTGAAATTTTCAAACTTTTCTTTAACAATAGTGTCAACCAAATTCAAATAGTGTGTAATTCTTTCGGCTCTATAATCGTGAAACTTCTGTGTAATTTCTTGATAAGGTTGTTCAAATTTTTCGCTGTAAAAAGCTCTCATTTTTTCAATAACTTCATCGTCAGTTATAGAAACAACTGATGAAATTCCATAGTGAGCCACACGAATTGGACTATCAATAGTGTATGCCAATCCCATAACTGGAATATGAAAAGTATGTGCATTTATTTTATTCATACCAAAAATAATTATTAATAATTGTAATCGTCAAAGATGACTTTTTTAGCTTGTAAAAAAGATGACAATTATCATATTAAGCTATTGTAGATTTTCCACACGAATTAGCCAAATTAGCACGAAATGCTACTCTTATAAATTCCACTAATTTGCCAAAGGCTATAACAATTTGTGTAATCTAAATTGCAAACAATTCATTCGTGTAAATTCGTGCTAATTCGCGTAAACTTTATTTATCAATTTCATTTGAAGAAAATTACTTTAAACACTAACTTTGTAGCTTTCAAACTTTGAAACTATCAAAATGACAAAACAAGAAATAATAAATACTTTCGATCCTTCACAACCAGGATTAGCAGATGCAACTATTTTCGGATTACCATTTTCATCAGAACAATCAGAAATCATCATAATTCCTGTGCCTTGGGAAGTAACCGTAAGTTATGGAGCTGGAGCATCCGAAGGTCCAGATGCTGTTTTGGATGCTTCCTTTCAAGTAGATTTGAATCATCAAGATTTTCCAGAATTGTGGAAACTCGGAATGTATTATGCAGAAATTCCAGATTCATGGAAAACTAATTCAGATAAATACAAAGCACTGGCTCAACCCATTATTGAAGCTTTAGAAGACGGTCAAAATGTGGCTGAAATTCCAGCTTTGCAATCTGATTTGGATAAAATAAATGCAGTTTGTCGCGACTTGCACACCGAAGTTAAAGAAACTATTTTACATTGGATGAATCAAGGTAAAAAAGTAGTTCTTCTTGGTGGTGACCATTCAACACCTCTTGGTTACTACGAAGCTTTAGCAACAAAACACGATAATTTCGGAATTTTACATCTTGATGCGCACATGGATTTGCGTATTGCCTACGAAGGTTTTACTTATTCGCATGCATCAATTATGTACAATGCGTTACAAATTCCACAAATTTCTAAAATTGTTCAAGTCGGAATTCGCGATTTCTGCGAACAAGAAGTGGACGTTGTAAAATCACAAAACGGAAGAGTTTTAGTTCACACTGATTCTGATTTGAAAAAAGAAACTTTCGAAGGCAAAACTTGGCAACAACAATGCGATGCAATTATCGCTTCATTACCACAAAAAGTTTGCATTTCATTTGATATTGACGGAATGTATCCATGGTATTGCCCAAACACAGGAACACCAGTTCCAGGCGGATTTTCATTTGAACAAGCAACCTATTTATTCAACAAATTAGCCGAAAGTGGTAAAGAAATTATAGGTTTCGATTTAGTAGAAGTTGCTCCAGGCGAAAACGACGATTGGGATGGAAATGTAGGAGCAAGAATGTTATTTCACATGTGTGGAGTTCTTGCTAAAAATAATGGTCTGAATGTTGGAACAAAAATAGAGTTTCCAAGAAAATAATTTTAAACAAAAAGTTTAGTTAAAAAGGCGAACAAATTGGTTCGTCTTTTTTTATATTTGAAATTCAAATCCATTCCAATGAAAAAGCTTAAAAAAATCAGTTTTATAATTATTTCCTTATTTGCATTAATTGCAGTTTCCATTTTTGGTTACACCAAATACAAAAAGCCAAGTTATGATGGTGAAGTTGCTATAAAAAACATTAGTAAAAACACAACCGTTTACTTCGATGATTTTGGAGTTCCCCATATTTATGCCGATACTCAAAAAGATGCTTTGACCGTTCTAGGTTACGTTCACGCGCAAGACAGATTATGGCAAATGGAACTAATTCGCCGAATTGCTCCAGGAAGATTATCCGAACTTTTTGGTTCAAAAGCATTACCAAATGATACATTTTTCGCTGGAATTGGAATCGATGAAAACTCAGAAAAAACAATTGCGGAATTAGATAAAAGCTCAGAAACATACATACTAGCCAACGCCTATCTTGACGGAATTAATCAATTTATAGAAAACGGGAAGACGCCTTTAGAATTTGAATTAGTAGGTGTTGAAAAAGAGAAATATACTTTAAAAGACGTTTACAATATTTTTGGATATATGTCATTCAGTTTTGCTATGGCACAAAAAACCGATCCATTATTAACTGACATTCGCGATAAATTTGGAATTGATTATCTAAAAGATTTTGGAATTGATGGTTCGCTCGGAAAAACACAACTTAAAAGCTACAAAGGAAAGTCAAATGATTATACCGAAATTTCTAAATCGGTTGCTAGTTTGTTAGACAACTCACCTATTCCGCCATTTATAGGAAGCAATAGTTGGGTAATTGGTGCTCAAAAAACCAAAAACGGAAAAGTGATTTTCGCCAATGATCCGCACATTGGTTTTTCGCAACCTTGTACATGGTACGAAGCACATATCATAACACCAGATTATGAAATATATGGCTATTATTTAGCAGGAACACCATTCCCGCTTTTAGGTCATAACCGAAATTACGCTTATGGATTAACCATGTTTGAAAACGACGATTTAGATCTTTTTCAAGAAGAAGAAAATCCTGAAAACACCAATCAATATAAAACAGTTGATGGTTTTAAAAATTATACTATTCGCAAGAAAATCATCAAAGTCAAAGATAGTATTTCGGTAACTTTAAACATAAAAGAATCAATTCATGGGCCAATTATGAATGGTTTATTGACAACTTTATCTTCACAAAAACCTATTGCAATGTCATGGATTTACACGCAACAAAAAAATCAAATTTTACAAGCAGTTCATGCATTGTCTCATTCTAAAAATGTGAATGATTTTTATAATGGTGTTTCGCTTATTCATGCGCCGGGTTTGAATGTTATGTATGGTGATGCTCAAAATAATATTGCTTGGATAACTTCAGGAAAATTATACAAATTAGATAAATCTGTAAATGCAAATTTCATCATGAATGGTGCGAATGGGATTGATGATAAAAAAGAGTTTTTGCCATTTTCAAAAAATCCTTCTGCAATAAATCCAACTTGGAATTACGTTTATTCTTCTAACAATCAAACAGAAGCAATTGATAATTATTTGTATCCAGGTTATTATTTACCCCAAGATAGAGCTAAAAGAATTGAAAGTTTGTTAGCTCCAAAAAATGATTGGACTTCGACTGATGTTCAAAAAATGATTTTGGATAACACTTCGTCAGTAACGCCAAGTGTGGTTGCAAATTGGTTAACTACAATTGATGAAAAAACTACAAATTCAAATGAAAAAACCGCATTTGAAATCTTAAAAAAATGGAATGGTTCCAATGATAAAACCGAAATTGCACCTACTATTTATACGAAATGGCTTTTCTGTTATTTGAAAAATACTTTTCAAGATGAATTAGGAAAAGACAATTTCAATGCACTCTTGGGAACACATATTATGAAACAAACTATTGCTAGTCAAAGTCAAAATGAAACTTCGCCTTGGTGGGATAATTTGGAGACAAAAGACAAAAAAGAAACGCGAAAAGAAATTCTAAACCAATCGTTCAAAGAAGCAATTGTCGCATTAGAAAAACAATTAGGAACTGATGTTTCTGCTTGGACATGGAATAAAGTTCACACTCTCGAACACCAACATCCGTTAGGAAAAGTCGAGGCCTTAAGAGGTTATTTCAATGTTGGAACTTATGAAGTTGACGGCACGAATGAAGTAATCAACAATTTAATTTTTCCAATGACTGAAGATGGAATTTATAAAGTAATGGCTGGTCCATCAACTAGAAGAATTATCGATTTTTCTGATGTAGAAAACAGTGTAAGTATTTTGCCAACAGGTCAATCTGGAGTTCCAACAAGCCCACATTATAAAGATCAAGCCGAAATGTTTGCTCAAGGAAAATTCAGAAAAATGAAGATGAATAAAAAGGAAATTATTGCGACTTCTACAAAGTTGGTTTTTATTCCAAAAAAATAATTGAGATTCTTTAATCGACAAAACGACAAAAAAGAATAAATTTGCAAAACCGCTTTATACGAATTAAATGCAAACTCCCAAAAAAATAGCCGTTGTAGGTTCAGGTTTAGTTGGAACTTTATTGGCAATATACCTCAAAAAAAGAGGACATCAAGTTGATGTTTTTGACAGAAGTGCCGACATTAGAAAGATAAATTTTTCAGGCCGATCTATAAACCTTGTTATGTCAAATCGTGGCTGGAAAACATTAGAAGATATTGGACTACGTGAGGAAATTGAAAAAATTGGAATTCCTGTAGATAAAAGAGCCATTCACAAGCAAGATGGTGAGTTAATTTATCAAAATTATGGAAAAGATGGCGAATGTATTTATTCGCTTTCACGAGGCGTTTTGAACAAAAAAATGATAGATTTAGCCGAACAAGCTGGCGTAAATTTTAAGTTTGAACAAAAAGTTTGGGATGTCGATTTAACAACTGCAACGATTTCTATTGGAGAAACAGAACGAGGTGAATGGACTACAGAAAATTATGATTTAACTTTTGGTTCAGACGGTGCATTTTCTAGAATTCGTCACCGTATGCAACGCCAAAGTATGTTTAATTATTCGCAAGAATTTTTAGAAATTGGTTATAAAGAGTTGCACATTCCTGCCAACGAAGACGGTACGCACAAATTAGATAAAAATTCTTTACACATTTGGCCACGCGGAAAATTTATGTTAATGGCTTTGGCTAATTTGGATGGAAGTTTTACTTGCACACTTTTTATGCCACATGATGGCGAAAATTCGTTTGAATCATTGAAAACAAAAGAGCAATTAGAAAACTTTTTCGAACAATATTTTCCTGATACCAAAGATGTAATTCCTGATTTAGTAGAAGATTTTTTCAAAAATCCAACTAGTTATTTGGTAACCATGAAGTGTTTTCCGTGGACATATTCAGATAAAGTTGCCTTAATTGGCGATGCTTGCCATGCTATTGTGCCGTTCTATGGCCACGGAATGAATGCAGGTTTTGAAGACATTACAGTTTTAAATCAAATGATAGACAAGTATGGCGATGATTGGGCAAACCTACTTAATGAATATGAAAACAGTCGTAAACCAAATGCCGATGCAATAGCTGAACTTTCAAGAAGAAATTTTATGGAAATGAGTGCCAAAACCGCAGATGAAAAGTTTCTACTTCAAAAGAAAATCGAAAAATGGTTTTCCGATAAACATCCAGAAAAATGGATGCCACTTTATAGTCGTGTTACTTTTAGTTTACAACCTTACTCAGAAGCATTAGCCATTGGTGATAGACAAAATGAAATCATGGAAGAAATTTTGAAAATAGACAACATTGAGGAAAAATGGAATTCGGAAGAAGTTGAAAATAGGATTATTCAATTATTAAATTCCAAATAAAAAATCCCAAATCCCAATTTATTTAAAACTTGGAATTTGGAATTTCAATATTGGTGTTTTACTCACGATGCACTTTGGTAAAATCAAATGCAGGTTTGCAAATGGCAATATATTCGCAGGGTTCGTCGAACGGGTTTGAATATTGAACTCTTGTATTAGCTTCAATTCTAATAGATTGACCTGCTTCTAAAATTACAATTTCGTCTTCAATAATAAATTGCTTTTTACCCGAAATAATATAGGTGTATTCTTCAAATTCTGGTGTTTGAAAAGGTTCACTCCATTTTGGCGGAGCAATCATGTGAGCAATTGAAATGTCATTATTATTGGTTGCTGCTTTGCCATGATGTTCTTCAATCAATTTTCCATCAGTTGTCGGAACAATAAAAGGTATTTTTTGGATTAGGTATTTTTTCATAAAATCAAACACAATTAAAATTATTTCTTCAACAACTTCATCAAAACACTAAAAGCTCCGCGAATAAAACTAGCACTTGTAACCACTTTAGTCACCGATTTACCAATAACTTCAGCTGTACTTGGTCCTTTTTCCTCTTCTTTTTCTTCGGCAACTTCTTCAGCAGCTTGAACGGCTTCTTCAAGTTTTTTATTTAGAATTTCGTAAGCACTTTCTCGGTCAACTTCTTCGGCATATTTTTTAACCAACTTAGATTTTGAATTAACTGCTTCTATTTCAGAATCCGCCAAAATATCCATTCTACTTTGTGGTGCGCGAAGCATAGTAGCAGCTAATGGTGTTGGAATTCCTTTTTCATTCAATGCTGTTACCAAAGCTTCTCCAATTCCGAGCGAAGTCAAAATTTCATCAGTTTGATAATAATCAGAAGTTGGGTAATTGTCTGCCGTTTGTTTTATAGCTTGTCGGTCATTTGCGGTAAAAGCCCTCAAAGCATGTTGGATTTTTAATCCTAATTGCGCCAAAACACCTTTCGGAATATCCATTGGGTTTTGAGTAATAAAATAAACGCCAATTCCTTTGGAACGAATCAATTTTACTATGGTTTCAATTTGATCTAATAAAACCTTACTTGCTTCATTAAAAATAAGGTGCGCTTCATCTATAAACAAAACTAATTCAGGTTGTTCTACATCGCCTTTTTCGGGCATTTGTTGGTAAATTTCTGCCAATAAACTCAACATAAAAGTTGAAAACAACTTCGGTTTATCTTGAATATCGGTTAGTCGTAATATATTAATGTATCCTTTTCCGTTTTCGTCGATTCGCATTAAATCATCAATTTCAAATGATTTTTCTCCAAAAAAGAAATCGCCACCTTGTTGTTCAAGTTCTATAATTTTTCTCAAAATTGTTCCAGTAGTAGCTGTTGAAATTTTTCCGTAGTTTTCAGAAATCTCGTCTTTCCCTTCTTCTGTTATATAATTAAGGACTTTTTTAATGTCTTTTAAATCTAATAAAGGCATTTTGTTATCATCACAATATTTGAAAACAACAGCCATCACACCAGCTTGTGTATCATTCAAATCAAGAATTCTGGAAAAAAGAACTGGTCCAAATTCAGAAATTGTGGCTCTTAATCTAACACCATCTTGTGCCGAAAGTGTCATCAATTCAACTGGAAATCCTGAAGTTATATAGGGAATATTAATTTTTGCGTGACGTTCTGTTATAAATTCTTTTTCTTCACCAGGTTGTGCAATTCCAGAAAAATCACCTTTAATATCCATCATCAAAACAGGAATTCCAAAAGAAGACAATTGTTCTGATAAAACCTGAATGGTTTTGGTTTTCCCTGTTCCAGTCGCTCCAGCAATTAATCCGTGACGATTTAATGTTTTTAATGGAATTTTTACTTGTGTTTCTCCAACAGTTTCGCCCTCCAACATGGCAGCACCAAGTAAAATACTATCTCCTTTTGAAGTATATCCTTCATTTATTTGTTTTACGAATGCTTCTTTTTGAGTCATTGATTATATTATTTAGAAGTCCTTTATTTTAGCGCAAGATAACAATTTTTGAATATTTATTTAGTGTTCTAAAATCAATATATTTTGATGTTTTTTTTGATTCAGAAAAAAAAACTAGTCGTTTTGCATACTATTAACGTTAAAATTTGCGTTGTAATAAAAAACAAGAAAATAACATAATCGCTTATTAACACAAACTTTTGAACTTTTTTCATAAAAAACACTTATTCAATAAAATTAATTTCGTGAAAATATCAGTTTTAAGAGAATGTTATAAATAACAAAAAAAGTTTTTTTATTTAAACTAAAAAATTAAATTTGCTCCTATTCAAGTTTATTTACAACTAAAACTAATAAATTATTTAAAACTATTAAAATTTAAAAAAAATGGCAAACGCAAAAAAAGAAAGTGGTTCAAATGGAGGAGGAATGTTCTCTGGAATTGTAATTGTATTATGTATTTTCGTAGGATGGTTAATCTGGAATTTCATAATGGGAGCTGGTTCTAACTTTGAAGGTGGAGTTAATACAGGTCACCCACTACCAGGAAATTATCTAGCAATGGTTTATAAAGGAGGTCCTATTGTACCAGTTTTGATGGGATTATTATTAATGGTTATCGTTTTCTCATTCGAAAGATATTTCGTTATCTCTAAAGCAGCTGGTAAAGGAAATCTTGATGCTTTCATGAGAAAAGTACAAAGTAGCATCTCTCAAGGTAACATAGATGAAGCTGTTGATGCTTGTGACAAACAAAAAGGTTCTGTTGCAAATGCAATCAAAGCAGCTCTTGTAAAATACCAAGATGTTAAAAAAGAAGGATTTACAAGCGAAGAAGCTTCAGAAATGATTCACAAAGAAATCGAAGAAGCTACTTCATTAGAAATGCCAATGTTAGAAAAACACATGACTATTCTTTCTACATTAGTTTCTCTTGGAACACTTGCTGGATTATTAGGAACAGTAACAGGTATGATTAAAGCGTTTAGTGCATTATCTGCTGCTGGAGCACCAGATTCATCTGCATTAGCAAATGGTATTTCTGAGGCACTTATTAATACTGCTACAGGAATTTCTACATCAGCTTTAGCGATTATTTCTTACAACTTGTTTACATCAAAAATTGATACTTTAACTTATTCAATTGACGAAGCTGGCACAGCAATTGTAAATACTTACAGAAGATTTAGAGGAACTCTAAAATAATAATAATTTATTAACGTTTAAGTTAGTAATATATAAAGATAAAAATGGCAAAAATAAAAATGTCTAAGAAGTCTACATCAACCGACATGACAGCAATGTGTGACGTAGCTTTCCTTTTACTTACGTTTTTCATTTTAACCGCAACTGCAAAGCTTCCTGAGCCAATTGTTGTTGATACACCAAGTTCAACTGTGCAAACAAAATTACCTGAAACTGATTTATCAACCCTTACAATAGGAAAATCAGATGGTAAAGATGCAGTATTCTTTGGTGTTAAAGGAAAAGATGTTCGTGTTAAAACGTTAGAGTTAATGGCTGAGCAGTACAAAATGACTTTTACAGACCAAGAAAAACAACAATTTGCTCTTATTGACGAATTTGGAGTTCCAATCGAAGCTTTAAAACAAATACTTGCTATGTCTGGTGCAGACAGAAACAAACCAAATGTTCAGCCTGGAATTCCACATGATTCAATAAATAATCAATTGAAAGACTGGATTTATACTGCACGTCAAGCTAACATTGCCGTGGCAGATAAAGAACTTGAATTCGCTATAAAAGGTGATGCAAACCAACAGTATCCAAAAATTAAACAAATTATGGATATTTTACAGGATCAAAAAATAAATAGTTTTAGTTTAGTAACTGGTTTGCGTGCAGCACCAAGACCATCTGAAACTAAATAACAATTAAAAAAGACACAAAATGGCTGAATTAAATACCGGCGACGGCGGTGGCAAAAAAGGCAGTGGCAAGGTTAGGAGTAAAAAACAAAACTCCAAAGTTGACCTTACAGCAATGGTGGATTTGGCATTCTTATTGATCACTTTCTTTATGTTAACTACTTCATTATCAAAACCTCAATCTATGAATTTAGGTTTACCAGATAAAGAAGATGATCCAAACAAAAAAGAGGCTGACATAAAAGTTGACCAAAGAAGAACCATGACCATTATCTTAGGTGCAAACGATAAAATCAAATGGTTTCATGGTTTACAAGCAACACCAGAAGCTGGTGGCGCTCCTGCAGACGCTGTTCATGGCAAAGACGGAATTAGAAAAGAAATCTTAAAAAGAGTAAAATCTATTCCTGAAGTTACTGGAGATCCGAAAAAAGGAATGATTGTAATCATTAAGCCTACAAAAAAATCAACTTATAGAAATTTAGTTGATATTTTAGATGAAATGGCAATATGCGCAGTTCCAACATATGCTATCGTAAATGACTTTACTCCTGAAGAAAAAGCATTGGCCGACAAAATGAATCAATAATATCATTTAATTGGTATTTAAAAAGATAAAAATATGAAATTAGACCTATTAGGAAAACAATGGTTAGACATCGTTTTTGAAGGACGTAACAAAAGTTATGGTGCTTACGAATTACGTAAGGACAACACCAAAACTACAACTCGTGCTTTGATAATTGGTGCAATTGTATTTGCCATAGCAGTTGCAACTCCAAAAATTGCAGAATTTATTGGAAACGCAACAGCAAATGACGAAGCGGTTTTGGATACTAAAATTACTACGGTAAAATTACCTCCAAAAGAAGAAAAACCAAAAGAAAATCTTCCTCCACCTCCACCTCCACCTCCTAAAGTGGATCAGGTAAAATTTGTTAAACCAGTTGTGGCAAAAACAAATGAGGTAACAGAAGAACCACCGAAGATTGAAGAAATAAAAGACAAAAATCTTGGTAAAGAAAACATCAAAGGAGATCCAGATGCTGAACTTACTGTTGAACCAGTAGGAAACGGTCCAAAAGATGTTGTAGAAGAAGTAGATAACAATATCTATAACACTGCTGGTATCGAGGTAAAACCAGATTTTCCGGGTGGAATTGAAAAATTCTACGGTTATGTTGGTAAAAACTACCAAGTCCCTGAAGAAGAAGGATTGAAAGGAAAAGTTTTCGTTTCATTCGTTGTTGAAAAAGATGGTTCATTAACTGATATCAAAGTTATCAGAGATATAGGTTACGGAACAGGAAAAGAAGCAATTCGTGTGTTAAAAAACTGTCCAAAATGGAATCCAGGAGAACAAAATGGTAAAAAAGTACGTGTACTTTATTCTTTGCCAATCAATATTCAATCTGCTGAATAATGCTTGACAAAATAATTGACAAATTCATGAAGAAATCGCTTAAAGAGCGATTTCTTCTCGTTATAGGAATACTGTTTTTTTTGATTTATTTAACATTAGGCTTACTAATAATCTTCTGGAAAAAACTTCCTTTGCAAATGGAAACACAATATAGAATCGCTTTTGGAGTTTTATTAATTGTGTATTCCTTTTTCAGGTTTGTACGCCTTGTTGAATCAAATAAAGAGTAATTATGAAATCGCCACTAACAACAAGTTTGCGTAAGCAAACACCTATGAGTAAAAAGGCGATAACATATGTGACCGCTAAAAAATAAAATTTACACATATGAAAAAATATTTTGTTTTCACTACCATCTTGGCACTTTCTGTCATTACAATCAATTGTAATAAAAAAAACGACCAAGAAACAATTCTAAAAGGGAACGCTAGCGTTTTTGTGGATGAAAGTCTTCGCCCAATTATAGACGAACAAGTAGAAATATTTGAAAGTCGCTATGATGGAAAAATTCAATTGATTTCAAAATCTGAGAATGAAATTATTCAAGGTTTAGTAAAAGATACTACCAAAATTGCTGTTCTTACAAGACAATTGACAAATGAAGAACAAAAAGTTTTTGCCTCAAGAAAAATTTTTCCAAAGCAAACTCATTTTGCTACAGATGCAATTGTTTTAATTTCAAATAAAAAAACAAAAGACACATTAATTTCTATTGAGGAAATTACCGCATTTTTAAATGGATCAACCTCAACAAAAATAAAAGGACTTGTTTTTGATAATCCAAACTCAAGTTCTGTAAGATATTTGAATGATTTGGCTGGAATAAAAGCAAGTACAAACAAAAATATTTACTCTTTCAAAACAAATGAAGAAGTTATTAAATATGTGTCTGAAAACAACGGAATGATAGGCGTTGTTGGTTTAAACTGGATAGAACAATCTAATGCTGCACTAGAAAATATTACAGTTTTAAGTGTTAAAAATTCCAAAAGCAATTCGTATATTTACCCCTCGCAAAATAACCTTGCTGAGAAAACCTATCCTTTGGCACGCGATTTGTATATAATCAATTGTCAAGGTTATTCAGGATTAGGAATGGGGTTTTCTTCATTCGTTGCTGGTGAAGTAGGACAAAGAATAATATTGAAGTCTGGTTTATTACCATTCAAAATGCCAGGAAGAAATATTATTGTTAGAAATAAAATAGAAAAAGATAATAAGTAAATTAAATTGAGATGAAAAATAAATTAGCCATAGTAAGTTTTGCCTTTTTAACTTCTACAACAGTTGTTAAAGCTCAAGATCTTGAAACTGCAAAAAAGACTATCGATGCCGAAAAATACGAAGGTGCAAAAAAAATGCTTAAAGGATTAGTGGCAACCAATCCAGCTAATGGCAAAGCTACATTCTTGTTAGGAACAGTCTATTTAAAACAAAACATAGAAGATTCTGCTAAAATTTATTTTCAAAAAGGTTTAGCTGCCAAAGATGGCGGAAGATTAAACAGTATCGGTTTAGGTCAAATTGATCTTAACAATAAAGATGTTGCTAGTGCTCAAGCTAATTTTGCTCAAGCTACCAAAGATCTAAAGAAAAAAGATTTTGAAGAATTGCTATATGTGGGTAAAGCTTACACAAATGCAACAACTCCTGACTATAAAAAAGCGCTTGAATATCTAAACAAAGCTAAAGCGATTAGTCCAATGGATGCTCAAGTTCAGTTAGCACTTGGAGACGCTTATTATGGAGATAAAAATCAAAATGAAGCTTATGCAGCATACAGAAACGCTTATGCAGCAGATGCAAGTTTGATTAGAGCAAAAATGCAATTAGGTGTATTATTAAAAGGTGCAAAAGCTTATACAAAAGCAATTGAAGCTTTTGATGAAGTAGTAAAAACCAATGCTACATACGGACCTGTTTACAGAGAATTAGCTGAAACTTATTACTACTGGGCAAATAACGAACCAAAAAAATACAACGAGTATATTCAAAAAGCTTTACCAGCTTACGAAAAATACATGAATTTAACAGATTATTCTTTGACATCTCGTATGCGTCACGCTGACTTTTTAATCCTTGCAAAAGATTACAAAGCGCTTGAAGTTGAAGCTAACGAAATGCAAAAATTGGACAAAGTTAATCCAAGAATCAAACGTTATTTAGGATATTCTGCTTACGAAAACGGAAATGTTGATACTGCTATAAAATCACTTAACGAGTTTGTTGGAAATCCTAAAAACAAAGTAATTGCAAGAGATTATATGTATCTTGGTTTGGCTAAATTGAAAAAAGGAACTAATGCTGAAACAAAAGCAGTTGACCCAACAGCTTTCACAGAAGCAGTTGCTGATTTGAAAAAATCTGTAGAAATGGAAGCATCTATGACTAATGATTTAAGCGAAATTGGAAAAGGTTTTTACTCTCAAAAAATGTACAGACAAGCTGCTGCTATTTATGAAATTGCCGTTACAAACAAAGAATCTAAAAACTATTTATTAGACAACTTTTACTTAGGTAACTCATTATATTTCAGCAACACACAAAAAGATGTAGTAAAACCAAATGTTGAAGAATTGAAAAAAGCAGATGTAGCTTTTGCTAACGTAATTGAAGCTTCTCCAACAACACAAGATGCTTATCTTTTCAAAGCAAGAACAAACAGTTTGTTAGAAAATGATCCAGAAACTATCAAGTTTTACGAAGAATACCTTCGAGTTGTAAACGAAAAAGGAACTGAGGAATTTACAAAAAATAAAACCAAAGTTATTGAATCTTATAACGCAATTGGTGCTGCTTATGCAAATACTGACAGAACAAAAGCTAAAGAATATTTTAACAAAACAATTGCTTTGGACGCAACAAATGATTACGCTACTCAATCATTAAAAATGTTGAAATAAAATTTTACAACTAATTAAAAACCCGATAATTGTAATGATTATCGGGTTTTCTTTTTTTATTTAGGAGCGAATGGCTCGGGCATTTTGAGATTCGCATTTCCTGCTGCCTTTCCAAAGTCCCGCAAAAAAGCGGGAGCTTTTCCCTTGCATCAGGGCTAGTTAGGTTATGTCTTTTGCAAAATCAGTTTAAAAAATCTCCTTAGCAATAGCTTTGATATTCTCAGCTTTCCCCATTGAATAATAGTGCAAAACTGGAATTCCAGCAGCAACCAATTCTTTACTTTGAGCAATACACCATTCTATTCCAACTTGTTTTACATGGTCATTATCTTTTGCTTTTACAACCGCCATAATCAAATCGTCTGGCAATTCTAATGAAAAACGATGTGGAATTAAATTTAGTTGTTTCTTTGTTGCAATAGGTTTCAAACCTGGAATAATTGGCACTGTAATTCCAGCCGTTCTACATTTATCAACAAAATCGAAGAACTTTTTGTTGTCAAAAAACATTTGAGTGATAATATATTCTGCGCCATTTCTTATTTTCTCTTTCAAAAAATGAATATCGCTATCTAGACTTGGTGCTTCCATGTGTTTTTCTGGATAACCTGCAACTCCAATACAGAAATTAGTTTTTGCTGAGTTTTTCAAATCTTCATCTAAATAAATTCCATTATTTAAATTACTAATTTGTGTAACCAATTCAGAAGCGTATTCATTTCCTTCTTTTTCTGGTTTAAAGTAGGTTTCATTCTTCAAGGCATCACCACGAAGTGCAACTACATTGTCAATTCCAAGAAAATCTAAGTCGATTAGCAGATTCTCAGTATCTTCCTTAGTAAAACCACCGCACAAAATATGCGGAATAGCATCAACTGAATACTTATTCTGAATTCCGGCACAAATACCAACTGTTCCAGGACGTTTTTTTACAATTTTCTTTTGCAACAAACCACTTGGTAATTCTTTAAATTCATATTCCTCACGATGATACGTTACATCAATAAATGGCGGTTTGAATTCCATTAAAGGATCAATTCCGTCATAAATAAACTGAATATTTTGTCCTTTCAATGGCGGAAGAATCTCGAAAGAGAATAAGGGTTTTCCTTTGGCGTTTTCTATGTGTTGGGTTACTTTCATTTTTTTTAGGTTGTAGGTTGTAGGTTGTAGGATGTAGGTCTGGACTTCTAATACCAAATACCTATCACCTACCACCTAAAACCTTTTATTAATCTGCTATATTCGGTGCAAGCCATTTACTTGCTACTTCTGTTGAAATTCCTCTTCGTTTTGCGTAATCAATTACTTGATCTTCTTTTATTTTTCCTAAACCAAAATATTTACTTTCTGGATTGGCAAAATAATATCCCGAAACCGATGCTGCTGGCCACATTGCCATACTTTCGGTTAAGGTTACTCCTATTTCTTGTTCTACGTTTAACAATTTCCAAATGGTTGGTTTTTCCAAATGGTCTGGACAAGCTGGATAACCTGGTGCTGGACGAATGCCTTTGTATTCTTCATCAATTAAATCTTGATTACTCAAATTTTCATCTGAAGCATAACCCCAAATTTCTTTTCTAACTTTTAAATGTAAATATTCTGCAAATGCTTCGGCTAATCTATCGCCAAGCGCTTTTACCAAAATGGAATTATAATCGTCTAATTGTTTTTCGAATTCGGATGCTTTTTCATCTACACCAAAACCTGTTGTTACACAAAAACACCCAATATAATCTTGTTTTTCTGAATCTTTTGGAGCTATAAAATCGGCTAATGCAATGTTTGGTGCGCCTGCTGTTTTTTGAGATTGTTGTCTTAAAGTTAGAAAGGTTGCGAGTTGCGAGTTACGAGTTTCGGGTTCTGTATAAACTGCTATGTCATCATCGTTAATTGTGTTTACTGGAAAAATTCCTAGAATTCCTTTAGCAGTCAGCCATTTTTCTGAGACTATTTGTTGCAACATTTTTTGAGCATCATCAAATAAATGAGTGGCTTGTTCGCCAACAACCTCATCTGTCAAAATCGCTGGATATTTTCCGTGTAATTCCCACGATTGAAAAAATGGTGTCCAATCGATAAAATCTACTAACTCAGAAAGTTCTACTTCTATGGTTTTTGTTCCAATAAAATTAGGTTTTGATGGATTGAAATTATCCCAATTTAATTGCAATTTATTCTTGCGAGCTTCTTCAATGGAAAGATAATTTTTGTCCCGACTTCTGCTTAAATAACCTTCACGAAGTTTATCATATTCTTCTCGAATAGCTTTCACATAGCCTTCTTTCGTTTCGGCTTGCAACAAATTACTTGCAACAGTTACAGCACGAGAAGCATCGTTTACATGAACAACGGTTTCTTTATATTCTGGAGCAATTTTCACAGCTGTGTGTGCACGAGACGTAGTAGCACCACCAATCATTATTGGAATTTTGATATTTAATTTATCTAATTCTTTTGCCAAATAAACCATTTCGTCTAATGATGGCGTAATCAATCCGCTTAACCCGATAATATCTACATTATGTTCAACGGCAGCTTGAATGATTTTTTCTGGCGGAACCATCACTCCTAAATCAATGATTTCAAAATTATTACAACCTAAAACTACCGCAACAATATTTTTTCCAATATCATGAACATCACCTTTAACAGTTGCCATCAAGACTTTTCCTGCTGATGAAGATTTTCCGTCTTTCTGAGCTTCAATGAATGGTAGTAAATAAGCAACCGCTTTCTTCATAACACGTGCCGATTTAACCACTTGAGGTAAAAACATTTTTCCGCTTCCGAATAAATCACCCACCACATTCATTCCTGCCATTAAATTGATTTCGATAACATCAATAGCTTTTTCTGAATTTAATCGTGCTTCTTCAACATCAATTTCTATAAATTCATCAATTCCTTTTACTAAAGAATGTGTCAATCTTTCTTGAACAGAACCATTTCGCCATTCTTGAATTGCTTTTTCATTGGTTTTGAAATCGCCTTTGAAGCTTTCTGCTAAATCCAATAATCTTTCCGTGGCATCATCTCTTCTATTCAATAAAACATCTTCTACATGCTCCAATAAAATTGGATCGATTTCATCGTAAATCTCTAAGATTTCTGGATTTACAATTCCCATTGTCATTCCGTTTTTGATAGCATGATAAAGAAAAGCAGAATGCATTGCTTCACGTACTTTATCATTTCCACGAAACGAAAACGAAACATTACTCACACCACCAGAAATATTAGCATAAGGAAGATTTTCACGAATCCATTTTGTGGCTCTAAAAAAATCTAAAGCGTTCAATTTATGTTCGTCCATTCCAGTTGCAACTGGAAAAATATTAGGATCAAAAATGATATCTTGTGCTGGAAAATGTACTTCGTTAACCAGAATATCATAACTTCTTTTGCAAATTTCGATACGTCTTTCATAGGTATCAGCTTGACCTTCTTCATCAAATGCCATAACAATTACTGCTGCTCCGTATCTTTTTATCAATTTGGCATGATGAATAAAAACTTCTTTTCCTTCTTTTAATGAAATTGAATTTACAACACCTTTTCCTTGAATGACTTTTAATCCAGCTTCGATGATTTCCCATTTGGAACTATCAATCATTACTGGAACTCTTGCAATATCTGGTTCGGCTGCAATTAGATTTAAGAACTTGGTCATAGCATAAACACCATCTAACATTCCTTCATCCATGTTGACATCAATAATTTGAGCACCACCTTCTACTTGTTCTCTGGCTACAGAAAGTGCTTCTTCGTATTTTTCTTCTTTTATTAATCGAAGAAATTTACGTGAACCTGTTACATTGGTTCGTTCTCCTACGTTTACGAAAATTGAATTTTCATCAACAAAAAGCGGTTCTAAACCTGAAAGCTGTAAATTTATTTTGTTTGTTCTTGACATTTTTATTTTATTTTCAACACGAATTACACGAATTTTCACGAATTAAAAGTGACTTCAATATTACACGAATTGATTCATATCTATTTTTCTTGGCTTAAATTGTGCAGCGACTTCTGCGATTGCTTTGATATGTTCTGGTGTTGTTCCGCAACAACCTCCTATTATATTTATTAAATTATCTTTTAGATATTCTCTAATTAAGGCTTGCATTTCTAATGGCGTTTGGTCGTATTGCCCGAATGCATTGGGCAAACCTGCGTTTGGATGTGCTGAAATATTTAATTGGGTATTCATTGCCAAACGTTGCAAATAAGGTTTTAATTGGTCTGCTCCAAGTGCACAATTGAATCCAATACTTAATAACGGAATATGTGAAATGGATATTAAAAATGCTTCGACAGTTTGACCCGAAAGTGTTCTTCCTGAAGCATCTGTAATTGTTCCTGAAACCATTACTGGAATGTCTAAATTTCGCTCTTCCTTCACTTCTTCGATAGCGAAAAGTGCTGCTTTGGCGTTTAGCGTGTCAAAAATAGTTTCTACTAATAAAACATCGCAACCACCATCTATTAGGGCTTCTACTTGTTGACGATAGGCAATTTTTAAATCATCAAAGGTTACGGCACGAAATCCTGGATCGTTTACATCTGGACTCATAGATGCCGTTCTATTTGTTGGTCCGATGGAACCTGCTACAAATCTTGGTCGGTCTGTGAATTCGTCTGCTACTTCTCTTGCAATTTTGGCTGATTCGTAGTTTAATTCGTAAACCAAATCTTCCATGTGGTAGTCGGCCATTCCGATTGTCGTACCTGAAAATGTGTTGGTTTCTACAATATCAGCACCTGCTTGAAAATACAAACGGTGGACTTGTTTTACGGCTTCGGGTTGGGTTATGGAAAGTAAATCGTTATTTCCTTTTAGTGGATGTGGAAAATCTTTGAAACGTTCGCCACGAAAATCTTCTTCGGAGAAATTGTTGCGTTGTAACATGGTTCCCATTGCTCCATCGAGAACTAGGATTCTTTCTTTGATTGCTTCTGTTATTTTTGACATAAGTTTTTTTACACGAATTGCACGAATTTGCACGAATTCTTACTTTTATTATTGCACTAATTTTAAAAACTTCGTTTTTTTAAACGAAATTATATTTGCTTTTTAAAACCATTAAGCTAGTTAAGTTCATTAAGAAAAAAGCTCTTTTGGAAACTTGATTTTGCAAAAATGGATAACTAATTAGCCCCGATTGTAGCAACTACCATGTAGTGCGAAAAGCGGGATTATGGTTTGCTAAAATGCGCAAGCCATTCGCTCCAGATTTCTCCAAATGTCGACACGAACGCAGTGAACTGGCGTAGCAAATGACAATTAGGAATTCTTTAAATTATTTTGTGTTATTGTGAAAGTTGAGAGAAAATTCTCTTGGTTATCTGTTTCCGATAAATCGGAATAGAATGTAGCACCTTCTACAGTTGTAGGGTTGCTAAGCTTTCATCGAGTCTAATCTCTCCAGCTTTCGTGATAACAATCAATAAATTTATGAACGGTGCAAAGTAACGGTATAGAAACTTATTTTGCAAGTGTTTGTGAAAAATAAAAACCTACAACGTTTGAGTGCTGTAGGTTTTCGTGGTTTAGATTGGTTGTGAATTATTGAAATATGGCTTCTTGAATTTTAATTTTTTCTGCAATTTTTAGAATATCGGTAAGAACGCCGCGAGCTGTAACTTCTTTTCCTGCGCCTGCGCCTTGAATTACAATTGGGATTTCGTCATAGGATTTGGTGTAAATTTCGATTAGATTGTCGGCTCCTTTTAGTTGTCCCAATGGTGAACTTTTTGGAACAGAAACTAGCTTAACTTCGAGCTTTTTTGAAAAAATATCTAGTTCTCCAACGTATCTCAGAACGTGATTATCAGCTTGTGTGATTTTGGCAATGTTGAATGGTTTATCGAAAAGTGATTTATTGATTGCATACTGTGCTTTGGAATTTTTTTCATTTAATTCTGGTAGCAAAAGTGATTCGATTTTTATGTCATCAAATTCAAATTGTTGTTCGATTTCTCTTGCTAGAATTAGTAATTTTCTGGCTACATCGTTACCTGATAAATCTTCGCGTGAATCGGGTTCGGTTAATCCGATTTTCTCGGCATCGATTAAAATGTTGGAAAATGAGGTTTCTTCGGATGAAAATCTATTGAAAATATAGCTTAATGAACCTGAAAAAACACCTCTTATTTTGGTGATTTTTTCGCCTGAAAAATGCAAATCGTTGATTGTTTGAACAACTGGCAAACCTGCGCCGACGTTGGTTTCGTATAGAAAGGTTTTGTCGAATTTTTTTAGATTTCTTCTTACTTCTTGGTAGAATTCATTGTGCAAGGTATTAGCTTTTTTGTTGGCTGCCACGATGTTAAATCCGTTTTGAATTAGCGGAATATAACTTTTAATAATTTCTGAACTTGCGGTTGCATCGACAGCAATTAGGTTTTCGAGTTGCTGCTCTTGAACATATTCGATAATATCTTCGACTCTAAACGGAATGGCTGATTGAGCAAAATTGGCTTCCCATTGATTCTTCAAACCCTCTTTTTCAAAAAAAGCTAGAGTTGAATTGGTTATTATGGGAAATCGTAAATCGATATTCCTTTTTTCTAGGAAAAATTTTTGACTTTCGATAACTTGATTGACTAGTGTGCTTCCGACATTTCCAATTCCGAAAAGGACAATATTTATTCTAAGCGTTGACATAATTTTGTTGTTTTTGTTTGTTAAAAATAGGTTCTAAAATTTCATTTAGTTGATTGAATTCTATCAAAAAAGCATCATGACCGTGAATGGATTTTATTTCGTTGTAAAACACATTTTGCTTTACTGTTTTCAATTGCTGATAGGTTTCGCGGTTTTCATTGGCAATAAAAAAATAATCAGAATCAACAGAAATTATGTGAATTGCAGATTGAATTTCATTGGCAACTGAGAGAAAATCTTTTCTATTACGAGTAATATCATTCGTTTTTAGCAAATGATTCATTAGTTTATAAGATTGCAATTGAAATCGGTTTTTTAGTTTTTCACCATGATTGATTAACCAATTTTCGATATGAAATACTTGATTAGATTGCTCTCTTTTGAATCGCTCGTTGACAGATTGTGGCGTTCGATACAAAAGCATTGCATGCAAACGAGCATCGGCAATTGGATTTTCAGAATTATTCAAAATTTGATTTTGAATTAAAACATTGGCAATAACCCAATCGGTTGCCTTCCAATCGGTTGCAATTGGAATTAAATTTTGAATTTTGTTAGGTTGCAAAACTGTCATTTCCCATGCAATTGCACCGCCAAGACTTCCTCCAATTGTTGCAAAAACTTGATGAACATTCAAGAGAAACAATCCTTCCCAAAAAATAGAAGCGATATCACGAATGGTAAAATCTTGGTAATTTGAAATTAGATTTTCAGCATTTTTATCGAAACCATTTCCGGGAATATTGAATGCAATTATTGTGAAATGATTGGTATCAATTGTTTTATTTTCTCCAATTAAATCGTTCCACCAACCGTTTTTGCCTGTTACATTTGAATTTCCTGTCAAAGCATGATTGACTACAACAATTGGAGCAGAACCAATGGGTTGACCAAACGTTTGATAGAATAACGGCAAGTATGAAACTTGTTTTCCGTTTTCTAAATTGAAATTATGTAACGCTATTTTTTCTAACATTTTTTTATTTTTTTACTTTAAAACTGTTGGTTTTGCCACAGATTAAAATGATTTTCACAGATTATTGTAATCTTAACAATTTTAGATTTTTTTTTTTAAAACTGCCTCCAACCGCGAAATCGGAGACAGTTAAAAACAAAACAAAATTTAAACAAATTTTTCTATTGGAAGCGTTGCAAAAACAGCTTTTAAATCGGCTTTCAAATCTTCAATGTCTTCTAAACCAACCGATAAACGGATTAAATCTTTGGTTACACCCGTTGATTCTTGCTCAGCATCGGATAATTGTTGGTGTGTTGTACTTGCTGGATGAATAATTAGTGATTTGGTATCGCCAATATTTGCCAACAACGAAAATAATTTGGTTTCATCAGCCACTTTTTTTGCTGCTTCAAATCCGCCTTTTAAACCAAAAGTTACTATACCACTTTTTCCTTCTGGCAAATATTTATCTGCAAGTTCTTTGTATTTTGAAGTTACTAAACCTGGATAATTTACCCAAGCAACTTCTTCTTGAGATTGCAACCATTTGGCTAATTCCAATGCGTTTTCTGAATGTTTTTTGATTCTGATTTCTAAAGTTTCCAATCCTTGAATGGTTTGAAAAGCGTTAAATGGACTTAAAGCAGCACCAAAATCGCGCAATCCTTCAATTCGTACTTTGGCAATAAATGATGCTGCGCCAAGTGCTTCGTAGTATTTTAGTCCGTGATATCCAGCTGATGGTTCAGTGAATTCAGGAAATTTTCCGTTGCTCCAATCGAAGTTTCCAGCGTCGATGATTACTCCGCCAAGTGAAGTTCCGTTTCCAGTTATGTATTTGGTTAAAGAGTGAATTACAATATCCGCTCCGTATTGAATTGGGTTAAGCAAAAAAGGTGTAGCAACAGTATTATCAACAATAAAAGGCACTTTGTAGGCTTTCGCTTCTTTTGAAATTGCTTCTAAATCTAGAACGTCTAATTTTGGATTTCCTAGACTTTCTACAAAATAAGCTCTTGTATTTTCTTGTGAAGCTTTAGTAAAATTTTCAGGATTAGATGGATCGACGAATGTTGTTGTGATTCCTAGTCTTGGCAAAGTTACTTTAAGCAAATTGTAAGTTCCGCCATAAAGACTATTGGATGCTACAATATGATCGCCTGCTTTTAGTAAAACTAATAGAGTTGTTGCAATTGCTGAAGTTCCCGAAGCGGTTACGACTGCTCCTATTCCACCTTCTAGCTTTGCTAAACGTTGTTCTAAGATGTCGTTGGTAGGATTGTTTAATCGTGTGTAAATGAATCCTGCTTCGGCTAGACCAAAAAGATTGGCTGCATGATCGGAATTGTTAAAAACATACGACGATGTTTGGTAAATTGGGACAGCTCTTGTTCCTGCGTTTTTAGTAACATCGTGTCCTGCGTGTAATGCGTTTGTCGCGAATTTTTGTGTGCTCATGATTTTAAAGTATTAAGATATTAGTATTAAGTATTAAGATTATTTAAATAAAAAAAAGTCCTTTTGGACGGCTTACCAAAAGGACTTTTACACTAGAAATATATATTTCTTTTACGTCTTGAGTTCTTGGTAATAGCAAATAGTGATGCAACACATCATCATGTGCATCATAATACAAGACATCATATTTTTTGCTATTACGTTCATTTTTGAATTATTTATTTTTTTAAAAGCACTTCGACTGCGCTCAGTGTGACAAATTTGTTTTAAATAAAAAAACCCCTGCGGTTTGCAGAGGTTTCATTTGAATATATTTTAAAAATTTAAAATTATGCAATAGAAGTGCTCTGCGGAAGTTTCCACATCATACAACACATATTGCAAATAATTAAATTCATTTTTTCTTTGTTTTTGATGAAGCAAACTTCTGAACTAAATTTGAATAAAAAAAATAATTTTAATTTATTTTTAAAAATTTAACATTTGATTACTTTTTCAATGCAACATAAACAATTAATTATCAATACATTGAGCATGATTTAAAAAGTGTATTTTTATCAAAATCTTAAAAATAAAATAGAAAATATTTAACAAAAACCCAGAATTGACAGGCTTTTTCACTAAAGAATCAAGATTCATTAAATAATAAACAACAAAACGCCTTAAAACAATATAATTTTTGCTATTTCTTCAAAATAAATAAAAATAATTCAAATTTAATTTGGAAAGATTAAAAATAAGACTTTATCTTTGCACCAGATTATGAAAAACAACCGCCAAAATAACATGAATAAAATGCGTAACATGATGTGTTGCAAACATTATTTATGGAATGAACTGGCGTAAAAAATAAAATCAATTTTACATTACAAAGAGCCGTTCATTACCTTGAATGGCTCTTTTTTTTTAATCTTAAATTTAAATAGTATGAAAACTTTACATCATAATGAAATGTGCCATAAGTCTTGTCGTTGCATGAAAATGCGGCTCTGCTGTTGTTAAAAAGTATTGAAGTAAAATAAAAATTTTACAGACCCTTTTTCAACATCCTGAAAAAGGGTCTTTTTTTTAATCATAAAATCATATAAAATGTCAAATTTCAAAAATAAATATACCATTCAACTCTTCATAGCATTTGCAAGCATCTATGTTATTTGGGGATCAACATTCTTTGCTATTGCGGTAGCTTTAAAAGGTTTTCCGCCTTTTATTTTGTCAGGATTCCGATTTTTAATTGCAGGATTTCTACTTTTTTTATGGCAAAAAAGCAAAGGACAAAGCTCCAATTCATTAATCAATTGGAAAAAAAATGCCATAATTGGAATTTTAATTCTAACTGGTGGAACTGGACTTGTAGCTTGGGGTGAACAATATGTAAGTTCAACGGAAGCCGCTATAGCAATAGCAACTGGTCCGTTTTGGTTCATTGCATTAGACAAGAAAAATTGGAAAAATTATTTCTCAAATGTTCCAATTGTATCTGGATTAATCATTGGATTCATCGGGTTAATTCTATTCTTAAAAGGAAGTATTTCTTCATCCAATCACGATACTAGTTCCACTTTAAGAATTATTGCTTTTGCTGTTTTGGCATTGAGTTCTATTTCTTGGGTTGCAGGATCATTGTATTCTAAAAATAATCCAGCTGACCAATCGACATTTATGAATAGTGCGCAACAATTAATTAGTGCTGGAATTGCAAGTATTGTAATAGCTTCATTCAAAGGAGAATGGGCATCATTTCATCTCACTACGATTCCGTTATCTTCTTGGTTTGGACTTTCTTTTTTAATCTTTTTTGGATCGATTGTAGCCTATCTATCTTATATCTGGTTATTGGAAGTTAAAGATCCTGTTTTAGTGAGTACACACACTTATATAAACCCAATAGTTGCTGTTTTAGTGGGATGGATTATTGCATCTGAAAAAATAGAAACCAGTCAATTAATTGGCCTATTCGTGATTTTGTTTGGTGTTTTATTAACCAATGCAGCCAATTATAAATTAAGTAAAAGAACACAAGTTAAATTAAGAAAAATAAACGTCGTATTAGAGCGAATTTCAAACCCTTACAAATATATAACTCATTATTAATTATGTTAAAAAAATCGATAGAAGCTTTAAAATTAGAAGCAGAAAATACAGGAAAAAATTCCTTAAAACGGAGTTTAGGCGCTATTAATTTAGTTGCAATTGGTGTTGGTGTAATTATTGGCGCAGGACTTTTCTCGTTAACCGGAATTGCCGCCGCAAATAATTCTGGTCCAGCGGTAATATTGTCTTTTGTGATTGCAGCCGTTGGTTGTGCGTTCAGCGCTTTGTGTTATGCCGAATTTGCCTCGATGGTCCCAGTTTCGGGTAGCGCATATACGTATGCTTATGCCACTTTAGGAGAATTATTTGCATGGATAATTGGTTGGGATTTAGTTCTAGAATATTCTGTTGGAGCTGCAACAGTTGGTATTAGTTGGTCGCAATATTTAGTGAAATTTCTAGAAAAATTTGATATTTTTATTCCACCTCAATTGGTGTTATCGCCATTTGAAACTGCCACATTAGCCGATGGAAGTATCGTTCACGGATTTGTGAATTTGCCATCCATTTTAATAATCGGATTAATAACTTCAATTATAATTCGAGGGACAAAAAGCTCGGCACTATTCAATGCAATAGTTGTTGCTTTAAAAGTTGGTGTTGTTATTGTTTTTATAGCTTTGGGTTGGAAATATATTGACCCTGCCAATTACCATCCTTTTATTCCTACCAACACAGGAACTTTTGGAGAATTTGGATGGTCTGGAGTTCTTCGTGGTGCTGGTGTCGTTTTCTTTGTCTTTATTGGATTTGATATTGTTGCAACTATGGCACAAGAGACTAAAAATCCGCAACGCAACATGCCTATTGGAATATTGGGATCACTTATAGTTTGTACCATTCTTTTCATTCTTTTTGGATATGTAATGACTGGTTTAGCCAATTATACTGAATTTAAAGATAGTGCTGCACCAGTTGCTATTGCAATTGCAAATACACCATACGAATGGTTAGGAATCGCAGTGATTTTAGCTATTTTAATTGGATATACGTCTGTGATTTTAGTAGATTTATTAGGTCAATCACGCGTTTTTTATTCAATGAGTAAAGATGGATTGTTGCCAAAAGTATTTTCAGAATTGCATCCTAAATTCAATACACCTTATAAATCGAATATTGTTTTGTGTATTTTTATTAGCCTTTTTGCAGGATTAGTTCCAATCAGTGTGGTTGGTGAAATGACAAGTATTGGTACTTTATTGGCATTTGTAATGGTGTGTTTAGGAATTTTAATTCTTCGCAAAAAACAACCGCATTTAGAACGTCCATTTAAAACGCCATTTGTTCCGGTTGTTCCAATTTTAGGAATTATCACTTGTGTAGTAATGATGGTTTCGTTACCGTTTGACACTTGGTTAAGGCTTTTTGTTTGGTTGGCCATAGGCTTTGTTATCTATTTTGTTTACGGAAAGAAACGCAGTAAACTAAGGAGAGAAACTAAATTATAATTTAAAAAAGCGCTTGAAAAATCAGGCGCTTTTTTTATAATCTAAATTCAAAAAATTCTATTTCAAATGTATTTCTTTAGATTTTCAAACGCATCAATTATTTCTTCAACTGACTCAATCCCAATTGATAAACGCAGTAAATTAGGATTTATCCCAAGTGATAATAATTTATTTTTCCTGCTTCGGTTTTAAGGAATTCATAATATGCAAGATACACATAAGGCATTGCAATTGTGAATTGGTTCCTAAACTTGGTCCTTTTGTAAGTTGCAATTTATCATAATAAAATTCTAAATCTTCATCAAAAACCACAGACAAAACTCCAGGAAATGAATCTTCTGACTTTCTAATCTTCTTAAAATTACCAACCGAATCATGATGCAAAACCGAATAAATTTCTTTTACAAACGACTGCTTGTTTAAATAATCGTATATCGTTTTAGTATTTTCAGAAACCTTCTTTACACGACTTTCATAATTTTGAATCTGACATGCCGGCCTTTGCAATTCTCCTTCAAATGCTGGAATTATAAATTTATGAAACTCTTTTTTATTTGCCTGAACTATTTTACTTTTTTCGTTTAAAACAAATGTTCCCATTAGTAAATCGGCATTGCCACTAGCAAATTTGGTTAAACTTTCTACTGCAATATCACAATAGGGCAAAACTTCAACATTAAAAGTTGTTGCGATAGTGACATCAACAATTAGAACAATTTCAAACTTTTTACAAAGAATACTTAACCAAGGTAAATCGATACATTGAATTAATGGATTTGTAGTTATTTCTGTTATTATTTTATGATTGCTTTCCAGCCAGTTTTCAAGTTGCAACTTGTTATGAATATTGATTTGGAGATGCGAATTTGCACGTTTTTCAATGATTTCAATTGTATCAACATAAAGCCAACCCAATTGAATTGCGATAGTTCTTCCTTCGCTTTTTCGAGCACTTAAAATGGTTTCGTAAGCTGTAAAAAGTTCGTTCATTCCAGAATTTGTTAGCAAAATTGCATCTTCAGAAACATTAGAATAAGCTGTAGATAAAACCGATTTTATAATTTTTTCAGGAGAAAATATAATCTTATCTTCTTGAAAAATAGTTGGTATCTGATCTAAATTATATTATGAACTTTCGGCTTTTCTAGAACTTATCAGTAATCCTATATTTCGGATATAATCGGAACATTTTTTTTTACAAATTCGGCATTTTTTTCTAAAATCAAAAACACATTTTCATCTTCTTCAATAAATGTAAATTGGGTTTCAACGAGATATTCTAAAATTAATTTTGCCTGAATTGATGTTATTGGCAAGATGATTTTATCGGCTAGAATGTAATGCTTATTTCGGATGTAATTCACCAGTTTTTCAACAAATTTATATTGAAAAATCTTGGATAACACGATTTCATTACTTCAATTGCCGCTTCATTTCCTTCTTCATAATCGATAACATTTTGCAAAAAAGGCATACTCACCGAAACCGCATGTGGATTTTGCAACGGCAACGAATCGCCAAACGGAATGTGTTGAAAATAATCACTCATCTTTAACAATTTAATGCTTGAACAATATCTAAAATTAAATCATCCGTATCTTCTAAACCAACAGCAATTCTGACTGTTGCAAAACTCAATCCTTTGGCTGCCAAATCTTCTTCGGTATTGGTTGCGTGACTCATTCTGTCCGGAATTTCAAGCCTGGAGTCGGCTGATCCAAACGATACTTTTTCTCCAAATAAAGTAGTTTTTTTTATGAAAACTTCAGCTTTTTCCGCCGATTTTAATTTGATAGTTAAAACCGAAGGAATGATTTTTAATTGCTTTTTAGCCAATTCATATTGTGGATGCGAAGGCAAACTAGGAAATTTAACGTCTAAAACTTCTGGTTGATTTTCTAGAAATTGAGCAATTTTTAAAACACTTGCTTCTTGTGATTTCATTCTGTAAGTCAATGTTGGCAAGCCTAACGATGCTAAAAAAACGTCAAACGGACTTTGAGCTCTTCCTTGAGCATTCGCACTATATTTAAACTTTTCGTCCCATAATTCATCTTTAGAAACCAGTGCTCAAGCAGTTACACTTCCGTGACCAGAAATGAATTTGGTTGTTGAAAATACTGAGAAATCAGCACCTAATTCTAATGGTTTTTGCGATGCAAAAGTTGCCATACTATTATCAACTGCAAGCAATGCACTGTATTTTTTTGCTACTTGGGAAATCGCTTCAATATCTACAATTTTCAAACTTGGATTGGTTGGCGACTCACAAACTACTAATGCAATTTTGTTGGATTGTAAGATATTTTCAACTTCATTTATCTTAGTAAAATCGGCGTAATGTGTCGTGATTTTATTTTTTTCGAATAAAATATTCAGCAATCGATAGGTACCGCCATAACAATCTTTTTCTATCAAAACTTATTCGCCATTTTTCAGAACTGTTTCGAACAATAATGCTATTGCAGATATTCCAGTATTTGTGTAAACACATCCAAAACCACTTTCAGCTTTTGCAAAAACAGTTTCAAGCGCATTACTTGTTGGATTGTCTGATCTTGAATAATCATAAACTTGTCCTTCTGACGATTGTCGTTTTAAGTCGAAAGTTGCGGTGTTGTATTTAGGCAAATGTGTTGCTCTATACGAATCCTTGAGATTAGAATTTTGTGTAATGTTCGCTAATAAGGTTTCTAGTTGCATTGTTTTCTTGTTGTGTTTTGTAGTTGTCATTTGAGTTATGGGTATAAAAAAACCCCTGCTATTGCAGAGGTTATTGTTATATATTTTAAAATTTAAAATTAAACAATAGAGTCCTCTGCGGAAAATCTCCACATCATCATTGACATATTGTTCATTGTAAAATTCATTCTTTTTTATTGTATTTTGATTTGGCTAATGTGGAAACAAAATTTGAATTAAAAAAATAATATTTACGTAAAATAATAAACATAAAAAAACCCACTAAATTAGTGGGTTTAAGTTAGTATAAAAAAATTATTTTTTCACAATTTTAGAAGTCCCAACTCCATTTTCAGAAGAAGCTTTCAAGAAATAAACTCCTGAATTTAAGTCAGCTACATTTATTTGAGAAGTTGTAGCATTAACAGTTACATTTTTAACAACTCTACCGTTAACATCTGTAATTTCTACTATGTTGATTGTATTGTTGTTTTTAGCACTAATATTTACAACGTCTGTAGCTGGATTTGGTCCTACTGCATAGTTAGAAGCGAAGAATGAATCGGTACCAAGAACAGTACCAGTAACAGAAAAATCGTCAACTGCAAATCCGAACATATCAGGTGATTGACATTTTATACCAATGTATACAGGTAAATTATTATATGTAGCGGCTAAATTATAAGTACGCTCTACCCAATTTATACTTGTAGTTGTAGTGAATGCCCCTGAAGAGATTTTGGTAAAACTTGCAGGATTTGTGTCTGTAGTAGAAATCCAAACATTAAATCTTTCCGCACCAAACTCAGCGTTACATGCTTTTGCCCAGAATTTTAAAACATTTGATGTTCCTAATGTAATTTGCGGTGATATCAACCAATCGTTATTTGCTGTAACAGTCGCAGTAGGCACTGATGCGAAACAAACCATGTGCTTGTCACCAGTTCTAGCACCCCAATCTTGAGCAGCAGACGCTGTTAGAGGTGTTACTACACCGTTAGCATCTGTTGTTTGAGTTGCATTGAATACCTGAAATGATTTTGCAACACCAGAATTAAGAAATGTTAATCCTTGAAACCCATAAGTTGTAGCTCCATCAACATCTGTTAATGTCCAATCTCCGACATTTTCAATAGCAAAGTCATCATAAAACTCAAAAGAGTCTTCAAATAAAATAGTTTGAGCACTTGCATTTATTCCTGCAAATGCAATAAAAGTAAGTAATAGTTTTTTCATAATTTTTTTTTAGTTAATACAGCAAATATATAATAAAATTTATATACCTAATTATTCTTTAACAAATTTTGATGTACCAACACCATTTTTATTTTTAATTTTTAGAAGATAAACACCTGAACTTAAGCCAGATACATTAACTTGAGAAACAGAATCACTTATATTTTTAACAACTCTACCATTTACATCTGTAATCTCAATTGAATTGATAACAGCATTAGTTTTAGAATTAATATTAATAACATCATTAACAGGATTTGGTCCAACACTGTAATTAGATGCAAAAAAACTATCCGTTGCTAAAGTAGTGTCGATTGAAAAAGTGTCAATTCCAATTTGATCAGATCTTGAACCTGTTGGTCCGCCACTGGTCACAAAATATCTAAATGCAATTCTACATGTTGTTGGCTCAGACAAACCAACAACTGTATAACTATATTGTGTCCAATTTTGTGGATATCCAGTTAATGTTAATGAAGGATTAACATCAACTAACAAATTAGTATAATCACCAACATCTGTTGAACCAAGCGCAGGATCTGTACTAAACATACCATTTGTACTCATTCGCAATTGCATTCTATCTGCTTTTGTTGGTGTTGCTTTACCTGTACGAGTATAAAATGAAATTACATTGCCATTTTCTAATGTGATTACTGGAGAAATTAACCAATTGCTTATTGAACCTGAACCAGCTGTAGCAGATGTCCCTGTGCTTTGATAATTTACAGTTGCAAAAGAAAAAGTTCCTCCAGCTTGTCCCCCAGTAGGGAAATAATTTGTTGGAACCGCAGTTGGAATATTCCATTTATTCGCCGTTGGATATATAGGACTACTTTGATTAATAACTGACCAACCTGTATTAATCATTTCAGAAGTTGTGCCATCAAAACCAAAACTATAAATATTTTGTGCGTTTACATTACTAATAAATAAAAGTAATAATAGAGAAAGTAATTTTTTTTTCATGAATTATTTTTTTTGTTTTTGTTTTCAAACATACAAAATTATTCATATAAAATTATTTTTTTTAATTTAAAACTGATTTCATACATTTGCACCAGAAAAAAGAGGAAAAATTTGAACTGATTGCAACCTCGTAAAAAAATGCTAAAGCAGAAACTCTCCTTTAGTACTTCCTTTACGATTATATTTTCCTCCTAAAATTAATTTTAATAAAATTATATTATGGCTTATTTATTTACGTCGGAGTCAGTAAGTGAAGGACATCCTGACAAAGTTGCTGATCAAATTTCGGATGCGCTAATTGATAATTTTTTGGCTTTTGATGCTGAATCTAAAGTAGCTTGTGAAACTTTAGTTACAACCGGTCAAGTAATTTTGGCTGGAGAAGTTAAGTCGGACACCTATCTTGATGTTCAACAAATTGCAAGAGATGTAATCAAAAAAATTGGTTATACCAAAAGTGAATATATGTTTGAAGCTAACTCATGCGGTGTTCTTTCTGCTATTCACGAACAATCTGCCGATATCAATCAAGGTGTTGATAGAGCTAGTAAAGAAGAGCAAGGTGCTGGTGACCAAGGAATGATGTTTGGTTATGCAACAAACGAAACGGATAACTACATGCCATTAGCATTGGATTTATCTCATGCTTTGTTGATTGAATTAGCAAACTTAAGAAGAGAAAATAACGAAATAAAATACCTTCGTCCAGATGCTAAGTCGCAAGTAACTTTAGAATATTCTGATGATAACAAACCACAACGTATTGATGCTATTGTAATTTCAACACAACATGATGATTTTGCAGCTGAAGCAGAAATGTTAGCTAAAATTAAAAGCGATTTAGTTTCCATTTTGATTCCAAGAATTAAAGCTAAATATCCTCAATATGCTCACTTTTTTAATGACCAAATCACTTATCATATCAACCCAACAGGGAAATTTGTAATTGGCGGTCCTCATGGAGATACTGGATTAACTGGAAGAAAAATTATTGTTGACACTTACGGTGGAAAAGGAGCTCACGGTGGTGGTGCATTTTCTGGAAAAGACCCAAGTAAAGTAGATAGAAGTGCTGCATATGCAACGCGCCATATTGCTAAAAACTTGGTTGCTGCTGGATTATGTGATGAAGTTTTAGTTCAAGTTTCTTATGCAATTGGTGTTGCGAAACCAACTTCAATCAACGTTAACACTTATGGAACTTCAAAAGTGAATATGACTGATGGAGAAATTAGTAAAGTTGTCGAGTCAATTTTTGATATGAGACCTTACTTTATTGAACAACGTTTAAAATTGAGAAATCCAATTTATAGTGAAACAGCTGCTTACGGGCACATGGGAAGAACTCCTGAAACTGTTACCAAAACTTTTTCTGCTCCAGGTGGAAATGAAAAAACAGTTACAGTTGAACTATTTACATGGGAAAAATTAGATTTTGTAGATAAAGTTAAAGCTGCTTTCTCTATTTAATAAAATAATTTTAAATAAAAAAAAGCCTGTTAGCAATAGTTAACAGGCTTTTTTATGCTTACCAAAATCAATAACTTCCGTTTTTCATTTTCTCAAGAGTAATTTTATATTCTTCACCGTATTCTGAATCTTTTCCTAACTCTAAAGCTTTTTCTTCGGCAGCAATGGCTTTTGCTTTTTCTCCGTTTTTATAATACAATTGTGCAAGTGTATCTAAATAATAATGAACATTTTTAGAAACTTTTAGTGATGTTTCACTCCAAACTATCGCTTTTTGAATAGTTGTTTTATCAGCACTTTTTTCTACAACATGCCATGCAACATCGTTAGCAAGATTAGAAAATGAACTTTTGAAACTTTCCCAATTATCATAACTTGACGTTGGTCTGTTGGTGAAAGCTTCATCTAAATTTTCAATTATATTTGAGTCTTTTTTAATTATATCATCAAAATAAGAAGTGTAATAATCAACATACTTTTTATTAATGCTTTCTTGATCCGAATTCTCCTTTAATACATTCAAATAATTTTGTAAAACTGAGAAGTCTTTATTAGATACTTTCAAATATTGTTCGTAATAATCCATGACTTTATTAATTTGTTTTTTTTCTGGATTATCATACAAATTAGTATTTTTATAAAACACATCATACAAAACCGTTCCTATCGGGCTTTCATAATAAGTGTAATCATAATTTAGTTGTGTAATACTGTCTTGAATAATTATATTTTGGTAATTTTTATAGATATAATCAAGCAGTTTAAAATCTGAATTTTTTAGCAATTTATCTTGATTATTGAATAATTTGTTTGAGAAACCTATGTTATTCAATTCAGCTTTTGCAACTGTTACAAAATCCTTATCATATATATTTTTTGCTGAAAAATAATCGATTGCTTTTAACCATTTTTCTTGAACTTGTTGATTTGTTGCTTTTAATGAATAAAGATTTTCTTTGTCTTTTATCAAACTATAATCGTAATTATCATAAACTGCTTCTACAGTATCGGCCACAGCTGCTGCTTGTGCTGCCTCTTCAACTACTTTTACAGCTTCTTTTTCTGTTTCATTAGCAGGAACTTCCCTAACTTTATACATTTCAGCTGGTGCTGGTGGTGCAACAACTGCATCTGTTGCGTAATTATAGGTTCCTTCCAGCTTTAAAGTTTTCTTTAGAGTTTCAGTAATTTCTTTTGCACTTGCGTTTTTATTTGATAATGCCTTGTCCAATTGCGCGTATTGATTTACTTTTTCAAGTTCAGTGTTTATTGCACTGTATGGACTAAAATAATCATACTGTTTATCTGTCAAAGTTGCCGCTGTATGGTATAACAAATCGCCCTGACTATTAAAAAATAACAACTCTTTATCTGACTTGATTTTGTATTTATCTAAAATCGACTTGTCTTTTTCTGTTGCTAAATAATAGTTGAACTTATCATATTCAGGAAGATAATTATCATACATATAACTACTTAACGATTCTTCATTGGTTTTTACAAAAGTATCAAACTCGGTTTTGGCATTTTTATTCTTCAAATCAAAAGCAACTACTAACAATTTTGTTGGTGTTTTCTCGATAGTTTTCAGAGCATCCTTATAATTTTTATCGATAGTATGTTTAAAAACATAAGGCGGTTTATTACTTTCAGGATAAGCGCTATCTACATAAGTTGCTTCTGCTTCATCAATAAAACCATGAATTTTTTTCCATTTTTTTTCGTCAGTTACTTGAACTGGATTTATCTCATCGGTCACTTTTTTCGGTTCATCGTATTTTTCAAAAGAAAATAATAATGGCGTTTTTCCATCTGAAATAGCTAGTTGACCTGTTGTGCCATCAATAAAACCTTTCAACTTCAAGTTTGCGTATGAGTAAGCATCATACTCTACAGAAACTTCATTTGTGTTTTGAGAAATTTCAAATTTGCTAACAGAAGCCTCATCATTTTTGGAATCAACTAGATAAAGGTATTTTCCTTTAGCAAGTTCAACCGAAAAATCTTTTGGATATTCATAAGTTGTTGGATTCATCACTACAAATTCGCTCAACCTTTTATATTGAATTTCACTTGTTTCTGTTTCTTGAGTACCAAGAAAAATAGAAGTTGAATAATAAGCAATTTGTGAATCGCTAAATTTCAGTTTCAAAGTAGAAGATTTTGCTGCATTTGGAATACTTTTTACACTAAATACACTTGAATTAATTTTATTGCTATTAAACAGAATTGTGTCTTTTGAAACAGTATACTCTCCATAAAAAAAAGACATTTCATAGGTTTTATCTTCGTTGATTTTTAATAAAATGTCTCCGTTTTTGGAACTTGATTTGTAAACACCTGATTTGATTTGGGAAAACCCAACCAAAGATGAAATTAATAATAGTGAAGCAAAATAATTTTTCATAGTGAAAAGAGTTTTAGTAAAAAATATTGTTCATCAAATATACTAACAAAAAATAAGTTGATAGTATTAAATTAATAAACGTTGCCTTAAAATTAATCAACGTTTTTTAAACTAAATTTTTGTACATTAGCTCACATGAAAAACTTATTTTTCTTATTGTTATTGTGTTGGAACACACTTTTTTTTGGACAAAATCAAAAAATAGTTGCCACTAAAATTGACTCAATAGAATTTGTGACTCAAAATTTTATTGGCATTGATAGTTATGGAAATTACTTTTATGAAAATGAAAATGTACTTTATAAGAAAACACCAACATTAACTATCCAATATCAAAATGTTTCGCTAGGAAAAATTAAAAAAGTAGATATTATCAATCCGTTGAAGGTTGTTGTTTTTTATGAAAATTTCAACACTGCTATACTTCTTGATAATCAGCTGAACGAAATTCAAAAAGTTGATTTTTCAAATCCTGAAATTGCAGATGGAAAATCGATATTGGCAACAGCCTTGGGACTTTCTGGTCAAAATAAAATGTGGCTTTTTAATGCCAATGAACAACAAATTGGGTTGTATGATTTTGGCACTCAAAAAATAAAATATCTTGGAATTCCATTGCAACAAAACTTTACTTACTATCAAACCGACTTTAATACTTTTCAATGGATTAACAGTCAAAACAACTGGTTTTCATGCTCCATTTTTGGCGAAATTTCATTTAAGGAAAAAATAGATTCATTTGATCACATTCAATTTTTGGACAGTACCAACTTACTTTACTCCAAAGAAAATTCAGTGTTTTTCAAAAACAGAAATACCAATCAACTTTATAAAATAGAAATTGTTGAGAAATCATTCAAAAAGTTTTATTACAACGAACAAATTTTAACTATTTTTACCAACAAAGGAATTACCAATTATAAAATTACATTACCATAATGCATATAGCTGTAGCAGGAAACATTGGCGCTGGAAAAACAACCTTAACTCGATTTTTAGCAAAACATTTCAAATGGGAACCTCATTTTGAAGACGTAGTTGACAACCCATATCTTGACGACTTTTACCATCAAATGGAACGTTGGAGTTTTAATCTTCAAATTTATTTCTTGAACAGTCGTTTTCGTCAGGTGTTGCAAATTCGTGAAAGCGGAAAAAAAATCATTCAAGATAGAACGATTTATGAAGACGCACACATTTTTGCACCCAACTTGCACGCTATGGGATTAATGACCAATCGTGATTTTGAAAACTACAAATCGCTTTTTGAGTTGATGGAAAGTTTGGTTGCACCACCAGATATGCTGATTTACCTTCGTAGTTCTATTCCTAACTTGGTAAAACAAATTCACAGTCGTGGTCGTGAGTATGAAAACTCGATATCAATAGATTATTTAAGCCGACTAAACGAGCGTTACGAAGCTTGGATTCAAACATACGACAAAGGAAAATTATTGATTATTGATGTTGATAATATCGATTTTGTGAACAACCCAGAACATTTAGGAAATATCATAAATAGAATAGATGCCGAATTAAACGGATTGTTTTAAATAAAAAAGACCTTTAAAAATTGAAATTTTACAGGTCTTTTTTTTATTCTATTATAGCATTTTAAGACTATCGATTTTATTTTAAATCTTTGTGTTTAAAATTTTATTTGTTTAGCAACTGCTTAATTTGTCTTAATTCTTCTTCCATTTTCAAAAGTTCATCAACTTTCTTTTGAAGTTCATCAATTTTTGCTTGCTGCTGTTGAACCACATAAATTGTTGGAGAAATCAAGGCTTGGTAATTCATACCAATTACCCCATTTGGATCATCCGTTTTGGTCACCATACTTGGAAATAAATCTCTAATTTCTTGTGCTATAAAACCATATTGCAAACCTTCCATTTCTTTAGTTTGCTCTTTCATAAAGTAAGTTACTGGTCTTATTTTCATGAAATTAGAAACTATTGATTTGTCAACACTTTTAATATCATTTTTAAGTCTTGAATCAGATCTTGTTACATAACCACTCATAAAAGTTGAAGCTCCAACTATATCAAAAGTACTGATTCCACCACTCCAACCTGCTGGCCAATCATTTAACCTTGAAGCACCATTATTACCAGCAGGAATTATTGCTTGTGAAGGCGCATCATTATTTCCTCCTGTTCCTGCTCCAGCTCCTGTTGACTTTACACCTATTAAATCAAGTTTAGTCAGAGGTGTTGTTGTGCCAATACCGACAAATCCAGCATTTGTAATTCTCATCCTTTCATTAAAAAAAGGAGTAGTTGATCTACCAGTAGAAAATATTATTGATTTGGTATTATTGGCATTTGCTAGATATAAATCTTGACCGCTTCCAACAAAGGAAACATCATTTCCTCCTCCAATATTATATGCCGTTGGATAGTTAAATGCTGAGTTATTAATTCCCA
>NZ_JAPZSP010000042.1 GCF_027531705.1 Flavobacterium sp. | reverse complement strand
AGGCACTATCCACCAACAGCTGTTTCTAGCAATGGCTAGGCATGGGATTTATTAATAAAACTTAATTTGAAACTAAATTTTAGTTATATTTGAGATGGTTAGTGTCGAAATTACGCCACTGCCAGAAGCAGCAAAACGTTGTGCGTCATTTTGCCTAAACGAAACGAAAAACTATCAAATAAAACAGTGAACATAAAATTTAAAATATTTGAGATAATCGCAATTTTGAGTTGTTGCGGTATTATTGGTTGGATAATTACAGACTTTTACGGTGGAATGACTTTATTTCTATTTTCATATGGGATTATAATATTTCCAATAATTATTCTATATATAATTTCGTTACTAAACACAATTATATCATTTTTTAGAAATGGAATTAAAGAAACCAAAATCAGAATTATTTCTCACTCAATTGTTTTAATAGCAATTATTGCATTAAATCTTTATTCATCGGAAATTTTTAAATCGAAAAAAATATTAAATGCAACATTAATAGATGATCAGTTTGTCTATAATTTAAAGTTTAGAGAAAACGGAAAATGTGAAAATGAGATAAATGGAATATTTGGCTTTCAGCAAAATTTTGATGGTGAATATATAATGAAAAATGACACAATTATTTTTACCAAAAAGCCATATGATAATGATTTTATTCCAGACACTTTACTAATAGATAGAAAGTTAAAAGGAATATTTATGGAAAAAGATAAGAATGGAAACTTTATGAAAGATAAATCATTTGGTGGATATTTTGAAATCAAATAAAAAACGACGCACAACAGCTGTTTCTAGCAATGGCTAGGCTTGGGATTTATTTATAAAACTTAATTGTTGAAACTAAATTTTAGTTATATTTGTGATGGCTAGTGTCGAAATTACGCCACTGCTAGAAGCAGCAAAACGTTAGCGGTCAGGCTAAAAAGACGACACCGAAACAGAAACAAATGGAATTTATAAAACGACTTTTCAAAACAAATAAGAAACCAAGTGACAATTGGACAATGTTCAGCACTTCAAAATCAGAAGTGAAAGAATTGCTCGTTTCTACTGGTCAACTAACAATTGGTGACGACTTTTTAAAAATTGAGAATTATCCATTTGAACCGTCCATAGCGTACAGACAAAATATCATCAAGACATACCAAATTGACGACATAGATTATAAATCATATCCGCCGACATTTAGGGTTGGTAATGAACTAATTTACCTAACGTCTGAAAAGAAAGTTGAACTTGAAGCGTTTGCTAAAAAGAATAATATCATGACTATTGAACGACCAATGATTTGGGGTTGGATACTTGAACCATTTTTAGACACAGAATTTACGACAGAAACAGACGAACGATTGACTAAACTATTAAAGAGTTATGGCATGACGACAGACAAAGTGAAATCATTACGGACAGAAGTAGAAACTCAAATGTTAAAATATAATTTTGACACAATGCTTTGGGAATGGGGTGGATTTGACGCTTCAGATGTTCTAAGGTCAATGCGGACAAAATATAACAAAGACGAATTTGAAGACTTTTATAGAAGAGTTATGGAAATAGCATTATTAACCAAAAAGACAGACGAATGAAAGAAGCCCGAACCGCTAACAGCAGTTACACACTATTGCGGTTTTAGGGTTTAATTCAAAATCTGTTTTGTGTTTGAAATTTTTGGCAAATCCGACAATTTTCGTTTTCTTTGTCCGCAACAGCTGTGTAGCTGCAAAACGTTGTGAGAAATTTTTTGAAAACCGTTAAAAAAGAACGAATGAACTATAAAGTCTTAGTAATAATTGTTGCTTTAATTTCTATGAAAGTTAATGCTCAAAAAATAAAATTTAAAGATAAAAATTTAAAAAATGCTTTAATTGAACTTGGATTTGATTTCAATAAAAATAGTGAAATTGAAATAAGCGAAATTGACACAGTTACTAAAATAAAAGTTACCAAAAAGAGTATAAAAAGTTTAGACGACTTAATATACTTCAAAGGTTTAAAAATCATAAACGCAATGACTAATGACATTACCGATTTAAATGTTTTTTACGGAAATACAACTATTGAAGAACTTTATGTTGGAGAAAATAAATTGGGAGAAAAACTAGTAATTAAAGAAATGCCAAACCTAAAAGGATTATATGCTTTTAGAAATGACATAAAAGAATTTGAGTTTATTGGTAAATATGAAAATTTAAAATCATTATATATTCAAGGAAATCCAGTTGAAAATCTTAATCTTCAAAATTTGACAAATTTGGAAAGCCTTCAACTTTTCGAATGTGATAATTTGAAGACTATTAACTTTTTCATAGAAACAAAACTCAAACAGTTTTTCTTGCTGGATATGAAAGTCGTAAACGTTCTTAAAAAAGAGAACACAAGAACTTTATATTTAGAAAAAAATTC
>NZ_JAPZSP010000028.1 GCF_027531705.1 Flavobacterium sp. | reverse complement strand
CCCAGTAAAAGAACTTCGTTTTGAACTAACAGGTAACATGAACCGATATGTTTGGAGTTTAGACAATAAAGTAGTTTCTGAAACAGATAAAATCCTAATAAAAAAAGGAGAAAACATTAGAATTACACTTTACAATGGTTCCATGATGCGTCATCCAATGCACTTACATGGACATGATTTCAGAATATTAAATGGTCAAGAGGAATATGCACCATTAAAAAATGTAATGGACTTAATGCCTATGGAAACCAACATAATTGAATTCAATGCCAATGTTGAAGGAGATTGGTTTTTTCATTGTCATATTTTGTATCACATGATGGCAGGAATGGGAAGAGTATTCACCTATGAAAACCAAACGCCAAATCCGCTAATTCCAAATCCAAAAGTAGCACAAAGAAAATTATTTGCGATGATAGAGCTTTTCATTTCATGGCAGAAAATGATTTTGCTACTAATGGAAATGATGGTATGGCAATGATCCAAAATACACGTTGGAGTTTAGGTGCAGAATGGCGACTAGGATACAATGATATGCATGGTTATGAAGCCGAATTTCATTTAGGCAGATACATAGGAAAAATGCAGTGGTTGATGCCTTTTATTGGTTTCGATTGGCGTTACAGGAATATGGATGGAATGATAGAAAAAAACATTTTTGGACAAGAAAATACCAAAGATAAAAGAGCCGTTATAAGTGCCGGGGTTAATTACACATTACCAATGTTAGTAATTGCTCAAGCAGAAGTATTTCAGGATGGAAACATAAGATTACAGTTAATGAGAGAGGATATTCCAATTTCAAAACGCTTAAGAATGGGGTTTATGGTAAACACCGATACAGAATTTATGCTAGATGCACGTTACATTTTAAAAAGAAATATAAGTTTAAGAACACATTACGATAGTGATATGGGATTTGGGTTAGGTATTAGTTTAAATTATTAAAAAAGTTTCAATCAAAAATTAATACCAAAGAAATTGAGCCCAAAAATCAACCAATTATTAACAGATTTAAACGAACAGTTAAATTTTACTGATTTAGAAATAGACGACCCAATAAAGCGTTGTGAAAGTGCTATAGATATTATTTTGAAATCACTCCAAAAATTAAAAGTATTATTTGAAAAAGAGAAAAATAAATCAAGTCAACAAGAAATAGAGTTCTTTAAAAATGTAAAGCCCAAATTTACGTCAAAACTAATTTATTATAACGTTATATTCAAAATTGAAACGAAGAAACCGCATGGTGGTGAAAGAATTATCAAAAAATACCTTAATAACGAATTAGATAAACTTAAAAGATATTTTGATGGTAACTTAGACTTCTACAGATATTACAGAACAGGAAGCAGCTATTTAGATCACAAATATTTTTTACGAGGAAAAATCGATGTATAATTAGCTTTAGATAGTTTTTATTTTGAAGCAGATCATACATTTTCAACCTCTCACGATTTTAAAGTAGCAAAGATTTTAGCGCACGATTTAATCCAAGTTTATCTCGAAGATAAATTGTTGATGATGGAAAATAAAGACACAAAGGAAAAATCACAAGTCAACCCGAAGGTAAAGCAAACTTGGACAGGTTCTAAAGTCGCATTAATAGAGCTTTTGTATGCTTTGCATACCGAAGGTGTGTTTAATAATGGAGCATCCGATTTGAAAGATATTGCGGAGTATTTTGAAAACATATTCAACATCGATTTAGGTCAGTATCACAGGGCTTTCCTTGAAATTAGAATGCGAAAATCTGACCAAACCAAATTCCTAAACGCATTAAAAGAAAAATTAGTAAAACGGATGGAAAACACAGACGACTTACTTTAAGACCAATAAATACAACACTTTGTATAAAAATCAATCACAACTTGTGATTGACTTGTGATTTAAAACTATTCAAAAACTACAAATTTGTGCCATAACAATCTAAAACATACGTTATGGCAATCGAAGTTATTACACGCGAAGACTTAAACGAATTCAGAAGTCTTCTTTTGAACGATTTAAAAGAAATCATTCAATCCAAACCGCAACAAACAAAACAGTGGCTCAAATCCAATGAAGTCCGTAAACTGTTAAACATTTCTCCAGGTACTTTGCAAAATCTCCGCATCAACGGAACACTCACCTACACCAAAATAGGTGGCATAATGTATTATGACAATTCAGATATTGATAAGTTATTAAATGGAAATAAGGTAAATGCTTTACCTACTCTGTTCAAATAATTTTAGCAATTATGAATTATATCAAACACTTAACTGGTTTCTTCGAAAAAGTAGCCATTGATAAAACGCTAAATCCAACACACGTAAGTTTATACATTGCATTGTTTCAATTTTGGAATTGCAATCGTTTCAAAAATCCAATCAGTATTAATCGCGATGAGGTAATGCGAATAAGTAAAATAAGTTCCAAAGCAACCTATCATAAATGTCTGAAGAACTTGCATAGTTTGGGTTATATCAATTACGAACCATCATACAATCCATTCAAAGGAAGTCATGTCATTTTATTCAACTTTTCAGAAGATTTAAAACCGCTGCCAAAATCCGAAAGAAAACCAAAAAATGAACCACTTATTGAACTTGTTTCTGAACAAGCTTTGAACAAGTCTTGTACTAGTAGTGAAACAGGTACTGAACAAGCAGTAGTACCTTCTATAAACTATATAAACAATACAAACATTTTAAACGATAAAAACGTTTCAAACTTGGAAAAGCACTCAAAAAATTTTGTAGAAATAAATAATTTGGATTTAAAAAACGATGATGAAGAAAAAGAAAAAAGTTCCGCAAAAAAAGAAAAAGAAGAAAAGTCACAGCCAACAATCGAAGAAGTCAAAATCTATTTCCAAGAAAATAACTTTCCGGAACAAGAAGCTCAAAAATTCTTCAACTATTTCAAAAGTGTCGGTTGGTTAGTCGGAGGTAAAACACCAATGGTCGATTGGCAAGCAGCAGCACAAAATTGGATGATTAACGCACCAAAATTTATTTCAAATGCAGAACAACCAAACAGAGCAAAACAACTCAACACAACAACCGACAAAGACTATTCAGAGCCATTATAGTCTTTTTGTCATGCTGAACTTGTTTCAGCATCTCATCCTTTGCGAACCTAGCGTAATCCTTTGCGGTCTTTGCGGTTAAATTTTCAGTTATGGAAAAAGAAATAAAATCACATTACAGCTACACCGAAGTAATCAATTGGCTCGAAGCTAAAGGAGTTGAACTATACGGCAATCATTTCAAAATCATTGAAACCGATTATCCAATTGTATACAAACTAATCGCTTATTTCTTAAAAGACGAACCAACATGTTTTCAATACGGAATAAACCTCAACAAGGGAATTCTATTAACCGGACCAATCGGATGCGGAAAAACATCATTGATGAATTTAATGAAATACCTAACAGCTACAGAACATAAATTTATCGTAAAACCCTGCAGAGACATAAGTTTCGAATTTATTCAAGAAGGCTATGAAGTAATTCATAGATATTCTAAGGGTAAACTACACCAATCAGAACCAAGAACCTATTGTTTCGACGATTTAGGAACAGAAAATAATTTAAAATACTTCGGCAACGAATGCAATGTAATGGCAGAAATTATATTAAGCCGATATGATATATTCATCTCAAAAAAACTAAAAACCCACATCACCACAAACCTATCAGCCACAGAAATAGAAACCCACTACGGCAACCGAATTCGTTCTAGATTACGTGAGATGGTCAATTTAATTTCATTCGAAAAAACAGCACAAGACAAAAGATAAAATTCGTGTAAATCCGCGTTTCAACAAAAAGTAACAAAATGAAAACAATAACCACCTTCTGGAACTACTTCCAACAAAACAACTTCGTTTTTCTACTCCTAAACGAAATCCCAAAAGAAGAACTAAAAACACATTTCGACAAACTAATCGAGATACTACATCAATACAACAAAGATCTAGACCTCATCATCAAAAACAAAACAAACGGTGCAGAGATAATCATTACAGCAAACGGAAACCCCTATCTTTTCAAAGAAGTAGAATTACTAGTTCGTCATTCTCCAAATATAAAACGTTGGAAAATAACCGCTTTTCTCCAACCCGAAACCAACCTAACCAAATACGAAAACGGCACCGACAAACCACTAGAGTATTACGGCATCACTTTACGAATAAGCGAAATGTATTTCATACCATTAGAAAACCCAAACAAACCAACCGATTTAGGAATAAAAGTATTGCTCAAAAATTACATCATCCATAAAGACAACCCAAGACTTAGAGAGGCAGTTTATGTTCACATCGAACATCTAATAGGCGAAAAGTCCTTTGCAAACGACCTATCCTTTATAGAAATAGACCAACTAAAAAACGAAGATTTAGAAGACGATTGCGTACTTGAATTATATAACCTAAAGTTTTTTATTGACTCCTTTGAATACGATTAAGCTTCGGCAATAAATGTTGTTTACTGCCAAAGTTTAACGGAAAAAAAGATGTTTCGTAGTAAAATAATCAGGTTCAACCTGACAAAACAACTATAAATGATCATAGACCCTATTGCATATCGCAATGTTCAATATTTGTCTCAATTATTGAAAAATAGAGTAGTGAAGACAAGAAAGTGGGTAGAAAAGGTGGGTAGATAATTAACCTACAATCTCTTTATGTCGTATTGCTAAGCAGCTGATTTATTGAATAATAAAAAATAATAATTTTCAATTCAAGAGAAATTAACATCTAAAAGTGGGTGAATAAGTGGGTGGAAAAATTGTTAAACAGTAAACACCTCATAAACAAAACAATAAACCTGTTTTTACACAATAAACCACATTAGTTTACTATCAATATTTTAGTTTATTATTTGTAATATAAAGTATATCACAATACGCAACAAAAGAAATCAGCTATATAATTTTGGCAAAAAGTAGGTTTTTTTGCCAAAGTTATAACACAACTAAAAAACACTTATGTTTGTTATTTCAAACATAAATAGTATATTTGTTCAGAATAACAAACATTTGATATGGCAACAACCAGTAAAAAGCAATCCGTTTTTCCAAAATACGAGAAAGTATTAGAGCAGATGGGAGAAAATGTAAAGATGGCTCGTAAAAGGCGAAAACTTACAATGATTCAAGTGGCGGAAAGAGCTGATATTGCGAGGTCAACTTTACACCTAATTGAGCAGGGAAGCCCAAGTGTGGCTATGGGTGCCTATTTCAATGTACTACGAGTGCTAGGCCTACAGGATGATTTCTTAAAACTAGCTGCAGACGACGAACTGGGAAGAAAACTCCAAGACCTCGAACTTTTAAAATAATTATAAGATATAAATGAAACGTCAGTTCGAGTGATTTTTACGCAATGCAATGGAGTGAAAATTGTATCGAGAACCTTTTAAATTAAAAAATACAACCGTCTAAAATGTCCACAAAAACCGATATATACGTTTACGCTCATTGGATTGGAATGCAAGAACCAAAGATAGTTGGTATTTTGTCTGCACAACAAGCCAAAGGCAAGAAAGCATTTAGCTTTGAGTACGATAAGGACTGGCTCAAATCAGGACAACAATTCTTACTCGACCCCGACATACAATTGTATGGTGGGCCACAATATCCAAATCAAAAAGAGAACTTCGGCATTTTTCTCGACAGTATGCCCGATACTTGGGGACGCACACTAATGAAACGTAGAGAAGCACAATTGGCAAGAGAAAAGAATGTAAAGCCTAAAACTCTTTACGATATAGATTTTCTGTTAGGTGTTTTTGATGAAAGCCGTATGGGAGCATTGCGTTTTAAAATAGACCTGGTGGGTGAATTTTTAGACAATGATAAAGTAACATCAACACCTCCTTGGGCTTCAATTAGAGAGCTTCAAAATGCTGCCTTCATTTTTGAAAATGATATAAATAATGAAGATGTCAACAGATACCTTTCAGTACTAATAACACCTGGTTCGTCATTAGGTGGAGCACGACCTAAAGCCAATATTCTAGACGCAGATAAAAGTCTTTGGATTGCCAAATTTCCATCCAAAACAGATACCATTGACAAAGCTGCTTGGGAATTTTTAGCGTATCAATTGGCAACTAAGGCTGGAATTGAAATGGCACCTTGTCATATGGAAAGAATTTTAGGCAAACACCATACCTTTTTCACAAAACGTTTCGACCGTAAAAACGGAGAACGAATCCACTTTGCATCCGCAATGACAATGACCGGAAATAACGAAGACACCATTAGAGACAACCAAGCAAGCTACTTAGATATTGCAGAATTTATTAGTAATCACGGAGCAAACATAGAAGCCAACCTACACCAACTATGGCGAAGGATAATCTTCAACATAGCCATTTCCAACACCGATGATCATTTAAGAAACCACGGATTTATACTAACCAAAGAAGGTTGGATATTATCTCCGGCCTATGACCTCAATCCTTCCATAGACAAAGACGGCTTAGCCTTAAATATTGATACTGATAACAATGAATTGGATTTCGATTTAGCAAAAAGTGTAGGTGAATATTTCCGATTAAACAATAATCAAATGGAGGAAATTATCCAGCAAGTCTTAGGAGTTACGACCAAATGGAAAACAATGGCAAATGAAATCGGAATTTCCCGAAGCGAACAGGAAGTAATGGAAAAAGCATTTTACACATAGAAATTAAAATGAAATTTTATGAAGAATAATATTTTTTCAATAACAATATCTGCTTTCCCTACCTTAAATGAAGATAGTTTACTAATCTGTTATAGTTCTAATAAAAAGAAACATATTATATTTACGAACTAAATTGTACTTTTCCTAAAAGAGTATTTTTTTCAGTATCTTCGCAAAATGAAATTTATATCTTTAATATTAGCCTTTTATGTCTTGCTGTTATCAGCATTACCGACTTTTGTTGAGGATAAATGTATGCAGGAGCATACAACTGAGCAAGGACAAAACGGACAGGAAGACCAAAATTGCAATAAGGGTTGTTGTTCGCCTTTTTTTAGCTGTAACACCTGTACAGGATTTGTTTTAACTACTTTTCATTTTTCGGTTACACATTCAGTAAAAGAACCGCAAAGAAAATTAGGAACAATGCCAACACCGCCTGTTTATAATTTTCCCTTTTCCGTTTGGCATCCCCCACAGCTTGTTTAATATGTAGTGCTTTCAGCACAGTTTATTTCCTGCGGTGCATAGCACCGCTACAATTCATTTATTCATATTAAGCATCATTTTTACAATGAAAAAAATACTTATTGTGTCATTTTTTATGACACTCAACCTTTGTGTATATGCACAAAATACGTTCAAAGCAGTAATTAAAGACAGCGAAAAAAAAGAGCCTTTAATGGACGTAACCGTACAGGTTATAGGAACCACAATCGGAACAACTTCAGATGAAAACGGACAAATCATATTAACAGGTATTCCAAACGGTCTGCAAGTAATTCAATTTAGTTATGTTGGTTTTGCCCAACGTACCGACAGCTTTAACTTTCCATTAGAAGATACAACCCCGATTGAGATTTTACTCTATGAAAGTTCAACAGAGTTAGACGGTATTGTTATTTCATCTACAAGAAGTACAAGAACTATCCAAAATATCCCTACACGCATTGAGTTTATCGGAAGAGAGGAATTAGACGAAAAAGGCAATATGAAAGCAGGGGATATTCGTATGCTTTTGAGTGAAAGTACAGGTATTCACGTACAAACCACATCGCCCACAAGTGCCAATGCAAGTATTCGTATTCAAGGGCTTGACGGACGATATACGCAAATTCTAAAAGACGGTTTTCCTATTTATTCGGGTGCTTCAAGTGGGTTAGGCTTGTTGCAAATTCCACCGCTTGACTTAAAACAGGTTGAAGTTATCAAAGGTTCAACTTCTACGCTGTACGGTGGTGGAGCAATAGCAGGTTTGGTAAATCTGATTTCCAAAACACCAGCGGAAGAAAGGGATTTGCGTTTTCATTTAAACGGAACATCAGGCAGAGGTTTAGACATCAACGGTTTTTACGGACAGAAGTTTAAGAAAATCGGAACGACAATATTTGCTTCACATAATCGCAACGGAGCTTACGACCCTGCAAAAATCGGGCTTTCTGCAATTCCCCAATTTGAAAGGTATGTACTGAACCCTAAATTATTTGTTTACTTCAATGATAAAACAAAAATGAACTTTGGCATTAACACCACCATTGAAAACCGTTTGGGTGGCGATATGCTTTACATCAAAGGCAAAGGGGATAACACACATCAATATTTTGAGGAAAACAAAACACAGCGTTATTCCACTCAATTTGTTTTTGACCATACTGTAAACGAAAACAGTTTTGTACAAATCAAAAACAGCGTAAGTTATTTTAACCGCAATACGGCTATTCCGAATTACGAATTTGAGGGAACGCAGACCGCTACTTTTACGGAAGCAAGCTATACGCACAGCAAAGAAAAATCGGAATGGGTAACAGGCGTTAATATTTGGACGGACAATTTTAAAGAAAAACAGATTACCGCATTTCCGTTGAGGGATTACAACCAAACCACATTCGGGGCTTTCGTTCAAAATTCTTTTAAGGCTACCGATTGGCTTCAATTAGAAACAGGTTTAAGGACGGATTACGTGATAGATTACGGAGCTGTTTTTTTGCCAAGAGTATCGGCATTGTTTAAGATTGCAAACGGTTTGACTTCACGTATCGGGGGCGGATTTGGCTACAAAACACCAACCATTTTTACCGAAGAAAGCGAACGCATACAGTACCAAAACGTAATGCCTATTAACAATAAAACCAATAAATTAGAAAGAAGTTACGGAGCAAATGCAGACATCAACTACCGTACTAATATAGGCGATGATTGGACATTCAGCATAAACCAACTGTTTTTTTATACTTATCTGGATAATCCTTTGTTGCTTCAAAATCCATCTGCTAATCTTTATCAGTTCATCAATTCATCGGGCTACATTCATACTAAAGGAACAGAAACCAACGTAAAAATAGGATATGATGATTTGAAACTGTTTCTGGGCTACACCTTTACCGATACCCGATTGATTGAAAACGGAACAACTACCGAAAATCCATTAACCCCAAAACACCGTATTAACTCTGTACTGATGTATGAAATTGAGGATAAATGGAAGATTGGTTTAGAAGCCTATTATTTCAGTCCGCAAAAGCTCAATGACGGAACAATAGGAAACGATTATTGGACATGTGGCTTTATGGCTGAAAAGATTTGGGAAAGATTTTCTTTATATATAAACTTTGAAAACTTCCTTGATACAAGACAGACACGTTTTGATAACATTTATACAGGTACTATAACCAACCCTGTTTTTAAAGATATTTATTCACCATTGGACGGATTTGTAATTAACGGAGGAATAAAATTTAAACTTTAAAAGATGAACAAAACAATATTCAATATTACAAAAATGGATTGCCCAAGTGAGGAGCAGTTAATCCGTATGAAACTGCAAAACTTTGATACGGTAAAATCATTAGAGTTTGATATTCCAAACAGAAAGCTGAACGTTTATCACAATGGAAATCCCGACCCGATTTTAACGGCTTTGGGAACACTAAACCTGAATACTACATTGATTTCAACTGAAGAAAGCAATGCAATTTTTGAAACAGATACAAATAATAATCAAAGGAAACTACTTTGGACTGTACTGATTATTAATTTCGTTTTCTTTGGATTGGAAATGGTGTTTGGCATTTTTTCCAATTCAATGGGTTTGGTAGCTGATAGTTTGGATATGCTTGCGGACAGTATCGTTTATGCTTTGGCTTTATTAGCTGTGGGTGGAACAATAGCAAGGAAAAACATCATCTCCAAATTTGCAGGGTACTTTCAAATCCTATTGGCTGTTATTGGTTTTGTTGAAGTTATCAGGCGTTTTTTAGGCTTTGAAAAAATGCCCGATTTTCAAACTATGATTATCGTTTCTGTTTTGGCACTAATGGCAAATATATTTTGTCTTTACCTGTTGCAAAAGAACAAAAGCAAAGAAGCCCACATACAGGCAACTATGATTTTTACATCAAACGATATTATAATCAATTCGGGTGTTATTGTTGCAGGGCTTTTGGTTCATTGGCTCAATTCAAGCTATCCTGATTTGATTATCGGAGCTATTGTATTTGCTGTTGTTGGTAGCGGTGCATTAAGAATATTGAAATTGGTAAAATAATAGTTAAATTCTTCCTCAGCTAATAGAAATAGGCAGGATAACAAAAATACTTTTGTGATAATAATTGATACATAAAAAAAGAACTAAAGATAGTTTATATTCTATTTGTTAAATGTGAAAAAGGCTTATAAAATCTACTTTATTCTTTCTTATTAAATGAAAACAGTAATAAAAAAATTAAAGTCTTGCTGTGCTTTACAAAAAATATTTTTCCGAATAGTATAGTAATGGAAGTATGTTTTAATTAGTTTCCAGTTGCCACCCCTTCCCAACGCTCCAAAAGTTTTTGTATGCCAGAAGTTAATCACTCCGATAGAAAAATAGTGCAAGGCAACAAAAACTTTCCCAAAGCTTAGTTACATAATGTGGCATTATAGTGCATAAAGAACTATCCTGCTACTAATCAAAATCACGGATGCACTATAATAACATTATGTAAAAAAGCCGCTCTCCCAACGCGCTTGCCAGTGGCTCCAGGACAACATTTTTTGCAGCTCCCATCGCATCACCCAGCTACAAAAAACACCGTCCTTCGCCACTGTCTTTAACAACGTTCGCCATTTCATAGGAAGCATTACGTTTTTCATTGCTTTTAAGAACGTTTACGGTAACTGTTTTATCAACTTTGTGGTTAAATAGGAAGTATTTGCATTGCTTTTGTAAGTAATAAAATGGCTTTTAATTTTATTAAATTTGCCTAGGGTAAAAGCCATTTTATTACCCACAAAACCAAAATTCCCAGTAAGAGTATCATTTTTTTTTTGCCAGAAACCCCACAGTTATTGCTCCAGCGAAAAAGCTGATGCCATACCATTTTTTAAGATAATCTGCTGCATACTGAACACTGTGACTGTCAACTGAATTTCAGGCATCAGCTTTTTCACTAAAGCAATCAGAAACATCCCAATAAGCAAATAAAAAATGATACCCTTACTTGCGCTACTGCCACATCGCACTCGGTAGTATGATGCATTGTTTTTTGAAGATGCTTCACATTTTCATAAGACATTTTTCTGCTAACTGAACACTGAGACTGCCAACTGACTTTCAGGCATCCTCAAAAATCAAAACCAAAAGAAAGAGTATCAAATTCTTTGGCCGGATGAATAGCTTTTTTATTTTATGACTTGGTTAATTCATCCATCCAAAGAATTTGATACCCTTTCCGAAGACGTCTATTTTTCAAATCAAAACTCATTCCTTCAAATAAAATCCGATTATACGATGTCGTTTAGAATTTGAAATCAAAACAAAAAATAAAAAAAAGAGAGCAAAGATAAGTTCCAGGTATTCAAAAAAGCAAGTTCAAGCCTTCGGTTCCGGATAAAATCTCCACCCTTACATTTCCAGCTTGACTATTCACTTATCACTAATTACTATTCACTAATAAGGGTAGTATTTTACCCGTAAAACTTGCTTTTTTGAAACCCTCCACAAGGCAAGACGGCTTTCTTTTTTTTCCTTTTTTCTTTTGCAAAAATGTGTGTGGGGCATCTCGGTATTCAATCACATTTCGGGCACCAAAATAGGAAGACGAAGGAAGTTAACCTTTTAAATCCTTGTACTATTGACACAATTTTTATTAAAACCCACCAACCTGGGGCGCACTATGCCAAACCGCACTTTTTCGTATTATCAAAAGGACTAAATAGCGGAAAACCAAGCAATGAACCTTTTACAAACAGCTTTGTACTAGTCTTCCAAACCGAAGCTCAAAAAGAGGACATTTTTTGGATAGCCATGAGCCTATGGAAATCCAAATTCTGGATGCCTTTTCTTCGCGGTTCGGTTATTCCGTTCTTATCCCTCTATGAATTCAAAAAAGAGTTCAATCCAAGAGCAACGCGAATGATGCGTGAACACGAGCAGCACCATAAAAACATCCAAGCACTCAAGCTGCTGCAAGAACAAGAAGCCCATCACGCAAAAAACATTCACCTCATCAATGAGCTGAGAAACGCAATTTTGATGAGGTACAGAATGAAATAAATATTTAGATTTTAAAACCTATAGTTTTCAAGCCGAAGTATACTTTTATAACTTTTTTCAAATAAAATGTTATAAATTAATTTTTTTATAGTAATATTGCACCATATAAAGAAAAAAGTTTTGAAAAATTTAGCTATTATTCCTTCAATTATTATTGTAAATGTGATGATCACATCTGCAGAGGGAATGCTATAAATATATATTAAAAATATTTTGAAGCCTCCCGAGAAATTAGGAGGCTTTTTTAGTTTTGACATGCTATGAAGACAAATTCAAACATTATTATTATCAGCATTATTATTCGCTCTTTCGAGTGAGTCAGGCTGGTAGTGTCCAATTTTAAGCCTTTCTCATTCAGTTGAGGAAGGCTTTTTTATTTTAATAGATTACACATGAAAACCAATATGAACATTATTATTATCAGCATTATTATTCGCTCTTTCGAGTGAGTCAGGCTGGTAGTGTCCAATTTTTAAGCCTTTCTCATTCGTTTGAGAAAGGCTTTTTTTATTCCATTTCGTAACAATTAAATCAAATCAATATGTATTACAACAACAACACATTACTTTATTTAGACGGAAAATTTGTCAAAGCAAATGAGTCCAAAATCGATTTATACAGTCAAACGCTGCACTATGGATATGGCGTTTTTGAAGGTATACGCGCTTATGCAACTGATGAAGGAACTAAAGTCTTTAAAGCAAAAGAGCATTATGAACGTCTTAAAAAATCATGCGAATTAGTAAATATTCCTTTCAATTCCTCAGTAGAAGAACTAATTGAAGCTACTTACGAATTACTTAAAAAAAACAACTTAGCAGATGCTTATGTTCGACCATTAGTTTTTTGTGATCCTAATATGAGTCTTCATAGACCGAATAATGTTTCCATCATGATTTGTGCATGGGAATGGGGTGCGTATTTAGGAGACAAACAGTTACGCTTGACGGTTTCTTCCTATTGTCGTCCACATCCACGCTCTATAAAAATTGAAGCTAAAGTTTGTGGTCATTATGTAAACTCAATCCTTGCTACTACAGAAGCTAAAGACAAAGGATTCGATGAAGCTTTGCTTTTGGATAGTGATGGTTATTTAGCAGAAGGTCCCGGAGCTAATTTGTTTTTTGAAAAAGAAGGCGTTTTATATACACCACAATTAGGAAATATTCTTCCAGGAATTACACGTGCTACTGTTTTAGAATTAGCAGAAAAATTAGGAATTGAAGTAAAACAAGGGCTTTTTCAACCCGAAACCTTATGGAATGCCGATAGCGCATTTTATTGTGGAACCGCTGCAGAAGTAATCGGAATTGAATCGGTTGATGATAAAAAATTTCCAAAAGATTGGAACGATTCATTAGGTAAAAAAATCCAAGAGGAATATTCGCAATTAGTTAGAGAAACAGCAACAACATTTAGTGCAAAATGATAATGAAAACATTAAACAAATATAGTAAAACTATAACGCAAGACAAAACGCAACCCGCAGCTCAAGCGATGCTTTATGGTATCGGATTAACAGAAGAAGACATGCATAAAGCACAAGTAGGAATCGTTAGTACAGGATATGAAGGCAATACTTGTAACATGCATTTGAATGATTTAGCAAAAGAGGTAAAAACTGGTGTTCAAAATGAAAACTTAGTCGGTTTAATATTCAATACAATTGGCGTAAGTGATGGTATTTCTAACGGAACTGATGGAATGCGATTTTCTTTAGTTTCCAGAGATGTAATAGCCGATTCTATCGAAACTGTGGTAAGTGCCCAATGGTACGATGCCGTTTTAGCTGTGGTAGGATGTGATAAAAATATGCCAGGTTCAGTTATGGCAATGGGCAGATTAAATCGTCCTGCAATCATGATTTATGGTGGAACTATTCATTCTGGGAAATGGAAAGGCGAATCTTTAAATATCGTTTCGGCATTTGAAGCCTTGGGGAAAAAAATTAACAATACTATTTCAGAAGAGGATTTCAAAGGTGTAATTAAAAATGCTTGTCCAGGAGCAGGTGCTTGTGGCGGAATGTATACGGCTAATACAATGGCATCGGCAATTGAAGCCTTGGGAATGAGTTTGCCTTTTAGTTCATCTAATCCTGCATTGAGTAATGAGAAGAGTCAAGAATGTTTGGAAGCTGGTAAAGCAATAAAAGTCTTGTTAGAAATGGATATTAAGCCGAAAGATATTATGACGAAAAAAGCGTTCGAAAATGCTATGACCATGGTAACGGTTTTAGGAGGTTCTACTAATGCGGTTATGCATTTGATTGCGATGGCTCATGCGGTTGATATTGAGTTGACTTTAGAAGATTTTCAGAGAATAAGTGATAAAACACCAGTATTGGCTGATTTAAAACCAAGCGGAAAATATTTAATGGAAGATTTACATGCTGTAGGCGGAATTCCAGCAGTAATGAAATATTTATTAAAGAACAATTTGTTGCATGGAGATTGCTTAACAGTCACTGGAAAAACAGTTGCTGAAAACTTAGCAAATGTTCCTGATTTGAATAAAGGCCAAAACGTATTTCTGGATGTAAAAGATCCATTAAAACCAACAGGTCACCTCCAAGTTCTTTATGGAAATTTAGCTTCAGAAGGCAGTGTAGCCAAAATAAGTGGTAATGAAGGTGATTATTTTGAAGGAATAGCAAAAGTATTTGATGATGAATTTGCAACAATTGAAGGAATAAAAAAAGGAGAAGTTGAATCAGGTGATGTTGTCGTAATTCGGTATTGCGGACCAAAAGGTGGTCCCGGAATGCCTGAAATGCTAAAACCAACTTCTGCCATAATAGGAGCTGGATTAGGAAATAGCGTAGCATTAATTACTGATGGTAGATTTTCAGGCGGAACTCACGGTTTTGTAGTTGGACACATAACACCTGAAGCTTATGTTGGTGGAACAATTGCATTAGTAAAAGATGGAGATACTATTACAATTGATGCAAAAAACAATACAATCAACGTAAAAGTAAGTGATGAAGAATTAATGAAACGAAAATCAGAATGGAAACAACCACAACCTAAAGTAACAAAAGGTGTTTTATATAAATACTTACAATGTGTTTCAAGTGCTTCAAAAGGATGTGTAACCGATAAATAAAAACAAAATGAATACAACAAAAATAACAGGCGCCCACGCAGTTTTAAAATCTCTTGTTGAAGAAAATGTGAAAACTATATTTGGATATCCTGGCGGAGCTATCATGCCCATTTATGATGCTTTGTATGATTATTCAGATGCTGTAAATCACATATTAGTGCGTCATGAACAAGGCGCAATTCATGCAGCGCAAGGCTATGCTAGAACTTCAGGAAAAACAGGGGTAGTATTCGCTACTTCTGGTCCAGGGGCTACAAATTTAATAACTGGTTTAGCAGATGCTCAAATAGATTCTACTCCTTTGGTATGTATCACTGGACAAGTTGCTTCTCATCTTTTAGGTACAGATGCATTTCAAGAAACGGATGTAATTGGAATATCCATGCCAGTGACCAAATGGAATTGCCAAGTTACTAAAGCAGAAGATATTCCTGCAGCTATAGCAAAGGCGTTTTATATCGCATCAACAGGTCGTCCTGGACCAGTTTTAATTGATATTACTAAAGATGCCCAATTTGAACTAATGGATTTTAATTACCAAAAATGCACAAAAATTAGAAGCTATCAGCCGAAACCTGATGTAAATAAAACAACTCTTGAAGCAGCAGCCCAACTTATTAATCAAGCAAAAAAGCCATTTTTAGTCATTGGTCAAGGAATTATGTTGTCTAATGCCGAAGAAGAACTGTTGCAATTTGTAGAAAAATCAGGAATTCCAGTTGCTTCTACTCTTTTAGGGTTAGGTGCTTTTCCAAATAATAATCCATTATATGTTGGGTATTTAGGAATGCATGGCGATTATGCACCCAATATTAAAACGAATGAATGTGATGTGCTTATTGCTGTCGGAATGCGTTTCGATGACCGTGTAACTGGAGATGTTTCAAGATATGCGAAACAAGCCAAAGTAATTCATATTGATATTGATGCGGCTGAACTCAATAAAATTATTAAAGCCGATGTTCCTGTTCATGCCGATGCAAAAGAAGCATTAAAGTTGTTAACAGAATTGGTGCAAGAAAAGCAACATCCAGTGTGGTTAAATGAGTTTACCGAAGCCAAAAAAACAGAAGTGGAAACCTTGCAAAAAAGCTCAGAATTATTATTTAGTAGTGAGTTAAAAATGGATGAAGTCATAAAAATACTTTCAGAAATCACTAATGGAGAAGCCGTTGTGGTAACTGATGTTGGGCAACATCAAATGATGACTGCTAGGTATTATAATTACAATAAATCAAAAAGTAATATTACTTCAGGAGGATTAGGAACTATGGGATTTGCATTGCCAGCTGCTATTGGAGCCAAATTTGGTACGCCCGATAAGACAGTAATTGCTGTGATTGGGGATGGAGGTTTTCAAATGACTTTGCAAGAATTAGGAACTATTTTACAAAGTAAAGTAGAGGTAAAAATCATCATTTTAAACAATCGATTTCTTGGAATGGTTAGGCAATGGCAAGATTTGTTTTTTGAAAAACGCTATTCTTTCACGGAAATTATGAGTCCCGATTTTGTTGCTTTATCAAAAGCGTATAGCATCGAATCATCCAGAATTGAAGAAAGAACGCATTTAAAAGAAGCGCTATCAGAAATGTTAAACCATCAAGGCTCTTATCTGTTGGAAGTAATGGTAGCAAAAGAAGAAAATGTATTTCCAATGGTACCAACAGGTGCTTCAGTTTCAGAAATACGATTAAATTAATAATAAAAGATATGGAAAAAACATATACAGTATCTGTATTTACAGAAAATAGTATTGGAATACTTAATCGTATCACCATCATTTTTACACGTCGGCATTTGAATATTGATAGTATAACAGCTTCTGAGTCCGAAGTAAAAGGTGTATTTCGATATACTATTGTTTTAAGAACTTCCGAAAATCAAGTGAATAAAGTAATAGGTCAAATAGAAAAATTAGTAGATGTTTTAAAAGCTTTTGTCCACCAAGAGGAAGAAATAGTACATCAGGAAATCGCATTATACAAAATTAAAACTGACAAGTTAACGAATGGCGATGTAGAAAAAGTAATTCGTGAAAATTATGCCCGAATTTTAACGGTGGATCCATTATTTATGGTCATCGAAAAAACAGGGCATGTAGCAGAAACACAATTGCTTTTCGAAAATTTAAAACCTTTTGGAATACTTGAATTTGCTCGCTCAGGCAGAGTAGCAGTTACAAAACCAATGAAAGAATTAAGTACGTATTTAAAAGAATTAGAAACAAAAAATTAATAGTAAAAACAAAAATAAAATGGCAACAATCAATTTTGGAGGCGTCCTAGAAAACGTAGTAACTAGAGAAGAATTCCCACTAAAAAAAGCACAAGAAATCTTAAAAAATGAAACGGTAGCAGTTATTGGTTATGGAGTGCAAGGACCAGGACAAGTATTGAACTTGAAAGATAATGGCATCAATGTAATTGTTGGACAGCGCAAAGGAACTGCAAGTTGGAACAAAGCAGTAGCCGATGGTTGGGTAGAAGGTAAAACGCTTTTTGATGTTGAAGAAGCTTGTAAAAAAGGAACTATTATCATGAATTTACTTTCAGATGCTGGACAAATACAAGCTTGGGAAGGAATGAAGAAGTATCTAACTAAAGGCAAAGCGTTGTATTTTTCGCATGGATTTGGGGTTACGTTTCATGAAAAAACGGGTATTGTTCCGCCTAATGATATCGATGTGTTTTTAGTAGCACCAAAAGGGTCTGGAGCTTCGCTAAGAAGTTTGTTTTTGAAAGGACAAGGACTAAATTCAAGCTATGCAGTATTTCAAGATGCTTCAGGAACAGCAAATGAGCGAGTATTGGCTTTAGGAATTGCTATCGGATCAGGATATTTGTTTGAGACTACATTTCAAAAAGAAGTATATAGTGATTTAACGGGTGAGCGAGGTGTTTTAATGGGAGCTTTGGCAGGAATTTTTGAAGCACAATACAATGTGTTACGTCAGCGCGGACATTCGCCAAGTGAAGCTTTTAATGAAACAGTGGAAGAGTTAACTCAAAGTTTAATGCCTTTAGTAGCTGAAAATGGAATGGATTGGATGTACGCCAATTGTTCAACAACGGCACAAAGAGGTGCTTTAGATTGGAAAGGAAAATTCAGAGAAGCAACAGAACCTGTTTTAAACGAATTGTATGATAGTGTACTATCTGGTAAAGAAGCAGAAATAGTAATTGAAGCAAATAGTAAACCCGATTATCGTGAAAAATTACAAGAAGAATTAGCTGTTTTACAACAAAGTGAATTCTGGCAAACGGGAGCTCAAGTTCGTAAATTAAGACCAACAAAATAATGAAGGTGTTAGACAACATATACAAAGCCCAAGAAAACATCAAAGAAGTTGCCATCCATACGCCTTTGATGAAAAATGAAAACCTGAGTGAAGAATTCTCTGCTCAGGTTTGGCTAAAACGGGAAGATTTACAACCGGTTCGTTCTTATAAATTGAGAGGGGCTTATAATAAAATTCTTTCACTTGAGGATTCAGAAAAACAAAAAGGAGTAGTTTGTGCTAGCGCAGGAAATCACGCGCAAGGTGTGGCTTATGCTTGTAATAAACTGCATATAAAAGCCACTATTTTTATGCCAGTTACAACTCCATTGCAAAAAATAAAGCAAGTGAAATTATTTGGAAAAGATAAAGTTGAGGTGGTTTTAAAAGGCGATACTTTTGACGAAGCCTTTCACTATGCTAGTCTTTTTTGTAACCAACAAAATGCAGTTTTTATTCATCCTTTCGATGATGAAAAAGTAATTGCAGGTCAAGGAACTGTAGCTTTAGAATTGTTAGAAGATACAAAATTACCTATTGATTATCTTTTTGTTCCAATAGGTGGAGGTGGTTTGGCAGCTGGAGTATCTATGGTGTTCAGTCAATTAAGTCCAAATACAAAAATTATAGGAGTGGAACCTTTAGGAGCAGCTTCTATGAAAACATCTATGGAAAATGGTAGAAATACAACTTTAGATGATATTGATAAATTTATTGATGGTGCTGCGGTAAAGCGTGTTGGTGAAAAGACTTTCGAAATTTGTAAAAAAAGTTTACATGATGTGGTATTAGTTCCTGAAGGAAAGGTGTGTACCACTATTTTACGTTTGTATAATGAAGAAGCAATAGTGGTAGAACCAGCGGGAGCTTTAACTATTGCGGCTTTAGATTTTTACAAAGAACAAATCAAAGGAAAAAATGTTGTGTGTATTGTAAGTGGCAGTAATAATGATATCACCAGAACAGAAGAAATTAAAGAACGTTCACTACTTTATGAAGGATTAAAACATTATTTTATTATTAATTTCCCACAACGACCAGGAGCGTTAAAGGAATTTGTTAGCGAAGTTTTAGGTAAGGAAGATGATATTACTTATTTTCAGTTTTCCAAAAAAAATAATAGAGAAAGTGGACCAGCTGTTGTAGGTATTGAATTAAAGAATAAAAAAGATTTCATAAAAATTGAAGAACAATTAAAACGAAGAAAATTTAATTATCAATACTTGAATGAAAATGTAGATTTATTTACGCACCTAATTCTATAAATTTCAAAATATAATTTTACAAAAAAGCCTGAACATAATTCAGGCTTTCTCATACTCAGTAAATGTTACCAGCCAAAACTGAGTTTATTTCTTTTTAGGTTAAAAGGAAGCATCCACTTAATAAACGAAGTAAGAAACACTATTTTGATGAGGTATAGAATGAAATAGGATGTAAGCCTAGACTAATTAGTCTGGGCTTTTTTTATTATATCAAAGAAACCATATCGAAAGAATTCATTTATATTTGAATACAATTTGCTATTTATTAGTGTCAACCAACATAATTCAAGGAGTATTAGTACTAAATTGCATTTGTAAGATTTGACAATAATGATAACAAACCAAATTGAAATTTAAAAACCTTTAAAAAATTGAAAACAGAATGAATTATATTGTCGAAAATGAAAAATTAACGCTACAATACATTCCAGGAAATGGAGCTTGGACTTATCAATTGATAATTCCAAATACCAAAGATATTAAAGGTAAATGGGGTGATTTAAAAGTTTCAGGAACTATTGATAGCTATGAAATTAAGAATAAGAATTTAGGACCAGTAAAAAATTCAGACAAAAAAATGGCTATAAATTCAGAAATTAGAAATGCAATAAACAAAAATGGCGGAGATACCGTAATTGTAACTTTATATCTGGAAAATCAAACAGAAACAAATGATAATTCTGAAATTTTAGAGTGTTTTAAAGATGCGCAAGTTTTGCATATTTTTGAGCGATTAGATAAAATAGAAAAGATTCAAATTCTAAACGAAATTTCGACTGTTGCAACGGATGATCAAAAAGCAGAAAAAATAATTAAGGCAATTGAAAATCTTGAGACTAAACGAAGCTGAGTGATTAGAATCTCTATTGTAATCAAACTAAATAAAACAAAGATGTAAGATATTTACCGAAGATTAGTTTATATTTTCAAAGTGGCTCAATTTTAATATGTTTAATTCTAAATTTCAATTTCTACTACAAGTTTTGTTACACATTACAACCGTTATAGCAAAAAAGCCTAATCTTTTATGATTAGGCTTTCTCATACTCAGTAAAGGTTACCAGTCAAAACTGAGCTTATTTCTTTTTCGATGTTAAGTGTTTTAAAAGCAAGGTAACACCAAAACTCACTACTGCTCCAATAAAGGCTAAAACAATTGTTTTTAAGACATCTGCTGAGGTTAAATTAGGAATAACACTCAATGCAAATCCTCCAAAAGTTCCTGCCCTCAAAGTTAAGGAATTATCCATTTCCTCCAACGTCAGTTTCGGGCTTTGCCTCATCTTTTTTGTTGCCCAGGATAGTATTATCCTCTACGGTTGCTGAGCTTGTCGAAGTATCAACGGTAATTTGGCTTACTGCTGATAAAACACCACCTGCAACGGCAGCATAACCCGCAACGGTTACAACAACAGCAGGTAAAGCTACTGGAGCAGCTACAATGCTTCCACTTACTGCTAATAAGGCTAATCCAATGGTGCGCAACACCTTAAAAAATTTCGGAGTGGGTGCCTTAGCACGTTCTACTACATTCATAATCTTTCTTTTTATGTCATCCTGTAAAGGATCACTATTGTACAATCAATTCTACACTTTCTTTATTGTCTAAAGCTTTGTAAACTAAGTCTTTCACCTTTGTAAAAGCTTTTCTAGATAGTAAACCTAATCCAGGTCCAGAAAGTTTCGTAACAGGAGCAATACAGCCACGCAATTCCTTTTTCGCATTATTAGCAGGATGTATCAAAATATAAGTTCTGTTTGGCACATCCACCAATTCCAAATGCCATTGGTATTTCGCACTATATCGCTTTCTAATAAAATATTTCCCTTCCGGAACACAGGAAACCTTCGTTTCGTTCATCTTCCACGGCAATTCAATTGTGTTACAAATCAATTTGCCTTCGCATTCGAGTTTACCATTCGTTCCTTCAGGGAAATAAGTTCTAGTTAACCAAATGACCATTACACACCGCTGTCAACTTTCGCTACAGACAATGGGTTAAAAGCACCATTTTTCAATGGATACATTTGCCCATTAATCTCTTGATAGAACTCAACACCTAAAGCCAAAAACAATGGCTTAGTTGAGTTAGCAGTAACTGCATTCACTTGATTAATTGGAGCAGTAGCAGTTCCGTCCCAAGGTAAAATTGCCGTTTCAGAAGTAGCAACCACATACGTTTCAGCTTCAAAATCAATCTCAGCTCCACCAGAAATGATTTTGTAGTGAGTAGTTCCACTTGGTGCTGCTATCATATTCGCAGGAATAAATGATGCCAAATCCACAGTAATTTCACCAGCCACACGGTCAATAGTTGCCACAAACGGAGCAAACAAAGTTGTACCAAGCTTACCACGAATATTAAATTCAAAACCAAATAGCAATTCAGCTTCTCCATCAATTACGTTACGCAAACCTCTATCACTAGTTGTATCTGCTTGTATAACTTTTACCATAGCTTGTGTCAAACGGCTCACCATTCTACCATCAGCAGAATTTAAAAGCAATGGTCTTAAAGCTGTTCTAAGCATTTTTCCTGCTTTACCAGCTCTGCCAAACTCGGAGCCATTCTCACGAGTTCTTTGAAACGCAGGATCACTTGCAATTCTACTAGCGTCAATTCCGCCTTTTTCTCTTGCCAAGTGTCCATCTTGCGTTTTGTAAAAAGTAATATCTCCGATAGTACCTTTCAATTTAATTATGCCTTTCTGTCTAGCCATAACTTCAAAATTTTGTTAAACATTCATCTAAAATCTCCTTCATTCTTTCAATCAGTTGCAACCACATTTTGAATGATTAAAGCAAAGTTTACAAAGCATTTCACTAAAGAAAAAGTAACAAGTGTACCATATGTCCAAAATCGACACAAGTGTCTTAAATGAACATAAAAAGCCAATAAATAAGTATGAAAAATTATAACTAAATTGCAAAAGATTTTCTGCACGTCAGAAGTATAGCATAGCTATATCAAAGGTATAGATAAAGTATGAAATTGAATAATCAGAGGGTATGCATCTATCCGAAGGACATACAACGAATAACAGGCAAGAGTTATCGTCAAAGTACTAGATTGATGCAAAAGATAAAAAAAGACCTCAATAAGCTCGAAAATGAGTTTCTGACGATTGAAGAGTTCTGTACATATAGTGGCATAAAATATGAACAAGTAACTCACTTGATTTTTGGTTAAAATAGAAGAAATGCTAAAACGAATTTTAATCGAGAAAAGTACCTATAAATACTTAAGTAACTAGTTCAATTTTTAGTCTTGATACTTTAATATTCAAATAATTATCCTTATATTTGACTACTTTGAATTTAGAATAATAGTAACCTTATAAAAGAGGTGTCAGTCGAGGTGTCACTTAAATAATATGCTTTGTGAAGTGTTGATTTTATTGGTGACTTTTGTAGCAGACAAATCCCTCTTTCTCCGCAGAATTAAAACCCTAACAATTGATTATCAATTATTTAGGGTTTTTTATTTTTTAGTTTAGTCCACATTATTCCCGCAATCATTAAATTTTGAAAACTAAAAAACCACCTAAATTAATAGGTGGTTCTTTTGAATTGTTACAAGATGAAACTAAATTACAATTTTTTCAATCCCTTTACATCTGTTTTTCCAGCTTCTACAATACTTATGGCATAACCACCACCTACTGCAACAAATTGTGAAAGTTCGGATTTACTAGTTACCAAAACTTTTTTGATTGTATACGCTTGCGGATTTGTTTTATAATGTGCATCACTAGCATCTGCATAAATGGTAGCGATGTATTGTTTTCCTGCATCTAAGAAATCAAACTTAATTGCCGATGTACGTGTATTATTTCCTCCTACACTACCAATAAACCAATCCGATTTTCCTTTTGCTTTACGAGCAACTGTGATATACTTTCCAGGTTCAGCTTCAAGATACTTACTATCATCCCAATCAACCGCTACATCTTTGATAAACTGAAAGGCATCCAAAAACTGATTGTAATGTTCTGGTAAATCGGCTGCCATTTGCAATGGACTGTACATAGTAACATATAAAGCCAATTGATTGGTCAAAGTAGTATTAACATGAGAATTATTGTTAGGACTAAACTTTTTGATATCCATTTCAAAAATACCTGGTGTATAATCCATCGGTCCACCAATTAATCTTGTAAATGGCAACAAAGTTGTATGATTAGGTTTTGATCCTCCAAAAGCTTGAAACTCTGTTCCTCTAGCAGATTCGTTTCCTATCATGTTTGGATAAGTTCTTGCAATTCCTGTTGGACGAACTGCTTCGTGTGCATTTACCATAATTTTATAATCAACAGCTTTTTCTATTACATATTGATAATGGTTAATCATCCATTGGCTGTAATGATGTTCTCCTGATGGCAAGATATTACCAACATATCCAGTTTTTACAGCATCGTAGTTGTTATCATTCATCAACTTGAAAGCTTTGTCTATATTACGTTCGTAATTGCTAACAGAAGAAGATGTTTCATGATGCATAATCATTTTTACACCTTTACTTTTGGCGTAATCTCTAATTTCTGCTAAATTAAAATCAGGATAAGGTGTCGAGAAATCAAAAACAAAATCTTTAGAATGACCAAACCAATCTTCCCAACCTTCATTCCAACCTTCAACTAAAACACCTCCAAAACCGTGTTTAGATGCAAAGTCAATGTGTTTTTTTACATTAGCAGTATTTGCTCCATGTGTTACATTTGGTTTTGCTTTTGAATAATCAGTTATTCCAAGTTGAACAGATGGAAACTCATCAGTATAAGACCAAGAGCTTTTTCCAGTAATCATTTCCCACCAAACACCAACATATTTAACAGGTTTTATCCATGAAGTATCTTTTATTTTGCAAGGTTCGTTAAGATTATATGTCATTCTAGATGCTAGTATATCTCTAGCATCATTACTAACAATAATAGTTCTCCAAGGCGAAGTAGTAGGTGCTTGAATTAGTCCTTTATCGCCTTTTCCGTCTGGTGTTAACCATGATTCAAAAACCATTGTCTTATCATCCAGATTCAAATGCATGCACGAATAATTAATCAATGCAGCCTCATGCAAATTGATGTAAATTCCATCTTGAGTTTTCATCATTAGCGAAGTTTGAACTCCAGTATCAGAAAATTGTTTTTGTGAAGCATTTTCAGATACTGCTCCTTTAAATAGCTTTCTTATTTCAGATAATTTACTTTCGGTAAAATCGTATTCTTGTGTATCATAATCACCTGGAATCCAAAAAACAGTATGATCACCAGTCATTGCAAATTGTGTTTTTTCTTCTTTTATTACAAAATACACAAGATTTTTTTGCTGTGGAAATTCATATCTAAATCCTAAACCATCGTCAAAAAGACGAAAACGAATAACAACTTGTCTGTCGGTTTCTTTTTGATTTAAAGTAACTGCCAATTCGTTGTAATGATTTCTAATTTTACTTTCTTCACCCCAAACTGGCTTCCAAGTTTCGTCAAAAGTGGTCGCTTTTGAATCTGCAATAGTAAAATCATTTAGCAACGACTTTTTATCATTCTTCAATTCAAGTCCTAATTTACTTGTTTTGATAACCGTTTTTCCATAATAAGCTAAGTCATAAGTTGGAACTCCATTATCTTTTAATGAAAATGTCATCACAAAATTTCCATTGGGAGATTTTAATTGTTGTGCATTAGCCAAAAAGAAGCTAAAACAAAGAGAAGCAAGCAAAAGTATTTTTCTCATTTTATAAAAATTTATATATATCTGACAAATATACGAAAATCCTAAATCTGAGTTTGATTAAAATGAATACTATGGAAAATTATATAGAATCACTATATTTGTTGTAAAATCATATAAAAATTGTTTTAATTTATAATTTATGCAATCAAAAGCAATAAATCCTGAACAATATATAGCTGAGCTTCCTGAAGATAGAAAAGAAGTAATGCAAAAACTTCGTGAAATAACTTTAAAAAATCTTCCAAAAGGGTTTGAAGAACAAATGAGTTATGGAATGTTAGGCTATGTCGTGCCACATTCTATTTATCCAAATGGATATCATTGCAATCCAAAAGATCCTTTGCCATTTTTTGCAATAGCTTCTCAAAAGAATTCCATAAACATCTATCACATGATGGTTTATTCAGATAAAAACTTGCACGATTGGTTTGCTTCTGAATATCCTAAACATTGCAAATCAAAATTAGATATGGGAAAAAGTTGTATTCGTTTTAAAAAAATGGATGATATTCCTTTTGATTTAATAGGTGAATTACTTTCAAAAGTAACAGTTGAACAATGGATTGAACAATACGAAAAAATGTTAAAAAGAAACTAATGCTAGATATCATAAAAGAAAGTTACGGAACCATTTTTGAAGAAAAACTTCTGGAAGAAATTGCTCATGTAGCACATATCCACGATTTCAAAGAAGGTGATGTTCTAATTGATTTTGGCGATTATATCAAAAATATGCCTTTATTATTGAAAGGTGCAATTAAAATTTTGAGAGAAGATTTTGACGAAGGTGAATTGCTATTATATTTCATCGAAAAAGGCGATACTTGCGCTATGACAATGGCTTGCTGCCTTGGTGATACTAAAAGCGAAATTAGAGCTGTAGCCGAAACGGATGTCAAATTAATCATGATTCCTGTAAACAAAATGGAAGAATGGTTAGGAAAGTATAAATCATGGAGGAATTTTGTTTTTAACAGCTACAATAATCGATTGAAAGAAATGCTTTCTGCTATTGATAATTTGGCTTTTATGAATATGGATGAACGTTTGCTAAATTATCTTTTTGATAAAGCTAAAATCAACAAATCAAAAGAAATCCAAAGTACGCATCAAGAAATCGCTTATGATTTGCATACTTCAAGAGTAGTGATTTCAAGATTATTGAAAGCGTTAGAAAACGAAGGAAGAATAAGATTGCACAGAGCATCAATAGAATTACTGACCAATAAATAGATGGAAATCAATCACTTAATTGGATATTTTTTAGCAGTTATTGTTGGTGTCACACTTGGCTTAGTGGGAAGTGGTGGTTCAATACTTTCCGTTCCAATTTTGGTATATGTTATGAGTGTCGAACCTATTTTGGCAACAGCCTATTCATTATTTACAGTAGGTACAACAGCTTTATTTGGTGGTATTCAAAAAGCAAAAGCTAATTTAGTCGATTTTAGAAAAGTTTTTCTATTCGGAATACCAACTATTTTTTCGGTTTTCATAACTCGAAAATTTGTTGTGCCTTCAATTCCAACTATTATATTTTCTAATCAATCATTTACTCTAAATAAATCGGTCTTTATAATGGTAATTTTTGCCATTGTGATGATTTCTGCTTCTATTAGAATGATAAAACCATCCAAAGAAATCATTGAAGGTTATATAAAACCCAACTATTTTAAGATAATTAGTATTGGGCTGTTAATTGGCTTTGTAGCAGGTTTTGTTGGTGCTGGCGGCGGATTTCTTATCATTCCAGCTTTACTTTATTTGACAAGAACACCTATGAAAACTGCTGTTGGAACTTCTCTTTTCATTGTAGCAACTCAATCTTTAATTGGTTTTCTAGGTGACTTACGACCAGATCAAATTATTGATTGGAAATTACTTTTAACTTTTACATTCTGTTCCATAATTGGTGTTTTTATCGGAAATTCAATTTCAAAAAAATACTCTGGAGAAAAACTAAAAACAGGTTTTGGTTGGCTTGTTCTAGTTATGGGGATCTATATAATTCTAAAAGAATTAATCTGATTTACAGCTTTTTAATTTAAATTTTTAAAAATAAATCTCAGTATATTCTATCGTTTCATGTGATATTTATCATATTTTCAATCAGTTCGAACTAGTAATTTTGGTAAAATTTTATAAAAATGAAGTTAGAACAAATATATACCGGATGTTTGGCACATGCTGCTTATTACCTTGAAAGTAACGGAGAAGTTGCCATTTTTGACCCACTTCGCGAAGTTCAACCTTATATCGATAGAGCTCAAAAAGATTATTCGAAAATCAAATACATTTTTGAAACGCATTTTCATGCTGATTTTGTAAGCGGGCACGTTGATTTAGCTAAAAAAACAGGAGCAACAATCGTTTACGGTCCAACAACCATGAAAACTGGTTTTGACATTCATGTTGGCACTGATGGTGAAGTTTTTAAAGTTGGTGATATTCAAGTAAAATTGATTCACACGCCAGGACACACAATGGAAAGTTCGTGTTTCCTGATTTCTGATGAAAATGGAAAAGAACACGGAATTATTTCTGGTGATACTTTATTTATTGGTGATGTTGGTCGTCCCGATTTAGCTCAACATGTCATTGCTGACTTAACTCAAGACAAATTAGCGCGTCATTTATATCATTCATTGCGAAATAAAATTATGCCATTGTCAGATGATTTGATTGTTTATCCTAATCATGGTGCTGGTAGTGCTTGTGGCAAAATGATGAGCAAAGAAACTACAGATACTTTAGGAAATCAAAAAAAAACAAATTATGCTTTGCAAGAAATGACTGAAGATCAATTTGTAGAAGCAATTTTGACTGGATTAACAACGCCTCCACAATATTTTCCAAAAAATGTTTTAATGAACATTCAGGGTTATGAAAGTTTAGATGAAATCATGATTCGCGGGCACAAACCTTATGATGCCAATACATTTGAAGTTGTTGCCAACGAAACCAAAGCTTTAATTCTGGATACACGAAGAGCTGAAGATTTTGCAAAAGGATTTATTCCAAATAGTATTAATATTGGTTTGGAAAGCAATTTTGCAATGTGGGTTGGCGAAATGATTTTAGATTTAAATCAAGAAATTTTAATTGTAGCCGAAAATAATAGCAAAGTTGATGATGCCATTATTCGTTTATCAAGAGTTGGGTATGATCACGCAATTGGGTATTTAGATGATGGATTCAAAAGCTGGTTGGATGCCAATAAAGAAATAAATATTGTAAACAGAATCACTGCTGAACAACTCGAAAAACATTACAAAGAAGACAAATTAGTTCTTATTGATGTTAGAAAAAGAAGCGAATACAATTCAGAACATTTAGTTGATGCCATAAATATTCCGTTGAATGAAATTAATAATCATTTAGCTGAATTTCCAAAAGACAAAGCCTTTCTTATTTATTGTTTAGGCGGTTATAGAAGTATGATTGCTGCCTCAATTTTAAAACAAAGAGGTTTCGACAATTTTGTTGATGTAATTGGTGGATTTAATGCCATTAAAACTACCAACTTACCGTTAACAGAATATGTATGCCCATCCACACTATTGTAATGTAGTGTTTTTTAGTTTATTTTGAGAAAGACATCAGGTTCGTCCCGATGTTTTTTTTGTTAAAATTGTAACAATTGTTACTGCGTTTTCTGCCAAAACTATTTAATTTTACAGAAAATAATAAACATGAAAATAGAACAAATATACACTGGTTGTTTAGCACAAGGAGCTTATTATATAGAAAGCAATGGAGAAGTTGCTATCATTGATCCTTTGCGTGAAGTACAGCCATATATTGATATCGCTACTGCAAATAATGCCAAAATAAAATACATTTTTGAAACGCATTTTCATGCAGATTTTGTTAGTGGTCACGTAACTTTAGCAGAAAAAACGGGTGCACCAATAGTTTTTGGTCCAACAGCCAAACCAAATTTTAATGCTCATATTGCAACTGATGGTGAAGTTTTTCAGTTGGGAGAAATTACTATTACATGTCTACACACACCAGGACATACTATGGAAAGTTCTTGTTATTTGTTAAAAGATAAAGACGGAAAAGATTACGCACTTTTTAGTGGTGACACTTTGTTTTTAGGCGATGTTGGTCGTCCAGATTTAGCTCAAAAAGCAGCTGATATGACACAAGAACAATTAGCTGGAATTTTATTCGACAGTTTACGTTCAAAAATAATGACATTGGCTGACGATGTTATTGTTTACCCAGCGCATGGTGCCGGAAGTGCTTGTGGGAAAAATTTAAGCAAAGAAACTGTAGGAAGTATTGGTGATCAAAAAGCAACCAATTATGCGCTTCGAACTGATATGACCAAAGAAGAATTTATTGCAGAAGTGACTGATGGTTTATTGCCACCGCCTGCCTATTTCCCAATGAATGTGAAGTTGAATAAAGAAGGTTATGCAAATGTTGAAGATATAATCAAAGAAGCAAAAGCGTTTGATGCCAAAACATTTGAATTGGTTGCTAACGAAACCGATGCATTAATTTTAGATGTTCGTCATCAAGATGATTTTGAAAAAGGACATATTCCTAAATCAATTTTTATTGGAATTGATGGACAATTTGCACCTTGGGTTGGTGCTTTAATTATAGATTATAAACAACCTATATTATTAGTAACTCCGTTAGGTCGTGAAGAAGAAGCTATTAAAAGATTAGCAAGAGTTGGATATGACAATACTTTAGGATATTTAAAAGGTGGATTTGAAAGTTGGAAAAATGCTGGTTTAGAATTTGATACGGTTACTTCGGTTTCGGCTGGAAAATTGGATGAGATTCTGAAACAAGTTCAGAATGACAATAATAAGGTACCAGTTTTTGATGTGAGAAAACCAGGTGAATACTCGGCAGAGCATATAATTGATGTACCTTCTACTCCACTCGATTTCTTGAATGAACACATAGCAGAGTTTCCAAAAGAAGAAACCTTCTATTTGCATTGTGCTGGCGGATATCGTTCTATGATTGCTGCATCGATTTTAAAAGCGCGTGGTTATCATAATGTGGTCAATGTTTTAGGTGGATTTTCTGCAATTAGAAATACCGGAATTAAGACAACTAACTACGTTTGTCCATCAACTTTGAAATAAATTAAAAATGAAACAATTACTTTTTACAAACTGGCATTTTATGCGATTCTTGAGAGTTGCACTTGCGTTATTCTTATTTTATAATGCTTATGTTACCCATGAATGGTTTTTTATAGTTTTTGGAATTTTCTTTTTGGTTCAAGCTGTTTTCAATATGGGTTGTGGACCAAATGGTTGCAATGTTAATTATGATAAAAAAGACTAATTATGAACGATACATTTCAAGATATTATCAATTCTGACAAACCTGTATTGATTGATTTTTATGCGACTTGGTGCGGTCCATGCCAAATGCTTGGTCCAATTCTAAAAGATGTTAAGGATAGCCTTGGAGAACGTATTTCTATCATTAAAGTAGATGTAGACAAAAATCAGGAATTGGCTGCTATGCAACAAGTTCGTGGTGTTCCAACAATGCTTTTATTTCAAAATGGAAAACAACTTTGGCGTCAATCTGGTGTAGTTTCTAAAGAAGATATTATCAAAACTATTTTGGATAAAACAAATTAAAAAAAATGACATGGAAACAATTTTTGAAGTTGAAAACATAAAATGCGGTGGTTGCATGAATAGCATAAAAACAGCGCTTCTCAAACTAGAAAATGTGGAAGATGTAACAATTGATAAAGAAATTGACACCATATTTGTAAAAGGAAATGCTGAAAGAGAAATTATCATTGCTAAATTAAACGAATTAGGTTATCCTGAAAAAGGAGAAAACACATTACTTCGTCAAGCAAAATCGTATGTGAATTGTGCTATTGGCAGAATGAGTGAAACTAAATAATATGAACAAAAAAGGAATATTTATAACTTCTATTGGAGTAATTGTTGGGGCAATTGCGGGTTACGCCTACTATCATTTTGTAGGATGTGCCAGCGGAACTTGTGCCATAACTTCCAAACCATTAAACAGTACTTTATACGGAAGTTTGATGGGCGGATTGTTATTTAATATGTTTGTAAAAGAAAAAAAGTAATATCGTAAATTTAATAACCCTTTTTAAATTTATTAAAACCCTAGTTACAAAAAAGTTAATTAATTTTAAAAACAAAAAAATAATTATATATTTGGTTCAGAATTTGATGTGTTAAAAGAAATTAATAATTAAAAATAAAAATACAATGAAAAAATTAGTGTCAATTTTAGCTGTTGCAGCTTTTATGTTTTCAATGAATGTTTCTGCACAAGAGCCACAAGAAAAAGAGAAAAAAGCTAAAACAGAAAAATCTTGTTCTATGGCAGAAAAAAAATCTTGTTCAACTGGTGAGAAAAAAGGTGGATGTTGTGCATCTAAAAAAGCAGCAGACAAAAAAGCTGAATAATTTTCATATAATAAATTTAAATTCAAACCATTCGCAAAAAACGAATGGTTTTTTTATTGATTTTTTATTTATCTTTGAAATACTAACCAATAAAATTTATAATTATGAGAATTGCAACAATCATTGTTCGCGTGCTAATGGGTGCACTTTTAGTATTTGCTTCTGTATCTTATTTTCTTGATTTATTTCCTCCACCAACACCAACTGGTGACCTAGCTACAGTAATGGCTGGTTTTGCAGCAAGTAAGTATTTATTTCCATTAACAAAAGCTATTGAACTTTTAGCTGGATTGTCTTTTTTGAGTGGTAAATACATGCGCCTTTTCAATGTAGTTTTATTGCCTATAACAGTAAACATTCTACTAATTCATGTTTTTTTATCACCCGTTTCAGAATTGCCACCAGCACTATTCTTATTCTTAGGAAATCTTTTCCTAATCTACAGAAATTGGGATAGTTACAAATGGGTTTTTACGGCATAATCCAAACAAATTCCAATAAAAAAATCCCAAATTCCAATATAAACTAGCTTGGAATTTGGGATTTCTATTTTTGAGATTTATTACTAAACGTGCAATGCTCTATTATCGGTTGCTGCTAATGCTGCTTCTTTTATAGCTTCTGCAAAAGTTGGATGTGCATGACTCATTCTAGAAATATCTTCGGCACTTGCTCTAAATTCCATTGCGGTTACAGCTTCTGCAATCAAATCGGCACAACGAGCACCAATCATGTGAACGCCTAAAACCTCATCTGTTTTAGCATCAGCTAGAATTTTAACAAATCCGTCTGTATCGCCACCAGCACGAGCTCTTCCTAATGCTTTGAAAGGAAAACTTCCAGCTTTGTAGGCAACTCCATCTGCTTTCAATTGCTCTTCTGTTTTTCCAACAGCGGCAACTTCTGGCCAAGTATAAACTACACCTGGAATCAAATTATAATCGATATGTGGTTTTTGTCCCGCTAAAATTTCGGCAACTAAAACACCTTCTTCTTCAGCTTTGTGCGCTAACATTGCACCACGAACCACATCTCCAATAGCATAAATATTTGGAACATTGGTTTGCAAATGATTGTTCACTTCTACTTGTCCTCTTTCGGTTAACTTCACTCCTGCTTTTTCAGCATTCAATCCTTCTGTGTATGGACGACGACCAACAGAAACTAATGAATAATCACCCTCTAAAGTAATAATTTCACCTTTAGCGTTTTCTGCTTTTACAGTAACTGCTTTTCCTTTTCTTTCAACTGATTGTACTTTGTGAGAAGTGTAGAATTTCATTCCTTGTTTTTTCAACACTTTTGTCAATTCTTTCGACAAACCTGCATCCATTCCAGGAATGATTCTGTCCATAAATTCTACAACTGAAACTTCTGCTCCAAGTCTTAAATAAACTTGACCTAATTCAATTCCGATAACGCCACCACCAATAATTACTAAATGTTTAGGAACTTCAGGTAGTTTTAATGCTTCAGTTGAAGTGATTACTCTTTCTTTATCTAATTTTATAAATGGTAAACTTGATGGTTTTGAACCTGTTGCAATAATAATATTTTTAGCTTCAATAACTTCAGAAGAACTATCCGCTTTAGTAACTTTTACATGAGTAGCATCTTCAAACGAGCCTAATCCTTCAAAAATAGTTACTTTGTTTTTATCCATCAAGAACTTAACACCGCCCGAAGTTTGGTCAACTACAGCTTGTTTACGTTCAATCATTTTGGTTAAATTAACTTTCACTTTTCCAGAAACTTCAATTCCGTGATCGGCAAAATGTTGTAATTCTTCATAATGATGTGAAGAAGCTAATAATGCTTTCGATGGAATACAACCTACATTAAGGCAAGTTCCGCCAAGTGTTGAATATTTTTCGATAATTGCGGTTTTAAAACCTAATTGGGCACAACGAATTGCCGAAACATATCCGCCTGGACCTGAACCTATGATGACTACGTCAAATGAACTCATATAAACTTTTTTTGTGCGTTTTTATAAATAGATATGCAAAACTACGAATAAAATTGCAATGTTAATAACATAAATCAATTGCAATTTCATACAAAATTAAACTTTGCTTGATGGATTTCTTTTGGTATGAAAAACAGAATAAATAACAACTTCATATTCTATAATTTCATAAATAATTACGAAAGGGAATTTTTTTAAAGGCAATTCTCTGAAAAATGGTTTCTTTTTAATTGCAAATAACTCTGGAGTAACTTTCAAAACATTAATGTAACCTTTCAAATAGACTAAAAAGTTTTTTCCCAAACCTCTGCTTTTACTTTCATAAAAAGCAATTGCTTCATCTATTTCATTGTAAGCTAAATTGGAAATTCTAATTCTAAAAGCCATACTTGGTTTTCAATTGTTGTTCAACTTCTTCCCAAGAATTGGTTTTATTACTAGTCATATATTTTTCTCTTTCTTCTTCAACTTTTAAATAATGTTCATCAGAAACAATTGAAGTGTTTTCTTCATTCTTTATAGCATCAAAAACACCTTCTAAAACTTCCAATTTAGCATCATCTTGAATAAAATTGCTAAAATCTGTAATCAACTTTTGTCTGATAATTTTTGTTTCCATAGCCTTTAAAAAAAAATATTTTCAAATTTAAGTAATTATTTTAATAAATACCTTTTTCTCAAAAAAATTGATTTAAACACAACTTGTATAATGAATAAAGGAACTAAGCAAAAACCCTTGAAACCCTTGATATACAAAGAAAACGATTTCGTAGATTTATTAATTTAATGACATTTATCA
>NZ_JAPZSP010000030.1 GCF_027531705.1 Flavobacterium sp. | reverse complement strand
ATGTTTTAGATGTAATGCGCATAAAACATGCGTATATACTAATGTTATGTGATATTATTAAAAAAAACGACTGACATGAAAATACCCAAGAAATTTGATGATATTCTTTCTAAAAATCAAACAACATATTCAATTGTACTTGATGTTATTTCTTCTTTTGAGCCAATATTTAAAGACAATAAATTATATTTTTTTGAAGAATATACAGATCATGGAATTAACCATATTGAAAAGGTATTAGAATCTGCTGAGTTTATAATATCAGATGACTCTTTTGAAAATATTACTTCCAATGAGGTTTCAATTTTAATATTGTCCATTATTTTACATGATTTAGGAATGCACGTTGAGTTATCGACTTTTAATTCAATGCTCAATGGAGAATACGACTGCTGTATAAATAGCGTCATCGATGATAAAACATGGAGAGAATTATGGAATGACTATTTAAGCGAAGTCAAGAGATTTAGTACTATACAAAAGAAAAATATATTTGGTGACGAGTCAATGCCTTTTGTTATTCCTGATTTATCAAATAAAGATTATTTAACAGGGTATGATAAAAAATTAATTGGTGAATTTATTCGAAGACATCACGGAAGATTTGCTCAGGAGGTTTCATTAATTGGATTAAAAAGCGAAAAGGGACTTATAGAATTTGGAACAAATAAATTAGATAAGCAAACAAAGCAATTAGCGGGAATATTGGCGAGAAGTCATAGCATGAATGTTCGTGACACTTTTGTCTATTTAAATGATATAGCGCATGATAGCTGGAGGAACCCACATGGTATTAATATAATCTACCTAATGATTATACTACGAATTGCTGATTATATACAGATTGACAATAGCCGAGTAAACCCATTTTTGTTGAAGCTTAAATCTTTTAATAGTCCAATTTCTCAATTAGAAAATTCAACTCATTTATCTATAAATTCCTTAAACTTCAATAATGTAGACAAAGAAAATATTTATGTTGACTGCAATCCGACTGATAGTGAAATGTTTGTAAAAATAAAGAATCTAATATCGGATATACAAAATGAACTAGATAAATCTTGGGCAATTTTAGGAGAGGTTTATGGTTTCATTCCTACTAATAAACCTGGAATTAAATTCCGGAGAATTTCCTCAAACCTTGAGAACAAATTGTTTTTAGCGAAACTAGAATATGTTCCTGAGAAAATAACTTTTAAAGTTGATAATAATTTATCAAAATTATTAGTTGCCCCTTTGTATGGAGATAATCCAACATTTGGTGTTCGTGAATTATTGCAAAATGCGATTGATGCTTGTTTTGAGAGAAAGGAAATTGAATATCAAAAAA
>NZ_JAPZSP010000012.1 GCF_027531705.1 Flavobacterium sp. | reverse complement strand
ACTTTCTATTGGATAAGCCGAAATTGCCAATGATTTTTTTCCACTTGGCAAATTGATTTTGGCAGCATCAATTATAAAAGCTGCAGAAGATGCCCATGAAACATCACGAGAATTTTTCATTTTAAATTTCCATGTTAAAGTAGCTTTTCCTGTTGGACGAGAATTAGCATTTGTAACTTCATCAGCTGAACGAATCGCAACTGTTTTATCGCTTGTTTTAGCTTGCGCCCAACGTTTTTGTTGTTCGACAGTATAAACTTCAGTTGGATTTTGCAATTCACCTGAACAAACCACAATATGATTGCTTGGAGCTGTTATCGAAATATCAAAATCGCCATATTCTAAATAAAATTCGCCAGCACCAAGATACGGATTGGTATTCCAACCGCGAACATCATCATAGACACACATTCTTGGATACCATTGCGCAATTGTGAAAACTTTTCCGTTTTTAGTTTCCAAAACACCCGTTCTATCCGAACCATAAATTGGTGAAATGAATGAGAATTCTGTTTTAATTTTAATACTTGCACCATTGGCGTTCAATTCTTGTGGCAATTGAATTTGCATACGAGTATCGGTAATTACAAAAGTTGCCTCTTTTTCAACAGTTTTACCAGCAACAGTACTAATAATTTTTACAGATTTTATTTTGAAACCGCCGTCAAAATCTTGTCCTTTTGCGCCATTACGGCTTCCTTTGGTTGGAATAACAGCATTTCCACGAGAATCTTTTTTGAATAAATTCTGATCAACATTCATCCATAAAAATTCTAATTTATCAGGACTATTATTGGTGTAAGTCAAAATTTCTGTTCCAACAATTTCATTAGTTTGCTCGTTTAAAGTTGCTGTTAACGAATAATCGGCTCTATTTTGCCAATACTTTGCACCTGGTTGTCCGCTTGCAGAACGAGTATCAGTAGCATTTTTAGTATAAAAATTATTCCCAAAAGCTTCGTTGTAATTATAATTGGAAGTTTTAGCTTCTTGAGCATTTGCAGTCAAAACGCCAAAAAGAAAAGTTACAAAAGCAACTCTTAAAAAATATTTTTTCATTTTTCTGATTTATTTAGTGAACAAAAATATGTAATAAGTATAGAAACCAATATGTTTGTTACCTTATATTTGACTATTTTATAAAATATTTAACTTGATGAACATTTCGATACAAAACAATTTTCTAAAAGCGACCATTAATACAAAAGGTGCAGAATTGAATTCGTTGGTAAAAATTGCTGATGGAAAAGAATATATTTGGGAAGGAAATCCAGCATTTTGGGGAAAACATTCACCCGTTTTATTTCCAATTGTGGGAACTTTGAAAGACAATTGTTATTTTTATGAAAATCAAAAATACGAATTACCTCGACATGGTTTAGCCAGAGATATGGAATTTGAAGTGGTTCAAAATATAGAAAGTTCAGTTACTTTTTCATTGAAATCATCTGAATTGACTTTACAGAACTATCCCTTTTCATTTGAATTGCAATTAACCTATTCACTTATAGAAAATGAATTAACAATTGGTTATTCTGTTTACAATCTAAATGATGCAAAAATGCCATTTTCTATTGGTGCTCATCCTGCATTTGCATTGCCAAAAGAAATTGAAAATTATAGTTTATCATTCGAAAAACAAGAAGATTTGAAATGCTATATACTTGAAAATGATTTACTTTCAAATAATAGCTACACCATTTCATTAGAAAATAAAGAGTTACCAATTACTAATAAACTATTTGAAAAAGATGCCTTAATTTTCAAGGAATTACAATCAAAAAATGTATCAATTCTTGAGAATGGAAAAGCAATTTTAAAGGTACGTTTTGAAGATTTTAAGTGCCTTGGAATTTGGTCAAAAGTAGGCGCTCAATTTGTTTGTATTGAACCTTGGTTGGGTTATTCAGATACAACTGAGACATCAAGAAACATATCAGAAAAAGAAGCTATTTTGATTTTAGAACCAAATAAAAAATATGATTGTTCATTTGCAATCGAAATTTTATAAACTATGCTTAGCATCAACTTTCATCCATTTCCAAATTTAGAAACTGAGCGTTTGTATTTACGACGACTTACAGAAGCTGACATAAATGATATACTAGCACTTCGTGGTAATCCTGAAGCTATGAAATATATTCCGCGTCCACTAATTGAGAACGAAGAACAAGCGTTGGCGCATCTTAAAATGATTGATGAAAATATCGAAAATAATACGGCTATAAATTGGGGCGTTTATTTGAAAGAAGATTCGAAATTTGTTGGATTTATGGGAATTTATCGCATTAAACCTGAAAATTATCGTGCAGAAATTGGCTATATGATTTTACCAGAATTCAACGGAAAAGGATATACAACCGAAGCTATAAAACCGATTGTAACCTATGGTTTTGACGAGATGCAATTGCATTCGATGGAAGGCGTAATTGATCCACATAATATTGCGTCGGAACGAGTTTTACAGAAAAATGGTTTTGTAAAAGAAGCTCACATTTTGGAAAACGAATTTGCGCTAGGGAAATTTTGGGATACCGTAATTTACTCTTTATTGAAAAGGAATTTTAAACGGTAATTTTTTGTAAACACAAAAGACACAAAGTAAATAAAGTTATGAGTGATGAGAATTTTAAATTCTATACTACTTCAAAATATTCCCTTTTATCTTTTGCTTATTTTGTGTTTAATTAACTTTAATGTTATTCAATTTACTATTTTTATATCCATACATAAAATAGAAAATCAACCCTAAAACCAACCAACATCCAAACCACATCCAGTTAGAAACTGCCATTCCTGTTAGCAAATAACAACACGAAACCAATCCTAACAAAGGAATCAGCGATAAGTTTTTAAGAAATGCTAGAATTGTCATCACTGCGCAAACTAACAGAAAAACTAGCATTGGCAAGTTTGTTGCCATTTTTCCATCCGAAAAATCTAAAATATCGGTAAAAAAGGTAGGTACATATTTCATAATCAATCCAAAAGCAACTATCATAATAGCTGGAAAAATGAACTTAGAATTTACATACGGAATTCTGAATTTACCTTTGGTTGCTCTTTCCGCTAATTCGGCTTCGCTTTGTGGCGAAAGCATCAAAACACCACCACAAACCAAAACAAATGCAAATAAAGTTCCGATACTGGTAAAATCTAATACAAAATTTTCATCTGTAAAAAATATTGGAAGACCAACTACCAAACCAGTCACAATTGTTGCGAAACCTGGCGTTTTATATTTAGGGTGAATTTCTGCAAATTTCTTTGGCATCAATCCATCTCTAGACATTGTCATCCAAATTCGAGGTTGTCCCATTTGAAAAACCAACAATACACTTGTCATAGCTACAACAGCAGCTATTGAGACAATAAACAACATCCATTTTACACCTTTTAAAGCAAAAATTTCAGCTAAAGGATCACTCACTCCTAATAATTCGTAAGAAACCATTCCGGTGATTACTAATGCTAAAACTATAAAAACTACTGTACAAATTACCAACGAATAAATCATTCCGCGAGGCAAATCTCTTTGCGGGTTTTTACTTTCTTCTGCCAATGTTGAAACGGCATCAAAACCGATGTAAGCAAAGAAAACAGCCGAAACGCCGCCCATAACTCCGCTAAAACCATTTGGCATAAACGGTGTCCAATTATCAATATCGATATAAAAAGCACCCACAACAATAACAAGTAAAATAATAGCTAACTTAATATAAACCATTGCATTACTAAAGTTTTTTGACTCTTTTGTTCCTCTATAAACTAAATAAGTAATTAGAATATTAATAACAACAGCTGGTAAATCGAAAATGATTTTTAATCCACCAATTACTGGTGCATTTTGCCAAGCTGCGAGACCTTCAGCTCCTTTATTTGCAACAAAAGCATCTTGAGCAGATTTATAATTTATGGTTAACCATTCGGGCAAATGAATATGAAAAGTTTCTAACAAATTAGTGAAATAACCGCTCCATGAAAATGCGATGTATATATTTCCAATGGAATATTCCATAATTAACGCCCAGCCTATTATCCATGCAAATAATTCACCAAAAGAAACATAAGCATATGTGTAAGCACTTCCAGAAACTGGAACTCTAGATGCAAATTCTGCATAACACATTGCTGTGAAACCACACGCAACAGCACACATTATATACAATAAAATTACTGCTGGTCCACCCGAAAAACAAGCGTTACCGATTGCACTAAAAGTTCCTCCACCAATTATGGCTGCTATTCCAAAAAAAGTTAAATCTTTAACTGTTAATACTTTATTTAACCCAGAATGTTCACCATCGCCACCTTCTTGTAAAATTTTAGCGATAGGTTTTTTTCTGAATAAATTAGATAAAGACATCTTGATAGTTTGTTAATGTTAGTTTAACAAATATAATATAATTTCACAATAATTTACAAAATCGAAAAAAATAGAAACTATAACTAAAAACTATTAAAAAATAAATTTAAAACATAAATTATCTATATTTCTATGATTTTAAATTTATAAATTTGTGAATAGTAAAATTAAAAAAACAAATAATTAATAATAAAATAGTTTTAAAATTAAATAATTAATAAAATTTATGGAACATTCAAATGACATTAGCAAATGCCCATTTCATCAAAACCAAAAAAGTTTTAGCGATGGTGTAAAAAATCAAGATTGGTGGCCAAAAGCGCTTAGTTTAGATATTTTACATCAACATGATTCGAAAACCAATCCACTTGGAGAAGATTTTAATTATGCTGAAGAATTCAAAAAATTAGATTTACAAGCGGTTAAAAATGATTTAAAAGCTTTCATGACTGATAGCCAAGATTGGTGGCCGGCCGATTGGGGGCACTATGGTGGATTGATGATTAGAATGGCTTGGCATGCTGCTGGAACTTACAGAATTTCTGATGGTCGTGGTGGTGCAGGAACTGGAAACTTACGTTTTGCTCCACTTAACAGTTGGCCTGATAACGGAAACTTAGATAAAGCTAGAAGACTTTTATGGCCAATAAAAAAGAAATATGGTAATAAAATCTCATGGGCTGATTTAATGATATTAGCAGGAACAATGGCTTATGAATCAATGGGATTAAAAGTATTCGGATTTGCTGGTGGTCGTGAAGACATTTGGCATCCAGAAAAAGATATTTATTGGGGCGCAGAAAAAGAATGGTTAGCAAAATCTGGAGGTGAAGGAAGTCGTTATTCTGGAGAAAGAGATTTGGAAAATCCATTGGCGGCAGTGATGATGGGATTAATTTATGTAAATCCAGAAGGTGTTGACGGACAACCTGACCCATTAAAAACAGCTCATGATGTTCGCATCACGTTCCAAAGAATGGCTATGAATGATGAAGAAACTGTTGCGTTAACTGCTGGTGGACATACTGTTGGAAAAGCACACGGCAATGGTGATGCTTCGGTTTTAGGTCCAGAACCTGAAGGTGGCGAAATTGAAAACCAAGGATTTGGTTGGATGAACCCAAAAGGAAACGGAAACGGCGCTGACACAGTAACAAGTGGACTTGAAGGTGCTTGGACAACACATCCAACACGTTGGGATAATGAATATTTTGATTTATTATTGAACCTCGATTGGGAATTGAAGAAAAGTCCAGCTGGTGCTTGGCAATATGAACCAGTAAACATTAAAGAAGAAGACAAACCTGTAGATGCTCACAATCCGTCAATTAGAAAAAATCCTATTATGACAGATGCTGATATGGCATTGAAAATGGATCCGGCCTATCGAGTGATTGCTGAACGTTTTCATCAAGATCAAGCCTATTTCTCAGAAGTTTTTGCAAGAGCTTGGTTCAAATTGACTCACAGAGATTTAGGTCCAAAAGATAGATACTTGGGTACAGATGTTCCTGCAGAAGATTTGATTTGGCAAGATCCAGTTCCGAAAGTAGATTACACTTTATCAGATTCTGAAATTGAAGAATTGAAAGTAAAGTTATTGAATAGCGGATTAACAAGAGCCGAACTAATAAACACTGCATGGGATAGTGCAAGAACATTTAGAGGCTCAGATTTTAGAGGTGGCGCAAATGGTGCAAGAATTCAATTAGAACCACAAAAAAATTGGGTAGCCAATGAACCTGAAAGATTGCATAGAGTTTTGGCTAAACTTGCCGAAATTCAGGCAGGTTTGAGTAAAAAAGTGAGTATTGCTGATTTAATTGTTCTTGGTGGAACAGCAGCTATAGAAAAAGCAGCTCAAGAAGGTGGATTTAATGTGAAAGTTCCTTTCCATGCAGGAAGAGGAGATGCTTCACAAGAAATGACCGATGTAGAATCATTTGAAGTTTTAGAACCAACAAACGATGCTTTCAGAAACTTTATGAAGTCGAAATATGTAGTGCAACCAGAAGAATTAATGTTAGACAAAGCACAACTTCTTGGATTAACAGCTGCAGAAATGACCGTTCTTATTGGAGGAATGCGTGTTCTTGGAACCAACTTTAACGGAACTAAACACGGTGTTTTCACTAATAATGAAGGTGTTTTAAGTAATGATTTCTTTGTGAATTTAACTGATATGAACTACAGTTGGAAACCTGCTGGCGATAACCTATACAACATTGTTGATAAAAAATCGGGGGCAACTAAGTGGACCGCAACTAGAGTTGACTTAGTTTTTGGTTCAAATTCTGTATTGAGAGCTTACGCTGAAGTATATGCACAAGACGATAACAAAGAAAAATTTGTACAAGATTTTATAAATACTTGGTCAAAAGTGATGAATTTAGATCGATATGATTTGAAATAAAAACTTCAAAGTTATTGTTGCTTTTCTAAAAAACCATCTTTTTAAGGTGGTTTTTGTTTTTTATGCAAAAAATACCACTAAAAAAAACACATAGTGAAATTATTATACTAATATTTTATAAGAAATATATTAATAATTTATATCTATTAATCAATCGGAAAATACAATAATTATCATGTCTTTTATCTCTTTCTAGTTGTAAATTTGTATTCAGAAAAACAATAATAATTTAAATCATACAATCATGGCATTAGTTGGAAAAAAATTCCCAAACATTACAGTAGATGCAATCTCTTTTATGGGAGATAATTTAAGAATCAACGTTTTAGAAGAAGCAAAAAACAACAAGAAAAAAGTAATTTTATTTTGGTATCCAAAAGATTTTACTTTCGTTTGCCCAACAGAATTACATGCATTCCAAGCTGCTCTTCAAGAGTTTGAAAAAAGAAATACCATGGTAATCGGTGCATCTTGTGATACAAACGAAGTTCACTTTGCTTGGTTAAACACTCCAAAAGATAATGGAGGAATAGAAGGTGTTACCTACCCTATTTTGGCAGATACAACTCGTAATCTTTCTGCAGCATTAGATATTCTTGATGCAGAATGGGTTTATGATGAAGAAATAAACGACGAAATTTTAGAGGGTTCAAACGTAACTTACAGAGCTACTTATTTAGTTGACGAAGATGGAAAAATATTCCACGAAAGTGTAAATGATATGCCATTGGGAAGAAATGTAAATGAATATTTGAGATTAATTGATGCTTACACACATGTTCAAACCAAAGGTGAAGTTTGTCCAGCTAACTGGGAAGAAGGAAAAGATGCTATGAACGCTGACAGAAATTCAACAGCTGCATACTTAGCTTCTCATTAATAAATATCAATCACAATGACAATAACAATGTCAAAATCAGAAATTGAAATTTGACATTGTTGTTGCTATTGAAATTTTAAAACTATGTTTTTAGAAATAGAACAAGATAATTTAGCTGAAGTGGTTGCTTCAAATGATGTTGTGGTAGTTCAATATTCTGCTACTTGGTGTGGAAATTGCCGAATTATGAAACCAAAATTCAAAATGTTGGCTTCACAAAACGAGAGAATACCATTTCTTATGGTAGATGCAGAAAAATTCCCAGAGTCAAGAAAATTGGCAAAGGTGGACAATTTACCAACTTTTGCAACATTCAAAAATGGAACTTTAGTAAATCAAAGTCAAACTACAAAACTTGAAGTTTTAACAGACTTGGTATACGAAGTAATCTAAAAAGTTAATGGTTTGTAAAATTTATCGCAAACCATTAACTATTAACAACAAACTATAAACTAAACAAATGAAATTACCTATAATAAAACACCTGACTCAGTTCATTGAAGAAAATGATCAAGATTATTTAATTGAGACAATTGAAGTTTTAGAAAATCTATGTGAAGTTTCGTCACTAAAAGATGAAGAACTTGAGGTTATAGGAGAATTGATATCTAATATGTATGGTGCTCTTGAAGTAAATCTATTAATAAAAAACGGAGCTGATAAAAAAACAGCCTTAAATGATTTTATGAAAAGAGTATTAGGTTCTATTGATAAATAATTTAACATTTTAGATAAAAAGAAAGGCTGTCAATGACAGCCTTTCTTTTTTTGATGATTTATCGTTTTAATGCAAAATGCGATTTAAATATTTTAGTAACTCCTTGTTCTTGATATTCTATAGTAAACCAATAATCATCTGCTGGTAATGGAGTTTTGTTGAATGTTCCATCCCATCCTTCTCCTGCTGTTGTGATTTGTTTCATCAGTTTTCCATAGCGGTCAAATATATAAATTTTTGCGTTAGGTTGGTCTCCTAAATCAGAAATATTCCATCTATCATTATAGTCATCGCCATTTGGCGTGAAAAAGTGAGGGAAATTCAATAGTTTCACAGTTGCATAGATCTCGTCACAGCCAAATTTATCTCTAACATAAACCGTATGATCACCTGAGTTTAATCCAATAAATTGATTACTC